>JAXMBU010000020.1:0-113836 GCA_046349735.1 Planctomycetaceae bacterium
CACACTTACAACAGCTTCGTACCGCTGTATTCCGACCTGAGAATTCCAACAATGCCTACACTGACTGCATCCCAAATCGTTTTCCTGGTCTGCGTTCTGCTGTTTACGCTGGTTGCTGCGATCTCTGACATTCGCACGCGAAAAATCCCCAACAAGATGACGGTCCCGATGTGTCTGGCGGGGCTGATTTATCAGGTGGCCTTCTTCCAATTAAACGGTCTCTGGACCGCGTTGATTGGATTTTCCGCGGGGTTTGGCATCCTGTTTATTCTGTGGATGGTCGGGACCGCGGGTGGTGGCGATGTCAAGTTGATGGGGGCCCTTGGCCCGTGGATGGGCGGCATGTTGACACTGAAGGTTCTGTTTTGCAGCCTGATCTTTGTGACTGTTGGAACTTTTGGAGTTGTCATCTACTCAGCGTTGTCCCAGGGAATTCGCCGCACCAAAAGCCAATACATCAAGAACAAAGCGACGGCTGGGACTACCGGCGAACGTCAGAAACGTCGAGTGATGGCTTTCGCCGCGCCCGTTGCATTGGCGACATGGTGTGTTGTCGCGGTTCAGCTTCTGACAAACCGCCCATGGTAAGATTCTTCGGCAATTTTTTCATGAAGCCGGGTTGCTTCAGCCGAAATGACGGAAGGGAATCGTCTGTTCGAAGACGTTTCTCTTCCGTTTGCGTTTTGAGTGAGTCATGAAGATGCAGATCAGAAACTCCAGAAGACCCGATCGCAAAGGAGCAATCCTTTCGATGGAACTGGTTCTGATTCTCCCTGTCTTTCTTCTGCTTGTGTTCTCCATCGTTGAATTCTCCATGCTGATGTCGGCTCATACGCGAGTCACCAATGCTGCTCAAAGCGGCTCACGCCTGATGTGTATTTCCGGGGCTGGTGAGTCTGAAGTGAGGGAGCGAGTTACATCGCTACTTGGACCATCACTTGCGAAGGATTGCCAAATCCAGGTTCTTCCAGCCAGTTACGCCGGCGAAATAGGACGAGTTTCGATCAGGGTTCCGATGCGAAATGCAAGCCCGGATTTATTATGGATGACAGGCTTTAGCCTTCAGGACCGTTCTATTGACGCGGATGCTCCTATGGTGATGGAGCGAACTGCCGCCAATGAACTTCCGAATCCGTATTGAAAGAGTTCTGAGAAGTTTCAGGAGTCACTGCGCAGGGATGGTGCAGACAAAGTAATGCGTGCCACCTCGTATGGCAGGCAAATAGAACACCAACTGACAATTCCCCTGCGTTGAACTGATTGTCTGGAGATTCGTTGTGAAACTCACACCGTGGATGCTGACTGTGGCCGCCTTCGGCATTATCGCCGTGCTGGCGGTTGGATTCCTGTTTAAGAAATTAATGGCCGCCCCCGTCGTAGAAGTGAAACCTCCTGAAGCGAGGATTCTTCCGATGGCAATCACCGAGATTGAGCCAGGAACGGTCATCACGCGAGCTCACGTCGGGAATGGACGAGCAAAGGCAGGCGAAACACTTCCTGAGGACACCTTCCTGTCTCTTGATGGCGTGATTGGCCGTATTGCAAAAGAAAAGATCACCTCAGCAGTGCCTCTGCGAGGATCGATGTTCTACGCTCCTGGAGACTTTCCGGACCTGAAAGTGTCCCCTGGAAAGCAGGCGGTCGTTGTGAAGGTCAGTGAAACGACCGCTGTGCTCAGCCAGAAAATGAAGCCGGAGCAACACGTTGATGTGCTCCTGACGGTGGATAACTTCGGAGCAGGCGACGCAACCCGACTTCAGTCGACTGGCGGCAGTGTCGGAGGCGATTCAATTGGCAGCACATCGAACTCAATGACGGCGACTCTTTTTAAGGGCGTCAAGATTCTGGCGATCAGCCGCGGCTACACAACCACTGCACTTCAGGGTGGAGAATCTCACAACGTGACACTTGAACTGGACGAGGAGCAAACTCGAATTATCTCCCTTGCCCAGCGAAAAGGCGAGATCGATCTGGTCTATAACGAGGGTGGAGAAGAAGGTGACGGCATCGAGATCAATCCCTCAGAAAAGGATCGAATCACCCTGAAAGAAATCCTTGGATTGAAGGACCCTGCTCCAAAGGAAAAGCCTTTCAAGACAGAGCATTATCGAGGTGGCGGACGTTCACGTACCTACTTCGAAGATGGGGAAATGATTGACGGGTACGGTAACGGGGGTTCTGGTGATACTGATGGTTCTCGTCTGCAGAGCACAGGTGGTTCCGTAGGTGGATGGTCAACCGACACGAAACCCGAAGACCGCCAGAAAAACGTGGCCCAAAAGGCAGGGGTCAACTCCGATCTGTAATCGCTGTGATTTAAAGAACGATTTCAAAGCCCGGCTTTCCAATAGGAGCCGGGCTTTTTTACGGTGAGATCAGAAACCTCAGGTAAACGACAGCCGGCAGATGCAAACGGACCGAATCATGAAGATCCCCTGCGCACCAGCAAAGCAGACGTCAGTTGCACGAAATCGAAATGGTATACTGACGTCGTGGACCATTCTGATTATGCTCACCGCCGGGGCGATTTGTGGCGGACTTCTGAACCTGATGTGGCTGTCCGCAATTCGAAATCAGGCACATAACTGCGCTTCCTCCGCCGCGCTGGCTGCCGGACACAATTATCTGTCTGATGACATGCTGAGATCCTGGCAGCAACCATTCGAATATGATGGGCGAACGGCCCGGTGTCAGCAGGCCGCGGTAAACATGGTTGACGATTACCGAGCCGGAACTCAGCTCCCCGCCATTTCAGTTGAATCTGTTAAAGTCATCTGGGCGGAGAACCAGGGACCGACCAAAGATCCTGCTCTTCTTGTGCCTGATGGGATCAGCGTCGAGTTTCCGGAGGAGTGTTTCAGGAATCAATTTGGACACGTCTTCTATGGCCTGACCGGATCTGGTTCTCACTCAGCATCGGTGAAGTCCACTGTCTTGCTGGAGCATTCCCCAGTAGCATTCAGAGCCGGGGCAGGGCAGAGCATTCCCATGCTTCCCTTCGCAATCTGCGATGAGGTAGCAGATACCGGAGCAGAATCGGCAGGAGGAACGTTGGGCTACTGGTCGGCCAACGTCGAATCCGGGAAGGGACAGGATCTATACAGTTGGAACACCGAGACTCGTATGTTTGAATCCGGACCGGATGGGTTACCGGAGATCACGGTCACCATATACTCAACGGCCTCCGCAGGAAATTCTGACGCATTCATTCCAATTTGCTTCTCCAGCGGAATCGGCAACTCCAGCGATGCCCGGTTTCAGCAGTGGATCAAGACTGGTGTTACCGGGGAGGATCTTGCTTCAATGGGCTACAAGGAATTGGCTTTCCCGGGAAGCATTCCCGTTGCCAGTCTGAAACCCCAGACCCTCCTGACCTGTCGCACTTCACTTCAGAATAAGAGTGGTGAAGCGTGTCTGATTCCGCTCTGTTCGGCCATTCCGACGTCAGGGGAAGTAACTTCACTGACACTGAAACGCCCTGTCGCAGTCAGGATTGTAAGGGTATCAAACAGCGCCAACGGGTCTCTGAAGGTCGCTCTGCAACCATGTGTGATTGCAACATCAACAGCAGTCACTGCATCAAATCCGGATCAAGCTCTCAATCGCTACGTTTACAGCGTCCGATTGCTCAATTAGCGCCGGATGCGAGCGCACGACGCGGTCATAACATCGACCGAAACAAAGCCCCGAGCCCGGTGCGACGCCGGCAGCCTGGCAGCGCACAAAATGCGATGTGGTTCCGTGTTCGTACTTCTGAACGCCTGTCGTCATCTGCTCGTAAGAGACTTTGTGTAAACATTCCATGACCCCGGCGTTGCTCAGAGTAGTCTCGCGGACACCTCGCTTTGGCAGATTCTGCCGACTGGATGTATCTCAAGGATGATTCTGCCTCTACGGGCCTCCTGAGACATTCTGGATTCCCACAGCATTTCGAAACGATAACGGACAGTGGACCCAGCCGTCTCGTGCGCCGTCATTGCACGAACTTTCATCAGACGATCAGCATTCAGAACTGAGAACACTCCATGGTCGCTCCTCTAGAAACAATGGATAATTCTGTCCGCGACTTCCAGCGTCTGAAAACCTCCTTGCATCGTCAAATCGTTGACGTAATCGACTTCAGCAAAGCCGAAGCGATGACGGAGAATGAATTGCGGTCGCAACTCCGTTCGCTGGCGGAGTACCTTTGCGGTCGGCAGACGATTCCTGTGAGTCACCAGCAGCGCGAGGCCATGGTCTCCGAGATTATGGACGAGATCTACGGTTTCGGTCCGATCGAATCATTGATGGTCGATCCATCGGTCACTGATATTCTGGTAAATGGACCAGACCGAGTCCTCGTTGAACGAAACGGCGTGCTGGAATCAACCAATATTCGCTTTGCCGATTCAGCTCACTTGATGCAGTTTATTCATCGTCTGGTCGGACGAGCTGGTCGTCGTATCGATGAGTCCAGCCCAATTGTTGATGCTCGTCTCCCGGATGGTTCTCGATTCAACGCCGTCATTCCTCCGCTCGCACTTTGCGGCCCAACGGTCTCAATTAGACGCTTCGGGAATCGTCGGCTGCAGATGGAAGACATGATCAAGTACGGCTCACTCGCTCCGGCGATGGCTGACTTCCTGATCCTTGCGATTCGCGGCCGAATGAACATCATCGTGAGCGGGGGAACTGGTGCTGGCAAAACAACGTTGCTGAACTGCATGAGCCGCTTCATTCCTGATTCTCAGCGTGTCGTAACCATCGAAGAAACAGCAGAACTTAGCTTGCAGCAACGTGATGTGATTCCTTTGGAAACACGTCTCCCAAATATGGAAGGCAAAGGGGCGGTGACTCAACGTGACCTTCTCCGCAATGCCCTCCGAATGCGCCCCGACCGAATTATCGTCGGCGAATCACGCGGTGCAGAAGTGCTCGACATGCTGCAGGCGATGAACACTGGCCACGATGGATCCATGAGCACCGTCCACGCGAACGACACTCGCGAAACACTGGACCGACTGGAACTGATGATCGCGTTGTCCGGAGCCGATCTGCCCTCACGAATCGCTCGACAGTACATATCAAATGCAGTGGACATTGTGATCCATGTAACTCGACTTCACACCGGGCATCGCCGAATCACCCGAGTCTCCGAAGTTTCGGGGTTGAAGGATGGCGAGTATAAAATGGATGACATCTTCGTTTATCGCATCAACGGCGAAGACAAAGACGGCCAGCCTCAGGGAAGCTTCTTTGCGACTGGATATGTTCCGGCAGCACTCCGACGCCTGGCAATGACTGGTGTCAATGTCGAACAGTATCGACCGCTGTTTGAGGCTCGTGAGCTGAAGATGGAATAAGGTCGAGGCCAAGCCTCACAATCAGCTCGGTACTCCGATCTGATCATCCAGGAGCCTGGCGATTAGCCACTCATCTCTGCGTGAGAGCTTCACTGAAGCAGGCGACGCACCTCATTGCGAAACACGCACCCAATAGTTTGTCTTCTTAGCTCGGATATCACCATGATCGCCCCGAACCCCACACTCCTGTCGCTGGATCGCAGGCCAGAGTTCTCGGGTCTGCTGAAGGACGACAATCAGTTTGCCCGAGGCGATTCGGACGGCATCGGCGAATCGTTCAATGGCTGGTTTGACACTCTGATGATTCAATCAGGGATTCGAACGTCTCCGTCACTCTGGCTTGGTCTGTGTCTTCTCTGTTCACTGGCTTTGGGTGGTGCCGTCTTTGTAGCGACCGAGCGTCCTTTTGTCACAGCTGCGGCCGCGCTGATCGGACTGAGTGCCCCCATGATTGGTGCATCGATCGCTCGTTCTCGCAGACAGAAGGCGATTATGGAGCAGTTACCCGGAATGGCGGACGAACTTTCTCGTTGTGCACGTTCAGGAAGAAACCTCGAACACTCCTTTATGCTGGTCGCCGCCGATACACCTTCACCACTCGGCGATGAACTTCGCATCAGTGCTCGCCGTATGGAAATGGGACTTGATGTTGGCAGTGCCGTCAAAGATCTTGCAGCAAGGACAGGTGTATCGACGCTAACAATGTTCACATCGGCTCTGACAGTGCATCAGGATACGGGTGGGGACCTGATTTCTGTTCTGGAACGACTGGCAACAGCCGTTCGCGACCGACTTCACTTCGTGGCACGTCAACGAGCAGCGACGATTGCTAGTCGTATGGGTGCAATTCTGATGGTGGTTATTCCAGTTCTTGTGATGAGCTTCTATCTGTTCCGCGATCCCAATTACCTCACAAGTCTGACAGGATCATTCTGGGGCCGGTTGTCTCTTGGAACGGCCATTGTTTTTCAGATCGTGGGTTGCCTGATGGTATTTCGAATTCTCAGCAGAAGTGCACGATTCTGAGCCATCTGTATCTCGATTCATTATTGTCTACTGTCTGATGATCTCCGGGCTATAAGATCACGCGAGCCGTCGAAAAGGTTGAGGAGCACCGTTCATGTACGTCATCTATGCCCTGGCTGCTATCGGTGTTCTTGCTGGCGTCTTCGTGATTCGAAAACTTCTGAAGCCATCAAACCCGAGGATGCTAAGCCCTTTCCAGCAGTCCCGACCCCAGCCCGAACTGTCGACGTCTGATAGCATCGAGGACTTGTTTGCCTCTCGTGAAATCGTCCAGAACGCGTCCCTGGAATCACAACCGCAAAGACCGTTGATCGGCAACGAACCCGCAAAAACTCTGCCGCCGGAACGCCAACCGATTTCCGCAGTATCAGGTGGCAGCGTCAGGACTCAGGCAGAGCCCAACGAATGGGCCTCGACTTCCACAATACCAATGAATTCAGACCGCGGATTTAATCGTATTTCCACCTGGAATGATCGACGACTCTTCAGCGATTTCAAGGGGATCCTGAGCGAAGGTGCCGTCTCAATTCCCCTCCCGGCGCCCGAAGATCTTCCGATTCGAGAAAGCGCATTTGTCTTTGGCTCGTTGACACCTTCAATCGCTCAACTCCTGCCGGAAACAGAGGCTCGTCGTGAAGTACAGCGTAAGTCGCTCGTTGCCGCAGGGTATCATTCCCGCGCCTCGTGGCTGAATCTGAGCGCGATTCGATTCGTGCTATCATTCCTCTCGCTCGTTATTGTTGGCGTCTGGCTGATAATGGCTCCGCCAGCCATAGAACCATGGCTGCTGGGCTTGCTGGTCATGGCGCCTATGTTCATGTGGGCGGTGCCACCTCTGGTTGTTGCCTTCAAAGCTGCTGAACGTAAAATCGATATCGAGCGTGGACTGCCAGACGTCCTGGATATGATGAATATGGGCGTCAGTCAGGGACTGACTGTTCCTCAATCGCTGAAGAGAATCAGCCGCGAAATTGCAGTGGCTCATCCCGCACTTGCAGAGGAACTTCGGATCGTCGATCAGCAGGCAGAGGTGGGCAGTCTTCCGCAGGCTCTAAAAAACTTCGGTCAGCGTATCGACTCACCAGAGATCAATTCTTTCACTTCCTTACTGGTGCAGTCCGAATCAACAGGAACCAGTATCTCCAAGGCGTTGACAGAATACAGTGACAGTATACGAGCATCACTTAAGGAGAGGGCAGATGCTCGAGCCAATGCGGCTTCGTTCAAACTGCTGTTTCCTGTCGCCTTATTTCTGATGCCGTCTGTGTTCCTGTTCCTCCTTGGTCCGGCAATCGTTCAGATGTCAGACTTTTTCAACAATCAGGCAGAAACTCTGCAGCAGAATCGCCAGGATGCAGTGCGTAGCCTGGATCAGCAGCCACAACTGGATTTGCGTCGCTTTGGAGCGCCCGGTGGAGCATTTAGTGGGCCGGCTCAGTAATCCTCGAATAAATTCAGGGCCTTGGCACATTCCGGAACGGACAAGATCAGATTCCGAAGTTTAGCCGAGCAACAATAGGAAGTGTGGGAAGAACCTGCTGTCATTCCCACACAAGCCTCTGCAAACGAATAAGGCGCAGCTCATAAAGAAAGGCGAGACAGGCTTTGCCTGTCTCGCCTTTTGATTTCGTTTCTGCTCAACGCAAACAGACTACTTCTCAACGACCGCAAGACCCGGCACGGTAATTGATGTCACCTTAACCCGAGTATACTTCTGACGGTGGCCCGTGTGTCGACGCGAATTTTTTCGCTTACGCAAACGCTGGATCTCCAGCTTTGGACCTTTCTCAGTGGCAATCACAACCTCAGCAACAACTGAGGCTCCTGAAATCGTTGGAGCGCCAACGATGCTCGCTCCACCACCATTGGCCAGCAGAACACGATCAAATGTGATCGAAGATCCCGCCTGTACCTCTGTTCCACGATAGTCCACAGAAAGGAAGCTGCCTTCCTGGACACGATGCTGACGATTACCGTCTTCAATCACAGCGAACATCTGAAAACCGTCCTCAACCAACTGCTGCCAACAGAAAATCGCCAGACTATACTCAGCCCGGAACATGAACGCCTGACCAGTAACTTCTAGCGGCGTCCAAAATGAATCGCGGAGTGTAGCGTTGAAGTTCGGAATGTTCGAGTCGGAAATGCAGCAAGTTTCGGACTTGGGAGCAGGAATTTCAGGTTGAATCCCAATGGGAACACCCAGAAAGCCACATTCTTGATGCTCGTTGGCCATTTTCAGGCGTAAGTCCTTTCCGGACAAGGCAACCGGACAGCCGCCAAAGCAGGATAGTTTCATTCATCGGGGCCCAACCAGCTCGTTTGCATCCTCCGCGGTATTGGCCAGCGTCGCAGTTCGTTGACCGCAGCTTCCGCAATCGATCTACTCTGGACCAAACCTTCCTTCTCCGGAGTCGCCCGCATGCGAATTTTTGGGAACCTGCCAATCCTTACCATGATCGCCACCGTGGTGTTCAATACGACCGATGGCCGAGCCTCCAACCTCGCCGCCGCCACAGAACAGGTCGGCCCTAATATTATCCTGATCTTTGCAGACGATCTCGGATACGGCGATGTCGGTTGCTTCGGCGCGACGGATATTGCGACCCCCAACATTGACCGTCTCGCCAAAGAAGGACGCCGGTTCACAAACTTCTATGTCGCACAAGCCGTATGCACCGCTTCACGAGCCGCTCTAATGACTGGGTGCTATCCCAACCGAGTCAGCCTTTCGGGTGCGCTGAACCATACCAGCACCAATGGGATTCATCCGGCCGAACTTCTCCTGCCTGAAATTCTGCAACAACGGGGATATGCAACCGCGATTTTCGGCAAATGGCATCTCGGAACGGCACCTGAGTTTCATCCTCTCAACCACGGATTCGATCGATTCTTTGGAATCCCATACTCCAACGACAACAGCAAGTATCATCCGGTTCTGCATGCATCGATGCCTCCACTCCCGCTCTACAAAGACAAAGTCGTCATTGAGACAGATCCTGATCAGTCACAATTCACACGTCGATTTACTGAACAGGCCATCGAATTTCTGCGTGATAACAAAGAACGCTCTTTCTTCCTGTATCTGCCTCACGTCATGCCGCACGTGCCAATCTTCTGCTCTGAGGCCTTTGCCGGAAAATCAAAACGAGGCCTCTATGGAGATGTGGTCACAGAACTCGACTGGTCCGTTGGCGAAATCCTGCAGACGTTGACGGACCTTGACCTTGAGCAAAACACTCTTGTCATCTTCATGTCCGATAACGGTCCGTTTCTATCCTATGGCGATCACGCCGGATCCGCTGGGTCTCTCCGTGAAGGCAAGCTGACGTCATTCGAGGGCGGCGTGCGCACTCCCTGCCTGATGCGATGGCCTGAGAAAATCCCGGCTGGCACGGAATGCCATGAGCCAGCATCTGCCATGGACCTGCTACCGACAATCGCTGAACTGACTAAGGCAAAGCGGCCGGACCTCAAAATCGACGGGCTTGATATCAGTTCCCTCATTCTAGGCGACTCTTCAGAAGGATCGCCCCACGAAGCAATCTTCATTTATGCGGGAGAAGAACTTCAAGCCGTCCGAAGCGGTGAATGGAAACTTCACTTTGCTCATGATTACCTGACGGTCGCAGGAGAACCTGGCCGGGATGGGAAGCCAGCAAATTTCAATAATCTCAAACCAGCTTCGATTACACAGTCCGGGATTCAGGGGATTGCAACTCGCCACGGCTATGAGGTCGCCCATATCGAATTAGCTCTGTTCAACATGAAGACCGACCCCGGCGAGAAGACCAACGTGGCCTCTGAACATCCGGATGTCGTCGCGAGACTCAGCCAGCTTGCGGCCACAATACGACGGGAGCTGGGAGATGAACTCACGGAAACCAAAGGCTCTGAGATTCGTGCAGCCGGACAGGCGATCAAAGAATAGGACCTCACTGCCAACGGCCTATCGAAGACTTTAGGGGGCAGATGCCTGCTCAATAGCTGTTCGGCAGACTGGCTCAAACCCAAACCTGCACCATATCCTGTTCCTGTTCCTGTTCTCCGGCCTCTCATCGAATTAACCGGTTTCAGCCTTCAAACTCATTCAGCGAAGAAGCAGACCACAATGAAACACATAACGACACTCATTGCCTTCGCAATCGTTCTCGCGATACCAATCGAACAGGGATCAGCTCAGGAGATCTCATGGAATGCCTCGGGCAGAAACGGAGCTGTCGCGGCCGGACACCCTGATTCCGTTGCCGCCGGGATTTCAATTCTCAACGACGGTGGACGAGCAGCCGATGCTGCCGCAGCAACGATCCTGGCGTTGGCGGTCACTGATTATGGATCCTTCGCGATTGGTGGCGAGGTCCCTGTCATTGTTTATGACGCAAAGTCGAAACAGGTCAAGACACTGAGCGGTGTCGGTGGTGCACCAATGGATCCGTCCTCCATCGAGTGGTTCTACAAGAATGGCATCCCGTGGAAGGGAAGCATGAAAGCTGCACCTGTGCCGGGAGTCATTGACCTTGTCGTCACACTTCTGAAACTTCACGGAACAATCTCGTTCGAACAGGCCGTCACTCCGACACTGGCATTGCTGGATCGAGGCAAGGAGCCATGGCATCCCAACCTGGCGATCACGCTTCGAAAACTGGTGGCAGCAGAACAGTCCACCTCGGGAACTCGAGAAGAGAAACTGTCCGCTGCACGCGATCGATTCTACATCGGCGATGTGGCTGACGAACTGGAGGCATGGTATATCGCAACCGGAGCGTTCCTTCGCAAAGCCGATCTGGCGGCTCAGAAGACTCTTATCGAAGACCCCGTGTCAGTGACCTATCGTGGTTACACGGTCTACAAGTGCGGCCCATGGACACAAGGACCGGTACTTTGCCAAAACCTGAGATTACTCGAGGGCTTTCCGCTGAAATCAATGGGGCATCTGTCCGCCGACTATATTCACACAATCACTGAAGCAATGAAACTGGGGTACGCGGACCGGGACGAATACTACACCGATCCAAATTATGGAAAGGTCCCTATGAATGAGTTGCTGTCCGATGACTACACCCACCTTCGACGCCCCTTGATTGATCTCCACAAGGCATCAATGGATCGTCGGCCTGGCGATCCGATTGACATGCATGCTCTCAAAACCAATGCTGCCGCGACGAACGAAACCAACAAGATCCCGAAGCAAGACACAACGACCTGCGTTGTTGCTGACCGCTGGGGCAATGTCATCGCAGCAACGCCAAGCTGCAACATGCTGACTAATACACCGGGGCCCTCCGGTGTAAATACCGGCAATCGAGTTCGGAGCATGAACACATCACCCGATCATCCTAATCGTGTCATGGCAGGCAAGCGGCCACGAATCACACTGACTCCAACACTGGTCCTAAAGGATGACAAACCCGTAATCGCAATCAGTGTGGCCGGTGGGGATGTTCAGGATCAAACCACACTGAATGTTCTGCTCAACGCGATTGAATTTGGAATGACACCCAAAGATGCTGTGACAACTCCTCGCTTTCATACCAATCATCATCAGGACTCGTTTAATCCAGACCCTGATCGCAACGCGGCGTTTGTTGGCCGAGGCGAGCTGAAGGTCAACGAAGAAATCTCTGAGACCGTCCGAGGCGATCTCGCGAAGCGAGGACATCTCATAGGCATTGTTCCATCCCCGATTGCTCATCCGGTCATGATTTTGATTGATGAATCAGGCCTCATGCATGCTGCAGGAGACCCCAAAGCGAAACGCCATGCGGCCGCAATTCCTTAGCACCTGAGCTTCTTCATCTGCTACGGACGAAATGTCGGATCTCCAGCGTCGACAGGCAACTCTGAATTCCACCGGTACACCAGTTCCGTCAATCGTGCAGTGACGTCAAAGTGCTCGCTGGCAACATTCCGGGTCTCTGACTGATCCGCCTGAAGATCATATAACTGAGTTGCCGTTCGATCATAATTGATCAACAGCTTCCATTTCCCTTCCCGGACAGCCAGATCTGGATTGTCCTGTTCCGCGGTTCCCGGGCGATCCGGGGGACGACGCCAAAAGATCGGAGCCTGCCGCCCGGTTGGACTCCTGCCCAGCAACAATGCCGACAGATCTTCTCCATCACACGCCGCACCAGTCTCAATCGAAGCTCCTCCAATCGCCGTCAATGATCGGTTGAGATCCAGTGCGCACAAAACGCTCTCCGCGTTGATCGTCCCAGCCTTTTCTTCCTCAACGAGCCCCGGCCCCCAGACGATCAATGGCGAACGAATCCCACCCTCATAAAGCCAGGTCTTCCCACCTCGAAAAGGTTCAGACATCCCCGCGCCATCTTCATGACCATTGTCCGATGCGACAACGATCAGAGTATCCCTGCGAAGAGTCTCATCGTTTCGCACATGGTCAAGCAAAAGCCCCAACTGCTGATCCATTGCCTGAAGAACCGCATAGTAGAGCGATCGCTTGCTCTCGTCTGTGGAATCCCGCAGGCTCTTTCGCGGAAAGAATGGCGAATGCACATCATCCGGCCAGAGATTCAGGTAGAAGGGTTTACCTTTGCTTTGTGCCTGCTCGATGAATCGAATCGCACCGGCCACAAACTCTCCCGTGATCTCTGACCGATTGGCCCAACGGACAGGACCATTCCCCAATCCTGCAGAGCCCAGATCATGTTTTTTCGCGGGCTTTCCATTAAAGGCGTCATTTAATGGCAGAACGCGAGGACCAAGTCCTTCAAAGTTTGTCAGGCTACTGTCAAAGCCATACTCCGTGATCAGCGGCGCATCTCCAACATCACGTTGCCCGCCCATGTGCCACTTGCCGAAATGGCCCGTTGTATACCCGACCTGCTTCAGGCGATCAGCGATTGTCGGAGTCTCCGGGGACAACCATTGAGCAACACCTCGCTCCTTGTTTCGTTTTCGGTTATCGAGGTAAGAAGTGATTTTCAATCGATGCGGATACTGACCTGTCGTCAATGCGGTACGAGATGGCGAACAAATCGGTGAATTGACATAAAAGCTCCGAAATCGAATCCCTTCACTCGCCAGCCGATCAAGATTCGGCGTCGGCGCGAGAGTTCCGCCAAAACATCCAAGATCGCTGTAACCCATGTCATCGATCAGGATCAGGATGATGTTGGGGTTCTCGTCGGCAAAGAGACTTCTCGTACCGATGACCTGAATCACAATAAATATGAGACAGACCAGTTTCTGCAATCCAGAAGAGTGTGCCGCAGCCGAATGAGCAGATTGACGTGACTCACGCATCTTTTTGACCAATCACTTTGGGTTCGACGAACCAATCAGAACATCTATTCATTTCATCACAGATCCAGTAACGTCTATTCTGGGACGCTCCTGATCAATCATCAACCAACCTCAGGTTCTCGAAACGCACTGGGGCTGCTGCCATGAAATCGTTTAAATGCTGATGAGAAAACAAATGCATCGGAATAGCCAACCTCACGCGCGATCACTTTGAGTGGATAATCGGACTGCTGCAACAAACGCCGAGCCTGGGACATCCGAATTTCAACGATCATCTGCTGGGGAGTTGAATCGAAGTAGCGTCGAACCAGTCGCTGGAGCGTCGCAGGAGAAACTCCCAGCCGCTGGCTGATAACTTTCTGAGACCAATCCTGCCCGGGAGTTTGTTCAACATCCGTCCAGACCTCGTGCAGAAGATTCTCAAGCGGATCTCTGTCAGATTCGACTGGGCTCAGAATCTGGCGCAAGTACTCTGCAACCAGCTCGCCAAAGAGATTGGCCGCGTGACTCGAAGGCGTCATTGGTCTCGGTTCGCCGGTCACCCAACCTGATTCCGTCAGGACAGACTGACTCCGAGCATAGCCTGTCTCTGAAAGTAGCCCTTCAAATGTATGATTTAACTGCGTCGCGAAGGACGGTCGGATGAGTCTCGGCAGACTTCGATCCAGATGCTGCCAGCGTTTGAGCCCGTTAATGTAGAACCACAGAAATGACCACGACTGCTCCACAGTTCCAAGCAACAAAGGAACTCCAACCGGCGATAGCAACAAGTCACCGCTGACCGGACGGAACTCAACTCCGGGAGACTGGTAAAAGCCGTCACCATCCAGAGTCAGCAGCACCAGATGACAGGATGGATCCCGATATCCGACTCGGTAGTTCAGCCCAAAGGTACCGACACCGGAAAGTCTCACGCCCATCTTGAGCAACGGCCCGGCAGCCTCCTGTTCCAGCTGCAGAAATCGCTGACGAGTATCTGCCGGAACAGAGATCACGTTCCGATATCCTGTCTGCACTGAAAGTTCTACCATGATCCTGCCGACTCAAAATGATGAGAAATAACATGCCGATGATGTCGGCCGCTATTCCACCGAGAAAGGAACTCCGTGAGAATACCGCTGTTTCGCGTTCCGACTTTTTCCCATTATTCCTCGCACTTTTCACGCAGCAAACGACCATGAGCAAAGTTGATGAAATTCCGAATCCGTCGCCATCCCAGCTGGCCTCGCTTCCAAGAAAGATGACGTTCTTCCCTTCGGTAAACGCCAATCCAAAGATCCTGAAACCTGAGCAGATCAAGCAGTACAACGAGCAAGGTTATCTCATGCCGTTCAACGGTCTTGGTCAGGAAGAAGCTCGTGAGCTCCGTGCGTTCTTCGACGGAGTCTTAGCGGCCTATATTGAGCTCGGCAAAACCAGCTACTCCATCAACACAGCACACATGCGGTTCGCACGGATCTATCAACTGGTGCAGCACCCACGAATCGTTGATGCCGTCGCGGACTTGCTGGGCCCCAACGTTGTCTGCTGGGGATCGCATTTCTTCTGCAAAATGCCACATGACGGAAAACGCGTTCCCTGGCATCAGGACAGTACCTATTGGCCGCTCAGCCCTACCAAGACCGTGACGGTCTGGCTGGCGATTGATGATGCCGATCCGGAAAACGCCAATATGAAGTTTATTCCGCGATCACACCTGCATGGCCTGATTGACTACGACGAAACTCAGGACGCGAACACCGTTCTGGATCTTGCAGTTCGAAATCCGCATTCGTACGGCGATGGCGAAGTCGACGATCAACTCAAAGCCGGCCAGTTTTCAATGCACTCAGACCTGCTGCTACATGGTTCTGAAGCCAATGAATCAAACCGACGGCGTTGCGGTCTCACAATCCGTTATGCGGCTGCTGATGTGACAACCTGGTACGACTGGCACAAGAAAGGCTTCGTCGTCCGAGGAGAAAATGTCGGCGGACACTGGGCCAATCCAGAAATGCCGAATCATTAAACGACCGGATTGCGAAGAATCTCCTTCAGCACCTCGCCTCCGACATCGGTCAGCCGAAAGTCGCGGCCGTTGAAACGATGGGTCAGCTTTGTGTGATCGAGACCAAGCAAATGCAGCAGCGTTGCATGCAGGTCGTTGACATGCACCTTGTTCTCAACAGCCTTGTAACCAAACGGATCAGTGGCGCCGTAGTGGAAGCCTCTTTTCACTCCGGCGCCGGCCATCCAGATGGTGAACCCATTGGGATTATGGTCGCGGCCTTTGTCGCCCTGAGAATCCGACGTTCGGCCAAACTCTCCACCCCAGATCACTAGCGTTGAATCCAGCAAACCACGCGCTTCAAGATCCGCCAGCAGAGCCGCTGCAGGCTGGTCTGTATGCAGGCCGCACGAACGATGATTCGTTTGCACGTCGCTGTGACAGTCCCAGGGAACGTCGTTCACGCTTCCATCGCCTCCGACTCCTTTGCCCGCAAAGATCTGTACGAATCTGACGCCCCGTTCGACGAGCCGCCGTGCAAGCAGGCACTGGCGTGAGAACGTGGCACATTCGGGATTATCCATGCCGTAGAGCTTGTGGATGGATTCTGATTCTTTCGTCAAATCCAAAGCGTCAGGTGCCGCCATCTGCATGCGATAGGCCAGTTCAAACGAATTAATTCGCGCGGCAAGATCAGCCTGCGTCGGCCGAGCATTTGCGTGCTTCTGATTCAATTCACGAAGCAGGTCCAACTGAGAACGTTGCTGAGCATCCGAATGCTTTGCATCTCGAACCAGATTATCGATCGATTCCTTCCGACGAGCATCCAGGGTCATGGCCTGATACGTCTTCGGCAGAAAACCGGCCGACCAGATCTGATCATCACCTCGAGGTCGCGTATCGTGGAGTACCACAAACGACGGAAGACTTTGATTCTGTGATCCGAGCCCGTAAGTCATCCACGCCCCAAGCGCTGGCAGTCCGGGTCGATTTGTGCCGCACATCAGTTCGAGTGACGCGGGAGCGTGATTGTTCTGTTTGAGATACATCGAATGCAGAAAACACATCTTGTCTACGTGCTTTGACAGATGCGGGAACAGATCTGACACCCATGACCCGGATTCGCCGTGCTGAGCCCACTCGAATGGTGACTTCAGACACTTCCCGCTGGTCGTGAAGAAGCCCGTCTTGGGGTCTGAGCCTGCTAGCTCCTGACCATGTCGTTTCTGAAGTTCCGGTTTGTAGTCCCACGTATCGACCTGCGAAGGGGCGCCGGTCATGAACAACCAGATGATAGACTTCACCTGCCCCGGAAAATGCGGTGGTCGCAGTGCAAGAGGATCTGATGCCTCCGCGCCTCTGGCTGTTTCATTCTGAAGCATGCTGGCTAGTGCGACGGATCCGAAGCCAAGACCAGCCTGCTGAAGAAAGTCACGGCGAGCGGGCAGGGAGATTTCGCCAGGCGAATAAAAACCGAACATCTGAACTTTCCTCAAAGAAACTCACAAGACCTGATCCACGCGAATGCCCACATGGCTGCGGCAACTTTTGATCAGTCTATGTAGACAAACTCATTCAGACACAACAGAACGTGACAAAACTCGACCAGGGCTCGATCTGTTGCCTCGGGTGATTCGCCGCCCGCTGCGGCTCGCTGCTGATCAATGAAACCCAGCATCATGGTTTGCTCTTCTTCCGTTGGAAGTCGAGCAAACGTCAATTGGTAACCTTGCTGAACGACCGAAGGTAACGAACTATCGCCCGCGGCTTTAATTCGTGCAGACAGTTTTTCCGCCTGCTGTCGCACCAGTGGCGAATTCATCAGAGCCAAAGCCTGTGTCGGCACAGTCGTTACGCTGCGCTCACCGATACTCTGAGTCGGCTCCGGAGCATCGAACATTGTCAAGACCGGCAATAGTTCACTGCGTTTCACTCGCAGATAGACGCTGCGTCTCTGAGAATTATCAAGCACGCTGGGACCGAACATCGTGCCGTCCAAGTTACCTCCAACGGCCAGTAAGGCATCACGAATCGTCTCGGCTTCAAGTCGATGGGGTTGATAGTGCCACACAAATCGGTTGGCAGGATCGATGGCCAGATTCTCCGGATTCACTTCGTGAGACTGCTGGTATGTGTCGCTCAGCAGAATCGCACGATGAAGTGGCTTCAGCTTCCATCCACCCCGCACCAGTTCACCGGCAAGATAATCGAGCAGTTCCGGATGAGTCGGCTTGTCGCCCTGAAAGCCAAAATCATTCGGGGTACCAACAATACCCTGGCCCATGTGATGCTGCCAAAGTCGATTCACGATGACTCGTGCAAGCAGTGGCCCCGCGCCACACTCCACATCCGTCATCCAATTAGCCATAGAAACGCGTGGATGCTCGGCCGATGCGGATGCAACCGGCTTCGCTGGTTCGGGACTTCGCCACAGAACCTGCAGGTATCCCGGCTCAGCCTTTCCCTGCTTATTGTCGACTTCTCCGCGACGAAGGAAAAAGACGTCCTGGCCGCCTGCGACCGTTGTATAAACCTCCTGCAAATTCGGCCGTGGCGCTGCAGCCGCATGGTCTCGAACTGAATTGAATTTGCCAGCCGTTTCCGAATCAAACGGAGCGAACCAGCGAGCGAGTGAAACTTTCACAGGCTCCGGAATTTCGCCCTTATGTGATTCAGCGACAGCCCTTAACTCTCCGACATGCTGTGGCGAAACATCTCCTGCCCATGTTGCAGGATTTGGCTCGACGCTGGCCGAAATTCGAAGCCGCCCAATACCCAGATCGACAAACTTCAGTTCGATGACAAGTTCCGTCCCATTCGGAAAACCAGCCAGAGGCGACTCCAGTTCAAAGACCGCCGCGTTGTCCTTCTTCGCCGTCGCACGCACCACCCATGCAGTGCCAGGCTTCCCATCGACGGCATTCGCGATTGGTTGTTTGTCATCCTCAAACGCAGCAAAGACTGGCTTGAGTTTCAAAGTTTGAATCGCCATCGGATCCTGCGAATCCAGTGGTCGCGCCGTGACGATGATCTCCGCCAATTGAAAACTCCCATCACCACTCAGCCCAGGACCTCGCTGCGGCAATGATTTATCGGTAAACGCATCCAGCCGGAGAGACTGGATATTCTTTTGATGAGTATTAAACGTCAGACGATACGCCTCTTCGTTACGCACATTTCTGCGTTGGCCTCGCTGACGAACATTCGCTCCCGGATTCAGCAAGCCATCATGTGCAATCATTCCGTTTGGAAGAACCTTGAGCCATGACCGTTCAGCTTCCGTCGTGATGGCTTCCAGAGTCTGCCAGCGAGTTGTCTCTGGTTGATTTGCTAGTTCCTTATCACGCCATGCGGTAAAGCGAGCAGGCAATTCCTTCGCAGCAAATTCATTCAGCGCAGCGACCAGCGGTTCGTGATCCGCCTTATGTTTCTCGATGGCTTTTTCCGTCGCGGCTTCATCAAGGTCAAGAGTTCGCGGACCATGAACCGTCGTGGCCAAGGATGCTGCCAGTGCGTAATAGTCCTGATGCGGAATCGGATCGTACTTGTGTTCGTGACAACGAACGCAGCCCAGAGTCAGTCCAAGCATTGAGCCTCCGATGGTCATCATCATATCATCGAGCTGATCATATCGAATTCCCTCGACGGTCTTTGCGGTAATCTGCCCGGGATAAGGGCCTGCGACGAGAAACCCAGTCGCTGCTGCACCATTGATATCATCCGGTTGCAGGATATCACCCGCCAACTGCATCCTGACGAACTGATCATACGGCATGTCGTTATTCAGTGAACGAATCACCCAGTCACGGTAGTGGTACGCTCCCGGCCGGAACCCATCGAATTCGTAACCGCCACTCTCCGCAAATCGAGCCGTGTCCAGCCAATGTCGAGCCCAACGTTCTCCGTAGGCGGGTTTTGCGAGCAGTTCGTCGACGACCTTTTCGAATGCGTTCGGTGACGAATCCGCAACGAATGCCGTCACCTGTTCCGGCGCAGGAGGTAGACCGATCAAGTCAAAGTACGCGCGCCGAATGAGCTTCTCCTTCGCGGCTGGATGATTTGGCTTCAATCCATTCGCTTCCTGCGCCTGTCGGATCAATCCATCAATCGGCTTATGAGGATCGGGAAGCGTCACTTCCTTCAACGGCTGAAACGACCACCACTGTTTGCCTTCTTCGAGGTTGATCTCACGCTTTTGTTTGACAGGAGCTTCGCCTTCACGAGGATCCGGAGCACCCAGATCAATCCATTTCGCAAAGTCGGCGATCACTTCGTCGGATAACTTACCGGTTGGCGGCATCTCCATGCCATCATATTTCATCGCTTTTAGCAGCAGACTTTCGGCGGAATTGCCCTTTACCAACGCGGGGCCGGTCTCACCGCCAGCCGCAACACCGGCCGCAGAGTCCAGAAACAATCCCCCTTGGAGCTTCTTTAGACTTTGAGCCTCGACAGAATGGCATCCATAACAATGTTCGACCAGAACAGGCCGAATTTTCTGCTCAAAGAACTGGACGCCTTCTTCATCGGCTGCAATCGCCGTCGTGGAAACGACCATGATCAGGGCAAGCATGATCATGGCAATAGCGCGTGATATCGGTGAGGTCATGGCAGGAAACCAGTGGCAGGGCGGGGAGGGCAGGACAAAATTCTTTTCGGCAAAATATCTCGACCCGTTTCAGAACTCAGGACTTCTCAAACGGATCAGGACGCCAGACTTTAGATTCTGATCTCAAGCTGTCGGTAGTCGAAACAGTTTCTTCGAGTTTTCATACAGGATTTTCCGCTCGACAGTCTTCGATGTGCTCAATCTGCGGATTGCAGCAACCGTCTGTGATCCCTGACAGGCCGATCCTTGCCCAACTCGATCATCGCAATCACTGCCGTACAACACTTTGTCCTGGTGTCGCTCCAGAAATCCACGAGCATGATCTTCATCGCGAGTCAGCGCGTTGAGTCCTGAACCGGCCGACATATCTGCAAAGATGTTTGGGTAGTCTGCCAGATAACGATCTGTCAATCCGCCGGCGGTGACCTTCCCTTTGGGATAGAGGTTGTTCTGATCGGCATGATTCTTGTCGATGTTTGCCCACCACGTCTGAGCATGTCCGATAAACATGGTCTTCGGGAACTTCTCGAACATCTTGTAGATACGTTCGAACCCCATGTTGTAGGTGCCGTGCTGCAAATGCATCAGGATCGGAACATTAAACTCTGCGGCCAGTTCATAAAGAAGCTGACTCTCTTTGGAGTCGCATTCAACGCTGAATTTTTGTTCGCCGATGATGACTCCACCAAGTTCCAGATACTTTGAAATCTCCATACGAGCTTCGGCAAGATCAGTGACTTCATTCGCGCCAAAGAAGAACTCACCGGCGTACTGTCTCGCCATTGCAATCGCCGTATCATTTCCCCCGGCGCCAACTCCGCCAAGCGTGTTGTGCTTGCCATCTCCAGTAGAAGGCGTATTTACTGAAGATCCGGCCGGAAGCAAAATCGTCTGAGTAACCCCCATCGTTCTTTGGTGTGCAATGAGCTGTTCCGGCGTGCGAGCACGATAAGTCGTATGCTGATGAATATCAATGATGGGCTCCGCCGGATTACGCTCATCGCCCTGAGCGTTCGCGTTCAACAAAGTAAGTGCGGCAACCGAACTTGACGACGCCAAAAAGCAACGACGAGAAATACCGTTCATGGCAGACTCCGGACACTTGGAAACAACAGGGAGCGAGTCTCAGACGTGAAGTAAATCTCAGACTCAATCATTTTTTTGATTGGTGGCAAACTGGAGGATCGTCCGCCAGGATCCGGAATGCAAGTCTTCCTCGCTTTCCTTGATGCGCGCCCCTGAAGTTACGCTGTCTGCAACACAGCCGCCTGGAGAGCGACCCAAAGCTGTTCCACATGAACCCGCTCTGTTTGCTCTGCTCCGACGGAAACTCGAACCATCCAACGCCCTTCGAGGATTGCCGGAGTCAGATAGGCATAGCCCGACCGATTCAGTTGATTGACCCAATTCAACGTGAACTGGTCAAGCGACTCTCCCGACATTCCAACAGGCTCGTATCGCAAACAGACTGTCTGTAACGAAACGGGGGCCAATACTTTCCAGCCCGGTGTCTGGCGAACCTGTTCAGCCAACCAGCGAGCGTTCTCGATGTCTCGCCGTAATCGCTGTTGCAGGCCAGTGACTCCCTGCTCGCGAATCAGGAACCAAAGCTTAAGAGCTCGAAAGCGACGCCCCAGCGGAAGCCCCCAATCGCGGTAGTTCTTGACTTGTCCGTCTGCGGAGGTTTGCAGGTAACTGGGATTCGTCGACATCACTCGAATTAAGTGCTGTGAATCTCGAACGAAGTAAACGGAACAATCGAAGGCTACACCAAGCCATTTATGCGGGTTGAGCACAATCGAATCAGCACTCTCAATTCCGTCCCACAGGCCGCGGAACTCCGGCAGAATCATCGCTGAGCCAGCCATCGCCGCGTCGACATGCAGCCACAGTCCGTAACGAGTCGACACTTCCGCGATGGCCGGAATCGGATCGATCGCTGTCGTGGTTGTCGTCCCGGTTGTCGCTACGACAGCACAGGGAATCCTCCCAGCGGCTTTATCTTCTTCGATCGCAAGTGCCCACGCATCGGGTTTCATGGCGAACGAACTGTCATGAGCCACGATTCGAATGTTGGCCCGACCAAACCCAGCCAGCAATGCGGCTTTGTCGACTGAACTGTGACTATGAGCAGTCACGTAGACAACCAGTGGATCTTTTTCACTCTGAAGTCCACCTCGTGCCAGACTATAGTTCGTCGTGCGTTCTCGGGCAGAAAGCAGAGCGATCAATGTGCTGGTCGACGCGGTGTCCTGAATGACTCCGTTCCACGCAGAAGACAAACCGACCATTTGCCTCAACCAATCGGTTGCCACCTCTTCAATCTCAGTCAGAGCAGGGCTGGACTGCCAGGCAAGACCAAGCACTCCCAGGCCTGTGCTGAGGAAGTCTCCAAGGACGCTGGCCAGTGAGCTGTTCGCAGGGAAGTATCCAAAGAATCGCGGATGTTGCCAAAGTGAAAGTCCTGGCAGGACAACTCGATCAAGATCGCTGAGAATCGAATCGAAAGATTCTGCATGCTCCGGCGGTGAGCCCGGCAACATCGCTCGAACTTCGCCGGGGGCCGTTTTCGCCATCACGGGCAATGTCTCAAGCCTGGCTCGGTAGTCAGCAATCCAGTCGATGACCGCATGACCATACTTTCGGAATTCCTCGGGAGACATCAACTTACTCGGCATCGGGAGATTCGTGGCTGGAAATCATTGGACGCAGTGTAACTGCATAGAGCATCAGGTAACATGAATTGAGAAGATCTCCCACCAAGGACACTCGAAGCTTATCGGGTGTCACCAGAACGTCATGGACTTTCCGACCAGCGCAACGCATCACGCAGGAAATCAACCTTTATGACCTTCCCGAATCTCCTGTTTGTGTTGGCCTGCTTCGCGTCGACAACGGCTTTTGGTCTGTTCGACGAGCCAAGGATCAAGCGCAGTACCTCGACGGTCGAAGGCTGGAGCCTCTATGTCGACAACAAACTCCTGAGAGAAGATAAAGCAGCCACGGCCAAAGCCAAAAAATTGCTGAAGGCTCAACTACAGGAGATCATTCGAGTTGTACCGGCCGAAGCCGTAGCTGAACTACAGAAAGTGCCACTGTATTTTTCGCCTGAGTACCCGGATTCACAGCAGCGAGCTGAATATCACCCTGGAGCTGGCTGGCTGAAGGACAACAACCGCGATCCCATGATGGCAAAGGCTGTGGAATTCACCAACATTCAGATCTTCGAACGTGAAACCAAACGTATGCCCAACTTTGCTCTGCATGAGTTGGCTCACGCTTATCACGATCGATTTCTTCCAGATGGTTTCGCAAACAAAGACGTTCAGGCCGCCTTCGAAAGAGCACTCGCAGCAGGACTCTATGACGAAGTTGAACAACGATTCGGAGATGGCCGATCAGCTCGAGTGAAGGCGTATGCGATGACAAACCCCATGGAGTATTTCGCCGAATGCAGCGAAGCCTTCTTTTCGACAAATGACTTCTTCCCGTTCAACAAGGAAGAATTACAAATGCACGATCCAGAGATGTTCGAACTATTGCACAAACTCTGGAAATGCCCAGAAAAGAAGAAAGCTGCAACGTCCGACGAACAAACTCGTTGAGCCTCGGTCAACAGGCAATCAGCGGTGCCTGTTCATTGCGTTAGTCGAGCAAAAATCTCGTTGACGTCGGAAGAAGACAGCCCCGGCAGCTCAATAATCATGCTTGTCTCGGTCCATTCCGCAGATCGAATACGAGCAATCGCACGGCCGCTCAGAATGACGACCAGTTCTTTCGCGGCCAGCACTTCGGGAGTTTTCAACCGTTCCCGGCCAGACTCGGAAAAATACAACGTCATACTTGCAGGCTGTTGAAACTCATCTCCTCGGAATACGGAAAAATCGGCCGCTTTCAGGAGCGGCTTATCATCCGCGATAACTTTCGAGCCATCTGGCAAAGTCAGCGACAGACTGCCGGTTTCTTCCAAGGAACTTATGGCACGAAGCTCGAGCGTTGAAGTCGCCGAGACATACTCACCGCGCAATCTTGGGAACAGGTAGAGATAAACTGTGCCAAGAATCGCAACGAAGACCATGATCGCCGCAAGAAGTGTCCACGCGGATCCACGCGAACGAGATGCATCAACACGCACGGTAGTCGGCGCTACTTCCGCTGAACTGTTTGAAGCAATTGGATCAATCTCAGCCTCTGCCTTTGCCACATCGCACCCAGTGATTTCACGATAGCACTTCACAACCTGAGACGGTTACTGACGAATTGTCATCACCGCGTGCCCGAGGGAGGAGCTTAGCAAAACCAACAAAAAACGCGAGATTCCCCAGCGGCAGATCACGAAGAGCTGTCCCCTTCCTTGGAGTGCGGCAGCCCGCTGCAGCTTTCCGCTCCACAGCCTGCTGTGGAAAGCCGACTTGAACTCGACAAGCTTTCAAGCGTGTGGTTTGGCAGCAGGCTGTCGCAGTCCAAGACGGCATGAAGCTTAGTCCGCGTTTGACTTGCCAAGCCACAACGCTGCATTCGTGATAACTCGAAGTGGCAGTTCCTGCTTGTACACAGGATAAGTTTCATGGCCCGGGCGAAAATAGAACACTCGACCATTTCCGATCCTCCAGATGAGACCACTTCGAAAGCTTTCACCAGCCTCCCATGTCTCTTCGAAGAGAACTTCATCCGGCTCCGGCACATGAAACGGATCTGCATACATCTCGGTCTGAGGGATCTCGAACGAAGCAGGCAGTCCAGCCGTCACAGGATGGTCGGGCTTCAGAACCTTGACGGTGCTGGGTTTGCCATCGGGCCGATAAGATGGAAACACACAATTCGGCAGATCAACTCGAACGGACAACGCGTTGCCTCGGCGTTTTGAGTAGTACGCAGGCGTTACGATGGAATCTGCCGTCGGGACAAATCGGCCCTCCGGTGCGATAAACTCAAACTGAACCGGTGGCCCGGCAGGAGGATCCGGATAACGCCGACGAGCGTCCTCACGAGTTCTCTCGTTCATGGCTTCGACAAATGGATTGGCCCAGTGAGCGGAGTGGAGAGCGATCAGAGCCAGTCGTCCGTCTTTGATTCTGGCAACAATGTCGCGTGAGACTTCCGGAGAAATCTCATCGTGTCGCACGTGCCCCCACCAGATCAGTACATCGGTGTTATCCAGTAGAGCTGAAGGCAGACCTTTATCAGGCTGGCTAAGATTCGCCGAGATGACTCGCAAGCCAGGTTGCTTCGTCAGATGCTCTGCAATCGCATTGCCCAGAAAGTTATTGTAAGCCTGTTTTTGTGCCGGCTGCTGCTCATCCCACACAACAACTCGAACAACCGGCTCTTGTCCATAGCCAGCCACCGGCGTCAAAAGAACCAAGGCAAGAAGCAGGGCAGGGCATTTCATTGTTTGACGATCCTGACAGGTTGATTTGAGACCAGACGAGCATCAGCGGAGTCTATCTCTGTCAAACTTCTTTGCTATCAGGATCGTCGAAAACTGCCAAACCTCACTACAACGGATGCTCGGTCTGCTCTCAGCCCTGTTTGATAAACATACACTGGCTTTCAGGCAGCTCGATGATGGACTCGGGCTTTGCCCCGAGGACTTCCTCAAACGCCTTGCGGACGCCTTCAGCCTGAGCATAGTCGTGAGACATTAGAATCCCGCCGGGCAATAGCCGAGGATAAAAGAAGTCAAGGCTGTCACGAGTGCTCGCGTAGGTGTCGACGTCCAGATTGACGAACGAGAACTTCTTGTCGCGAACCACATCGCCAGTCGCCGCAGGAAAAAAGCCTTTGTGGATATGGACGTTCGGGTACTGCGACAGATACTGACGAACAGAATTCTCGGAGGAGGAATAGTCACTTTGACGGAACAGGGGATCGTTGTCGCTGGCATCAACCAGTCCGCAGAACGTGTCGAACACATGAAATTCCGCGTTGCCTTTTGCTTCGCAGA
This sequence comes from Planctomycetaceae bacterium, assembly GCA_046349735.1. Lineage (GTDB taxonomy): Bacteria > Planctomycetota > Planctomycetia > Planctomycetales > Planctomycetaceae > SXXK01. Next base: position 26,178 of record JAXMBU010000020.1, read on the forward strand.
TGAGCTTCGCAGAGGCCCCCTGATAGGTCCCGACTTCTGCCATCGCTCCTTCCATGGTGGACTGAGCACGCGCGACGGAATAAACCATGTATCCTTCGTTCGAAAGAATCTGGCAATCCACTTCCGCACGCACCTGGCGGATCAACCCGGTGACCTCAGAGCCCTTGTAGAAGTTCAAGATCTTCTGCTGAAACCGATGAATGATGGCTCGTGAAAATCGGCGAGTAAATCGGTACTTCGTGGGAATACGACCTTCAAGGCGGACAAGACTCTGCAGCATTTTCGGAATCTCAAGAAAGGTTCTGAACGGAATGAATGGTCGACTATTTCCCATGGAAGTCTGTTATGGACAGAAACATGGGCAGAATTCCTTGCTGGAAATCAAACCGTCGGAAAAGATCAAGCTCTTTCTGCCGTGTCGCCATTTCACCACGACCGACGTTGCGAAAACCACTCAATGTGGCACTTACAACGGGTCCAGCCTTGACAAACACGGCAGAAACTTGCGGTGGAATAGGCACTCAGGAACCAATTTTCTGATCACAGAGATCCGAGATTCCGGCGAAGCACTATCCCGCGCCGATCGTCGACGGGGTTTGGCTGACGAAACAAATCCAGGATCCAATAATCGCCGAACTCCACAGAATTGATTAGGGAGGTTCGATCTGCGACGCTCATGAGATGGAGAGTGCTTTTCGCTTTAAACAATTTTTGATTCATCAGGATCGCTGTGCGATGAAAATCGGCACAGACGGCATTCTGCTGGGATCATGGGTACAGGCCGAACAGCCACAACGAATCCTCGACATTGGTACCGGCACCGGACTGATCGCCCTGATGATGGCTCAGCGGTTTCCGAATGCAGTTATCGACGCCGTGGAGATTGAGCCGAATGCAGCGGAACAGGCAGCGCGAAACTTTTCTGCAAGTCCATGGCCGGAGCGACTAAACCTGCGTCATCAATCGGTCCAGAGCTTTGCTTCCAGCGGTCTGCCTGACAAAGCGTACACGCTAATCGTTTCTAATCCTCCCTGGTTTGTTGACTCATTGAAATCAGATGAGACCAGTCGCAATTTGGCTCGCCATACGGATTCCCTGAGCCACGGCGAGTTGCTGAATGCTGTAAGACTGCTGCTGCATTGTTCCGGCCGCTTTGCCATTGTGCTGCCGTTTAATGATTCAACGTCTTTTGTTCAGTCGGCCCATGAGCGGAATCTCTCCTGTCGCCGCCAATGTCATGTCCGCTCGAAACCCGGCCTGTCGCCTCACAGAGTGCTATTGGAGTTCGAAACTGTGCCTGCGGAATTTCCTGTGATTCCGCAGGAGCTGACGATCGAGAACGAACAGCACCATGACTACACGGAATCATTTCGCGAGCTCACACGCGACTTCTATCTGCGATTCTGAAGACTATGCACCCGATGCTTTCCGTGATAACTTTTCAGCATAGGCGTTCCGAGGCATTTCCTTTTATTCAACACCGTAGGCAGCACCATGATTCTTACGAACACAGAAACGGTTACCGGTTACGAAATCACTGAGATGAAAGGCCTTGTGCAGGGAAACACAGTCCGTACAAAACACGCGGGACGTGACATTGCCGCAGGGCTTAAGAATCTCGTGGGAGGAGAGTTGAAAGGTTACACGGAGCTGTTGACGGAATCTCGACGAGAAGCCGTACAGCGAATGATGGCACAGGCTCAGCAACTGGGAGCAGATGCCGTCGTCAATGTGCGATTCACCACCAGCGCTGTCACGGCGGGAGCTGCGGAACTGTATGCCTATGGAACAGCAGTCATGTTGCGGAAGATCGGCTAAACGTTTCTCTTAGGCTGGAGTCGACTTCATGGAACTCATTTTCTCTCTGCTATTCTTTGCAGTTCCTTTGGTTGTCTGCGGAATGATCATCGGCCGCTCGGTCGAAAAGAATCATTTTGCAGAACTGGATCAAAAGGAAGCCGCGAATCGTGATTTTCTCGTGACGAATCTGAAGACTTTCCCGATGGCGGCCTCAGGCGTTCAGGATCCAACCATCGTGATGTCGGAAGTTGTGATCGGCAGCGATTATCTGAAGAGCTGGCTTGCCGGTTGGCGAGGCTTTTTTGGCGGAGAAATCAAATCTCTGCAGACACTGCAAGTCCGAGCCAAACGGGAAGCAATCGTTCGTCTCATTGATCAAGCTCGACAACAGGGGTTCAATGCGATCTGTAACCTGCGTGTTAACTCAGCCAACATCACCGGCGTTGCCAAATCCAAAAACAGCCTGCCGATGGCCGTCGTGATCGCCACAGCAACCGCCTATGTTGCTCGCCCGAACAAATAGGTAAAGTCGAGATGGCAAGCTTTGCGGGAACAGGGTTGCGGTGACTCAAACTGGCCGGCATGTGCAGCAAGTTTTGTTAGTGAAGCCTGGTTATAACATGCCGGAACAAACACGTCCCAAAGATGATGAATCTCCATTCAAGCCCCCCGACATCCCGGTGGCGAACCAGTCGAACAGTACGGACCCATCGGTGTTCGCCGAGCCATGGATGAAGTCCGCAATTCACCATGGCGATGTCAACGACAGTCCGGTTGTTGATACAAACTCATTCATTCGACCGGAGATTGATCATTCCGTCTGGGACGAACCCGGACTCTCACGATCCCTTTCTGGAGAAGCACCAGACCATGCGGTGACATGGTTCGGTTACTATCTGCAAATGAGGGAATCGACGTCAGCGAGAACGTCGTGGCTGGTCACCATTCTGACAGCGATCATTGGTGGTCCCCTGGCAATTCTGGGAACACTGATCGAGGGGGCAACTCAGTCGGGACTTCTAACAGTCATCGCAATCGGACCGACGATCGAAGAGATCATGAAGATTGCCTTGCCACTTTGGATCGTCGAAAAACGTCCTTGGTTGTTTCGGTCCTCGACTCAGATTCTGATCTGCTGTTTCGCGTCAGGTCTGGCCTTTGCGGCGGTTGAGAACTTTATCTATCTGTGGTTCTATATCCCAAACCCATCAGTAAGCATCGCCCAATGGCGATGGACGATCTGCGTGCTTCTGCATTCATCCTGCTCATTGCTGGCCGGAGTTGGAGTCATGCAGATGTGGCAGTCGTTTCAGGCGGAGAAAACGACTCCTCAGATTTCTTACGCGGGGACAGCCTTGCTGTCGGCGATCATTCTGCACGGGAGTTACAATGCGATAGCGACGTTACTTGAAGTCGCTGGCTTCGCATTCTGAACGATCCCGCAAGTTCCAGAACTTGTCGAATCAGGTCCATTTTGTGGAACGTTGCAACATCGTGGCTCGGACCATCCAGACAAGACATCCTCGCAACGCGGACTTCGGTTCGGACTAGACACAGAGCACACTCTGCTCGTTACAATCCAACGGTTGATTTCACGAGGCCTATGATTCACAGGATGCGAGGAAGGCGATGAAGCGATTTGTGTGTTGCACCACTTTGATGTTGTTCACTTTAATCATTTGCAGCGACGTTCAGGCACAATCCGGAAGCCGATCCAGTCGTAGCAAGAAATCCGGGGCAGCGGCGACCACAACCGCTATGGCACCTGGCGATTGGAATCAGTTCCGCGGGCCACGGCGTGACAATTTAAGTCCGGAATCAGGTCTTGCAGACAAGTGGCCGGAAGGTGGCCCGGAACTTCTGCAGACGATTTCAGGAATCGGTGAAGGCTACGCGTCTGTGTCTCTGGTCGGCGAGCTGATGTACACGATGGGGAATGTCGACGGAGGCGAACATGTCATCGCACTGAATCGCAAGACGGGAGAAATCGTCTGGAAAACTCGTAACGGCGACGAATATCGAGAAGGGCAGGGCAATGGTCCTCGCGGAACGCCGACGGTTATTGACGGAATGGTCTATTCCCTTGGAGGCAACGGCGATCTTAGCTGCATTAAGGCTGACAACGGCGAAATGGTCTGGCAGGTCAACATCCTGAAGGCCTTCGGCGGAGGCAACATCACCTGGGGAATCAGCGAGTCTGTGCTGATCGATGATGGTAAAGTCATCTGTTCTCCCGGTGGCAGTGATGCGACGGTTGTTGCACTGGATGCGAAATCAGGCAAGGTCATCTGGAAAAGCAAAGTCCCCGAGCAACCAGCGGCTTCCTATGCATCACCAGTCGCGATGACGATTGGTAAGATCAAGCAGTATGTCATCTTCACATCGAAGGGCATCTGTGGCGTGCGCGCTGACGACGGTGAACCATTGTGGGGCCAAAATGCATCGTCAAACGGAACGGCAAACTGCGCGACCCCTCTGGTGATCGACAACTACGTATTCAGCTCCTCAGATTATGGCACCGGCGCTGAATTGGTACAGTTGATCCCCTCGGGAAAATCCGTTCAGGCGAAGCAGGTCTATTTCACCAAGGACATGAAGAACCACCACGGCGGAATGGTGCTGCTGGATGGCCACGTTTTCGGATCGAACGGAGACATGCTGTCCTGCGTGGAGCTCAAAACCGGAAAGCCAACATGGCGAGAACGCAGCATGAAAGGTTCCGTTGTTTACGCTGACAAGAAGATTGTGTTTCGCAACGAAAATGGGCCCGTGGTACTTCTGGCAGCGGACACGCAGAAATACACAGAACTTGGTCGTTTCGATCAGCCGGAACGCAGCAATCGCCCTGCGTGGGCTCACCCGGTTATCGCCGACGGCAAACTCTATCTACGCGATATGGATAAGCTGCTGGTCTACAACTTGAAGTAACGTCCATCTGGTTCAACCAGGATGAGTTAGCTTCAAGTATTAACCGTTTCGGGGCTGCGAGGACATCAAGTCACGCGGCCCCGTTCTATTTCAGCACGTCGAATCCAATTTCTCCAGTACTCCATCCCACAACTGGATTCGCAGTTCAATAGCTCGACGCGCCGCGGCAATTGCGGCAATCGTTTTTTCGTCGGTATCGCACAGAGAATTCACAAGCCTCAGGGCCAATGGTCCGTGCTGATCGCCATCAAGTTCAATATGACGCCGCACATAGTAAGCGAACCGAGGTGCACTAATTTCAGACTGCTGGAACCCATGTAAGAGTCGTTCAAACATTTCGGGAATAATGTCTTCGCGCCCGAAGCAAAACACGGAAGCAACTTCTGCTGTCAGTCCCTTCGATGCGATGTCGAAGGTAAACTCCACGAATTCCCGAACGGTTCCAGAAGGTGCGAGTTCAGCTAGCGCATCAGCCACAACGGCTCTATTCCGAAGTCGATCGACGAACGACAGCAAAGGTTTCACATCTGAGCCGACGTCGCGCATCGCCCTCAGGTAGAGTTCAAAGTGACTGGCGAAAGAGCCATCGCCATCTTCATCACTCTCCTCAGCCAGCACGATCTCGTTGATGAATCGAGAAAGCTCCGGATTCCTGGCTGGCAACCAGGGCACTTCAATACAACAAAGCTCTCGCTGCAATCGCTTCAGGAGCCACATGAAATCCAGGACGGCAAATCCATGATGCTGCATGAACACCTGAAGTTGGGGCAGGGTTTCTATTCGAGGGTAGATCGGATGACTCAAAAGTCTGTGCCTCAGGTCAGCGATGCTGGACTGAATCAATTCACAGGGAGAAGAACCTGATAAGGTGATCGATGGGGACGCTGGATGTAACGTGGGCATGGTGTATCAACTCTGAAAATCGTTTAAGCTTCGAGCCGGCACGAGTATCTCGCACTCAACCCAGATCAGGACTCACTCTTCTGTATTAGGTGGAACGCATGAGAATTCAAAGAGCCTGCTCAGACGGCAGACTCGATTTCTCGAACAATACAGCAATTTGCCTCCGCCAGTTTTCCGTTTTCGATCACGATCAATCCACCTTGCTAATGAAAACCGGGCGTTTTCGTGCAATGAACCTGCAAAACGGCACCCGTACAGGAGTTCCGAAAATTCCGGTTCCAGGGGTTAGGCCGAACTACGGATTTCCTTCATGGTGGAGTTTGCCGATTCCGGTGAGCTTGACACGGCACGTCGAAACCTGAATCCTAATGTTGAATGTCATGTTGCATTTCGGCAACAACGGCATCCCGCCGCGCTTCAACCAGAGGACTCTCCATGCCTCGTTTATCCTTCCGCCAGTTGATCTTCACGACCCTCCTTGGGTTTTCCCTTTGTTTTCCGAGCACGGATTCGTCCGTAAATGCTCAGGAATCGTCGCCCTCCGGCGCTGCAAAAGTCCGTCAGGACATTGAGCAACAGCGACTGAAGAAGCAGGAAACAGAAAAGCAATATACGTTAAAGCAGGGTGCCGCCACCGTGGCCGCACAGCGTGTGCAGGAGCTTCAGAAGCAGCTCCAGGAAGCTCAGGCTCGCGCAACAGCGGAAGCCAGTGAAGCGAAATCGCTGCAGGACCAGACGGCAGCGATTGAAAAACAGATCGCGGACATGACGGCTGCGTTGCCGCAACATGAGGCGGCCGATGGTCTTGTCGCAAATGCGGACAAAGTCACATCAAGACTAACAGCGCTGCAGGACGCTCAGAAGCAACTCCAGACGCAGCTTGCCACACTTAGAAAATCGTCGGTCGAATGGCGCAGTAAGGCGACTGATGCCGAACAACAGATTGCTGCAATAACAGCGCAGCGTCCGGAACTGGATAAGAAAATCGTAGAGACCAAGACTGCTGCCGATGCTGCAAACACCACTGTCGCGACTGCTCAGACAGCTTTGACCGCCGCTCAGACAACCGTTGATACGGTCTCCAACACACTGGCTCAGGAAGAGGAGCGACTTAAAGCGGCAACAGCATCGGTTGGTACTCTTGCCAATTCCGTTGCGTCCCTCGAAAAATCCCTCGCAACTCTGCGAGAAGCCGCAAAGCTGACTGGCATTGATTCAACAGCCGCCATTCAGGGTCTGGAAAAAGCCATCGCCGACTTCGCACCGCTGAAGGCCAATACGGACGCTCTTGTGGCCCAGGTCACGTCTCGTCGTGATGAACAGGGCAAGTTGCTGGTGGCGGCGAAAGCCGAGATGGAAAAGAAGACAGCCGAGCATAAAGCAGCCGTCGCTGCTGCAGAACCACTTAACACCGCAGCCAAAGCCGCTGTGGAAGCATTAGCTGCCGCGAATTCCCGCGAAGCAGCCATGAAGACTCAGAAGACCGAAGGTGATGCATGGCAACAGGCCCTGCAGGCTCAATTGACCGGACTTGAGCCTTCGCTCCAGAAGCTGAACGCAGAAATCCAGATCGTTAACAACGAATCTTTGATTGCCCGGAAGCAGGCGGAAACTGCTCTTGAGCCACTGGGACGATTCGTTTCATTTTCTCGGCACGTGGCCCCGATCTTCGCCGAGCGTTGTATTGCCTGCCATAACACTCGCAGCCCGGGTGGCCGACTGAACCTGGATTCCTTTGCGGCACTGAGCAAGGGTGGAGAAGCAGGACCAGCTCTCACGGCACACAAGAGTGCTGAGTCATTGTTGTTGACAATGATTCAGGATGGCTCAATGCCGAAAGATGCCGATCCTCTGAAGCCTGAAGAGATCGCCATCGTCAAACAGTGGATTGATGTCGGTGCTCCTTTGGACGCTGGCGTTCCGGTCACAGCCGATTTGTTTGACGTGATGCCGGAACGATCTCAGCCGCTACCACCGAACGAATATCGAGTCGCGATTCCAGTCACGGCAGTGGCGTTTAATGCGGATGGCTCTCAGCTCGCCTCTTCGGGATACCACGAAGTGCTGGTTTGGAATACAGCCGATGGGACTCTGGTTCGCCGCATCTCGAATGTCGCCGAACGAATTTATGACGTTGAGTTCAGTGCCGATGGGACAACTCTGGCGGTCGCTGCAGGAACTCCCGGTCAACTGGGCGAAGTGAAGTTATTCTCTGCGGCTGACGGAACGCTGGTTCGCACACTGGTACGTTCACGCGACGCTGTTTTTGCCCTGAGCTTCAGCCCTAACGGTCAACAGATTGCCTGTGCTGGTGCAGATCGGTCAATCTACGTAGTCAACGCCGCGACTGGCGAACAGACGACTCATATTGAAGACCATGCCGACTGGGTGATGGACATTAACTGGTCTCCAAACGGGCAACGCCTCGTAAGCAGCAGTCGTGACAAAACCTGTAAAGTCTTTGACGCTGCAACCGGCAACCCGGTCATCACTTTCCCAGGACACGGCGAACCCGTTTACACCGCGGCATTCCTTGCCGATGGCACCACAGTTGTGAGCGGCGGGGGCGATAAACGATTGCGAGTCTGGAATTCGGCCGATGCAAAAGAAGTTCGAGCCATCGGTGGATTTGGAGGGGATGTATTCCGTGTTCAAATCCTTCCGGGTGACATCATCCTCTCAGCCAGTGGAGACCGAGCCGTCCATGAGAACAAAGCTGCCGACGGAGCAGAAGTCCGTAAATTTGCGGGACACAATGACTGGGTTTACACCCTGAGTGCCAGCGTTGGCAAAAAGATGATTGCTTCGGGGAGCTACGACGGAGAGATTCGTCTGTGGAATTCCGAAGACGGCAAGATGACAACATCGTTTATCGCGATTCCGAAGGGGCAACAGGCAGTGGCAGCGACTGCAGCCCAATAAGGATTGCCGAAGGTTGGATAAATCGCTGTTCATTGAACGAAGGCGACAGCCTTCAACGATTCAGGTAACTATCGAGCGAAAGTGGAACAGCAAGTTTCACTTTCGCTTTTTTGTTGGCCAATCTCCAGCTCACATTCTCAACAGTCCGAATGACCTCCTTCTGTATGACATCCAGACCTCGAAATATGCGGTTCTGTCTCGGGGGACGGGGTCTTCCGTTTCCTGGCGTGTGTTCGTCGTGTTATGCTCTCCACCAGATTTTGTAAACGCATTTTTGTTCTTCAACCAGGCATCAATCCACGTGGCAGTCGATATCGCAACGATTTGGCAGGACCGAGCACAGATTCAGGAGATTCAGTCACGGCGACTTGTGGAACTGTTGCAGTCAATCGTGCCGCGCAATCGCTTCTGGACCAGCAAGTTCAAAGCCGCTGATGTCGACGTTGCTTCGATCAAGACACTCGACGATCTCCGGAAACTCCCATTCACCAATAAGCAGGAAATCGTCGAAAGTCAGACTGAACAACCGCCCTATGGCGCGAACCTGACCTTTCCTTCAACGCGATATCGTCGATTGCATCAGACATCTGGTACGACGGGACGCCCCATTCGCTGGATGGACACTCAGGAGAGCTGGGATTGGTTCATGGAATGCTGGCGCCAGATCTACACTCTGGCCGGACTGCAGTCGTGGGACCGCCTGTTCTTCCCGTTTTCTTTCGGACCGTTCATCGGCTTCTGGGCCGCTTTTGAAGGGGCAGGGCGATTCGGGAATTTCTGCATTGCTGGCGGTGGGATGTCTACCTCAGTGCGGCTGCAATGCATGATTGAAAACGAAGCGACCGTGGTCTGCTGCACACCAACCTATGCCATGCGTATGGCGGAAGTGGCTGCTCAGGAAGGCATCGACCTGAAAGAAACATCAGTGCGGATGCTGGTCGTGGCCGGTGAACCCGGTGGTGCGATCCCCGCAACTCGGGCGCGCATTGAGGAGGCTTGGGAAGCCAGAGTAATCGACCATTGGGGAATGACGGAAATCGGGTCGCTCGGAGTTGAGAGCGAAGACCGTCCGGGTGGCCTGTATCTGCTGGAAACAGAATGCATCGCTGAGATCCTGAATCCCGAAACTTTGACACCCGTCGCGCCCGGAGAAGTTGGCGAACTCGTCATCACGAATCTCGGCCGAGTCGGCAGCCCTTTGATCCGATACCGAACACGTGATCTCGTGAAAGCGTCGACAACACCAGACCCCTTTGGGCGGCAGCTCACATGGCTTGAAGGTGGAATTATCGGACGGTCAGACGACATGGTGATTGTGCGTGGCAATAACGTCTTCCCGTCGAGTATCGAAGCGGTCATCCGGGAAATTCCGGACGTCGCAGAGTTTCGAATTGAGCTGAAAACCGTCCGTGCCATGCAGGAACTGTGCGTCGCAGTTGAGCCTTGTGAAGCAGTCGCTGATCAAAGCCCGCAACTGATTGAAACCGTGAGAGCAGCACTCCGTCAGAGGCTGGGGTTTGCGATTGATGTCCGCAGTGTTGCTCCCGGGGAATTGCCACGATTTGAGTTGAAGAGTCGTCGAATCGTCCGCGAATAAGGTCTAATCGCTTCCCGCAGGCTCCGGCGGTAAATGCCCGGTAGTCTGTCGCGTCGGAGGCGCAGTGCAGAAGGATTCTGATTGCCACGGTGGCTGAATCTGTGCCTTTTCGTCACGTGCATGTGCGAATCGTAGCGCCTCAAGATTTTGAGTCGTGTGCGAAAATGTTCAGGACGCAATCAGATCCGATACGGCACATGAATTGCCGAACGAAAAGTATTCCCAATCAACACACTTTTGGAATACTGCTCATGACTCAGATTACACCACAGTCGTTCAGGCGAATTCTGCACCCCACCGATTTTACTCATGGCAGCGAGATCGCATTCGTGCATGCATTGCGATTGGCCTGTGCGATCAAAGGAGCCCTTACTATTCTGCATGTTGATCGAGCAGGCAAACACCCGGACTGGGATCGATATCCATCCGTACGAGATACTCTGGCTCGATGGAATCTGCTGCCTCCGGACGCCGCGCGAACGGACGTGGAGAAACTGGGGGTTCATATTGGAAAGCTGTCCATCCCGGATTCCAGCCCCGCACACGGTGTTCTTTCGTATCTTGAGAACCATTCAGCAGACCTGATCGTTCTCGCAACCCATCAGCGGCACGGTCTGGATCGATGGATTCACACCAATGTCGCGGGAACCATCAACAGCGGAACAGAAGGAGCGACGTTGTTTATCCCCTTCGGGAAGAGTGGCTTTGTTGATGAACTCACGGGCGAAAGCCAACTCCGAAAGATCCTGATTCCTGTCGACCACGAACCGCATCCATCCGTCGCCGCTCGCGCGGCTGCAGATCTTGTCCGCGCGATTACACCAGACTCATGCGAGATCCAGCTTCTGTATGTCGGTGATGAAGCCTCCGCTCCGGCGGTCCATCTGATAAATGAACCCAAAGCCAGCTGGATCTGGACGTATCAGTCAGGCTCCCCGGTGAATGCGATTCTTGAGACGGCTGAAATCCAGAAACCTGATCTGATCGTCATGGCAACCTCGGGAAGACACGGGTTTCTCGATGCACTCCGTGGGTCAACAACCGAACAAATAGTCGAACGTTCACCATGTCCTGTTCTCGCAATTCATCCTCGTTCAACGTGAAATTGCACGACGGAAGACCAACGGTCATTCTTTTGCTAGAATCCGGAACATCAAATATTCCAGCTTCGCCCGAAGTCCTCCCACCCCTTCGGCGTACGGATTCAGCAACAGGCTGCCGCGAGTGACCCAGACGAATTCGAACCTGCAGACGATCAACAACCGGCTTCAGCAGCGCCGAGCCGCACTGGTTGAGATGCGAGCCGGTGTGAAGTCCCGGCGAGAAGCTGGCGAATCAGGCATTGCCTGCTGCCACTGGTTGTCAGACCAGGTTGACGAATTTATTCGTGGCATCGTGACTCAGCAGACCGAAGTCTTTGGTGTCACCCCGGACGGTTACGCCATAGTGGCCGTAGGTGGAAATGGCAGACGACGCCCAGCGCCGTTCTCCGACGTTGATCTGCTGTTGATTATGGATGCAAAGAAACAGGATGCCGTGAAGCCCTGCCTGGCAGCCATCGTGCGTGACTGCTGGGATGCCGGAGTCCAGCTGGGCTCAAGTATCAGAGTCCCCAGCGATGTCGTTCGGTTCGCCGGTGAAGATGTTCAGTTCGCAACTTCATTAATCGAAACTCGTCTGCTGGCAGGCAACGAAAAGCTGCTTGAGACAACATTGCAGCAGGTTAAATCAAAGGTTTTCAATCACAATCCGGAACGACTAATCCTGAGTCTGGTGGCATCTCGCAAGGAGGAATGGACCGCCAGAGGCAATTCAGTTAATCAGCTCGAACCCGACGTAAAGCGATCCCCGGGCGGCTTGCGTGATCTGCATCTGCTGCGTTGGGTCGCATTCATACGCCACGGAGATCCCAATCCGGAAACGCTCCGCAAATCGGGAGAGATCAACGACGACGAGTTGAGTGAACTCCATACATCGGACGAATACCTGACCGCGCTTCGTCTGGATGTACACGGCCTGACGAACTTGAAACAGGACGTGTTGACTCGTGAATTGCAACTTCAGCTTGCAGCCAACCGATCAGTACAGCCAACCGATCTGTCAAAGCCTGTCGAAGTCTTCATGACGGAATACTTCGGACATACATCGCGAGTCGCAGCGGTCGCACGACGAGTCGCGGAGGTTCCTCGAAAGCCGTCCCTGCTGATGCGACTGAAGAACCGTCTGATGCCGCAAAAATCAGCCCAGGGCTTTTTGATTTTTGATGGCATGCTGCAAGTTCCCGAACAGGATCTGCCTCGTCTTCAGGATCCACTTGAGATCCTGAATGTGTTCGTTGCTATGGCAGAAAGCCGTTGCCAACTGTCGCCGGAATTGCGTCAGGAAATCGGAAGACTGTCAACAGGATTACCAGAAGAACCCAGCCATGAAGTCACAAACCGGTTTCGTGACGTCCTGCGTTTCGCTGATGGTTTGCCTGACACCTTGCGCGCCATGTACGAGACGGGAATTCTGGAGTGGCTGATTCCCCCGTTCTCGGGTGTCCGCAACCTCCTGCAGTTTAATCAGTATCACAGCTTTACGGTTGATGAGCACACGCTGAAAGCGATGGATGAAATGACATCCTTCGCTCATGACGAATCACCGGTCGGCTCGGCCTATATGGGCGTTCGACACCGCGCCACTTTGCATCTGGCGATGTTGATGCATGATGTCGGCAAGGGCAGAGGAGGTGACCATAGCATCGTCGGTGAGGCACTGGCCGAGGACGTTGCTGTTCGCCTGCAGATGGCTGCAAACAAAAAATCTATGCTGATGTTTCTCGTTCGCTATCACCTGATCATGCCGGACTTGGCCTTCCGCCGAGATATCACCGACGCCACAGTACTGGTCGATTTTGCTCGACTCGTCGGAGCGCCGGAACTGTTGCGAATGTTGTATGTGCTCACGGTCGCCGATATTCGCGCGGTCGGTCCGGATGTCTGGTCTGACTGGAAAGGTGAACTGCTCGCGGATCTCTATAACCGCGCTATTCAGATCCTGAGCGGACGTCCTTACAATCATCTGGAACGAGAACGTCTGCAGATGGTACGGACGGCCGTTCGAGGATCGATCGTTCCCATCGGAAGTAAATCAGACCCGGAATCCTGGGGCAAATGGGCCGATGAACAGCTGGATGCATTGCCTCCGTTCTACCTGATGACGGAACAGCCGGACCGCATTGCCCGTGACCTCGATATGATTCAGCAACTGAGTGACGCTGAAGTCAAAATCGAAGGTGAGTTTGATCCGGAAACAGAAACTGTCAGTTATCGAGTCTTCGCACCGGGGCGATTCGGTCATGGCAGTTTTCACTGCATTGCCGGAATCCTTTCCGGCCTGCGAATGAACATTCACGCGGCTCAGGTCTGCACGACGTCGAATGGTGTTGTTATCGCCTATTTTCGAGTCACGGATAACGACTTCACAGGACGAGTTCCTCAGTCACGAATTGAAGACGTAGCCGTCGCGATTGGCGATGTGCTGACCGCAAAAAAATCGGTGGAAAGTGTATTCCGTCGCAGTGGTCTTTATCGACTCAATCGCAAGAACCCAGTTATCGTTCGACAAGAACCTAAGGTCGGCATCGACAACGACTGCTCGGAACGATTTACCGTGGTCGACGTCTTCGCTACCGACACTCAGGGTCTTCTGTACACACTGGCTCACACGTTATTCAACCATGGCCTGACGGTCCATCTTGCACGTATCGCGACCAACATCGACCAGGTGGTCGACGTGTTCTACGTGATGGATGAACATCAGCGTAAGCTGGAAGATCCGGAACGAATTGAAAAGCTGAAGTCTTCACTTCTGGAAGAGATCAAGCTGATCAGCGGTTCCTGATCTGTCTACGGAGCGGGATCAAACCGATAAATCCCCTGGCCGTTGATCGTCTCCAGCATGTAGTAAACTTCGCCAGCCTCGTCTTCACCAAACGCAAGAACAGGAAACCCGGTGCTGGCAATGCCCATATTGCGAGTCACCTTCTGCAGGCTCTCGTCATACTTCAGAGCCCAGATCCGGCCACTGATAAAGTCCGCATAGACATACATGCCCTCAAGTTCAGGCAACCGAGTTCCGCGGTAGACAAAGCCTCCGGTGATTGACTTGCCGATCTGGTGATCGTACTCCCAAACAGGTGGCTCAAGCGGATCCGCAAGCTCGACAGTTTTGTTGTTGAACGGGTAAGAGGCTTCGCGAATACTCCAGCCATAATTCCCACCGCGTTTGACGATGTTTACCTCTTCCCAGAAATCCTGCCCCACGTCTGCAGCCCAGATCTCTCCAGTCTTTCGATCGATGCTCATTCTCCAGATATTGCGAAATCCATAAGCGAAGATTTCTGGTTGAGCTCCCTCGCGATCCAGAAACGGGTTGTCGGCCGGAATCGCATAATGCTTTCCTTCCTGCTCGCGATCGACGTCAATTCGCAGCATAGACCCCATCCAGGTTTTTAGATTCTGGCCATGCCCCAGTGGATCGTTTCGGCCGCCGCCATCGCCAAGAGCAATATAAAGATAACCATCATGACCAAAGGCAATCGAACCTCCGTTATGGTTTGCGAATGGCTGGGGAATCTTCATCACGATTTGTTCGCTTGACGCATCCGCGCGATTCGGGTCCGTTGCAGAGACCTTGAACCGAGAGACGATCGACATGCGAGGTTCGGTCGATGAACTGTAGTAGACGTAGAACTGCCCGTTGTTTTTGTAATCCGGGTGAAACGCAAATCCCATCAGTCCTTCTTCATTGTCTTTGCGCCAATCCTGAACTCGGTCGCTCAGGTCCGCAAACAAAGTGGCCAACTGAGACTTGGGATCATTCGGAAACACATAAATGGTGCCTCGCTGCGTTGCGACAAAGTTGCGATTGCTACCATCACCGGCATGAGTCAACACCATCGGCCGCAAGGTTGTGATCCGTCCATTTTCGTCGGCCCCTTCAAAACCCTCCCATTTCAGTTCAGGAAAGGCGACAACACCCTTCAACGGTAAATGTCCGTCGACCGGATCGGTCACGCTTCCGTCAGCAGACAGAACACGCAACTTGATGTTGCGGAATGCAACAGGATCGCCATGATCCTGAAGACAGATATGGCCTTTACCAGCCTTGCCGAACTGAGGAAATGCCGCAAACTTGCTGGCAGCGACTCGCTTGTTCCATTCCTCATCGCCTTTATGAAAGTAGAAGTAGCTGACGCCGTTGACTGCGACCTCACACTGTTTAGGAGAGAGCCGAAGGTAGACATGATTCCATTCGCCGGCAGGACGAGTTGCATCATCGAGATCTGTGCCTTTGAATCCCACTTGATTTTCGAACATCGTCGCCCACTCTGGCTTCACAGGTTTGTAAAGCTGATACAACCAGCCGGCCTTCTGAGGATCTCGCCCATCAACGTTGTCCTGAATCTGAACTTCTGGTCCGCTGTGCCACGGCTGCGCCAGATCTTCCGTCACATGAAACATGATGCCACTATTGCCGCCTTTTGAAATGCGGTACTCCAGCGACAATTCAAAGTTTTCATATTGCTCTTCGGTCACGATATCGCCAGCACCTTTGCCGACACGCTCCAGCAGACCATCCTTAACAACCCAACCGTCGCTGATTTTGACTGACTTGTAATTACGCCAGCCATTAGTTGACTTGCCGTCAAACAGCATTTGCCAGCCGCCA
This sequence comes from Planctomycetaceae bacterium, assembly GCA_046349735.1. Classification (GTDB taxonomy): domain Bacteria; phylum Planctomycetota; class Planctomycetia; order Planctomycetales; family Planctomycetaceae; genus SXXK01. Next base: position 42,043 of record JAXMBU010000020.1, read on the forward strand.
CGTTTCTCTGACTCCGACAGACCGATCTGAGCCTCATCGGCAAGACTGCTGTTGGTCTGACTGATCGCGATAACGAGCAAAGAAACGCTCAGCAAGATTCGAGTGGGAAAATTCATCGTGTCATCTTTTCTGACAGAGGCTGGTAAAGAATGCCGACAATCAGGATGGGCAGGGGAAAGATTGTACAGCGACTGGCGCGAAGTGTCCCCTCAATCGCAGACCGACAGAACACAATTCAACATCGCGGGCAAATCATTGCGAGAGCTTGTGAAGACTTACAACTGGCTATACCAATCAGTTGCTTCAAACACTGCCTGAGTCACCTTTTGCGGAACGTCTGTTTCGGCGAGCATCTCCTGATTGATGCCAAAGATCGCATCGACGTCGCGAGCCCCAGGCAGATCAACGGACATCAGGATTCTGCTAACGTCACTGGCAGACTGAACCTCAATATCTTCTTCAGCCACAACAACAGAAACTGGGGAAACCTCGGGGCCGAACTCAGATACCAGGACGTCAGTGAACAGAAGGCTTGCATTTTCCTGCCCTTGATCGCCGGCTGTATCGCGATCGTCAGCTGCTTTCACAACCGTAATGTCGATCGATTTGCTCCAGCCTGTGACCTGTCCGCTGACGCTAATCGCTTTGACCCAAACCCGGTACAACCCTGGCTTCAAAGAAACGGGCACCGAATAGGCTGTGGCTGTTAGTGACTCCTGACGTATGTAGTATGACTGCGGCATATCAATCCGGTCGACTCGCAGAAAATAACGAACTGCACCCTCCACTCGAGACCATTCGATGCGCGGATTTCGCCCCGATGGTGATGAAATGGAAGTCAGCGTTGGCGAACCGCCAATCGTAAACTCCTGCACAGCAGACCATGACCCCACAACATCGTACATCCCTCGCGCGCGAACCCACCAGCGGTATGCTCCGCTGATCAAATCGGCTGGTGGCACAAAGATCGTACTTTGCAGACCGTTCACTTCGGTGATCTGCCCAGTTGAATTTTTCTGATATTTCAAATCGTACGCGATGGCGCCATCAACCGACCTCCAGGAAAACTTCGGTCTGACACTAAAGGCAGCCGTAGGCGGGCTCAGTGGTGTCGGGGCTGTAGTCACATAGAAGGAAACAAGTACCGACCATTTAGAAGCGACACCACCAGCATCGATCGCCCTGATCTTCACTTCGTACAAACCAAGGCGAAGATTGGCAGGTGCCACAAATGATGTGCCCGTAAGAGTTGTCCTTCGAATAATCTGGGGGCGAATATCCAGAACACTGTCAACCTGCAGGTCGTAGTAAACTGCGCCAACCGAAGGACTCCACTTGAACGTGGGTTTCGGAGAATTTACGTATAGCGGGATTGGAGATATCGTCGGAGCGGTATCGATGCGGAAGTTCCGTACCGAACTCCATACGCTTGTGCGCCCGGTGATGCTGATCGCCTGAACGCGAACCGCGAATGCTCCGATCCCAAGGTCTGTCGCAACCGGAAGCTTGCTGGACGCAACAACCGCATCAACGATCACCGTTCCACCTGTGGTGCGATTCACCACAATCACGCGATACGAGGCCGCTCCTGCAACAGGACTCCACATGATCGTCGGTCGCTGGCTGCTGATCAGAGATGCCGGGGCAAGAATTGATGGCGCAGAAAGCTCGTCATCCGTAGTCGTGGCCAGGACATTTGTCGTGATTCCCAGAAACTGCAACGGCGACAAAGAGTTGACACTGATTCGCAAAGCAGACGACTGACTACCATCCACAAGTGAATCGTCAACCCCAACGACCATCACAGTCTGGGGTAGGCTCCAATTCGAGGGCGTAAATGTCAGCGTCATCGGCGAAACGGTGAACTCCGTTGTATCGAGTGATTGAATCGTCAGGATCACATTCTGAACCGGCCTTGCTGTCAACCGCACGGTCAGGGTGTCGCTGCTACCGGCCTCACTGACCAACGTTGATCCGCCACTTTCGGCAATCACCAGCCCTGCGATTTCATCGTCGTTTGTCGTCACAGAAACAGACTTCGGCAAAGCAGAAGCGTACGCGCCGGGACTGGCCGCTGCGAAGGCAAACCGAAGCTGCGAGAGAACAGGCCCGTCTACGATCGCGTCATCCAGGCCAGTGAGTGAGACCGACTGCGGAACGTTCCAGTTAGATGCTGTAAAAGTCAGTGACGACACCGACGCCCCTATCTCTGAAGAATCGTCCAAAGAAACCAGGACCGTCACCGTACTTGTAGGAACCGCGGATAGCCTCACGTGTACGGCATCGGTCGTACCGGATTCCGAGACGATCGTTGTCCCGTTGGTTTCCTGTACTATCAGCATAGCCAGTTCGTTGTCGAGCGTGGTGGTGCTCACATCAACAGACGGAGAATGATCATAACCGCCAGAACTGACCGCCAGATTCACCGCCAGTCGAATTGAGGCCAATTGATTGCCATCGGCCAGCACGTCATCTGCTGCGGTAACTGTCACCGTCTGGAGCGTATTCCAGTTCTCCGGAGTAAACCGCAACGTCGATGGTGATACCGTGACAGCCATCAGGTCGCGAGATGTCACTGTTAACTCGATTGGACCATTCGGGCGAGAACTCAAACGCACACCAAAGGAATCTGCCGCACCCGATTCTGTGACCACCGTTGAACCATCGGATTCGAACACTTCAATGGCAGCGACTTCGTTGTCAACCGTTTGCAGTCCAACTGAAAAATCGGACTGGCGAAGGTACGGTGCAGACAGATTCGGTCCCCAAACAAAGCGAACGTCTTCGTATCGATCTCCGTCGGCTATTTCTTCGTCGACGGCGACGATTCACAGTCTGCGGCTGGTTCCAGTTGGTTGCATCGAACTGCAGCACTCCGCCTTGTACATGCAGTTCATTGGGCTTGACCGCAAGAACCTTCAACTGCACAGGCCCCACAGGAGCCACCGACAATCGCACGCTCATGCTGGCAGCCTGCCTGCCTTCAATTGCGATGACGGGGTCATTTACATTGCTAAACACCGGATAAGCAGACTCATCGTCCAGAATCCGTACGTTCGTCTGAACTGCAGCGGCAGCCTGATACGGGCCTGAGCGAGAATCCGCTCGCAGCTCCAGAATGGTTAACGTCGAAAGAGACTCATCGAACGCAGACACTGAGATTGTTTGTGACACGTTCCAGTTGGCCGGAGTGAAACGCAGCTCGGCACTCGAGACCTGCACCGTCGGATTGATCAGCGAAACGACCCTTACATAAACATCGTTCGCAGGCTGAACAGCCAGCCGGACATTGAGCGTATCCGTGAGTCCATCTTCTGACACGACGGTTTCGCCATCCGTCATGGTCACTTGTATCGATGGCACATCGTTGTCGTTAATCTGAACAGGGATGAGTTGCTCCGGGAGTCCTCGGAAAGCCGCGTCTGCAGAATTGGACACCGACAAACGCACGTTCCCGTTGATGGTTCCGTCCACGATGGCTTCGTTTGTTGCCAACAGAGTGAGGATTTGCGGTACGTTCCAGTTCGATGGCGTAAACACCATACTCGACACATTAGACGCCCATCGCTGCGGATTAGAGTTATTCACTGCAATCGTCACATTGCTCAGCGGTGCATGCGACAGCGATACTGAAATCATTTCCGCCGCACCGCCTTCCGTCATCACAACTCCGGTAACACCCGCAGTGAGAATCCTCGGGACGTCATCATTCACATTGAAAACCGGGATCACGATATAGGGCAGGGCATCGAACTCATTCGTCGTCGTTGCGGCGTCGTTGACGGACAAAGTCATCACGACTGATTCGGCTCCGTCGATGACATCATCATCAATCGCCTTCAGCGTCACCGCTTGCGGAACATTCCAGTTCGCCGTCGTGAACGTCAGCGTTGTCTTATCCGCCTGCACCACTCCATTCACAGACAACGCCACATCCAGCGTCACATTCCCAGGCTTGTCGAGCACCACCTGCACCGCCTCAAGCTGCCCCTCTGAAATCACGAGACGAGAATCCGTTGTGCCGGTGACCGTGATGCCGGGAAAGTTGGAACCGTGGAGAGTCCGATTCGGATCATAGAGCGGTTCACCACCACTCGGCGTAATCATCCCGCTGAGAATCGATGTCACTTCACTAGCGCTCATCCGCCAGACAGAACCGTCTGCAAGCAGGAAAGTGAATGTCTCATCGCCTTTGAATCCCATCGTGCCCAAAGGATCGCTCAGATCAAATTCGAGGTCATCCGGTTTCGTCCACGGAACGGCTTTGCTTTCGTCGGCTTCAACCACCAGCATCGTGTTTGACGAACCGTCTGAGAAATCGCTGAACCTCGGGCCAAGGTAATAACTGAATCCATTGAAGCTTCCGTTCTTCGATCGCAGAAACGGGGCTTCCGGTCCAGTGAACACCTGAAATCGAGTCGTTGTTGAGCCCGTAGCATCTCCAGTGCTGCGAAACACCTGCGGCATCTTGTCCAGCAGTTGGATGTTATGCGGACTGTCCCACGGTTCATCGAGATGAAACTGGCTAAACAATGTTTGCTGTTCAAGAAATGGCAGCAAATAGACCCGCCAACTCAGAAAAGGCCGACCATCAGGATAGAAGTTGCGAAAGTTATCCCAGGTCGGAAAACGATTGTAAGTGCTTTCATAGTTGTGCATTGCGAGGCCCACTTGTTTCAGGTTATTTTTCAACCAAGTGGACTCTGCAGTCGATCTTCCGCCCCTTCTCTGTTCCAGAAAGCTGAGTTCAGCACCATCAGTAATTTCGCCCCCACTGCGAGACACCAACGCGGGTAGGGTGGATGTAATCATGTCGGTCGAAAGCAGCAGTGATGATCCGTCGGCTAACAGAATCGGCAGATGCCCGGCCTTCAAGTCGCCCAGCTCATTCAGTGGATTCTGACTGTCGAACACAACTTCATCTGGTGCGGTCCAGGGCACTGCTTTGTCCGCTCCGACTTCCACAATAATCGCCGTGTTACTGGAACCATCGGTCGCATCCCAGATCTTCAACCCAAACGCAAATGCGGTGCCCCTGAAGTATGCGTTTGGTGCTGTTAACGTCTTGAATCGCGTCACGTTGCTGTTCGAAAGCGAATCCGCACTTCGGAAGATATCGGGCATTTTGTCAAGCAGTGTCAGGTTGTGCGGACTATTCCACGGCTCATCAAAGTGGAACTGGTTATAGAGGTTCTGTTGCTCAAGAAACGGCAACAAGTGGACTCGCCAACTGAGGTTCTGCTTCCCGGTTGCATCAAACCCCGAGTAATGGCCCGCATAGCCAGCGAGCGGGAACATGTTGAAAACATCATGATAATTATGCATCGCCAGCCCAAATTGCTTGAGCCGGTTCCGAAGATTTGTCACGTTGTTCGATGCAGAACCCAGCCATGTGCCTCGCTTGAGAACTGGGCCAGGATTGGTTGCCTGATCGAACCTCGCCAGCGTCTGCGGATCAACAATCTCACCTCCGTTGATAGTCACCAGGCTGTTAAACGTGGCTGACGAAATATCATTCTTTGACAACGAGTGCACGGCTCCATCAGCCGTTGCGAAGTTGAAGCGGTTGTTAGGCAGATTTCCAAGGCGGGAGTAAGGATTTGCCGGGTCGTGGTCTATATCAAGAGGTGCCGTCCACGGAACGGCGACGTCCGGCGCGGTCTGGAGAAACAGGATGCTGTTCGAAGTTCCATCGACGAATCCACTGATTCTCGCAAAGGTGCGATTCGTGAACGAATAGTTTTCGATCTGAGACAAATATTTTCTGGCCCCCAGATCCTGCAGGTCACTGATCGTCTGAAATCGTGTATTCGTCAATGACGGACTATCACCCGGCGTGCGATAAACATCCGGCATCTGCGTCAATAACGGCAGGTTGTTCGGACTATCCCAGGCTTCATCAAGGCGGAACTTTGCGAACAGATCCGAATAGCCGAAATAGGGCAGCAGATAGACCCGCCAGCTCAGTTTCGGATTCCCAGCCGCGTCAAACTGCGCACGATTGCCGTAATCGCCGATAACTCCAAATCGGCTATACACTTCGTGAAAATAATGGAACGCTAAGGCAATTTCGGACATCCGCGTTCCAAGCAGGCGTTCGTCAGATCGCTTCACGTTAACCGACGTTCGTCGCGTCCAGTGATTGACGCCATCCGTCACGAGATACTCAAACGAGTCCCAGCCCGCGAATCCAGGATTAGAAGTGTATTCAAACGTCCCATTCGCCTTCAGTGACAAGAATCCGTTGCTGACACCAGAAACAAGCTGATAAGCCAGCACATCATTGTCGGCATCCACCATGAAATCAGTCAGCGAGGGAACGGGACTGTCATTGGCGTGCAGCGTTCTCCCTGATTCAATCGTGAACATGCTAGTTTGAGTCCAAAACAACCCCGACCGTGGAGTCCCCTCAGGAGGACTGTCGTGATCTGACGGTGCAGCACTTTGGCTCGCGAGAGACATGCTCCTGGCGGAATCCTGAGCCAAGGTGCTGGCCGCGATGGTCACTGTGGCCGATGTAGACCAACTCTCGCCCGTGGCATTGTTTCGCAGTGTGTATAAAAGCTGATCTGTGCCGCTGAACCCGGTATTTGACCGATAACGCACAGCGTCGCGGCCACCGCCGGCACCGCCAACGATCACCTGCGCCGTGCCGAAACGCGGGCTGCTGACTCCAACGATGGAAAAATTGCCAGCGTCTACGGAATCATTCGCCAACACATCCAAAGTTGCGACAGTGACGTTGCTGGCCAGAAGTCCTGCGGTCGCTGCTGTCGATTTACTAATCGTGGCGTTTCGAATGTGAACTGTTTCATCGGCGTTGAAGTGGCTTTCGTTCACTCGTACCGCAAAACGTATTGACGCAACACCAGGCGGAAGCGAACTCAATGATCGGGTTCCATCGACCCAACTTCCGGACAGCATGGCTGAGTAATTCGTCCACTGGTTTGCAAGCGGCAACTTGTTCCGCAGTACCGGAATCAGTTCATCTCCCGCGACCGCATTTCTGACCGCGGTTCCCTGATTGATTGTCGGCCGCGCCCACGGTTCAAGCAGAGTAATCACGTTTCCGGAAATTCCGCCGACACCCCATAGCCCGTTGACGACGTCAATGGCGACGTTGCGAGTGTAGGTGTAGTCCTCGTAGAGACGACCCGAAGAATCTCGATAACCGAACCACGCGAATGCTCGAGTTCCTGCGACGTCGACGTTACTCCATCCTGTCGCATCGGTGAGTCTTATCTCTGTGTCACCCGGCCGCAACGATGCCGCTAAAGTCGTGTCCGTTGCTGTGGAGTATCGCTGCACATGTTGCGGCTCGATCTTCAGCCCATCAGCATCGTAAGGAACGTAGCCGATTGAATGAGTTTCGGCAGACACTTGTCCCGAATTCATCGTCGTACCAAATGCCCCCGTGACAGCGAGTGTCACGTGCATATCGGGAGACACGGCAACTTGATTCGATTCGATCATCTGCCGAGACCGGTTTAGACGGACGTAGCTCTGGTCATCAAACAGAACTGATCGAGAATCCTGCTCTAGTCCCTGATCGTTGACCGGACCAAACTGAACAGAAAACTTGCCGGGAACCACCGCCTTGATTGTCGGCTGAATGAACTTGGTCCCTGGACGAAATGCCGTTTCGACCGGAACTCCGTTCTGCCAAACACCGCCGCCCAACTCCTCCAAATATGGAGTCCAACTCAAGTCATCCTGTTCAGACCATCCGAGAAACCGGCCGGTTGAAATCGTCAAAGGCTGCACCAAATCGTGCCCGGTCGCATTTCTCACCGCTGTGCCATTGGGGATTGCGGGGCCGGACCAGCTTGAACGCAGCGTTATTTTCCAGGCACCGACGCCAGCATCAAAAGTGATACCGCCAACATTCCAGAGGCCGTCGAGAAAATTGAACGCGACGTTGCGAGTGTAGGTGTAATCCGAATACAGAGTCCCGCTGCTGTCTCGATAGCCATACCAGGCAAGCGAACGACTTTCTGCCGTACTGCCAATGGCGTTACTCCAGCCAGTGGCGTCGTTGACGTAGATCGCGGTGTCGCCCGGCTGGACGGCTCGTGCCAAACGACTATCCACGGCCGTCGAATGCCGAGTCACATGCAGAGAATGAATCAGCTTGCCATCGGCATCGTACGAGTAAAAACCAACGGGGTTCAGATCCTCTTCTGTCATGTCGAGCGAATCGATCGACAGGTGATATCGTTGTGTAGGTGACACCTGAATGCGAGCCTGCGTGCCAATATGAAACTCAGTATCTCCCGTCGAATACAACGGCAACCGCATCGTTTGATTGCCGGGCAGGTCAACTGACATATCGATGACCGGCTGGCGAACATCCTGCGCCGCCGACAACGCAGGAAGTTCCAGAAGTCGTACGTCCTGCCACGTGACAAAGTTATCCGTTTGACCATGCTGATTTGCCACGATGACAGCTCGCACAAATGCTGTCCCCGGTGCAAACCGAGTCGCAGCATAAGTACCGTTCGCTGCCGTTCCGCCTCCGATGATCGCCACGTGTTCGGACGAAGTGAAATCGCCGGCCACTGTCGACCAATTCAGTACAATCGATGAATGATCTGCGCCAGCCGCCGTCGCATTTCGCACGGCAGTGCCTGCCGCAAGTGTTGGACCAGACCAGGGGGCATTCAAAGAAATCGTGCGAGTTGAATTGTTGACTCCGCCGGGACTCCACAAACCTGCAGCGTCGCCGGTTGCCACGTTGCGAGTGTACGTATAGTTGGCGTATTGCGTTCCTGCTTTGTTGCGGTAGCCGTACCATGCCAACGTTCGAGTCGCTGCGTTGGATGAAGTGCTCCAGCCTGTGATGTCGCTCAGAACAATCTGCGTGTCACCCGGATTCAGTGGGGCTGCCAGAGTTGTGTCTGCGGCAGAGCTATACTTCAGCACATGCTGCGGCTCAATTCGCAGATAATCCGCGTCGTACTCTTCAAGTCCGAAGGATTGCTGGTTCAGAGGATTGAACCGCATGCCAAAATTGTCACCCGACCGAGCCCAGCCGGAAAGGCCATAGGTTTTGCTAACGTCCACGGCCACAAAATCGTCGGCGATGAGTTTCTGATTGATACCGGCAGTCTGTGTGACTCGCTGCTGATCAAACGTCGCCAGCCATTCAGGATTTGCATCGGCATCCCAGTCGCGTTCATGCAGAATACTCAACTGCCCTGGCGTACCGGACTCCACCAATGTAAACGAATCCGGTGTGACTGCACTGAGCAGCGTGCGGATTTCCAGTGGCTCCACCGCATAACATCTGCGACGCAGGCGACGTGAAATGCGCAGCGACCTTTCGAAGCAGAGTTCTCGCATCGCTCGGAGCAGGGCGTGTCGGCCCGAATTCGAAGAACTCATGCAAAGGCCTCTGTGGGAAAGGGCAGAATGCAGGTGAACGTCTCAATATGTCAGGGTGCGACAGCGTACCGACTTTACTCAGTGGAATACACCCGAACAGACCCAAAAGAGGTCAAAGTCAATATGGTCGCGACCTGAGGACAGGTCGGGCTACACCAATCGTTGCCCGTCACTCATTTCCGGGCTCTCTGAATGCAGCGAGGCTCCAGTATTGAGCGGTTCTGCGATGTCGACTCGGAGCTGCGTGCCGTCGAGTTCTGGCGGGATACGATCGACAATTGATTGAGCATGTTCGATCGATGATGCTGGAATGCTGATGCCTGGGCCCCATGATGACTGAGCGGCTCCGTGAATCCCCGCCGCTCGTAATATCACAACGAGTTTTCTGATCACCGGATGAGCGAAGATGTCACCCTGTTCGGCAGCATAAAATCGCCCGACGGCATCACCATAGTCTTCAAGGCTGACCGAGAAGCTTTCGAACTTCTCACTTTGAATCGACGGAACCAGGCAATCTTGGATCTGCCGGACCAGCGACTCCACCAGCGACTCCGCCATAATCGCTCGCTGATTAAAGAATGAGCGTTCCCGATCTCCACAAAGTCCTTGAGCACTCATCGGACGCACTAATACAAATCGCCATGCTTCCGGAACCACAATTCGATGGACATTTCGCGTTTCGGACAGGGTGTCTGGCAATCCGTGGTCGATCAGAAATCCACCGTCACAAAAGCCTACCGTACCAATCGCAGATCTCTCTGCTCGTTGAGCAAGCTCTGCCAACTCAAAAGGATTGTGGATATCGCGTTGATGGGATACGAGTTTCGCGGCGGCGGCGATTGCAAGACCCAACTGAGTTCCGCCACCAAGCCCGGCATGAAATGGCACCTCGGATTTGACAGACACTTCAATGGCTGGCAGCGGAAGCACCATGCGAATCTTTTGCAGAAACTCGGCCACACGACCTGTTGTTTCTGAGGATGCCGAGATCTGATCAACCGACGTCCGCGACTTGTGCATGGTGATTCGCCATGAAGGTTGTCGCAGCATCACTCCGACACCGCCAAATCGCCAACCCGTCTGTGGAGTTCCGCAGATCAATCCGAAGTGCAGTCGAGATCCCGTTATTATTTCCACATTCATCATGCAGAACCCTGTTCGTGGCCACTGATGAATTCGTCCAGCATCGCGAATGCTGACAATTCCTGCGGACCTCCGGTTTTCTCAACAGCCGATCGCATTGGAATCAACGCAGAGAGTACATCTTCACGAGATAGAAGATGCAGTCGGGTCGCAAGAATCGCAGCTTCAAGAACAGCATGTCGAGCACGATTGAATCCAAAGAAGGGGCGGCGTTCGCCGCGATGAACAATCGTGGATGGCATCCGACTACGTGCTTCGGAGGCGTCGACATGGTTGACAGTAAACTCAAACCAGCGACAGCAATTTTTCAGGACATAACCATTGATGACCGATGCTCTCACAACATCGGGATTGGTTTCCAGGCGGCCAATTGCAGCCCTCGCAATCACCTCGACCTCGTCCACGACATGGAAGACACCGCAACGCGTCGTCGAGAGATTATGGAACGTCGTGGATGGCTGAAACGGGCGCAGCAACAAACTCTCGAAATCTCCTGCGATAATCGGGCCCATCGGCGCGACATTCAGAGAACCGTTAGAATCAATGCTGGTGACGATACCTTCAACAATCATGCGGCGGAGTGTACAGAATTATTCGCCAGCGATGTAGGATCAGCAGCAAAGAAGATCCGGAGTCGAAGTGTCAGGCATTTCAAACACCAGTCAGGCTACTGCCTGCGAATTTACCGATTGATACCCACGTAGAAACTGAAGACTCGCTCGTCGTCGGAGGCCTGACTCTTGATCGGGAAAGCAAAGTCGAACGCCAAAGGCACAGGTCCCATCGCCGGAATGACGACTCGTACACCAAAACCTGCCGTCGCTCGGAAGTTATCCAGAGTTACTTCCTGTTCAACGGTTCCGAAATCGGTGAACGCCACAACATTGATCATATCGTCTGCTGTAACCGGAACACGATACTCCACGGTGCCCAACGCCTGAAACGTGCCGCCCACTCCGACGTTGCCCACTCGCGGCGTTACGCCACGATAGGAGAAACCGCGAAAGGACTGAAAGCCGCCAGCAAAATAACGTTCGAAGACTGGCGTATCGTCACCACTCCAGCCGATGTTGCCAGCCACTGTCAGCACCTGGCGACCACTCCCGTCCGGACGGTTATACAGAGTGAAGTACTGACGAAATTCCGCTTCAGCTCGAGGATATGTGAACTCATTAAATGCCTGTTCATAGGCAATGTCGGCATAATGGCCTTCACTTGGCATAACGGACTGGTCACGAGTATCGTGGGTCAGATTTGCGCGAACCGTAGAAAGAAAGCTCGAGCCAAGGTCCTTCGCGATGATTGGTGGAGTCGGCGTTGTTGGATTCTTCAAATCGACTTCTTCCAGACGCAAGGCCAGACCACTGGACCATTCCGGTGTCCATTGACGTCCCAGAGAGATTCGACCGCCTACGCGATCTTCCCGCCAGTCCGGGTAGAAGCGATTAAAGTAGAATCCGCTCACACCGAAGCTGTAGTCGGTGTACATGAAGTATGGATCAGTCCAGCTGATCGCATAGCGACTGACCTGATTGCCTGGAGCGGCTTCGGCTCGGAATCTCTGGCCGCCACCACGCCATGCTCGGCCCTCGATAATATCTGCGAAACTGGTCGGCGGACGGAACAAATCGAAGTTGGATTCGTCCCATACAAACGAACCAACAACTCCCGCGTCACTGTTGACCCCGGCCCCAAACATCAGTCGACCAGTGCGACCTTCGGCGGCATTAACGTTGATATCCACCCAGCCGGGAGGAATCGCCTGGAACTGATTTCGATAAGGGCTACCTTCCAGAATCGGATCTCGATAACCAGGCGTTGCCGGATCTACAGGAGGCCGCTGCGAATCCTCCGGACTCTGCGCGCGGATGATCGGTGCCTCTGTCTCTTCAATGCATTGCGACGCAACGAATGTCGGAACTTCCAATGAGAATAAACTGACCGGCTCCGCTGAACGGAAACCCATCAGATCAGATTCAAAGACTGGTCGAGCCGTTTTGTGTTCAGAAGGCTGAGCCTCAACCGGCAAGTTGCTTTTTCGTCCAAAGGAGTGCCCGACAGCCGGCACAAATGGCGAAGTCATCGGCTGCACATCGAACGAAGACGAGCCATCATTTGAGAACAAAGAATGAACGGTTCCAGAACCAAATCCTGTTTCCATTGATACGTCAGGGGCCGCAGCCTCACTTGAGAGACCTGGCCGAGAAGAAACATACTCCATGTTTCCATTGGAAGCGACACGATCGCGTGACGCTTCGGTGCCGTGAGCATATTCCACGGAGTCTGTTGAGATAGACTCGTTCTCCACTGCAACAATTTCATCTCGCAACGGATCGGCAAATATTATATCGCTCCATTCGGAGCCAATCTCTGTACTCTCGAATGCCGATCGTTGCGTCTCAATTGCGAATTGCTGAGTCCAGTCATCGGGAGCATTGGCCGGGCTCTGACCTCGCCACGTGCGGCTGACAGCCGTCTGGGCAAAACTTGACTGTTCTGGCTCGACGGGCGTCACTTCGAACGCGATCCCGGGCTCGAACAATCCGCTGCCGTTCAGACGCGAACGGCCTCGACGGATCAGCTTCGGATTCGCAATATCGCCAGGTTGCACCTGAATACGATCAAGAACCACAGTCTGCTTCGTATGTGGATAGTCGCCATCATAAGTCACATTCACGTCGCGAACATAACGCGGACGGTCTTCGTCGATCTCGAAAACAAGATCAACAACGCCTTCTTGTTCCGTAAACTGCGGCACGGGATTCACTGAGGCAAAGTAGTGCCCCATCTCGCCGTAATAGCCAAGCATCCTATTGACATCTTTAGACAACGGATACGAATTGAATTTCTCGCCGGCCTTCAGCTTTGAATCGCCTTTGAGCTTGTTCGTGGCGATGATGCTGTTGCCTTGAAAGCGGATTTCTCGAACCGTATACCGACGGCCCTCTTTCACTGTGAAATGCAAATTGACATCCGACTTGTCGTCAGAAAACATCGGAACACCAGTGACTTCAACATCGAAGAAACCGACGCCTCGATAATACTGTTTAACGGCTTCGATGTCTGACGGAAGCGTATCAGGGTTGTACAACCCGCCAAACACCAGAAACGCTTCTTTCGAAATCAGATTCTTTCGCAGGTCACCATCATCCCAGAATCTATTGCCCTCAAACGTTCGTTCTTTGACCTGAACCTTGGGGCCTTCTGTAATTCGAAAAACGACTTCTCGTTCCCCTGGCTTCCCGCCCTTCACCAGTTCAACTTTGACAAAATAGTAACCTTTGTCGTGGTACTCCTGCTCGATGCGGCGTACAGCTTCCTGATTGGCCACGTGGTCAAATGGACTACCCGCCTTCAGTCCTGTCCATGCCTTAAGATGTTTCTCTTTGACCGCAGACAAATTCATCTTGTTCAGAATAGTCGGTTCTCTATTGATGATGAACTGAACACGCTGAACAATCGGTCGTTCGTGAACGGTGAAGACCAGAATTAACCCATCTGGAGTTTCATCCAGTCGCTCCGTGACGCTGAAGAACCAGCGAGTACTCATTAATGAGCGTTTGTCTTCGCGAATCAGCCGTTCAGTAATCGGGCGTTGCGGCTGAGATTGAACCTTCTGCAAAATGACGGATTCCGGAATCGTTTCGTTTCCTTCGATCCGAATATCAGCGACCATCACACCTTCTGAATCGGACTCCTGCTGAGCAAAAGTCACCGCAGCGCCGCCGGCAAACGACGTGAAAAACGTTGCCGCAGCAAGAATACTCGAACAATGCCACTCGCAGAAGAGGCGTCGGATTCGCTGGATGAGCGTTTGCGAATTCGGCATGTCAGAGACTCAGATTTGGACGACCGCAACAGTAGGGCAGCGGACGGAGACGGGGATTTAATTCAGGCAGGATTGCAAGCTTTGGAGATTCAAGCATTGCGTCGATGTACGAAAACCGAAATCAGACAGGCTTAGGTCAGAATCGAGAGCAGAAAGGTTTCGTAGCATCGCATAAATTGGCAATTTGACTCAAGATGAGTTTTTGAGCGTCAGAATCCGTCGTTTACGGTCAAATGCCGAAACACGGTGCCACGAGGAGCAGCGAAAACTTTCCACATGCGATTGGTCGAAGAAGGTGCAGGAAAATCTCTTTATGCGGCTGCAGCGGCGGCCGCTCCACCCACTTCAGCGATCGAGAGTTCATTACCAAGATGATGAACAAACACATCCCTGGAAGGGAAAGGTATCGTGAAGCCGCGTTCATCGAAGCCGAGCTTGATCTGTTCAGTCAAGTCAAACTTGACCGGATGGTAGTCAGCACTCGCGACCCACGGCCGAACAACAAAATTGACGCTGCTCTCAGCGAGTTCGGAGACGGCAACCACAGGCTCCGGCTTCCTCAAGATGCGAGGATCGGCTGAAACAAGGACCTCCAGAAACTTCCGTACGGCCCTCAAGTCGTCGTTGTAGCTGCATCCGATGACCAGATCAACACGCCTCAAAGGCTCGGCAGACAGATTGCGAATGGTGCCCCCGGTGATCGTTGAGTTTGGCAGAATGATTCTGACATTGTCGGGGGTAAGCAGAATCGTATTGAAAATCTGCACTTCCACGACACTGCCAATTAAGCCTCCGATATCGATGACATCTCCGACGCGAAACGGCTTGAGAAAAACCAGCATCACGCCGGACGCAATATTTCCCAGCGATCCCTGCAATGCCATGCCGATTGCAAATCCCGCAGCTGCAAGGACAGCACTGAGAGACGTTGTATCAACTCCCAGACAGCCCAATGCGGCAATCCCGACGGCTGTCAGCATCATGCTGTACGCCAGATTACCGAGAAAGCGACCGAGCGTTTCATCAATGCGAGCTTTGCGACAAGCCTTTACGATCATCGCCGATGTCACTCTAGCCAGCATTCGTCCGAAGACAAACACCGCAAGAGCCTGTATCACGCTGGGCCCATGCGTCCGCAGAGTATTGAGGACGGCTTCGGTGCTCAGGTTTTGCTTGACCTTTTCCCAGGTTGACGCAAGAAAATCAGCACTTTGTGTGGAGGCAGCGGCCCCGTCTTCAGCCAGCGTCAGCAGTTTGCCTGCAAAATCCATTGCCCGAGCCTTCATCGATGAAATCCATTTCAAACGATTCTTTTACCTTAACAACGCAAATCTTCACGTTGTCGCGCCCTTGAACGAGCGTGCTGTTCAAGGCGTCAAGACTCTAAAAAAACATTGAATTTTCGTAAACCTCAACTCCTCCCAATTCATTCTTGCAGAAGCGCTGGGGCGGTTGGTAGATGCCAAATTCCAGAACGCTCTTGCCAAAAACAGGATCTGCAGAACTCGGTTGAACCAATGCTGCCGACTTGCGTTCCTAACTAAAACTCCGATGCCCATTTAACTGCCTATTCACACCGATCCAGCACACGGCAGAAAGAGCCAAGTCGCGTTTGATCAACCGACTATCCGAATAGAGCTCATTCACCGCAGACACCCAGGTCGACGCAAGTCCTCCAAATCAAACACATTGGAACAACAATCATGATTCGCAAGTTTCCTCCCGGCCCCAGAGACTGGACCCTCGGATTTCGCCTCGCTCACAACATCAAATACGACCTTTTCGCAACCTATGAGACGCTGCATCGCCAATATGGGGATCAGGTCTACTCTCGAATCGGCCCCTTTCATTTTTACTGCTTCTTTCACCCGGACGACATACATGAGGTTCTCGTCACACACTCAACGACGATCATTCGCGACCCACGTCCCATGCGAGTCTTTGCACAATGGAATGGCAGCAGTCTGCTGATTGTCGAAGGTGAGCGCTGGAAGCGGCAACGTCGATTGGTTCAGCCCGCGTTTCAATCTCGCCGTTTCGCTGCTTACTCCGAAAAAATGGCCGTGGGAATTGAGGCTTTGACGGAGACTCTTAATCAGCAGATCACTGAGCAGGGACACGTCGATATTGACATCGACAAAACAATGGTGGCGTTGACTCTGGACATCATCTGCCAAACGATGTTCTCTACGGATCTGAAATCACAAATCTCAGAGATTTCCAAAGCCGTTGCCACACTTTCCGAAATCGCGTTTTTCGAAATGCAGGCTTTGTTTATCTGGCCGCGCTGGCTGCCAACCTCATGGAATCGCCGAAAGAATGATGCCATCAGAGTCCTTGACGAAACGGTCTGGTCACTGGTCCGGCAACGTCGCCGGGAAAACGTCGATAAAGGTGATTTGCTATCCATGTTATTGGCAGCGGTCGATGACGAGGGCGACGGTGGGTCCTTGACAGATGAGCAGGTTCGCAACGAAGTCATGACTCTGATGCTCGCAGGTCACGATACTTCTGCAGCAGCACTGGACTGGATCTGGATGTTGCTCGCAATGCATCCGGAAGTCAGCGAAAAATGCAGATCTGAACTGAATATTGTTTGCCGAGATCAACCACTTACGTTTTCACATCTTTCTGAGCTCGTTTATCTGAATGCCGTGATTCGCGAATCGCTTCGAATGTATCCGCCAGCCATCGGAGTTTTTCTGCGAATGGCAACTCAGGACGTGAGAATCGGCAACTATGAAGTCCCGAAAGGCTCACTGATTTCTCTGTCGAGTCTGATCACACAGAGAGACGCTCGCTGGTTTCCACAGCCGGATAAATTCGAGCCGGAGCGATTTCTTTCGCCACGCGTCGAGCAGACTCCTCATTATGCATGGTTCCCGTTTGGGGCTGGACCTCGGGTCTGTATTGGTCAGAATTTTGCGATGACGGAAATGATGCTGATTGTTGGCCGCTTATTGCAACGATTCCGAGTCTCGTATGCTCCCGGGCAGACTGATCCAGTGCCTGTTGTAACGGCTGCTATGCGTCCACGTGCCCCACTCATACTACGATTTGAGAAACTCTGAAGTCCACGGCTTGCCGAGTTAAGCAGGGGCATTCAGAATCCCAGGCTATGCCACACGAAAGAATCGAATCTCTGGACGACCCCCGACTTGATGTCTACCGTAGCCTGAAGACTCAAAACCTTCAGCGTGACAACGGTCTTTTTATTGCTGAAGGTCCAACTGTCGTTGAACGTGTCCTGCGGAGCAGTTTTCAGGTGAGAAGTGTACTCATCAGCGACAGCAAGTTTGCTTCGTTCGAAGATCGACTTCCCTCAAATATCCCTGTGTATCGGCTGAGATCTGAACTGGCAGACTCCCTCGTGGGATTCAATTTTCATTGTGGGATCATGGCCAGTGTTGTTAGATGTCAGCCGCAGCCGCTCGAGGCATTGCTGCCTCCAACAGGTCCAGCTCTGGTTCTCGCTGGAGACAGAATCGTTGATCCCGAGAATGTTGGTGCACTCGTTCGCATCTCAGCAGCCTTCGGTGCTTCCGTGGTAATCTTCGGCAGGGGCTCGGCCGATGCATTTTCTCGCCGAGTTCTGCGCGTTTCCATGGGGAACGTGCTGTTTCTTCCGGTGATCGAACAGGTTGACCTTTCAGTGGTTCTAGACGATCTCAGGAAGCAACATAACTTCCAAATATGCTCCACCGTTCTGGACTCAAACGCATTGCCGCTGGCTACCCATAAGTTTCCGGAACGCACGGTGCTCGTCATGGGAAACGAGTACGACGGCGTCTCCCCGGAGATCCAGAAGATCACCTCAGCAAGGCTGACAATTCCTATGTTAAACGGCACGGACTCACTGAATGTCGCTGTCTCCTCAGCGATCTTTCTGCATCATTATCGCAGCCAGCTTTCGGGGCCTTAATCCAGCCGGAAACAGATTTGAAATACCGTTGAATGCTCATGGATGAACATTTTTCAAATCCAGCCTTGTGCAATTCCCTATCCGATTCAGAGAAGTCGCGTCGTGACAACAAACTGAGTTGCCATCGACACTGTGGCTCTGAGCGAGATGAAGTGCACATTGAGCATTATGTCTTCAGTATGTTGCCATTGAATCTGAAAAGCCTGCACAAATCAGCCCGGGGCAAGGGAGTCCATGAAGTGGATGACCACCGCGCCCGGGAAAACGTCCCAGCCCGTTTCAGAATGACCCCTGAATGGATTCCACACCCCTGTTCTGTCGAGCCCCTCAAGGGCAGATTCTTGTCAGACATCACTTGAGATGTTGCCTCAAACTGATTTGTCGAGGCCCCCACGGGCTGAATCATATATCGCATATTCTGACATTCAGGATCGTTCTGTCGTGATCCTTCCGCCGCTTCAACTACGGGCAACATCATTTCGACTGACGACGCCTCCATGACCTGCACACGTATTTTCGAACAAAGCCGAAATTGTCGCCAGTCGTTGTCACTTTCGTCCATCATTAAGAAAGCACGCTGCAACTTGCCTGAAGACTGCGCCTTTTAGCGGAATGTACGTCAAATAACCCGGGAGACATTACGGATGCTGTGGCCCAAATCCTCCGTCCATGGAATTCATCAAACAGCGTCCTTCGTTAGCTTCAGCCATAGAGTTCACAGACCAAACCGCGTTCTAACGCCTTTGCCACGCACACGCTGCCTACGACAAATTGATCACGAAACATCGTGTGGGAATTCGATGGAACAGATCTGGCAGACAAGAGTTCTCAAAAACTCCGAAGTCTGCTCCGGCGTGATGCATTCAGTTGAGGCACGAACAGTAAGAGCAATTCGATCTCCTGCCTCGCAGGACGCGACGCTTAACGGCACATTCTCAGCAAATGGAGCAAAGCCAGTTGCAGATTCAAGCTTGAGTCCACCGGAGAACAATGAGCCATTTTTCCATGTCATCAAACGCTTTCCGCCTCGTGTAACGTCACCCAAACAGGTCCATTGAAGTGTCGGTATAAACAATCCAAGTCGCCGAATAAAGTCGACGCCTCCAGGAATCCTGGATGCACTCTTCAGCCCTTTGACAAATTCAACACCAATATATCCTTTAAGGATGTAACTCATCTCATCATGGATCCCCTTCAGCATTCTGGCAGGATCATGACATTCGGATCGGATTCGACGAAGAAATGCAAATCCAAATCGATTAGTGGCAGGTAATGCCCGGTCTGAGGGCAAGCGGAGGTCCGTTGGGTTGAGTATCGTGACTCGATCGCCTTTTGAGCCGCTCGGCGCCAGCTTTGCAAATGTACTCATGCATGCTGCAATCATCAGTTCGTTCAATGAGACCTTCCACGCTGACAATCGCTTCTGGACCTGCTCTATCTCCGCTTCACTCAGGATATGTTCCACACAAAAGCTGTGCGGAGCTACGCCCCTCTTAGTGCCTAAGGAGTTCCCTGGCATCCATCGCGATGTGCGGCCGCGAATGGTAACGAGAGTATTTCGAACGGCCTCACTCAAAGTCACCGGCGCAGCAGTGGCTGGCTGAGGAAACTGATCTCGCTTTTCCAGTCGATGCGGATCTGCATCAGGCAACCGTGAGGGCAGTCCATTAATCTCACAGTGATACAGATGAAGCCATTCCGTTAAAACCTGTCGAAGGCCATTTCCGTCTGTCACAGCATGGTGAGCGTCGACGATGACCTTCACACCATCATCCATGAACTGAATTTCAATCTGTAATCCACCAGATCTTCTAAGGTCGATCTGCTTCTCAAAGGGACCACAGTCGGCCGCGAAAATCGATCCCGAGAGACGTTGAGTCACTATTTCTTCTGGCTTCCCTGCAACCCAATGCGGGCGGAATCGATAACCGGAAAGCCGACAACTCAGCAACGGATGACGTCGTACAGCCCTTTTTAGCGTCTCTTTCAGGATTCCAGACTGACAGTCACCCGTAAATCGCAACACAACTCTGATCACCATCGACGAATTACGCGTATCACATCGGATCAAAAAGCGTTCGAGGGGGGTCAAAGGCAGCGGGAAAAGCTCGAAATCCTCTTCCGCAGACGATACCGATTCGTTACCGCGTGCCTCAGTTCCTGAAGTCTGCGATGAATGCATCAACCTGTACCTCCGATCTCAATCATATAAGCTGTAGCAACCTTTGACTTCGATCCGCATCCGGGCGCAACAATGCTTCATCCCAACGGCATGCTCTCACACCCGAATACTGATCCCACCGTCAACAACGATGACCTGCCCCTGAATCAAATCACTTAAACGACTCGCAAGGAAAAGCACTGCACAGGCAACGTCAGCCGGTGTCAACATCCTGTCACGAACAAGAATCTGCTCCTGAACGGACTTCAGCATTCCCTCAGATCCTGGCAAGGTTTTGATCGCGTCAGTAGCGACTATGCCCGGCATTATCGCGTTAACGTTAACGCCAGAACGTCCCAATTCAAATGCAAGGTGTCGGACAAGACTCTCCAGGGCAGCCTTTGACGTTCCTATCAGCCCGTAATTTGCAATTCCACGGATGGATCCATGGCTGGAGATCGCAATGACTCGGGAAATCCCATCAGATGACTGAAACAATGGCAAAGCGGACTGAGTCAACCAAAGCAGAGGCGCGGCATTCATTCTCATGATCGAATCGAAACTTGCGGGGGTTGCCTGTGTCAGTGGTCGGAACCCTCCAGCAGCCGCATTGCTCACAATAACATCCAGTTTGCCAAAATGTTCATCGATTACGTCCATCATAGCCTGTACATCATCTCGCTCTGAAACATCAGCTCTGACGGCAATCGCCTTACCACCACAATTCTGAATTGCATTGACAACGTCCTTCGCCCCCTCCGCAGAATTCAGGAAATTGACGATTACCGTGGCCCCGCAAGCGGCAAGCGATTCGGCACATGCACGGCCTATGCCTCGAGATGCTCCGGTGACCAAGGCCACTTTCCCATTCAAATCAAACATCATTTCTCCTCCCAAATCTGTTTATCGACGTCCAGCCGGCAGGCTGAATCAGTGCATACCGAGTGGCCTGCTGTCCGGATAATACTGGCTCTATGAATCTGATCTTTCAGAAACATCTGAAAGGCGTGGAGTCTTTCCTCGCAACGGCCAAAGATCGAAGTATCCGTGGCCGCCCGCTCGCCACGCTGCACATGTCTGAAAATCTGCAGATCTTCCTTGAGAACTTGATACGACAACCAGGCTGTAACTCTCGCCCATATCTCTGCTGTCAGCCTTGAAAGAGGATTCCTTCTGCTCGACTGCCGACCATACTGCCATACGTCGCTGGAAGATGTTGAAGCCCCGGATGGTCTGACTACCTGAAACAACGTTAACGAATCTGTATGCGAGACCAGCAGGTTGGGAAAAACGTGATGGTGCTGATACTTCCCCCGAAAAGGAGCTCCCATGATCCTCAGCAGGAAACGCTCGTAGTGGTGCATGAACCGGTCTATCAGTCTCGGACCAATGAACGATGTATAAAAGGAAGTGGTGTAGGGCGAGAACGAATGTTGGCTTTCCGATTCTCCCGGATCTTCGCCAAACGATTGAGGGTGGATCTCCGGAATGTGATAACTTTCCAAAGAGACTTCCACTGGTACCTTCCAGTTTGATGACGCTGGAACGGTTCGATGGATGACGGGCTTCCATGAGGGGGAAGAGGTCCACTCTTCGAATCGCTCGAACAGCTCTCCCATCCAATCTTTCAGAGAGGGGCCGTACGACGCGATTCGCACAAACAGAAGATCGCCACATCGTTCAAGGGAGAATTTGTTCAGACGATAGCGTTCGCGATCAAAGTCAGGGAAATTTTTTGCTGCTGGGATCTTTCTGGTGCGACCATCAGCCCCATACTCCCAACCATGGTAGGGGCACTTTAGTTTTTCGCTGTGGCCAGTCGCAGCAGAAACAAGAGTGCAGTGCCGATGAGCACAGACATTCAACAACGCAGAGAATTCTCCGTCGAAGTTCCGTACGACGACTGGAATTCTGCCGACCTCCGCAGCTAAGTATTGGCCCGGGGTGTTGATGGAAGAGGCCAGCCCGACCATTTGCCAAGTCGTTTCAAAGACGTCCTGATTCTCCCGCGCTAAGGCTGCCTCCGTACAATAGTCCTGAGGAGTCAACGGCGCCTGAAATGAAACGGTTGTTTGGTACATGGAATAGAGGTCAGCTGGTTTTTAGCCAGCCAATTCGATAACCAGTCACGGTCAATAGTCGATCGCCGTTGTGCCCCTGCAACTGAAAATTCCAGACGGCTCCGGAATCCGAAAGACTGGTCTGCTGGATTCGAACGAGACATGGCTCGCCTGGATCAGGAAGACGCCCGAACTCGATCTGGTCGAAACGCACGGGAAGGCTTGGCTTCTGATGACGATGCCAGGCCGCATATCCCACAGCGTAAAGACATGCATCCATCGTGGAACAAGGTACTGTAAATCCGCGGGCTCGTGATCCACCAAATAACTGCACTGGCGCAGAGGAGGCGATGCGACCAAAAACCGTCTGCCCGTCATCCGCGACTTCCCGCAACTCCTGCAGTTCAGGGCCGTGATAGATCAGGCCGTCCGGATCAACATATTCTATTCGCTTCCAGACAAGATCAGACGGACGCTGATAAACAACCGCTGCGCGAGGCTGCTGAATGCCTGGGCGGACATCAAATACTGCTCGGAAGAATTCCCGATCTTCCTCAACCATGCGACCATCGCGTCGACGAACATCGGCGAGCAATCGACATTCGATCGTGCCATTCTCTGCCGGACGCGTCTGCACGGTCACCGCCAGAGGATCATCCGTGGAAAACCTGATCGCCTGCAGCGCTCGTGCTTCAATGCAAACCCCCGGACTTGGACAGCCCGTGCGCACTCGAATAGCTTCGGCCATCAGTTCCAGAGCGACCACGAAGGGAAGAGTAGGCCGTCCCTGGACTCGATGCTGAGACAGAAATCGATCGGTGACGGGATTGAGTGTGACAACACTTGAGCAAACTCCATCGGCGTGTTGAGTAACGCTGGATGGAATGAGTGGAACGGGCAGTATCTGGCCGACATCGCCACCGACAGACAACCGCTCGGCCGGGAAAAACTTTCGGAAGTAGCTTTCGTCTGTAATCAGAACTTCCGCTTCGCTGCCCCCGAATTCGACTTCACGCATGAAGTGTTCAATGCCCTCGCGAGCCGGCATGAACTCCATGTCGATCATTTCGAGTGCCAGCTTGGCTTCTGGCTTTGTGGCCATGCCAATGTCGCCCCAGGCATGCCAATGGAATGTAAAGCTCCGCACTTCAGGGCGTTCACTTCGGTAGCGATCAACGATTTTGGCCATCATGTCATTGGCCAAAGAATAGTCCGTATGACCATTTGCGCCGAAACGACCGCTGATTGATCCGAACGCAACAAAGCATTCCAGAGGATCTGTCTTCGTGGCCTGCATCAGGGCGAGTGATCCGTCAATCTTCGCCTGCAAACACTTCTCAACTTTATCGGGACGTTTTCGATCGAACCGTGCGTCCTGACCGGCTCCTGCTCCGTGAATCACACCGTTAAGTGGTCCGAACTGGTCCCGAATTCGTCGGACCGTGAGTTCCACATCCGAAAAATCTGAAACATCGCAACAGTGGTACGTGGCTTGAACATTCTGGCGACGACATTCACGCAGAGTGGCGTCGATCTCAATTGCCTTCTCGGTGTTCCTCCACGCCTCGACGGGATTCTCTCCACGAGCGGAGGCATCCTGCATAATGCTGCGGCGCACGCCTCCGCGATCGGATTCAACCATCCGCACAAACTCATCACTCAGTTTTGGGGCAGGCGCCGTCCCCAGCATGTGCAGCCGAAGGTCATACTTCTTTGCGAGGGTCATTGCGATCACCGCCGTGATTCCGCGCCCGCCGCCCGTCACAATCCAAGTGCCACCTCTTGTGAGTGGTTTGGTAAAACTGGTCGCCGTCATTTTCAATGGAGCCGCAATCGCCTGAACCGACAGCCGTTCTGGTTCCTGAGGTGTCATGATCGAAGAACGGAATGCGATCTCCATGTCGTAGGAAGGGACCGCCAACTCCTGCAGCACTCCCGCCGCAATCTCCGACATGCTCATCCCAGACGCAACGTCGACCACCTTCATTGGCGTCGTACGATATCCTCGCATCCAGCATTCAATGAGCATCGCTTTCACCAGCCCTCCGATGGCTTCGATACTACGGACGTTTCGCCCGCTGAAACCAAAGTCTCCCCCAAGTTGAGTGACTGAAACAACACTGGCATCCTCCATACGGTTGGCATCGATCGTTTTCTGCATCCAGAGCTGACAAATTCTGAATGGAGACGTGAGTGCCGCAGACCGACGCGATTTCCAGGCAGACTCTGACAGGCTCTGTGTTGAACGAGTATCAAATGCCATCGTCAGAAACAGATGCGGGGTCGGTGTGTGCTGCCAGAGTTCCGTTAGTGTTCTCTCGATCTGCTCAACAGGGCCGTCTGTATTGAGAACAAATACCTTTTGTCCAAGTTGCTGAACTCGATCCGCAACAGCATCCGCCAGAGCATTGGCACCCAGAATAAGCACTGCTCCCTTAAGTTCAGGAGTCAGCGGCATGCCTCTCCGACGTGGCGCAGAAACGACTCGTAACGTGTAACGGTTCGTTTTCTGTCCGCTGGTGTCTTTTGTCAGGACCAATTGAGAATCATCACGATCGGGCGCAACAGGCGGGAACATATGCTGCTCAACAGGGATCCGCTCGATGTGGTGGGACACTTCCTGCTGGTTGAGAACCAAAGATGCTGCCAGCCTGACCGACGATTCGGAAACGCCCGAAGATTCGGCAATACCTTTGAGATGAGCAGATTCCGTGGCCGACCATGGCCGCTCTTGAGCAGGCAAATTCTGCCCATAGACCATTGATCGCAGGGCCGCGCGAACCTCTGGTTGATGCTGCTGACCTACCAGATTTCCTGATGAATAAGCTGTCTCTACGGATTTGCCTCGACTGTCTGCAGGAGACAGCCATGGAGACCACTCCGCCGACAAGGCGCTAATCGGCGCAACGCCTCGAACCTGTGAATGCGTGGATGCAGCAACCATAGACTGTGGTCTGGCAACAACCGGGCTTAAAGCAGCAGGCGGCTCAAATGCAGTTGCAAGGTCATGTCGATTTCCCCAAGAGTTGTCAGGGCCCTTCGTGACATGAGACTCAGTAGCAGAAACGCTCGAACTGGCAACGGACGCTTCCGGGTCCGCTTCAGATCCTCCCGCATGAGTAATCAGAAACTCACGAATTCCGCGCAACGTTCTGAAGCGTGCCTGAGCAATTGACTCTAAAGTCAGGGACTCAAGATTGAACTGCTCTCGCATCTCACCGATCAGTTGCGCCAGTTTGATACTATCGAGCCCCAGATCGGCTTCGAGATCTGCATCGATGTCGACAATATCTCGAGAGTATCCTGTTTGATCGACAACATAATCGATCAGCAGGGCATCGAGTCGATCGCTGGAAGGCAGCAGGCTGTTATTGCTTCGAGCGGGAACCGGGACAGTCTCCGCTTGCGTCTGAACAAATTGAACCGAAGTAGAAGCAGGCACGCTTGCCGCCACCGAGGTCACTTGCTGTGGCTTACTTTCTGTCGCAAGTTTTTGCGCGACACGAACCGCATCATCCAGAGTTCTGACGGAGTCCAGTCGCAATGATTCCGGGCGGACCGTCAGGCCCATCCATTCACCGAGTTCACCAAGAATCTGTGCCTTCTTGATGCTGTCGACGCCAAGGTCGGCTTCAAGGTCGGCTTCAAAGTCGATGATCTCTGGTGAATACCCCGTCAGCTCAATGACGAGATCTCGAACAAAGGTCCGCAACTGCGTTTCTGAAAATGCTGGCGTCGCAGCAACAGGTTGCAGTGGAGGTACCACGGCGGTTGCTTCGACTGAATTCTGAGGCTGTGGGATCGGCCGATCGAATTGCGACGAAGAGGTTACCCGCAACGGTTGAATTTCAGCGGCGGCCTCTTTCTGCAATGGCTTTCTGACATTGCGACGCGACTTTGTGACATCAATGACTCCGGCATTCGGTGCAACCGCAGCGCTGGCCGCATCGGAAGCCAATGCTGGTGTCGATGCGGTCGACGCTGACAATCGAGAGCCAATGTCATTAGCCCGCACTTTGGGGAGGCTACCAGTAACACATTCGAACACGGCATTGACCAGGGCCATACGTTCGGCGTACGACTGCCCCGGGATATCAAGACTCAGACACAGAGCCTGCGAATCGACGATATCACGATTCATGCGAGTCAGAACATCATTTGGACCGACTTCGAGGAAGACTCGGAATCCTTCGCCAAGCATCCGCTGGATTGACGGCAGATACATCACGGGCTGAGTCAACTGGCGTACAAGGCTCTGGCGAATCCCGGATGGCTCAGCCAGATATTGGACGCTCGTTGCAGATAGAAATCCACAGGTAGGAGGACGCATCGACACGCTGGCCGACATTCGCTCAAACGCAATTTCTGCGTCGCCCAAAAGAGGAGTGTGAAACGGAGCAGGAACCGGAATCGCCATCGACGCAAGTCCCTGTCGATCCAGAAGTGCCTTTGCGCTGGCAATCCCTTCACGGCTACCAGCGATCACCGTTTGTCTCGATGAGTTCAGGTGAGTCACATAGGCCGGCAATGCGGCAGACTTCAGGATTGCATCAACCTCATGAACTGCGGCACGAACTGAAAGCAAGCCGCCTGCGGTTCGCATGTGCGACATCACAGCATTGGCTCGGTGTTTAGCCAGTTCGACAGTCTGCGACAATGACGTCACGTTTGAAGCGAGTGATGCGGTGAATTCCCCGAAGCTGTGACCAAGCACTGCGTCAGGACGATGACCCTCAGCCTTCAAGGCTTCTGTCAGAGCTGCTGTGACTCCCAGGATCCACGCCTGTGCCCACCAAACGTCTTCACCAGGTTTGATTGAGCTGTTGCCAAACGCTTCACTGAGTCTGGGCAGGTGGTTGGCCGCGTAAAGGTCATCAACTGCCGCAAGTGTACGCCGGGCGCGTTCGTTTACTGCAAAGACCGCAGGTGTCTCGGTGTAATGCGATCCCTGACCGGGGAATAGCCATGCGACTCGAGCCGCCTCATCAAACGTTTGCCACAGAATCACTCGTTCACGATCAAGAACGGCGCGGAATCGTCCAGACTCCGCAGACTTGATGGCAGCATTAAGTCGATCCTTTAGTTGCCCAGCATCGCTGGCGAGGATCGCTGCGCGGAAAATATCGTTCTCTGTGAAAGAAGAGCTCGAGTGTTCAGACTCAGCGGCAGTGCTGTTTCGATGAATCTGCGGTAGCTCAACGAAGCGATTCGGCGATTGAGCTGCTTCCTTCAGCAGTCGCAGCAATTCTGCACCCGATGTGCCTCCAAATTGCACCTTGAGTGGCAGTCCATGTGGCGTTGCAACAGAATTCGTCATGATTCGAGTTACTTGAGGAGTCAATGATTTTTGAGAGAGGATCAAGTGATTGTTTTGCGGAACAATCGTTGGTGGGGGTAGGACTTTTTGGCGCAGCGAAACTGTGAGATCAGCCTGAATGACTACTCCGTCAACTGTCCTGGTTGCAACTGGAATAGTGGCGTGATTTCCTGCATCCGGCCCGAACGTCTCTACTTCAGAGCCCAATGTTTCTGCTGTGATTCGCACCAATGAGTGAGCACCGGCAAGATATCCTATCTTGCGGACGATTGTGGCATCTGCAGCATTGAGCGTTTGTGAGGCTTGGTGAGGCAAAACAGCCTCTGCCGGAGATCTCTTTGGAATGGCATTGCTTCGCTGCCCTACGTGGTCGAGCACGCCATAGATTGGCAGTCCAAGCCGTTTTGCGTCCGTAAGACGACAGAGCATCAATGTAACGACGCCTTCGCCCGGGATGATCTGATGACAATCATCCGGAACATCTTCAGGATTTCCGGACCTGACAAGTCGTCCGGTCATATCCAGTGCTTCAAACGCGGACAGGCTCATAGAACGCTGCGCTGAACCGCAAAGAACCATGTCGCAGGTTCCTGCCCTGAGCTGGTCCATCCCAACAGTCAACGCTGCTAGCCCTGACGTATCATCGCTGTCGAGTGCCGCAGCTCCTCCCATCAGGTCGAATGTCTTTGCAACTCTGGAGGCGAGTGTACTCGCAGTAAAACTACCTGTTTCATCGAGCAGGGCAGGGCGATTCTTCAGGATTGTCTTCCGGAATTCTTCAGCCGTCTTCGCCGCGATCTCTGCGGAAATTCCTTTCGACAACATCGCAGATGTCATTCGTTGGCAGATCTCCGGCAGTCTCATTCCCACCTGAAGCTGATCGCCGAACTCGCCGCCAAAGATCGTTCCGATAACAACTCCGACTCGTTGACGATCGACAGGCCACACCGGTTCTTTCGCGGTGGGTTTCGGCGCTGTCGGATCAATAAACTCCGAAAGCGATGCGGAAGCATTCGTCATCTCGGCCAACGCCTGAGAGACTGCATCGATCAGCATCATTTGGACCGGATTGGCCTGTTGAACCTGCTTCGGAGGAATGCGGTAACGAGCACCATCGAAGGTGAAGTCGTTAATGAATCCACCTCGACAATGAGGCGAAGAGTAGGTTCGCGGTGAGCCTTCAGCGACAAGTCCCGCTCGATTTCGCCATCGATCGTTGGGTGCGTCGGAGATCGACGTGTCGGTGGATCTCAGCACCGCTCGAAACTCGTTCAGGTTCCTTGCACCAGCGACGACGATTCCGCGACCGACGATAGCGATCGGCTCCGGCGCACCAGAGCGATCAATCTCATCCAATGCCCGGTTGGCCGCCAGCCCTGTCTGCGTCTGCCCATGATGCTCCTCGATCACAACATGAGCATTCAGGCCACCAATTCCGAAAGCACTCACTGCGGCGCGACGTGGGCGCCGGCCTAATGAGTCATCGGGCCACGCAGCACCTGTGGAGACCACTTTGACCGGGGCTGTTGACCAATCATAATTGTGATTTGGTTGTTCGAATCGCAATGACGGTGGAATCTGGCGGCGGTGCATCGCCAACAGCACCTTTACCACGCCAATCAAACCGGCTGCTTCCAGTGTATGACCAATATTGGACTTCACGCTGCCGAGCAGAAGTCGATTCTGAGGTAATCGGCCTTTTGGAAAGGCAGGACTTCGATCAGACAGATAACGCAACGTTTCCAGCTCAGTCGCATCGCCAAGTTGAGTACTGGTCGCGTGAGCTTCCATGTAGTCGATGTCCAGGACTGCGGAGTCGCCGTACGCTCGCTGAAGTGCCAAAACCTGGCCTTCCATGCGTGGGGCCCACAAGCTGCGTCCTTTGCCGTCTGACGCCATGCCCACTCCGCGGACGACACCGAGAATTGGCAGCGAGTGTTGTTCAGCTTTGTCCTGTGTTGTGATAACAATCGCGACGTAACCCTCTGAACTCACGAGGCCACTGGCACCATCGTCAAACGGTCGCGAGTCAGTTGCTGTGCACGCCTGGGAGTGAGAAAACAGAATCAGGTTGTCAACGTTGTTGTACGTAGCTCCTCCGACGATCGCACTATCAAGCCGGCCCGCTCGAATCGCCAGAATTGCCTGAGACAGGGCGACCAAAGAGGAGGCACACGCTGCGTCAATGACGGACCGAGGCCCCGTAAGCCCCAGCACTCGCGCTGCCAATGCCGCTGCCTGGTAAGCATGGAAGCTTGGGACAGCACCTGAACGACGGGAAGGACGGATTTCTCGGACAGCCTGAGAAACTTCAGAAATAACTTGTCGACGAATGTTCTCAGGGAGTTGGCGAAACGTGTCGATGTCATCGACGAATGAGAGTGCCTCTTCAATCTGAGTTCCGAGACTCAATCCGCCGCCGGATTTCGTGCCACCCGAGTGGCCAACGTAAACACCGGTCTTCTGCAGCCGCGAATCCTCCGGGTGCAACGTCGCGTTTCGCCAAGCGGTTGCTGCAACTTCTGCGAACTGCACATGGGCTGCGTCGAAGAGCGAATCTGTCTCGGCGGGCAGCGGACAGACTTCACGATTCAGGGGACGCTCGGGCACGATTCCACCGAGCGTCGTATAGGACTTCCCGGTCTTCCCCTTCTGTGGATCGAAATACAGAGCACGATCACATCGATCCGCTGGCAGTTCTCCATAGCCTGTGCGGCCATTGAACAACAGGTCGGCGAAATCATTGACGCTGTCTGCTCCCGGTACACGACAGGCAATGCCCACAATGACTACGGGTGAATCAACAACGGCGGAGTTGGAAGGTTTAACGGACATAAGCGACCTCCGACTTGCTGTTGATTTTTACTGCATGTCGCTGAACGCTCGTGATCAGTCTTGAGAACCCTTCGATCAAATCGATCAACGCGCTGGGCTGCATTGTCCGAGCGTCGGGAGACAGGTCTGATTCCGTCAACAACAATCCCGTAGCCAAAGCCTGCGAGACTGTCTGTTTGCCAGACATTAAATCCCCAAAATCAGAAGCAGAAACGATGATTCGCGAGGGCACGCTGCCCGCATGTGCGGCTTGCACGCTCCAATGGGATCTGTTCTCTGAAACTACCCATTGGCCGCCACATGGGCCAAATACCTCCAAGCCGAAACTTGCGGCGGATAACAACTCAGGTGGATGCGAATTCTGGCCGAAATCGAGCCTGAATTGATCCCACGAAGACTGAGTCAGCCGCAGTGTTGAAGGTGGCCCTCCAGGTCTGGTTTGCCGCATGCAAAAATCACGCAGTCGTTCAACGGTTAGTTCCGGCAAGTCTGGTTCGTTGCAGACCTGCATGGCGCGAATTGTGTTTGTGCGGTCAAATACGGGATCATCTTTGAAGTATGGCTTGAACGCGGCGACAAACGGAGCCGCCTGTTCGTCGATTTGTGCCGTGGCCTCGACACGCCGCGTTGGCAGTTTGACACCGCCCTCAATAACCGCGGCCCGAAATCCGTCTTCCAGTTCTGAGGCCGATGTCCCGGAGGCACTTGTTAAGTGGTAAGTGTCGCCATGCAGAGAAGGGCGACGATAGATCTCCGCGATCATCGCAGCAACCCAGTCCACCGTCACGATGTTCTTGCGCTCGTGGCCACTGAAACCAAGACGTCGAAACCAATCACCTCGTTCCGGAAGTCCAAATCGCTGACTCAGCGCCTGAAACATCACGAATGCACTATTGATCGTCTGATCCGACCGCATACTGGTTGTCGGGTGCAGGTCGATAACGATTGATGGCCGATAGACGGTGAGAGAGTCAATCTGTGGTGCTTGACGCAGCATTTGCTCAGACATCGTTTTGCTGCGCTCATAATCGTTGCCAAACTGCTGCCCGACATTCGACTCGTGTTCCAGGATTCGACCAGTTCTCAGCCCTGCGATGTAAGCTGTCGACACGTAGTGCCACTCGCTGATTCCTGCAGCCGTTGTTACTTCCAGAAGGTGTCGAGTGCCTTCCACATTTGTTCGGTAAGGCTCGTTATCCGGGTGTTCGCTCGCTGGCTTGAAAAGAAGATTCGCAGCGGAATGAATGACGCTCCCACAATTGGCGTTCAACCACGTTTTATCGGCCACCGATAAGCCAAGTCCTGCAGTACAAAGTTCTCCGTCGAGGACCACGGGACGCATGAATAAACGCTGAAATCGCTCTTCGAGTTTCCGCATCAACGTTTCGATGCGTTCCTGTGCCGATTGACGACGGTTGCCTCTTACAAGGACTGCGACTGGCAGTTCACAACTCAACAAACGCGCAAGGACAAGCCCTCCAACGAGGCCCGTCGCTCCCGTCAGCAGTATGAATGGCCGATCTTGACCAGCACTCTTAAGCATGTATCCGTTCTTTTCGCCTGAATTCCGAGCTTCATTGCGGGCAGGGAGGTCAAAAACCGGCAGCGTCCACGCAAAATTCTATGAGTAGTACTGCCCGGACATAACCCCACCGAGTTTATGCCGTTGCATCTTGAGAAGCTCGCCCTGGGAAACGCACGGAAAAACTAGCCCAACTCACTTCGCGGCGGCGAAAACACCCGAATTTTCGGAACAGTCTGCCTATATCAAACCCTGATAGGGTCGAATTGTGGCAATTATTCGGGTCGGTGGAAGTCAGTCACCACAGCATAGCTGGACTTGGTAACTCAGGCTGAAAGTCTGGCCGACTCCTCGGTATCCAAAGAGAAGCCCCGACGGCCGACACAAATGAACAAACGAACACATCACGAAGCAGTCCGAGGTTGTTGAAGCGGCCGATCAGCGACTCAAGCACTCAGAGGGTCTGATGCTTTCAAGGCAAGTCTTTAGAGCCCGGAAAAACAGAGTACTCTCCCATCCAGAGTTGTCAGAAACAGCATGCCCTGCGCACCAGCCAGTCCGTCCCATGACGGTAGGGTATCCAGCTCAACAGTGTGCAGAGTTTCTCCTGTCTCAGCATTAACGGCCACAAGTTTTCCTCCTTGCTGACCCTCCAGTGCCGAATCCTGCGCTCCGAGAAGCTTTTGGACTTCCTGATCTTTCTCCGTCAGTTTCTGAAAAGTTGCTTCTTCATCAATGATGTCTGGCGGGCCGACGATGAATAAATGGAATCCAGCGAGCACCATACCTCGGACATAAATGGGCACGTCTGTCTTCCAACGTGGTTCGATCAGCGAATTGCCTGCGTTCTGGGCACCAGCATTGCCGTTTTTCGCATTCTTTCCTTTCTTTCCACCAGTTGCCTGTTTCGCGGTCAGCTGAATTCCTTGGCCCATTTTTCCGTTGGTCATCTTCGCGCCAATCAGGGTGCCATTGTTGCGGTAGGTGGACATGTCACGCGCGGTGCCGTCATCAAAAGTCACCACAAGAGCCGGGTCGCCAGATAACTCAGAGTTGTCATTAAATCGTTGTGCAACAGCAGCGTCGTCAACGGCAGTGAGGTAAAGTCTCAGTTCATCAATGATCCCAACAAACTGAAACGGTTGACCATAGTCACCAACGGAACCACCAAGGTCACCGCCGATTTCAAGTCCCTGTGCAGGATCTTTCGTCAATAGCCCCGATGCTTTGCCTTCGCCTACTCGTTCTCCGTCGACGTAAAGTCTCATTTCCTTCTCGGCGGTCAGAACACCGACAACGTGATGCCATCCGCCGACGATGCGTTTCGTTCCCGAGACTGTCGAAAGTGTTGACGCTGATCGTACATGGAAAGTCGGCTTTCCGGTTTCCATCGTCAGGGCGAATCCTTCCGCAGGACCACCTCTGGCGACGATGACACCATTGGGATTCGTGGTTGTCATCCACGCTTCGATAGTGATTGCTTTGCCGGTCGGATCAAGACTCGGACTGCGGGGAAACTGGACATATGATGCGGGTTCTGCAGTTGCAGAGTCAGGTTGTTTTCCAAAGTTCTGAGGCACCTCCGGAGGTTCAGGGGCCGCCGA
This sequence comes from Planctomycetaceae bacterium, assembly GCA_046349735.1. GTDB lineage: Bacteria > Planctomycetota > Planctomycetia > Planctomycetales > Planctomycetaceae > SXXK01. The sequence continues at coordinate 75,820 of JAXMBU010000020.1, forward strand.
GTAAAGTTGCCGCTCCAGCGTCGTCGTCCAGCGGAAGTACTCAGGCTTACGCCCATACCCAAAGACGTAGCCATTACCGTTAACCATAATGTCACCCGATGGGGCAAATCGACCAGCCTGATAGTATCCTCCGTGGCCTCCGGCAAAACTACGGCCGTAAACCCAGTAGGATCGATGAAACCAACTGTCGTCGAGAAATCCCATTGGGGCAAACAGATGGACGCCTTCGCCACGTTGGGCTGACCCCTGTTGGACAAAGTCTCCGGAGACAGGTCCAATCTCAACACGATTTCCCTCAGAATCAAACTTCTGCGAGCGCATGTAGACGAACTTGTCATCACCACTCAAGATATCCGGCAATCCGACAGGCATCTGGAGAATCTGAAGTTTCTCCTGCATGTTGTTACCCGTCTCTGGATTTGTCTCATCCATGATGGTCTCCGACAACTGCTTGCCGGTTGCCAGATCCAGTCGAACCAGACGAAGACCTCCATCCAAAAAATTGGAACGGCCAGCCACAGCCCAGACCACATTTTCCCGAATCAAAACACTGCCATGGACAGGCCACAGTGATTCCAGTTGCTCAAAAGCCATTGCGCGACGATCCAGCGGAGCAACACGATATCTCCACGCAAGTTGGCCATCCTTTGCTCGAAGATTGTAAACCCAGCCGTCGGTGCAACCAAAAACTACCTGTCCTCGTTCAACTGTCGGTGGTGAGTCGATTCTGGCTCCCGCTACATAGGTCCAGGCACTTGCGCCCGTCTTTTGGTCAAGCGCATGCAGAGTGTGGGAATCAGTCTGCGCGACAAAAACGAGGCCATCCGCAATAACCGGTGAGGTGAGTTTTCCGCCAAGCTTGATATCCCACTTGATACCGACTTCCGCAGGAATCTCCTGCCGTGAAGTTCCTGTCCGTTTTTGATCATGCCGAAACGTAGGCCAGTCGTCAGTCCCTGAGAATTCTTGCACCGGGGGTCGAGCAGTACTGAACGCAGGGCCTTTTTCAAGTCGGCCTTCTTCCGGAACTTTGCCCGGGATGGGGCGAGTTTTTGCCATCGGAGCCAGCGCGTTAAAGCCATAGAGTTTGGCTTCCGGGTAGCACGCGCAGTTATGGGGAGGCGTATAGGTTAACCCATTGCAGGGCATTACTCCGTAAAGACACCCACCACGAACCCAATGATGGATATCCCAATGTTCATTTTTGAAGTCAACGAATTCAACCCCCGTGCGTGATGGGATCAGGAAATTATTGGTGGCCTTTGAGATATAGCAGCGATGATGGAACCAATAGGTGTCGATGTCCGGCGCAAAAGACTTTTTGACTTCCCCCGAACGAGGATCGCGGCCCGTGAAGACTCCTGTGTCCTTCCCGGAAGTGGTCGGAGCGCACCAAACAAGTCCATCGACCACCATCAGATCCTGAGGAGACTGGTAACCGGAATTCGGATGCTCTGCTTCCCAGAGCTGTTTTCCACTGGCCGTGTCCACACTGATCATGCGTCCGTCGCCACCGGCGTAGAGCACCACGTCCTTATGGATCACCAGACGCGGGCCAAAATTGAATGTGAACTGCTTTCGACGAGTGACCGGTTCGGTCGTCCACTTCAGTTCTCCAGTTTTCTGGTCCAGTGCATTCAGGCTTTCACCATCATGGAAGTAGACGTTATTGCCGTCAGCCGACAATGTGAGAGGAGCGATTTCGGTTTGCTTCGCCCACAACTTCTTCCCCGTCGAAGCTTCAAACGCCATGACAACACGAGGTTCTTCGTTCCAGAAGAACTCCTGATTCACTTTCGCCTGATCGCCAACTCGACCGTTGGCTGGGGCATAATCCGCGAGTTCCGCTTTGCCTTTTCGCACCACGATAAAGAGAAGGCCATTGGTGTGAATAATCTCTTCCGTCGCATCAGTTCCTTCGTAAGTCCTCAATTCTTTGCCAGTGGCTGCGTCCATTGCAATGGTCGGAGATTCGAACCCCAGTGGCGCGTAGACCTCGTCAGCGGAAGAAACGAGTCGTCGTGACAATTGGGTTGGTCCACTCTTAAGTGGCCATAGATGGTTTTGCCATTCGGCAATGTCTCGTTTCCAGAGAATCGTTCCGTTGAAGGCATCTCGTGCAATCAACTTCCACTTTGATGGCAACTGGACAGAGATTCGGCTGCCTTCATCCATGATGTAGAACATTCGACCGTTTGTGGAAACAAGAGCACTCATGCTGGCCATGCGGTCGTGATGCCGGGACCATCGAGGACTGCCGACCCACTGCAGGTGTCGAGGAGAATTGACTACGTCATCGTGTGCAACGGCATTGCCAGTCGCATCATGGAGGTAGTGGGACCACTCGTCGATGTTCTCTGGACGAGGCTTAACAGTCCTCTGCCAATTGCCGTCCGCACCCCGCTTTAATACGACGCCGTTCGGCACAAGTACACGCAGGATTTCGTCATCCGAAACACGTCCCTGGTTCTCAACCACCATCAGGTTTACAAGATTGTCAATATAGGGCAATGTTTCCTCGGAAAACCGCAGAGCAGAAACGTTTCCATACTTACCCGTGGCATGAATGGCCCTTCTGGCATTTTCTGTTGTCGCTGTGTCTTCGATCAGAGCCTGAACCTGAATAGAGTCGCCCGATTGCAACGCGGCGGTGAGGCCCCCATTGGTGGCTCCGAGGTGAACGACAAAACCACCGCTGACCTTTGCTGCCGTCAGGATTTCATTGGCGTCTTCGACATTTGAGGCCTCTGAAAAACTCACGCTGGCCGACAAGATCAGCAAAGCAACAACGTTTCGTAGCATTTAGGCACTCCGCAAAAGCAGTGGGGCTCAGTGAGGCGATTATGATCCAATGTCAGGGTCCAAGAAATGTATCAAACCACCTCTGTCTCTGGGAGAGAGTGACTCAACGGCAATGCACGGGAAACGGCAAAAAGGGACCGGTTCGAACAACACTACGCGGCTGATTGCCCCGAATCAGCAATCTTCAAACACCGGAACCTTGTTTGCTTATCGTTGCGTCAGCGGAAGTGAGAATCACTTCAGATCAATCAAGGATTGCTACACACAGGAGCAAATTCATGGGATTCCAGGCAAATCTGCTGGTTATTGGACTAGCAGCTATCGGCACATGTGCCGTTAACTGTGACAAGGACGCACTTCTGAGCGATGAGGTGACGCCGATCCCAGTCCGTGATGAAAACAAGAGGTCGCCGGAGAAGAATCCAGGGACAGAAGATCTGATGGCTGCCAAGCTGGATCAGGCTGAACAGATTCTGGCCGGGTTGGTGACGCACGACTTCGAAAAAATTTCCCGATCCGCTGAATCACTCAAGCTGGTCAGTCTTAAACACCCTTCCGGATGGAAAAAGGAAATCGACGACCAGGATGTTTATGAACACTTCCGGATGGAGTTCATGAGACAGGCCGCAAGGCTTGAACGTGAAGCGAACAATCACAACCTGGCAGGAGCCGCTTACTTTCAGCAGAGCCTGACGGCGACATGCATTGCCTGTCACGACTATATGCGTGACGAAGATCTGAAGTCGCAGTAAGGCGTGCGATGCTTCAGAGTTTGGCTACACGAATCTCGTTTCGAATTCGATACTGCGGAGCGAACTCGCGTACCAATTCCTGAGCCTGCTGTTTGCAATGCCACGAGGCAACTAAGCCGAACAGCTGGACCTGACCATCTGACACGTGGACGCGAGCCGCAATTTGCATGTCGCATCGGAGCCGACGTTCAAGGCAAATCGCAAGTGCAATGTCTCGGTCAGATTTCGGTTCTGAACTTTCTGCCGTGGAATCGGCAACCAACAGACGAAGCATGGGAACACACATCCTTTGCGACAAACACAAAACTGATCCTCCTGATTCTTTTGACGGTGCCGGCCAGCTTCTTTGGCGGCGCGATAACCTTAACTTGTTTTCGATCAATCTTTAACTCAGCGACCTGCAAGAGTCTGGCTGCGATCAAATCCTCTGATCGCAACACTTGAGCTTCTCACATGGGCATGACAATTGGCACACGTCATTGTGAGACGCATGAATCCTAACGAAACCCCTTCTGTATCCTCGGCCTCTGCCATTCGGTCCAGAAAATCCGTCGCTGTGACAAAGTCGGCTGTATCCTGTACAAATCTTGCGCTGGCCATCCTTTCCCAAACCTCATGACGGCTCAGGTCTGACATTTCTGCCGAAGACTTACGAATGAGTTCAAAGTCTCCCTTCGAGACGCCCTCTAATGCTCGTTGAGCAGCCGCCAGTTTTCGCGCCATGAATTTCTCCATCGCACGTTCATCAGCTGGTGCTGCAATCTCATCCTGCACTGCCGCAGATGTTCCGTTGCCGAATGGCTCAAACAGAGTGATCACAGCAGAACACATCATCAGGGCAACAACGCCAGACTGAAAACCACCAATTGGGGATAAGCGAAACATCAGACTCTCCATGGTCGATCCAGAGAACATTATTGAAGCAGGCTTGAGCTCAATCGGCAGAACAATATGCCGCCACCAAGTGCGAGATCTCTTGCGACCGTTGTACAGGGGCAGAGTTCAGCGGCATACGCTGTTATGGCCAGCAGCATTTGGCGTGCCGAAAGAACCAGGCACGTCTCAGAGGTCGGGAAACAAGTGGAAATCGTGAGCTTGGGCAATGAAGAACGGAAAGAATTACAATTTGGTTACATCCATTGCTTCAAAGCGCATGCCTAATCATTTGCCTCTGCAAGCACCGTGTTTCGGACCCATTCGTGGCACTTCAAGCATTTCATCGTGACATTGACCCAGGCCATTGATGTGCCATCCATGTTGTTGTCCTCAGCTTCTTTTTGCAGTTCCTCAACTGCGTTCACAAACTCTGTACTATAGCGACGATACATCATGTCGTTCGAGACTCGCCAGTGCTCCTGGGTGCTCATCTTCATCAACGAGGTCGAACCTTCTGAAACCATCTTCAGGTCTTCTGTACACAGGCCTTCCAGAATCAAGCTTGAAGCTTGAAGCTTCTGTCTCATAAAACGAGACAACGCTGCAGAAGGCTCATCTTTCTTGTCGGCCGATGGAGGATCGCTGGGAGAAGCCTTCCGTGTTGCCTGCTTGCTATCCTGCGCTGATGCCGCCGTCGTCCAACCAAGTGTCCGGCTGAACGAGAATAACAGGACCAGCAGGACCGCAATGACCAGCAGAACTATCGTAGAGATTCTCGCTGAACGAACGAGCGCAGGCATGACATGTCTCCGGCAGGAGGAAGAAGGAACGTCTACAAACTGTCCTGAGCGTTCCTCCGCAAACTTCGCGCCGCAGTATCAGGCGGTCATTTTCCCGGGTATAACACTCACTGGGCGAAAATAAAGCGTGCTGATTGGCGCGCTTTAGTGTGCAGAGGCAGCATCTTTAACACGCCGACATTCAAAGACGCGGACGGCCTCCGCTGTACACGCAGGGCGTTGCAACGTTTATCGAGGCTAGAGGCTGCTTGTTGGCTGATCGAACAGTGTGGAAAGGAACTCAAGGATGGCAGATCTGACGATAGCAATCATCCTGATGGCTCTGCTTTCCATCGCCATCTTCTTTTCGTTTCGAATGATTCTGTGGAATGCCCATGAGCGTCTGCTGGATGGCATCGCAGCCGTTCTGGTGATTCTTGTTGGAGTTTATGTGCGACTGGTCTGGGGGCAGTTATGGATTGTTCGCTGGATACCTTTCTCATCGGTCATCATTCTTTCGAATTGGTTCCCTTTGATTCTGGGCGCTTTGGCGGCAGTGCTTTGGGTGCGCACAAGGACTCAGTCGATCCCTCGTCGGCTGCCTGTTCAGTCATTACTAATTGCTGGAGCGATCTGGTCCGTCATGTATGTGATTCCCGATAAACCACCTGCCTGCGGAAACTCGTGGATAGAGCCATCTCCGTTTGTGCCGTACCGCATCTGCAGGCAAACGACCTCGCATACGTGTTCGGCCGCCGCAGCTGCAACGATTCTCCATTCACTTGGTATCGAATCGTCTGAGGCGGAGTTGGCGGCCCTGTGTTTGACAAAACAGGGGACAACGTGGTTGGGGCTCTACCATGGTCTTGCGGTGAAACTCCGTGGCACAGGATTTCGTGCGGAATTTTTTGAATGCAGGACCAGCGAGTTGCCTGAGGTTGTTTCGGAGTTCCCGGCTCTGCTATGTTGCGAGCTCAGTGATGCTGTGGATGCGGAACATCCGCACTATTACGAAATTGGTGGCTGGAGACCCGGCGTTAAACACTCAACGGTTCTCTTTGAAACCGCGCGGGGCCGGCATCTGATCGGAGATCCATCGCAGATTGAGCCAGAGATCTGGACGGACGCTGATATGGACAATCTTTGGACAGGAAAAGGACTGCGGATCGTGCGGGAGAAACAGGATAACTGAGGCTGGATAATTGCCATAAGTATGGTGCGAACGACGCCTCTGACGCGATGCACCATGCAAGCCTCGTTATTCATTGCCGTCGACAAGATCCCAGAACTCGGCTTCATTGGGGTCCGGCTTTCGAGCAGAACGGCCGGATGCTTTTTGTGCAGACCTCGATGGCTCCGGCGTTTTTGCTCGTCCCTGCTTAGGGGGAGCCGACTTCTCTTCTGCTTTCTTCGAGGCTGCAGAAGACTTCGCGCTTGAGATAACTGCCCTCGCATCGAACTCCGGCGGCTGCGGTGAGTTAACGTTTCGGCGTGCCGATGGACCAGATTTCCCTTTCGTCTGCGAAGCTTTAGCGGTTGGTCGAGATGGTGTTTTCTCGGTGGAAGCTTCCTGCAGAAGGTCCGCCGAAAGATTGTCGCCCGCTATCGAGTGCAGATCGAGTGCATCGTCGTTTTCCGGTCCGGGTTGCTTCTCCAGTTGCGAGTTGAGGTTTCCCTGACGAATGATCTCCACCTCGGCGCGGCAACCGCTGACTGGTTCTCGCGCTGAAACATGAACTCGAGCCTGATGATCGTAGCTGATAGTCACTTCGATTTCAGTCCCCTCCGGAAGATTGCGCGGCAGATCCTTTATCTCACAATCACCAAGAACGGATGGTGGACGATCCGAACCAGCACCACTTTCTACGATCCTGACATGAACACGATTCTGGTCCGCCACAACGGTTCCGAAGATATGAGTCTTTGCGACGGGCAGGGGAGTATTTGCTTCAATCAGATAGTGGGGAACTCGTTGTCCGTTCTCCGCGCGAATCAGAATCCCCAGCGCTCGGGCATTAACGCTGTGTTGCTTGACCTTGGCAAGTCGAGACGAGGCCGTGCTGTTGAACACGGTGCGAGCATACTGATCGTTCGACAGGAGCATGCCAGCATAATACGCCGCACCATGGGCAATCGACTGATCGGGCGAGAGTGACGAATTCAGTGTTCGGCCGCTAAGTTTCTTAAGGCTTTCCTTAATCATCGGCATTCGAGATGCACCACCGGTAGTCAGCACAACGTCAATGTGCGCCCAGCCGAATTTGTTGTCCTTCAGAATTCGACGAGTGATCTCTTCGGAACGCTGGATGAGCTTTCTGCTGAGTGTCTCGAACTCTGTTTGTTCAATCTGATAAGTTTTGCGGTGTCCTTCGTGTTGCACCGTCACGGCAGCTCGCGGTCGAACCGACAAACTGCGCTTTGCTTGTTCTGCTTCCAGCGTCAGAAACTGCAGGCTGCTGCGATTTGTCCGTGGATCCTCACGAAAATCGGCGACGAACTTTTCTGCGGCAGCGTCCACAAGCACCTTTGTGAAATCCAGACCTCCCAGTTCAAGGTCGCCGTCTGACGCCACAACACGGACTTCATTCGTTTTGTATTTTACAATGGCCAGATCCAGTGTTCCACCCCCGAGGTCATAGACCAGCAGCTGCTGGTCTATGGCGAGTTCTGTGAAGGCAAGTCCTTCGTTTCCGAGGACGTGGCACAGAGCTGCCGCGACGGGTTCGTTGATCATCTCGATGCGTTCCAATCCTGCCGCATGTCCTGCCAGCATTGTCGCGTGACGTTGAGCATCGCTGAACTGTGCTGGCACGGTAATGACAGCGTTGCGGATTTCGCCAATCTGATCCTGTGCCGCAGAGATCAACTTACGCAGAATAAGTCCGGAAATGTGGACTGGCGAATATCGCATGTCGCCAATTTTCCAGAACTTTTGCGCATTCCCCATGTAGCGTTTTGCGTGCTGCACGACCCGGTCAGGGCTGGCGATGGCATTTCGAATCGCCTCTGTTCCAACGATCGGCTGGTCTCCATCGAAGAAGACGGCCGAAGGCGTTGACAGCTCACCTTCCTGATTCGGAATTGTCACAGGCTGACCATGCTCATTCAGCCACGCAATGCAAGAATATGTGGTGCCAAGATCGATGCCGATTGCGTGTGTCTGTTTCATAATTCTGTCTCAGAAATCGTCGTTCAAGCCTCGACCTTTGCTGTTGGCCGATGCCATCATCCTACTTTCACGAGAGCCGATGCACTATCAGAATGGCGGCTGGACCAATTAAGTACTCTACAGTTTGACTGAGGTTGAGTCCCGCCGAGACTGTTTTCTGCCAGTTTGGAGCAATTGAAAATGGAAACGACTGTTCCCTCGTTTATCCTCCAGAAAACTCGCATTCCTGGCCGCATTTTGGGAAATGTTCTTCTGGCGATGACCGTTTTCGTTGGGGGCACTACCGCAGAGGCGTTTGGTCAGAAACCCGCCCTGAAGACTGGAAAGTCGCTGGAAAATGCCATGCTCACCACGGTCAGCTGGGCCAGCGTCAATACACCGCTTCAGACTCAACTCGCCGATTTGATGAATCAATCAGAAGTTGCTGTGATTCGTGACCGTCGAGTTGATCCCCGCGCTCAGATTAGCCTGACGGCATCGTCCGTTTCACGTTGGGAAGTTTTGAAAAGTATCGCCCGTGAAGTGCCTGACGGTGGATGTTGCCTGACGGAAAACGTTGCCTGCGTCGGACCTGCGTCGGAAGTCTATCGACTTCCTGTGCTCATCGAGTTGCGGCAGAATGAGATCAATCTATTGCGCCGCAAGATGAAGTCCGAAGATCATCGAAAGCTAGTGGCACTAGTCGACTCAAGTTGGTCGGAATTAGCCGAGCCAAAGTCGATACTCGAAAGCTATGCTCGTGCAGCTGGAGTTCGCATCACGAATCCAGACTTGATACCTCATGATGTCTGGGCTCAGTGCAGTCTGCCTCGAATGGCATTCGCTGAGATTGCGACGGTTATTTTGAATCAGTTCGACCTCGAGTTCAAGTTGTCGAATGATGGCCGCTCTATCGCCCTCAAGACGATTGATCCACTGGAGACTTTTGATCACCGTTACTCTCCGGGGAAAAAGCTTCAGGCGGCCGCAACGGAACTCTGGAAAAAGCAGTTTCCTGAGATTTCCGTGAAGTGGAGTGGGGCCGTGGCCACCGTGCACGCGACTCTTGAGCAACACGGGCAGCTCAACGCGGCTCTGTCAGAACTAATGAATTCCGCCGAAGCAAGTATAACGAAGCCCGCCACTCCGAATTCATTGCGAACAACGACATTCACTTTTCGGGCAGAGCGAGCGACAATTGGTGATCTGATTGCCTACTTCCGCAAAAATAAAGTCGTCATTGAAGTCACGGAAGAAGATCAGCCCGCAACCAAAGCGGTGATGAAGGAAATCGTGCAGTTGAGCGATATCAAAGAGAATAAAGCCGGGGTGGAGCTATTTCCCCTGATCTTTGGGGGCCATTTTCGCAAGGTCGAGGTTCTCGACGATCGAGTGGTTCTCTCGCGGGAATAGAGTGAACGCAGGGAGCGGACCATCTTTCCATGGTCGCAACCGGAAATGCTCAAACGAAAAAACGCTGGTCACCTTTTCAGGATGACCAGCGTTTTTGCAAGGGGAGAGTGGGAGTCGAACCCACGCGTGACGGATTTGCAATCCGTTGCCTTAGCCACTTGGCTATCCCCCCGATTTTCTTAACTCTAACTGGCAATTTGGGTCGTTGTGGGCGACTCAGATGCCTCGGAGTTTTATACCGAATGTATCGGCAGATGGTCCACTGTCCTGAAGTCAATTCCTGGCGAAAATCTTCGGACTCGAAATGTCCTTGAATCTGAGGTTTTTCATCACAATTCGAGAATATCGAATCAAGAAGTTTGTGCCGTTTGCGAAGAGTCAAACAGGGCAGAATAAGGACATCCGGGATTCCTGAGGGTTCGTCGATCCTGGAGTAGAAGGTGCAGATTTTCGTGCGTAGGATGGCAGGTCGCGATTCCAGCGGGCGTTCTTCAAAAGTGCCTGCGCTCGCGGGTCGTTACATCGAAATTGCCGGCTCCGACACCTGATTTTTTCACCGCTCAGGGCCGTTCCCTACGCCTGGAAGGACGAAACCATCGTGGCAGAATCTGAAGAACAATTGATCTCAAAGGCTCGTGATGCTGTCAGCCAGTGCAACTGGGTTGTCGGCGAATGTGCTTCCAAGTGGACACAACGTTACGCGAAGAACCGTACTGATGCGGACTTTGGTCAAATGGTTGGTCTGAGTGGTGATCAGATCTTCCAGCGTCGTCGCGTTTGGGAAGCCTTTGGAGAGTCCCATAAGAAGTTCGGTAGTCTGAAGTGGTCATTCTTCTACGTGGCTCTCAATTGGGACGACGCGGAGGACTGCCTGAGCTGGGCTCAGGAGGCGGATGCCACTGTTGCGGAAATGCGTGCATGGCGACGTGCTCAACGGGGCGAAGATTTGTTCGCTGAGTCCTCCGAAGGTTATTCCGAATGGGCAGCACCGCTGGGAATAGATACATCCTCTGTCCCATTGTCTCGCGTCGTTGATCCTTCGCAATTCACTCCGAGTGGAATGGGGGATCGGGCTGGCTTCTCGTCGGGTGAGAGAACTGCCGTTGCAACGATGGACACAGTTGCCCGAGATGCTGGCGAAGGTTATGCACCATTTCGTGCTGACGCAGCTTCTCCGGCACCGCAGATTCGAGAAGAAGCTCCCGGCGGAGAGCGTCAGGAGTTAACTCCCGAACAGTTCTGGAAGCGTGCTTCCGCCATGCTTGATAAACTCAACAAGGCTTTGACGCCGAAGTTACTGAAGGCCTTGGAAAAACAACCGGAATCGGTAAGAGAACGTTTGAGCGATGCCTTGCAGGATATACGCGAAAAGCTGGAGGGCAATCTCGACTAATTTTCGATCACGGGGAAGAGATGAGTGCATCTCTTCCCCGTTTTCGCAAAGAGCAGGTCACTCTTCATTCGTATGCTAAAAAATGAGGCTGGGGTTCTGCGGGATTCATCATTCAGTACTATCACTTCAATGATGGCCGCGTCTGGAAGAATGTTATGGACAAAGAGAATCAAAGAGAAACCACCGCGGCTGCAAATGGTTGGCTGGTGATTGTCCTGACTGCCCTTGTTGCCGTGCTTTTGGTGAAGTCTGTATTTGATTCGATTTCGAATCGTCCCAACTACGCTGACGCCGAACGAGTTGTGACTCCTCGAGGTGCCTTGGGTGAGGACGAAAAGGCGACGATTGAAGTCTTTGAAAAAGTCGCACCATCCGTCGTTTACATTCGTACAAAAGGATATCAGCAAACGTTCGACGGCAGCGTGGCCTCGCAGGAGTTTGCATCCGGGACTGGATTTGTCTGGGATGAAAAGGGCCATATCATCACGAATCTGCATGTGGTCAAGGACTCATTGCAGAGACGCGGTTCACAGCTTGAAGTTCAGCTCGCCGACAACAGAATCTTCGACGCGGAGTTCGTTGGGGCCGTTTCCAAACACGACATTGCAGTCCTGAGAATCGATGCTGAGCCTTCGCAGTTGGTTCCTATCACGGTGGGATCTTCTGAGGATCTCAAGGTAGGGCAGAAGGTGCTTGCAATCGGAAATCCTTTTGGGTTTGATCGAACCCTTTCCACGGGTATTATCGGAGGCCTGAATCGAACGGTCGGTACCGATGACGAGAATATCCTGGCCGGCATGATTCAAACGGACGCGGCCATTAATCCCGGCAACTCCGGCGGACCTCTTTTGGATAGTGCCGGTCGTCTGATTGGAGTGAACTCCGCGATCGTAAGCACAAGCGGCGCATCGGCCGGGTTAGGTTTTGCTGTGGCCGTTAATGATGTCTATCAGGCTGTTGGTCTCGTCTTCAATGAAGCTGCGAGCCCACCCGCTCCATCAATGGGGGTTGCGATCCTTGATACAGAGACGGCCCGTGAGAATGGTATCCCCGAAAACCTGCTGGCCGGCGGATTGGTTGTTCTGTTTGTCTATCCAGATACGCCGGCCGCTCTCTCTGGTTTGCAGGGATGTCGACGGCAGGGGAACACCGTGATCCTAGGAGATCAGATCACTGCGATTGATGGACAGCCAACATCCACTTTTGATGAACTGAAAGCTTTGCTGGGAACTCACAAAGCTGGCGATACGATCATGCTGGATGTGGTCCGAGGCACCCGACGATTTCAGGTGCCATTGACACTGGAAGCGAGGAAGGTTCTGCTGTAACGGAACTATTCAATCCCGATGATTTCCATCCGCAATTTGCCTCGAGGGATGTCGACTTCGACTTTGTCACCAATTTTTTTCCCAAGCATCGCGGTTGCGATTGGGCTGGTGGTCAGAATCTTCATGATGTCGCCGTCGTAGTCTTCTTCACCGGGTCCCACCAGTTCATAGGCTTCTTCCGAGCCATCCGAAAGATCCTTGACCTTTACGACCGCACCGAAACCAACTGTATCCTTCGGCTTGTCGTTTCGTTCGACAATGTAACAGCTTGAAAGCTTCGACTTGAGCTGATTGATCTTGGCCTGCATGTATCCCTGAGTCTCACGAGCGGCGTGATACTCGGCATTCTCTTTCAGATCGCCTTCCTCCCGAGCGGTCTTGATACGTTCCGCGATCGCTGGCATATCCACTTCTTCCATCACGCGAATTTCTTCGCGGATTTTGTCGTAGCCTTCACGGGAAATGGGTTGTCGTTCCATAGCGAGACCTCAGGCGAATCCAATCTGCGACGACTTCGATAAGTGCGTCGATGTTTTCAAAAAGCGCAAAAACACGCTGGAAGACACAGACTCTCCAGAGTTTGTTCAACTGGGAGATTCGGAATCTTCTGCGGTCAGGAAACAGAACGGCGGCTGAAGGTATGCCTTCAACCGCCGTATTTTTCTGTTCGGCCAGTATAGCCCTCAAATCTGAGTCAGGCTACGCAATTTCTTTCCACTGTCCGCATTTCGCGCTGTCCAGAACGGCTTCGCAGACCTTCTGGGTCTCCAACGCATCGCGGAAAGTCGGATTGCACGGCTTTCCGGATTCGATACTGGCAATGAAATCCGCGACTTGATGAACAAAGGTGTGTTCGTATCCGATCTGCAGCCCCGGAACCCACCATTTCCCCATGTATGGCATGTCTCCATCGGTACAGTGTACCTGATGCCAGCCGCGGATCAGTGAGTTGTCCGTATAATCAAAGTACTCGAGCCGGTGCAGGTCGTGGAGGTCCCACTTAATTGACGCCTTTTCGCCATTGATTTCCAGCGTGTAAAGAGCCTTGTGACCTCGAGCATATCGAGTTGACTCGAACAGGCCCAAAGATCCGTTGCCGAATCGGCAGAGAAACGCACAGGCGTCATCAATGCCGACCTTCTCAACCTTGCCGGTCAGGTTGTGTTTGCGTTCCTTGACGAAAGTTTCAGTCATCGCGGTCACGCTGTTGATTGAACCGTTCAACCAGATTGCTGTATCGATGCAGTGAGCAAGCAGGTCGCCTGTCACGCCGGAACCTGCAGCGGCCGAGTCCAGACGCCATAGCCCAGCTCCGCCCTGAGGCAGGTCTGCATTAATCGTCCAGTCTTGTAGGAAGTTTGCTCGATAGTGGAAGATTCTTCCAAGGCGACCTTCATCAATCAACTTCTTTGCCAGAGATACGGCAGGAACTCGTCGATAGTTGTACCAAACCGTGTTTGCGACACCCGCCTTTTCGATGGCATCAACCATCTTCTGGCCTTCTACCGGATTCATGGCCAACGGCTTCTCGCAAAGAACCATCTTGCCAGCCTCAGCGGCCGCGATAGCGATTTCAGCGTGGGAATTGTTTGGCGTACAGATATCGATTGCGTCAATATCTTTGCGTTCAATCAGCTTGCGCCAGTCAGTCTCGGTCGACTCATACTGCCACTGATTAGCAAACGCTTTGACTTGTTCCTCACTGCGACCACAGATGGCCTTGAGAACCGGGCGGTGCTTCAGCTCAGGGAAGAAATCGTTAACTCGCTTATAACCATTGGAATGGGTACGGCCCATGAATCCGTAGCCAACGAGACCGATATTCAGCGGTTTTAGAGACATGGTGAGTGATCCTGCAGTGGGAGAAGAAAAGTGATTGAGAGAAATTGGCCAATAAAAATGACCAATGCATCAACATTGGTCATCGTAATCCAGTCAGTCGAGCATCATGCCCAGCCGTGAGCGTCACGAACCTTGATCATGGTGTCCAGAATCGTGTTCCATGTCTTTGGGTTTTCGAGGGTGGCGTTCGGGAACATACAGCCGTCCCAGCAAATGTGCTTGATGCCTCGTTCTGAGGCTCCCTGCAACCAATATCCTGCGCACTTAACGATATCGAGCTTCCCATTTGGATCGTCGGCCGGACAGTGCTTACCGGTCTTGTCATGTGATCCCGCGCCGTGGACATGACCATCGTTCTGAGCGACATGGAAGTCGATCGTCCAGGGACGAAGCTTATCAGTCATCGTCTTGTAGGCCGCGTAAAACTCTTCGGCCGTATGTCCTTCCTTGACCAACTGGCATTCAGGAGCGTTGTAGCCGAGCAAGTACAGATAGGTATGAGCGAGGTCGGCCTGAAAGCCCAGGGATTCCGGCATGCCGACTTCTTCCAGGAGATTCAGCATGTCCTTCCAGCTGTGCATGCCCGCCCAGCAAATCTCGCCTTCGGCCGCCAGTCGTTGGCCGTGATCTGCCGCGATCTTTGCCGCTTCACGAAACGTACCAGCGATCTTTGATGTGCTGGTTTTGGGGTTCTCACGCCATTTCCCAACGCCAAACTCAGCCGAGTCGATACGAATTACGCCGTACTTTCTCACGCCATGCTTTTCGAAAATGTTGGCGATGCGACAGGCCATCTTCACGGCACTGATGAACTTTTCTCGGGCCGCATCATCACCCATCGCGGAATCGCCAACTGTTCCCGGCCAAACAGGAGCGACCAGCGAACCAACGGAGAAACCATAGCTGGCAATCTGGTCAGCAATCTTGTTCAGCTCTGCGTCATTGGCTTCTGGATTCGTGTGAGGAAAAAACAGGAAGTAGTCAATCCCATCAAACTTCTGGCCATTGACATGGGCTGAAGCGGTAAGTTGCAGCATCTTCTCAAGACTGATTGGCGGTTCCTGACCTTCTCCGTCGCCCTTGCCAACGAGACCTGGCCACATTGCATTATGAAGTTTTGGGGACGAATGAGACATCGCTTTTTCCTCTGCGAATGAGTAAGTGGAGGGAAGGTCGCAAAATGAATGTCGGAGGACCTAGTTCGAAGACCAGGTCCTGGAGTCAATTGGAAAGTGCGGGCGAAACCTGAACAACACTCGACGACAACATCCTTCCAATTGCGGCATCTTTTTCAGATGCAGGGCTTGTGGCGATTGCGAATGAAAGGCGTCCCCGAAATCGTTGGAGGGTGATCGACTTTGAGCCGCAAACTCCTGAGCCAGACAGATCAGTATCCGGCGGCCTCGAGTATGATGACGGCCTGTTTACGTTTTGAAAAGCGACTGACGATTTTCCGGATATGGACGACTCTCAGGCGTACGTTCGGTTCACGGCGACGGTTTGCCGAACCCCGGCAGGTTGCCCCCCTGCTTGCAATCGGCCTCAGCCAATTAAGTTGGAGAGAAAACACGGGGTGATAGCAGCGAAACGGTCTGAACTTTGGCGTAGGCTTAGTGTCAATCACCAGTCGCTTTGCTGCAAAACCTCCTTCAGCGCCGAGTAGCTCGCTTGCATACACAGAATCCTGACGCCACGATCCCGCTCGTTCGCGGGTTTGTTGCCTGAATGGGCTTGGTCGTATCCCTGGGTGCTTGTAATGCCCGGGTCGCTCCTCGCTTCGTCGTTTCTCACAAAATTCAAAGGGTTTTTGTGTCAATGAGTTCTCAGCCAAGCCTTCCACTCGGTTTTACAGCATCGGGCACAACTTGTGGCATTAAGGCCAGCGGAAAGCCGGATCTTGCCTTGTTTGTCTCGGATCGCCCAGCGGCCTCGGCTGGAGTTTTCACGACAAACCGTGTTTGCGGCGCGCCAGTCATTGTTTCGAAAGAGCGAGTTCCATCGTCGGTGGCTCGCGCTGTCATCATTAATTCCGGGAACTCAAATGCCGCGACTGGTGAGCCTGGAATTGCCGACGCACGAGCAATGACCGCAGCAGTGGCCAAGGAACTTGGCTGTCAGGAGGAAGCCGTTTTTGTGTGTTCAACAGGTGTCATTGGTGTTCCGCTGCCTATGCCGACAATCATGAAGGGCATCCCGAAAGGAATTGAGACATTGGGAGCATCCGATCAGCATTTGCTCGATGCGGCGACCTCAATGATGACCACGGACACATTTCCGAAGCTTACGTCGGTCGACGTCAAGGTGGCTGGTGGGACCGTAAGAGTCTCTGGTGCCTGCAAAGGGGCCGCCATGATCGCGCCGAATATGGCGACAATGTTGGGAGTCGTCCTCACGGATGCTGCCCTGACCCCGGAACAATGTGATCGGGCACTCAGGTTTGGTGTGGACCGCACATTCAATTGCATTAGTGTCGATGGACATATGAGCACAAGCGACACGGTGCTGCTGCTGGCAAACGGAGCTAATCCAGAAGAATTATCCCACGAGGACTTCCTGAAGGTGCAGGCGGCCGTCCAGCAGGTCTGCCAACATTTGGCGACCAGCATTATTCGGGACGCAGAGGGAGCCGATCATTTTGTGACGGTCGATGTTCATGGTCTCGAAACTCGCGACCAGGCTTACAGAATCGCCAAGGAAATCGCGGAAAGTGCATTGGTGAAGACAGCGATCGCCGGGGGAGATCCTAACTGGGGCCGAATCGTATCAGCTGCCGGCTACGCCAACGTGGAGTTTGATACAGCCTTCGTTTCGCTGAAAATCAATGGAGTTCAGGTTTATCAAGCCGGCACGCCGGTCGCGTTTAACGCGAGTTCCTTGTCGGCCAGCTTGAAGTCGAACCGAGATGTGGCGTTGGAGTACTCAATTTCCGGCGGCCCATGTTCAGGCAAAGAGTCGGTTCGATTCTGGACTTCAGATCTGACTCAGGAGTATGTACGTCTAAATTCTGAATACACCACTTAGGCGATCGGCAGACACAGACACACCGCTTAGCCGGAACGCGGTAGCGTCTGGTTCAGGTCGGGAACCGCACGCGAATGCGTTCTGGCTGATTGAGGCTGGTAAGTTCTTGTCTGCCCATCGCCTTGGGTCCCGGGCATTCGATTGAGAAAACTTTTGCCTAAAACCCCACCATCAGTAAGTTTAGGTTGAATAGGGCGTTCGTTTCGACTGCTCAGACTGATTAGGTTCTGGACAACGGCGATCCGGAATCTGGCGAAATGCGGAAAGAAGTTCTCGAAGTTGGCGGAAAAAGGTGTAAATTCGGTGCAATCGAAATCGGGCAAATGGTCTTAGTGGTCATTTGTTCATTTTCGAGGTCGTCAGTGGCAGATTGTCGTGGGGAACTGCTGTTCCGCGTGTGTTCTCCGACGATGCCGCTGCGTACGATTCCGCGGAGCAACTGATTCATGACCCCTAGCCAATGGAGTCGACGACACATGATTACGGCTGAAGCCGAAGCTGAGCGTTTGTATCCTTCCAGTCCTCTTCCCGCCTACACCTACTATCCCGGCTCTGGGATGCCTCACCCTGTTCGCGACCCAAAGGGACATAGTCACGGCAAAAAACATGCACCGGGGCAGGGGCCTCGGGCGTTGAGCCCGGAAACATGGGCAAATAATCGCAATTATTTGCTTGGGCTGGACTACTTCAATATGGGTTTCTACTGGGAAGCTCATGAAGAGTGGGAAAAGCTGTGGAGGGTTTCTGGTGCTGATACCACTGTTGGTCGGTTCCTCAAGGGATTGATCAAATTAGCTGCTGCAGGAGTTAAGGTCCGGGAACGAAGCATTCACGGAGTTCGCCGACACGCTGCTTCCGCTGGCGAGATGTTCGCCGACGTGGCGGCAGAAGCTGATATCGACTCTTTCTGCGGCCTTGAGTTTATTCGTTTGCAGTTTGCTGCCGATCGAGCTGCTCAACTGGCTTACAAGAAGCAGCATGATCCTGGAACTGCCGTAAGGGTATTTCCATTCGTGTTGAAGCCAGAATCTCTTCCGGTTGTTTAATTTCAATTTTGGCTGATCCGAAACTCGGGACAGGCGATTGCCTGGTTCGAATTCTTCCGAAACTCGCGGTACTCTGCCGCGAGTTTTTTTGTTTTCTCAGCATGCAGGGCAGTTGATTCGATGAAGATTCTGGTTGTCGGTTCTGGCGGTCGTGAACACGCTCTGGTTTGGAAACTGGTCCAGTCACCGCTGGTCAAGAAAGTCTATTGCGCACCAGGAAATGCAGGGACTGCAATTGATGCTGAGAATCTAAATATCGCTGCCGATGACGTGCATCGGTTGGTTAAGTTTGTGCGTGAAAACCAGATCGATCTGACAGTAGTTGGACCAGAGGCTCCGCTGGTCGCCGGTTTGACTGATGAACTGCGCCGTCATGGTTTGGCGGTCTTTGGTCCCTCAGCGGCTGCAGCTCGTCTGGAAGGCAGCAAGGTTTTCACCAAGAAGTTGTTGAAGAGGGCCAACATTCCGACGGCGACTTTCTCTGTCTTCAGCAGAGTTCCTGAAGCAATGCAGTATCTGGATGACTGCGAAGAGCAACCACTGGTTGTAAAGGCCGATGGTCTCGCGGCGGGGAAAGGTGTTTTCGTCTGCGCAAATCTGGCAGAAGCGAGGACGGCGGTCAGGGCGATTCTTCAGGAACGAGCCTTCGGCGATGCGGGATCGCAGGTTGTCATCGAAGAATGTCTTGTTGGCCAGGAAGCCAGTATTCTGGCGATCGTTGATGGTGACACGATCGTACCGCTGGATGTCGCTCAGGATCATAAGCGAGCCTACGATAATGATCAGGGGCCAAACACCGGAGGAATGGGAGCTTATTGCCCAGCGCCGGTTGTTACGCCCGAGATCATGGACGAGATCGTACGTCGGATTCTGATCCCGACAGTGCATACGATGAAGGTTGAAGACTGTCCGTTTTCAGGTGTCCTGTACGCCGGCATTATGCTGACATCGCATGGCCCGAAGGTTCTGGAGTTCAATGTTCGATTTGGTGATCCGGAAGCGCAACCGGTGCTGATGCGAATGAAAACGGACCTCGCTCAAGTGTTGATGATGGCAGCAACGGGCAAGTTGTCGGAACTAGAAGGAATCGAGTGGGATCCTCGACCGGCTGTCTGTGTGGTCATGGCTTCAGAAGGATACCCAGGCAATTACTCCAAAGGGCATCCGATCTCCGGAATCGCGGAAGCTGATAAGGTTCCTGGGGCAAAGGTTTTCCACGCCGGTACGACCATCAACAAGGCGGGCGAAGTCGTCAATGCAGGGGGGCGAGTGCTTGGTGTAACAGCGATGGGTGACACAATTGCCGACGCCAAGAGGACTGCTTATGAAGCTGTTGACAAGATTTCATGGCAGGGCGGTTGGTGTCGTCGCGATATCTCAGACAAGGCTCAGTGAGAGGACTCAGAATCGACTGCTGGCTTGCAGCAACAAATTCTTCGATCATGGTCGTTACGTTTCTGTTGGTTGCAGACCCCGGAAGATCCTGCTGCCGACTCGGACAAGCGTCGCGCCTTCTTCGATAGCGGGGATGAAATCGCCACTCATCCCCATCGAAAGTTCCGGGAGCAAAACGTTCGCTCCTCTTGAATCATCTCTCGCGGCCAGTTGATTTCGCAACTGTCGAAGTGTTCGGAACGTTGGGCGAGCCTCTTCCGGATCCTCTGACTCGGCGGCCATCGTCATCAGACCACTGATGTGAGTTCTCGATGTTGTCGCCAGAATCGCTGGCCATTCGTTGATGATCTCTTCCGGCGTAAAGCCGGACTTGCTTGCTTCGCCCGAGACATTGACCTGCAGCAGAACTTGAGCCTCTTTGTTCAAGCTCGCAGCGGTTTCTTCAATTCGCTCCAGAAGTTTCAGAGAATCAACCGAGTGAATCAGCGTAGTGTGCTGCAAGGCCAGACGCACCTTGTTTCTTTGGAGTTGCCCGATCAAATGCCACTCCACTTCCGGCAGCATCTTTTGACGATCTGCGAGTTGCTGCGGACGGTTCTCTCCGAACGTTTGATAAAGTGAGCTCAGCTCCTCAACCCATGGCCATTCGGCATACTTTGTCACTGCAACAAGCCTGACGGATGACTTGTCTCTGCCATATCGTTGGCAGGCCAAATGCATCTCATCAATGATGGCATCGAGATTCTGAGCGAGTTGTTGGCGAACAGCAGACATGTGTGCGTGAAAAAATCAGGGGCGATTTTCGACGTCGAGCCTTGGATTTTTTTCCAGACTCAGACCTGTAAAAGCTCTGTTTCTCAATTGTGTGAGGATTGCCAGCGAAGTCCATGTCTCAACCAGTTGTTTCTCAGGTTTTCGTACTGGGCGAATTCTTTGGTTTGAGTTACTCTGGGCTTTTGTTGTGCTCGCCTTTAGAGGCGAAGCCAGCTCAAAGTGTTTGGAGAATTACCGGTTGTCGTGAGTGGAACAAAGGCGGAAAGAGATTTAACACCATTCCTGACGCCGATGATGCTGGGATCCAGCGAGTTGAATTGGTCGCCAGAAGAGAAGGTATCTCGAAAATGACTCATTGTAGCACATCGGGATTGTTGATGGCACACATCTGCATTCTTGCGCTGATCCCTATCGCCAATGGCGGTGAAGAATTGTCGGCTCAGCAGCGCTCTTTACCGGAGTATCGCGTCCCTATTGATCTGGTCTGTCAGAACGATACTCTGTTTGTGGCCAACTCTCGAACGGGTTCGGTCAGCAAAATTGATGTCGCCTCTGCCGCAGTGATTTCAGAATGGAAAGTCGCGCCGTCGCTGAGTGGAATTGCGGCCTGGCGAAACGGACTGTTGTTGCTCGACGATCATGCTCACCGACTGCTTTGGTCGATCGAAGAGCCAAGAGGTTCCAGGTTGGAGAATCTTCTGAGCCTGGAGTTGCCTCAGTATCCGGTCGATATTGCCGTCAGTGCGGATGAAACATCGGTGGCCGTTTCATCGCTATGGTCTCGGACCGTCACTTTATTTTGCGGACATCGAGACGGGCTTCAGGAACAACGTCACCTGAGGCTGTCATTTGCACCTCGCACGCTTATGTATCTGCCGGATGGTAATCTGGTTGTTGCGGATTCATTTGCGGGGCGGTTGGCAATTGTCGATACGGGAGCGGGTTCAGTCTTAAAGGAGCATGATGTCTACGGGCACAACATTCGCGGGTTGGGGTTTAATCACAAGCACGGGAAACTGTTGGTTGCCTGTCAGACACTCGATCCTGCTACATTCACGACTTACGAAAGGGTCTTTTGGGGAGTCCTGATGCAGAACGGCCTCCATTCGATTCCGCTTGATCAATTGTTGTCGGCGACTGGCGATGCTGGTGACACAGCTCCTGAGGAAGCGGAATACTCCGGGACGCCATACGCTTCACAGCAGCGATACCCATTGGGCACGCCATCAATTGGATCAGGTGATCCCGGCGCTATGGTGGTAACCAAAAACGATACCACGTTGATTGTGATTTCGGGCGTGAATCAAGTGGCCTTCAGAACGGCCAGTCACATGCCGTTTGAGCGATTAAAAACAGGGAAGCGGCCTGAAGCCATCTGTTTGGATCGTGAGCAGAGAAGAGCATTCATTGCGAATCGCTTTGACGATTCAATCACGGTCGTTTCACTGGAGGGCAAAGCTCCGGTGGTTGAAATGACGATTTCGCTGGGTGAGATTCGAGAACTCACCTTGGCAGAGCAGGGGGAGCAAACATTCTACGACGCGTCCGTTTCGTTGGATGGATGGTTTAGTTGTCATTCCTGTCACACGGATGGCCATACAAACGGACAGAGAGCCGACACATTCGGAGATGAAGATCGCGGTGCTCCCAAGAAGGTTGTTTCATTACGGGGTGTGTCTGATTCCGGTCCGTGGGCGTGGACGGGAAGCAAGAATAGTCTGGATGAACAAATCAAAACGTCGTTGATTATTTCTATGCAGACTCAGATTCCGACAGACGAACTACCCATCGAACGTCTTTCTTCGTACTTGAAAACTCTTGCTCCAGCACCTTCGATGCATCAAGCACGAAAAGAAATGCCGAGCCACGAAATGCTGGCGGAAGCACGAACAGTTTTCGAATTTGTCGGTTGCCAGAATTGTCATACTGGCTCTGCGCTGACAAGTCATGATACGTACGATGTTAGGGTCCATGATGAGCAGGGAGAGACGCTGTTCAATCCGCCGTCCCTGCGAGGAGTGAGCCAGCGGGCGCCGTATTTTCATGATGGTCGGGCAGAAACGCTGGCTGATGTCCTGAAGACTTCGCATCACAATTCAGAAATGCCTCTGTCAGAAACACAGATCGAACAACTGCAGTTGCTTCTCGAAAGTCTGTGATCCGCTATTCAGCTTCCTGCGTTTAGATGCTGGAATCTGGAGAATTCTGAGCAAAGCTGCTATCGAAAGATGGCCTCTCGGTGAAATTATGAAACTGGAAATAAGACGAAATCTAATCAGCGTTTTTGCATTCGTTGGATTCATCTGGCTCATCTTCTTGATCAATGTGCCGCTGTCGCTGACCGACTGGAATCTGGTCACGAACTATGGCCTGAAACCAAGAACCTTATCCGGTCTGGTTGGAATCTTTACTATGCCGTTTCTGCATGACGGTTTCGAGCATCTGCTGGGAAATACGATTCCACTGGCGGTATTGCTCTTCATGCTTTCGGTGACTCGCGAAAACGCCCGCCGCATCTTAATCAGCATTACCGTTATTGCGGGGATCTTCACATGGGTGATTGGTTTATCCAGCCCTGTTGTCGGTGCCAGTAGTCTGGTCTATGGCCTGACGGCTTATCTGATCACAGCAGGAATTCATGAGAGAAAACTGGTCTCTGCGGGGACAGCAGTACTCGTGGGAGTGCTTTATGGTGGCACGCTGTTTTGGGGACTTCTGCCGACCGCCGGCAAGAGTGTCGCTTGGGACGCGCATTTACTTGGCGCGGCCGCTGGAGCTGTTTTCGCTCACTATACTCTTCGCCCCAGATCATCGAGAGCGATCAGCAGTCCGGCCGCAAAGCCGGTGACTTCCGCGCCGGAGGCTGTTTCAGAATCTCCGGCGGTCTTTTGATCCAATGAACTGGATGGCTACCCGTCACCGAAGTTCATGGCCATCCAATACTCGAGCCTTTAGACTTTTCGGCTGATGTTTTTCGGAAATTGATCAAGACGCAGAAAGTGTAAATCGTTTTATGGCCGCATCCATTCTGCTCAATACAGGCGCTCAACTGCCTTCGGTGGGATTTGGTTTCTGGAAAGTCGATCGTCCTATTGCGGCCGACGTCGCTCATCAGGCGATTCAGGTTGGCTATCGACATCTTGACTGTGCCTGTGATTACGGGAACGAAATCGAAGTCGGGCAGGGAATCAGGAAAGCTTTGTCAGATGGTCTCTGCAAACGCGAAGACCTTTGGGTAACCTCCAAGCTATGGAACACCTACCACAAGGCAGAACACGTTCGACAGGCTTGTGAGAAATCGCTAAATGATCTGGGTCTGGAGCAATTGGATTTATACCTGATCCACTTTCCAATTGCTCAAAAATACGTGCCGTTTGATCTGCGTTATCCGCCCGGCTGGTTTGTGGACCCTGCCGCCGAGAAGCCTCGGATGGAAGAGGTGCGAGTTCCAGTTAGTGAAACATGGCAGGCGATGGAGGGACTGGTCGACAGTGGACTTGTGAAGCACATTGGTATCTGCAATTTTGGCACGAGTTTGCTGCGTGATTTGCTCTCGTATGCTCGAATTCGCCCGAGTGTTCTTCAGGTCGAGTCGCATCCTTTTCTTGTGCAGGCCAAGTTACTGCGGTATTGCCAACAGGAGCAGATTGCGTTCACCGCGTTTTCTCCTCTTGGGGCCGCCAGTTACTATAGTCTTGGGATGGCCAGCCAGTCAGAATCTTTGCTCGACAATCCCATCATTCAGTGCATTGGTATGGAGAAAGGAAAATCAGCGGCGCAGGTTCTGCTTCGCTGGGGAGTTCAACGAGGAACTTCAGTGATTCCTAAAACATCGACTCTGGATCGGATGGCCGAGAACCTGAACATCTTTGACTTTGAGTTATCCCAGTCGGATATGGACGCCATAAGTGGGTTGGATCGAGGTCGTCGGTTTAATGATCCCGGTGTGTTCTGTGAATCTGCCTTCAATACGTTCTGCCCAATCTATGAATAGTCCATTGGCAAAGACGTATCAGGAACAGGGGTTCGCAATCGTTCCGCAATGCCTGGACAGCAAAACTGTTGCAAGACTGATTCATCTGACCGAGCTGGCTCGCGAGCGGAATGAGGCTGCTGAATCGGTTTCCAATAGCAGCGGTGTCTACGCACTTCGAAATCTTGTGGACGTGGTCCCCGAGGTCGCTGAACTCACATCGACTTTTTGTGTTGCTGCGTTAGTTGAAGCAGTTCTGGGAGCCGATGCCTTTATGGTTCGCTCAACTCTGTTCGACAAAACAGACGGCGCGAATTGGGGAGTGTTCTGGCATCAGGATCTGTCGATCGCTGTCAAAGAGCGACATGATGTGGAAGGTTTTCATGCGTGGACTCGAAAAGCCAGGGTCCAATGTGTTCAGCCTCCTGTAGAGATTATGTCGAGGATCCTGGCGGTTCGGCTCCATCTTGATGATTGCTTCGCCACAAACGGGGCTTTAAAGGTACTGCCGGGCAGCCACCGTTCCGACACTCTGACAACGGATCGTATTGAACAGATCTCATTGCAGGTAGATGAAGTAATTTGCGAAGTTCCCGCAGGTGGGGCAGTACTCATGAACCCATTGTTGCTGCATGCGTCGTCGCCGATGAGCAGCCCGGGGCACCGGCGAGTGATCCATTTGGAATTCACCGCACAGCAACTACCTCAGCCTCTGGCGTGGCGATATCTCATTCCGTGCAGGCGAGCATGATGCCTTTCAGATCACTCGGTCGGTGGGATGCACAATCCGTTACCAAGCTCTGGCCTGGTTGTAGTTGATGATACTCTGGGCGCAAAGAATGCCAAAGAAGATCATCAGGAACTGAGGATCTGGCTGAAGTCGTGACAAAATGCTCGCATGGGGGGCTGGCAGAAATGAATAGAAGAGGCTCGGCACCACATCAGCACCAGAGTTGTTACAGTAGGCGCACCATAGAGCAACTCCTCCGGCAGCACCGATAGAGATCTTCAGGATTAGTTCCGATGCCTGACGGCCACGAACGCCATAGTGTGTCACGAGTGCAGCCATGATCTGTCCGCCATCTAGTGGAAGAGCAGGGATGAGGTTCATCAGATTGACGATGATTCCGCTGAACAGAAGCATGAAGAAAACGTAGTTCAATGCCGGGAAATCGTCGAAGGTTGCTGGCGACGATCTCATCAGGAAGATCATCACACCATACACAATCGCGGAGAAAGAAAGTCCTGCGAGTGGTCCTGCTGCCAGCGACCAGATCTGTCGCCATGTGGAAAGCCTAGTTGCGGTGGCGTACCCGCCCAGAAAATAGAGCACGATTTCCGATGGCCACCCATAGTGCCGAAGTACGAGGGCATGGCCAAGTTCATGGATCAGCACGGTCGAAAAGACACAGATAACGCCCAAAACGACCAAATCCAGCCGCTCGGGATTCCACCGCATCATGGCGGCCGATATCCAGAAAATTGGATGAATACGAATCGGGATACCAAACAGATGAAAGCGTACGTCAAATGCAGTTTCGCCGGCGATACCAAACATTGTATTTCTCCTGTTCCTGAGTCGTGGATCAACGATCAGATCCCCGACTGCGGATCAGTTTTGTTGTGAGAGTAGAGAGAGTGCTGTTTGCAGGATACAGTCTTGCATGTTGAAGTCGAATGGTCCGCCACTTGTGTCTTCAAAGCGTCTCTTCAACGCCTGAAGATAGTTCGGAAAGAATCGAAATTGGGCAGCTTGTTTCGCATCATTATGGATCTGCCGCTGTTTCGCAGCGTATTGCGACCCATTTCGCGCGTGCTGGTCGGGTTGATTGCGATTCCCATTTTTCGATTCATCATGCGAAGAGTCTTTCGCTTGCAGGATCTGGACGACGAACTCGAGAAAGATCTGGAAGAATGGTTTCGTGGTGCACTTCTGCTGCTGGCTGCCACCGCAAACATGGAGCACCTGCTGTTTGGATGGATGCAGAAGGTCGACTGGCTCGATCGTGCCGACTGGCTGACGATGGGCTTAAGACTCATGCTGGCGATCAGCGTAATCGAAGCTATGCCCGATCAGGAGTTGTTTGCGGTGCTGCATCCTGGGCCGCCAAAGCTGGAGAAGGGAAAGAATCCTGTCGTTCAACTTTGGAAGTTGAAATGGAAGTTCCTGAAGGGATTTGTTTGTCGCCATCTGAACCGGTCGTCTCCTGTGCTGGCGATGATGTGTGCCATCATTGGTTCGCAAATGCCGTTAATGAATAGTGATCAGAAGGAAATTCTTCGACGCGATACCATCGCTTCCTGGGCGTATTGTCAACAATGTGCCGTCGTTTGCCCCATGCAGTCCATGGTAACACTCGATGCGCTGCAGGGGATGATGCCAGAACTCAAACGAGAGTCTGACCTTCTGGCTCGACACCGGGAACGCTGGTTGGTGGGCTGGGTCTGCTATCTGATGGCGATCACTCAGTATCTGATTATCGGTCTTGTCACATCGCGAGATCGTGCTTTGGACGTCCTGAGTGAATTTGACAGAGCCGTGGCACGTCGCCGCAATGAACTGATTGAAGAGTTCAAACTGGAAGGAAATCTTCCGAAGGACTTTGATCCGAACAAACCCTTGCCGAAGCCTCAGGACTCCAATGCAAAGCAGAGTAACCTCTGATCGACGGCGTGGTCATTTGGCATGTGCCCGTTGGTGTAAAGTACGGGTCTTTCCGTTAAGCTTCTTTCCCCGCCTGAAATACCTGCCGTTAGTTGTCCTTCCCGAAGGAGACCGTTTTGATGTTCAGAACTATTCTCGCCAGCCTGTGTATGATTTTCGCTACGATCTCTGTCCAGCCTTCTGCGCTCGCTGACGAGCCTGCCAAGGCAATCCGGATTGGAATGATTGGGCTCGATACGTCTCACTGTCTGGCATTTGCTGACTTGCTCAACAAAGGGGGCGCTGATCCTGCACTTGCTGGCTGCAAAGTGATTCTTGTGTACCCCAAAGGAAGCCCGGACATTGAAAGTAGCATTAAACGGGTGCCGGAATACACGGAGAAGATCAAGGCCATGGGAGTTGAGGTCATTAATGATCTCGACGCCATGATTGCTCAGGTTGATGCCGTGCTTCTGGAAACGAATGACGGTCGGCCACATCTGGAGCAGGTGCTTCCCGTACTAAAGGCGAAGAAACCAGTCTTTATCGACAAGCCGATTGCTGGCTCTTTGGTGGACACGATTGCAATTTTCGAGCTGGCAAAACACTACCAGACTCCTGTTTTCAGTTCATCATCGTTGAGATTTTCGAACGGTGCTCAGGCAATCCGCGGTGGTTCGATCGGAGATGTGTTGGGCTGCGATACCTATTCGCCGTGTTCGCTGGAGCCAACTCACCCGGACCTGTTCTGGTACGGGATTCACGGCTGCGAAACACTGTTCACGATTATGGGTCCGGGAGTTGAGACCGTCGTTCGCACTCAAACACCGGATTTCGATCTCGTCACCGGAATATGGAACAAAGGTCGAATTGGGACGTTTCGAGGAATCCGAAGTGGGAGCTCGGGCTATGGCGGGACAGCGTTCGGCACCAAAGGGATCGCACCTGCAGGCCAATACGATGGCTACAAGCCGCTGGTTGTCGAGATCGTAAAGTTCTTTCGCTCCGGCAAGCCGCCAGTAAGTGCTGAAGAAACGACAGATCTTTACGCCTTCATGGAGGCCGCTGACGAGAGCAAGCGACTTGGCTTTGTGCCCGTCAAAGTCGCAGACGTTAAGGCCGTTGCTGCTGAAGCGGCAGCGAAGAAGGTTGCAGAGCTAATCAAGTAGCTGCCGAGGCACAGAAACACGACAGCTACTGATTTCAGTCACAGCCCGGTTTTTCAATCAGAGAAACCGAGCTGCGTTTTCATCGTAATCCGATGAAGGGTCGCTTCAGAATTTCAACAGAGTCATTATCACTGATGCGAACTCTGTGAACTGCAACTTTCGCATGGAACTTTGGTCCGAGTGAGAACTCCATTGCGGTACTGTTCAACCACGTAACAAGACTCGCATCTCGGCAAGTTCGTGGAACATGGTGGAGTCATCGCTACCCCATTTTGTGAGCATTCGTCGCAGCGATCACGGTTTGAACAACCGCGTTGATCCGAGATTGCTTCGCAACCTGCAGCCGGATGGAGCGGAATACCAATCGTTGCTCGGCAATCGTGATGCAGTGGATGCAACGGAATTCCGATTGTTGCTGCACAACTTCTTTGATGATGACCGTGCAACGGGACATCGTGATGGCCAAACTCTTCACGGCGCCCACATCCTGAGTGTTGGCAAGCACAGCAGGAATTTTCTGCTGGCTGCGGAAAACCTCCACAGTGCTCACAGTGATGAGCATCTAGCCGTTCCGCCGCGCACCCGACCAGCACAGGATCAGGAACTCTGACGGTTGGAGCCTGCTCGACCGGGATGCCTTTCGCCTCCCAGTCTACGAACACCGACCCTGCAGTTGATGCAAGTCGGCTGGACATTCCGCGGTACTGAAAACTCTGATCGAGACTGCGAAAAGCTCGAGAGAGATTGAGTAACTCAGAAGTCACAGAGTTGGACAATTCATCTGCCGAAGCAGACTTTGCGTCTGGCCCGAAACAGACCAGCAGCAGACAGGCAAGCCAGGACAAATGCCGGCCCGTCTTACAGGAAATACTCATTGTTAACGTCTCCGAAAAAGGAGTGGACAAAACTGTGCGGAACTCTTCAGCGCTATGTGTCCTGCAACCTCTACGATTCGCACAATCGTTACTATTGGGATAAGCGGACGCCTGCGTCGAGGGCAAACTTTCAAGTTTTCTCCCTTTCTGAATCGTTCCATCAAGGATCGTTCTGCCTTTCGGCTTTTCACCTTGCTCAAGACTGATCGACTGGTCTTGCTTGCGTTTCTGACGAGCATCGTCGATCGTTCGGAGGTTCAGGGGATGGGAAGGGTTCTCAATTGAGAATGGAATCCATGCACAGATTGTGAGCCGCCAACACCGCCCGGAGATTTTTCACACATCCTGTTTCTTCGTTGTGCTTAAATCATGCAAGCCCATGAATACCTGCGAGAGTTGATTCCGTTCCCGTCCGTCAGCCGAGATTCGAACACCGAGATTACGGACTGCATCGACCAGTGGCTGCGAAAGCTGGATTTCGAAATCGAACGTCTGAGCTATCAGGACGAGAATGGCGTTTCGAAGTCTTGCCTTGTTGCACGAAAGGGGCCAGCGACGGCAGGAGGGTTGGCCTACTTTGGGCACACGGATGTTGTGCCCGTTAACTCATGGAGTTTTGCAGCGTCTGGTCCATGGACTCCCCATGTCGCGGATGGCCGAATGTATGGCCGCGGATCCTGCGACATGCGAGGATCGTTGGCCTGCATGCTCGCCGCAGCGCACGAACTTCGGAATTCGAAACTCAGGGCTCCCATTTTTTATGTCGTTACAGCCGACGAAGAAGTAGGCATGCACGGAGCCCGTAAAGTTGTTGAAGATTCGCAACTGTATCGGCAGATTGTTGCGGCCCAGTCGGCATCAATCGTGGGAGAGCCTACGTCACTGGATGTTGTTTATGGTCATAAGGGTGGTCGCGCAGTAAGAGCCACATCCATCGGGCGAGCGGCTCACTCCAGCACAGGGCAGGGCGTGAATGCGAACATGGCCTTGATTCCTTTCCTCGTGGAGATTCAAAACATCAATGAGGAGTTGGAAACATCGGAGGCATGGCGTGATGATCGTTTCGTGCCGCCAACACCAACCCTCAACCTGATGATTCGAGATACCAACACAGGCATCAATATCACTTCGGCTCAGTCGGAATGCTTGGCGTACTTTCGGCCGATGCCCGGGCAGGATGCTGATGGTATGGTGGAGCGACTTCGCCAGCTGGCAACGCGATGCGGGCTGAAGTTTGAGACACTGTTTTCCGGCTCACCACTCTATACGGATCCATCAGCACCTTTCGTCAAAGAACTGATGCAGCTTGCTGGGCGATCGTCGGCTCGTACTGCCGCCTACGGCACAGATGGCGCGATCTTCACAGAGTTGAAACACATTGTGGTCTTCGGTCCTGGCGACATCGCTCAGGCTCACACGGATGATGAATGGATTAGTCTTGAGCAACTTCAGCTTGGCACAGGGATGTATTCTCAGTGCATTCGGCGATGGTGTTGCTGAGTACTATGACCTTAGGGAGTAATAACGAGGTGTCGGAGTTTCCTGTTGTCAGTGTTTCAGATCTCGTCAATGCCTTCAAAGAGGTCGTTGAGACGGCGCTGCCTCCGTGCACCGTTGAAGGAGAAATCTCCAACTGTCGCCGGAGCCCGGCCGGACATTGGTACTTGACGTTGAAAGACGAACAGTCTGAAATCGGTGCTGTGATCTGGCGAAGTGCCGCGCAGAAGATTCGATTTGAGCCCAAGGACGGAATGAAGTGCCTGGCGACCGGCTCGTTACAGGTCTATGTCGCCAAAGGGACGTGTCAATTTGTCATCTCGCGGTTGATGCCGCAGGGCATTGGAGAACTCGAGCTCGCGTTTAGGAAACTCCGTGACAAGCTGTCTGCCGAAGGCCTGTACGATGAGTCACGAAAGCGACCGATACCGCGAATACCGCGTTGCATTGCATTGGTAACAAGCCCGAGCAGCGCGGCTGTGCGTGATATGATTCAGGTGATTACTCGTCGCTGGCCACCAGCACGAATTGTGGTCGTACCTGTTCGTGTGCAGGGTGACGGGGCGGCAGAAGAGATTGCCAACGCCCTGAAACTAGTTCATCGAATTCCCGACGTGGATGTTGTGATCACTGGTCGAGGTGGTGGAAGTCTTGAAGATCTTTGGTGCTTCAACACGGAGATTGTTGCAAGAGCCGTTGCTGCCTGTCGCGTTCCTGTGATAGCTGCTGTGGGCCATGAAATCGATTTGTCGATTGCTGACTTGGTTGCTGATCGTCGAGCATTGACCCCCAGTGAAGCGGGAGAGTTGGTCGTTCCGTCGGCTCGCGATCTTCAGGATTCGCTGCTTCAGACTGCACAACGAATGAGGCAGACTCTGCGCGATCGTCTGGATCGGGCCAGACTTCGACTGAGTACAATAGAGGCGAGGTCGGTGATCCAGCGGCCAATGAGCCTGGTCGATCAGAAACGGCTCGACTGTGAATCTTTGTCGGAACGTGCGGTGACGGCCGTTCGACTGTTAACCGAGCGAAAAGGGCGGGATCTGGCGGAGTTCGCGGCGTCGCTTCAGGCACTGAGCCCGCTCAAGGTCTTGTCCCGAGGTTACTCGTTAACACAGAAGTCCAACGGAACCTTGTTATTATCTGCAGCAAGTGTTGCACCCGGGGAGATGCTTACGACGCGACTGGCATCCGGACTTGTACGTTCTGCCGTGACGTCAGTTGAGATCGAACGCGATCACTGATGCATCATCACTGAGCATCACTGATAAATTGGTCGTTCGATGTGATCGAATGGCCATTGATAAATGAGCGTCCGTCCATGCTTTTCCGGCCGTCGGGCTGAATTCGCAGGATTTCCAGCCAGCCATCCCCAGCCGCTGCGAACAGGCGTCCCTGAAATTCATGGAGGCTGCCTGCCACTGATGCTAGCAATGGAAGTGCAAGGTTCGGCGAGAGTCCGACTTGCTGAATCGTGCAGCGGACTGCAGGCTGTCCGTCACGACTCAGGATGGTTGAGGCTTTAGGCCATGGCTGCATGGCTCGCACGTGGCAATCAATCTGGTGGCATGATTGTGACCAATCGATGGCTCCAGATTCTTTTGCGATCTTAGGCGCCAGAGTCACCTGTGAAGAATCCTGCTTCTCAAAAACGGCCGTCCCGTCGGCCAGTTGTTGAACAACCTGCAGAGTTAGCGGAACGGACAAATCGGCGAGCCTCAGCATCAGTTCACCTGAGGTCTCGGCCGCCCCGATCGATGTCTGAACCTTTCCGATCATGGGGCCTGAATCCAAAGCCGGTTCGATCTGAAAAATGGTAACACCTGTGACGGAGTCGCCTTTCCAGATCGAATACTGAACTGGAGCGGCTCCTCGATGTCGGGGCAGCAAAGAGCCATGCAGATTGAACGCTCCGAGCCTTGGGATTGCCAGTAATTCAGGCTTCAGAATCTGGCCGTAGGCTGCCACAATAAAGACGTCAGCCTTCAGAGAACGAAGGGTGTCCAACATTTCCGGACGATTGATTCGCTCTGGCTGAAAGACGGGAACATCGCGGGCAGCCGCCATTTCCTTCACGGGATTGACGTGCTGATGGTGACCGCGCCCCGACCGATCCGGCTGCGTCAGAACTCCGACCACAGAATGTTCCGAACCTAGCAAAGCGCGAAATGGTGGTATGGCAAATTCGCCAGTACCCATAAGAACAAGTCGGAGAGGCATGAAAACAGCTTGAAGAGATTGGAGACAGCGTCGAGCGAAATCGTTCACGGGACATGCGGCAAACTAAACTCGCCACAAGTTCTAAGCACGCACCAAAGTCCAGAGCTTATCGCAAGTTCTTCAGCGTCCGGCCCGTTGCATTGCAGACTTCCATTCGTCCGGACTGAGTTCCTTGGCCTCTTCCGCGAGCAACCGAGGAATATCATCCAGAATTGGATACTTCAGACGCACATCAGGATTAGTGCAAACCAATGAGTCACCGTCCTTGACGAGGTCCGCGTGACACTTTGGGCAAACAAGATAGCTGCTTGATTTTTCAAAGTTGAAACCCATGGCTCAGAATCCTCTCAGTTCGCGAATGTCTGCAAATGTCCTGAGTCGATACCCGATGCCGGTGTAATCGAGTGCGGAGCAAAGTGATCGAACCGCAACGCCCATTCCGTCCGGCCCGCTGAATCCACCAAACTGGCCGCCGCCCTTCAGGTGTGGTTCGGTCTCAAGATAAAACCCCGGAATGCCCAGTTTCTGAAGTCGCTGTTCGATGGCCGGAATCTGTTCTCGGAGGTCCCGGAAGATCATTTCATGACCAGAATCACCCTCGTCACAGGGAACAAAATTCTTCAGTCGCTCCTCGTCGACAGCACCTTCCCAGACAAGGCTGCGATCGATCCGATAATCCTTAACATGCATCCATCCCAGCCAGGGAAGAGTTGCCTGATACTCCTCAAAGACCTGAATGGCATTCTTGTTCTGAGCGGTCACGTTGCCACCGTCAAAGATCAGGACCATATTCGGATGGCTTACACGTTTCGCCAGTTCTGCCATTAACGGACCGGTTTCGCCGACAAGATTTGGTTCAATCTCCAGTCCGTAGACGAGGCCGTTCTCTGCGCATAGGCTTGTGATGTGGCGAATCTGATCTGCGGCCTGATCCAGATGCTGTTCCGGCTTCGTTCCTCGGGGATGATAGAACGAGAAACCTCGGATCAATTTCGTGTCCAGCGCCTTCGCCACATTGATTGTTCGGGCGACTTCTCCAGCAAGATACTCCTCGAAAGGCACGAACTTATTGTGGGAGCCATCGTCGACATTCAGGAGTTTCACCTTGCCAACTCGAGCTCCGATGCTGGTGACTCGTACGCCATACTCGACATGAAATTGACGGAGTCGCTCAAGTTTCTCCGCGTTGAGTTCTGTGACGTGTTCGATCTTCCCATCACCCAGAACGTCGATAAATCGGGGGCTATAGTTCCGGATTCCGATCGCGGCGAGTGCCGTCATTTGTTCAAGAGCTGTGCGGCGATTGGCTGCCTCGTCGGCAAAAGCACTGATAATGACAGTTGGCTTGCTGGCCATGGAAACCTCAACAAAAACTGATCTTTGGGTGGTCGTTCGAGGCCACATTCTCATGGGTCATTCAGAAGATGACAAGTGAGTCGTCCAGATGTTTGTCTGGCAGGAAATCAAACGGGAGACCTCCGAGTCATTTATCTCAGAAGACTGTATGGGTAGGATACGTCAGCAGTTGCAAAAAAAGCCCCGTCCGGGAACCACCGAGTTTTACCGAGAATGTCTACAGAAGAATTCAATCAAACTGGAGCGACAGAACTTCCCGATGCCGGTGTTTTGCTGGGAATTGATTACGGCACAAAGCGAGTCGGAGTTGCGGTTTCGGATCGCGATCAGAAGTTCTCGAGCCCGCTTTACAATCATCAGCGTCAGGGCACTCACGGGGATACTCGCTTTTTCAGGACACTGGCCGAAGAGTACCGGCCGGTCGGCATGGTGATTGGACTGCCAATTCATTTGAGCGGAGACGAAAGCGAGAAGTCTCGCGAGGCACGGAAATTTGCAGACTGGTTATCATCGGTAACCAGTCTTCCATACTGTTTTCAGGATGAGCGATTCTCGTCATTCCAGGCAGAGTGTCTGATGACGGATGCGGCCCTGACAAAGAAGCAACGTAAGGATCGCATTGACAAGATCGCCGCACAGATACTGCTTCAGAACTTTCTGGAAACACGGCGAGTCCGTCGTGGTGCGAGTTGAAACGGGTGGATGTTCGAGTCGAGTTGAATCAGTGTCGATGACCATAGTCGCTGACGAAACAAAGTTGGTCATTTCGAATCTGACTCTCCCGACAGAATCCAGGCTTCACTGAATGCCGCATGCTTCATCGTCTTGCCTTCATCGCAAAAGTAGCTGTAGACCGCATGGATCATGCCGTCCTTCGTCTGGATAACGCAAGGGTAGTGAAAAGATCCTGTTGGCTGTTGCTCCAAATGCCTGGATACTTTCCAGGTGAGGCCTTCGTCGGTGGAGAGACTGACGGCAAGTTGATTTCTTCCAGCGGTGGTATCATTGTGAACCAATACCCAATGTCCGTTCTTCAGTCGCACTCCGTCCAGCCCTGAGCCCGGATTCACAAGTTCAGAGACACCAACGGGGCCCCAGGTAACACCATCGTCCGTTGATTCGCAGACGCGCACATGACCCGTATAACCATTCTCTCTCATATAGGCGACCAGCGTTCCGTTATCGCGCCGAAGGACCGCAGGCTGAATTGCTCCGAACCCCAGCAAAGGCTTACTTGCAGACCATGTTGAACCACCATCATCGCTGATCGCCATGATCGAGATCGAGAAGGTGTCGGTGTAAAGAGGTAGAAGAATTCGCCCTGACGGCAACACCGTCGGCTTACACCGAGGTTGCCAGCCCATACGCTGATAGAGTTTCTGGCTTAGCTTCTTTTTAGCCTCTTCAATCACCAACAGTTGTTTTTCTGAAAGCGTTGCGTGAAAGGCTGAAAGAAGTTGCTCAAGAACTCGAGTCGCCTCCCCGGAAAAATCGTCAGGCTTGAGAAGAATCGTCAAGTCTTGGTTCCAGTTAGGAGGTCCTTCGCCGATCGGATTGTCGCTCACCTTCACATGAGTCAGGCATGATTCCCAGCTGTTGGCGATGATGACGGGCCAGAAAAGCATCAGGCGTCCTTTTGCATCGGTCATCATCGACGTGTTGCAGTCGGGGAATCCCGGTGTGTCGGTCATCAAGAATTCCGGTCCCCATTCTTTCTGGCCGACTTTCAATCGAGATCCATAAACGGCCACGTCATCGGCCGTTCGTTCGCCACTGCCGCGGTACCAGGAGACAATCAGTTCGCCATCTGGCAGTTCCGCAATGCCGGGAGCGTGATTGTGTTGTGGATTGAGAGGAAACACGAACTCCGATCGGATTACAGGTTCGGTCGTGGTGTCCACAGCCAGAGAAAATCTGACAGCCACAACCAGCATTGTAATGCAGACGGGAAACACCAAACGCGACAGTTGAAACATCTCAGCTCGCCTGAAGTAACTGCTGAACAGAGGAAACATTTAAGGGTCTCCGGAAGACGATTTGGACACCGTGCTTTGGAGGCACGCCGCAACTATTCGCGTCGTGACGTCTGAATTATTCAGTTCCGGCTTATACATATAAGCGATGAGAAATCAATTGAACGGTTTCATCTTACGGCATCATGCTTACCTGTTGCGATTGAAGTCACAATTTGTGATTCAATTCCAATCAAGCCGAGATGGGCAAACTCGAATGACCATGATTTTCGGAACCAGAAGCACAAGGATGCCTCATGCGAGTCAGCAGAGTCCCTGATGGCGCGATGACAGGAAGGAAGAAGGGATGAGGACAATCGCGCCCAAAAGCCCTCGCAGGATTTCTCGACCATTTATCTAGACAGACATCTGCCGACATCTAAGGGGCAGAATTCAGCACCGAGGGAAGTTGTGCATGACAGGTCGTTTCCTCAGTCCTGCCGACCGACATCCCAATCGCAAACCCTGGACGTAACGGGCTGGATTTCTGGCAACTTAGCGCCAGCAACTTGCCACTGCAAACATGATCAAGGCGTGAATTTTGTTGTCTACTTCCCGCCACTTCGCAGAAAGATTTCTGCCAACGCAGCGGGCGCACTGCCATAGACCTGCTGAATGGCTCTTCCAGCATCCGAATTTGCCCGTAGCTGACCCACCAGTTGCTGGAATCGGGCCGGTCCACCTTGAGACAAAAGGAACTTCACCAGCAGGTAGCCAACGTCACCAACTTCTTCTGGAGCCAGCGTTCCGTCATTGAACAGTTTGGCCGGATCATCGATCGTCGCGACAGCCTGCCCGGCGCGAGTTGGAACAGCCTTGACATAATCAGCGTTCTGCTCAACGCCTGACTCCAGCAGTCCGAAGCCTTGTTTCAGCCAATCTGGCAACGTGGATCCATCCCGAGTCAGATAGCACTGGCTGATCAGTGACTTCAGCAATTGCTCGGCCGACAGAGCGTCTGCCGATTGAGTATCGCCCACGTCGTGCATCGCGATGTATGCGGTTTCGAAATTCGCGTTGAGCACCGTGTGGCCCGAGATAGCCTTAGGAGTTCTCCGCCCATTCATCAGCACTGTATTGAATTCTTCGTAGTCAAATCGTTCAGCCGTGACAAAAATGACCAGTCGTCCGCGAAACGCTTTTTCTCCAGCCGGCAAACCGTAAGTGGAAGTCAGTTTTGTCAAATGGGCCTCGGCTTTTTCACCAAATTCCTTCAGGCGATCTTCCGATGCTGTCCCGTAGAGATAGAAGTTGTCTGTGGTCGCGGAGACGCCTTCGGTCTTGGGGGAAACTCGCTTCCAGAGCTCCGCAGTCTGTGTGATTCGTCGCTCTGCAAATTCTGCATCGGTCATTGAGGCCAGCTTTGCAGCTTCCATTTGGGCTTCCGTTGGCACGATTTCTCGCAGGGGAGCTTTTGCATCCTTCCCATCGAAATGCGCACCCTCACGGATCCATGTTTCGAGTGCCTCAGCTTGCGATCTCTTTAGCTGTGCCTGTCCGGCTGGCATCTTCATTGGCTCCTGACGCAAAACAAGGTCGACGATGTAGCTTTCTTCAGGCTTACCAGGAACGATGGTTGTGCCCGTTGGGCCGCCTTGCAGCAACTGCTCGAAAGTTGTGAAGCCAAAATTTCCGCGGGGATTGTTACCAGAGTGACATCCCATGCAGATATTGACCATCCATGGAGCAATGTCTTTCGAGA
>JAXMBU010000021.1:0-108915 GCA_046349735.1 Planctomycetaceae bacterium
GATCTCCTGCTGCTGTCGCCGTTGGGATCTGTATTCTGACTAAACTCTGCCGGGGGCGAACCTGAAGTACTCAATCTGCCGTGAATAACCGCTCACGAAGGTCGAATTCAGAAGTTCAACGCCCCAAATGGAATTGTCGTCCTGAATCGCGAAGTGGGGCCGCAGATCGGGATTCAGTCAGACATCAACTCTGGCACAAAACACGCTCATCGTTGCGCGACAGCAACGTGCCGGAACGCCGTGTAATCCTGCTGACTTCCCAACTTCCGTGGGCAGTCATCCCGGCGGCGTTGGTCGGCATGGCACTGAAGGAATTCCGTCGTAATTACTGCTTACCTTCTGTTCGTTTGGACCACCATGGAAGACCGACTCCACCGTCCATCGTCAGCGTTGTTCCGGTCATGTAAGACGCTTCGTCACTCAGCGTAAAGCAGACCCCGTGAGCCATTTCTTCGCTGGTTCCCATCCGGCCCATCGGCAGACCCTCCGCTCCTTGGCGGAGCTGTTCTTCCGTAAAGAACTTTCGCTCACCCGGTGTATCAATCCAGCCCGGATGAAACACGTTGACGCGAATGCCGTGCTTCACCAGCTCGATCGCAGCGGTTCGAGCCATGTGATCGATGGCGGCTTTAGCCATGTTGTACGCCATGGCTGTCGGGATCGGAATGATGGCATGAGGTGAACTGATCACGGTGATAGCTCCGCCCTTGCCCTGCTTCAGCATTTGTTGAGATGCTGCACGGACGCCAAAAAACGCGCCCCACATGCTGACGTCGATTGTTCGTCGGAAGCCCGCCATATCCGCTTCGACCATCAACTGGCGATCGCTGTAAACCGCATTGGAAACGAACAGATCCAGACTTCCGAAAGCATCAACCGTTTTCTGGACCATGTCTTCCACGGCTTTCTGGTCGGAGACGTCACAGGCCACAACAATGGCCTTCCGACCCATACGGCGAATTTGCTCGGCGACCGCTTCCGCCTGAGCCACACTCGAGCTGCAATTGATCGTAACGTTGGCTCCACCTCTGGCCAGTTCCAGGGCGACACCACTGCCGATGCCTTTGGAGGAGCCCGTTACGAGTGCGTTTTTGCCTTCAAACTTGTAGTGCATAACAAACCTTGAATTCTGTTTCGTCAATAAAAGGGCAATCATCCGCAGAGCAGGCCTCACCACCGATCTCAACTTCGCTGCTCACTGTCGGTGGTCGCATCTTCGTGCCCGGATACAAACTCGTCAATAGCCCGACTCCACGTCGGCCGTTTGTCCCGAGGAACGGAGAAATAGACATCAGTGGATTCATCAGATGCGTTTTCAGCTTCCGCCCGAACGCGTCCCTGCTGCGTTCGCCAGAATGTGCTGTCCGGATGCATCATGGCGAAGATTCGCAACATAAGTCATCAACAGTCGCGAAAACGCGGATAGGGCCGCTACTACCTCGGCGTTCCGATTAGTCATTTCGTAATTGCTGCAACGAACCTCGACAGTGTTTCCCTCTTGATGGAGTAAATTCAAAACAGATTCCGACGTGGAAAGACCCCGATTGTGACCTAGAGTTCATCCCCATGCCTGAGTGACAGAGGAGTTGGCGGCAAGCCTTTTTCTGCGGAGACCCTTCTTCAGCAGAGACGCCCGCCATGATCCGCTGATCATCAGGCCTTCCGGACCATGATGAATGTCGTATTGAGGCTCGGTCACACGAACCAACCAGAACAAGACGCCGCCGATCGTCCCGTGTCTGCCGTTCAATGTATCGCAAGTAGCTCTGGGTGACTTTCGGCCTATGGGTTCGCTACTGAGGAGAAGATGAGATGTCCAAGGATATACTCCTGCAGAAGGCCATGACACTGAAATCTGATCCCGACAGCAAGTCGTCAGGGCTTCATGATGACCTGTTGTCCCGTCGTCATCACTCAGACCTTGACGAAATCCGACAGGCCACGCAAATCACTGATCACAAAGTACTGACGGAACTGATTGATTGCGGTGTTCGCGCGGAGTCGCTAAATCTGTTGAGTGTCGTGCCACTGGTCCATGTGGCATGGGCGAACGGCAGAATCGAGAAGGAAGAGCGGACCGCAATACTGGAAGCTGCGGCTCGGATCGGCGTACGAGCCGACTCGCCAGGCTTCGCTCTTCTGAATGGCTGGCTATGTTGCCGCCCCCATCGCACTCTGATTCGCACATGGAAAGACTACGTCGCCGCGATACGGAAATGCCTGAGTCCGGAAGCCTACCAGGTGCTGCATTCCAGCACCGTCAATCGCGCAAGGAGCGTTGCAGAAGCTGCCGGTGGGTTTATGGGATTCCGGAAGGTCTCCAGCGCAGAAGAAGCCGCCATTCAGGAACTCAATCTGGCATTTATCGCTTAGACTTAACGATGCCAGGTGTGTGATGTATCCTCCGATCATCATCCACCTGTGTCGAGTACCACGCGTATAAAATTCTCGCTGAAATTGCAGCCCGGTCCGGTCGACTCGCCGAGAAGGTTCTCCGGCAGTTAACGATGTCCCTTCCGGGGCGAAGATCATCCCTGTGATCTGATTGGTCCGTCCGCCTTCATGAGTCATCGTTCCGATCGCACGTCCTCGAACACCAGCTTTCCAGCGTCATCTGCGGTGACGGCCATCTCTGATGGTGGTGGCGTAGCAAACCCGGGATGACGTGGAACCTCGTGGTGGGATCAGCCGTCGCGAGCGCCAAGGTGCATTGACTGATGAATGGAGCAGCCGTTGTGGACTTTCCCATGCGAAGAAAGCCCCGGACCAAAGCCATTGCAACCGCGAACGCTTTGGTGACACCGAACGGGGGTCAGTGCGAAGCGGCTGCGTTTATGAAGAGCCAGGAACTTCCTTCGGTCGCAAACTCTATAGTCAACTTGGGCTGCCGGCTTTCTACATCCCCTGAGATGCCCTGGTCGAGAATGCCTCACCGGGATCAGATGTGGGGCGATTGACGACAAGTGACCGAAACTCCTGCGAGGCCGTTGCCTAATCTCGTGTCAGTAGACCAGGCGGTCCGGGAACTCGGCACATAATTCCTTACCCGAACAAATTGCTCGTTCGGTTCGAGTTGCAAATGTCGTCCATATTCGTATCGGATGGTTTTCAATTTCCGCACCATCCGGGAACTATGGAAGGCGTTCCCATGGCACTCAGCGTTGCTCAGCTCTCGGAACATTTGATCAGGTCGGGTCTTCTCCCAGAGGAACAGATTAAGGCGTCGGCACAGTCTGTGGGCGGGCTGACGGAGGAATCATCGGCAGAGGGCCTCGCGAAGCAATTGGTTCGTGATGGTCGTCTGACCCTGTTTCAAGCTCAACTCGCTATCAACGGGAAAGCGGCGGCACTGGTTCTGGGAAGCTATCTGATCCTGGAGAAGCTGGGTCAGGGCGGAATGGGTCAGGTCTATAAAGCTCGACATCGCACGATGAAGCGCGAAGTTGCGTTGAAGGTGATTTCGGCGGCCGTGGTGAAAGATGAAACCAGCCTGAGGCGTTTTCAGAGAGAAGTCGAAGCCGCTGCTCAGCTCAATCATCCCAACATTGTGACGGCTCATGATGCGGGCGAGCACAAGGGGACTCATTTTCTTGTGATGGAGCTGGTCCGAGGTGCCGACCTTGCTTCGACGGTTAAGAAGTCCGGACCGATGAAGCCCGCTCAGGCCGTTCACTGCGTGCTGCAGGCGGCAAGAGGACTCGCTTATGCTCACAACAACGGGATTGTGCATCGCGATATCAAGCCTGCCAACTTGTTGCTGGATGAATCAGGCACAATCAAAATTCTCGACATGGGATTGGCTCGGTTCGAAGAAGCCGGGCAGGACCATGCATCGGTCGCCGGACTGACGGGCACTGGCATGCTGATGGGCACCATTGATTATATGTCGCCGGAACAGGCGATGGATTCAAAGACCGCCGACGCTCGCAGCGACATTTACAGTCTGGGCTGCACGCTGTACTTCCTGCTGACTGGACAGGCCGTGTATGTCGAAGACACGGTGATGAAGCGGATCATGGCTCATCAGATAGCCGCGATTCCACGGTTGCCAATTCTGAATAACTCGCTGCAGGCCATGTTTGAGAAGATGATTGCCAAGAAGCCGGAGCAGCGATACCAGAGTGCCGCGTCGCTGGCGAATGATCTTCAGTCCTGGCTCACGGCCATTGAATCGGATCGAGAAAAAGCCACAGCGGAGATGCCGCTCGCCGGTGTGGGGGCCTGGGATGTTCCGGAGGATGTCTCCTTTCGGGGGGAATCAGAGCCGCAGCCCGGGATTGCCATACAGACCCGTACAGAAACGCGTCCCGTGGAACCACAACCAGAGACAACACCTTACGGTTCGGTCGACCAGGTGACGATGGTGCCGAGTTCCGCCGTGACCACATCTGCGAAGAAGCCTGTTTCACGACAAGCACTGAAGTCCTCCGAAATGACGGAGGGCAGCAACGGATCTCCCCCCTCTCGTCGTCCCGGCAATAAGGCTGACAACAAACCGCGAATTTCCGCAGGGGCACCCGCAGGACGCGGTGCTGGCGTGTCGAAGTCATTGGGCCGATGGACGCTCGGAAAGATGCTGGCGGTCTGCGGAGGAGGCGTGTTTGTTGTGCTTATGGGCGTAGTGATGTTCCGGATGACAGGGAAAGGTGGTTTGGAGACGATCGCCCCTCTGCCTGATGGCACTCCTGAAGTGTCCGCGGTTGTCAGCAATGCCGATTCAAAAACTGCCGGGGCGGAACAGGAACCAGATAAGTTGCCGGACTCTGCCGACCTTGCGGCTCTGGCGATAGCAGAAACGGATCAGTCGCCGTTGCATCAGAATTCTGACGTGCCTTCGTCGCTGCAACCAAAACCTGATCCGCCGACCGATACGGCAGAGTCCGTGAAACTCGCGACTGAAATGCCGGAATCAGCCACGGAACCATCGACCGTCGTCGCCGCTTCCACCGCATCGATGGCTGTATCGACTTTGCCTGACACGGCGAGTGCCAGTGAGTCTTCTCGGGGAGAAGTCATTTCCCTGGCGGGAACGCTGGCTCCATCAGAGCTGCGGCTGAAGGAACGCTCTCCCGGGCTTCCAACGTTTAAGAGTGTTCTGCGACCAGGGCAGCCACTGGGAGAGTTTGCCGCAGTGAGTTCGCCGGGCAGAGTAGAGAGCATCATTAGTTGGTCCATAGAACCTCTGCAACATCGTGCAATGGTTCAATGTCTCGATGTGAACGTTGATGGTCTGATTGCCACCGGAGGCAGCGACAACTCGGTAAGGATCTGGACGAGGGACTGGCAATTGCTCAAAGTGCTGCCCGGGCACGCCAACGCCGTCTGCGCGGTGGCATTTTCCCCCGATGGTAAGTCCCTCGCCTCGATCTCTTCGGATCGCAATGCCCTGCTGGCGCTGTGGAATGTTGACAGCGGTCAGCTTCTTGCAAATCACGCGCTGGGCCATTGGTTCGGACAGCTCGCCTGGTTGCCCGATGGCCAGTGGATTGCTCGTGCGGGAAGAACCGGGATTGAAATGATTAATCCGTGGACGGGCGAAAAGCGTGAGGCGGATGCATCCGTGGGGCTTGGGATGGATATCGCCTCATCGCCCGACGGCAGTCAGCTGATTTGCACGATTCAGGATGACAACCCCCAGCTGATTGACACATTGACGCAAAAGCCTATTCGCAATATTGACGCGATCATTGGCGGCACTGCCGGAACAGGAGGAAGTTGCGACTGGTCAAAAGATGGAAAGTGGATTGTGCTCAGTTCGCTTAATCGAACCTGCGTACTCGACACTCGGTCCTTTCAGATTCGAACGGAATGGCCCTTTGGTGGGTTCCCGAAGTTTTCACCCGACAGCACAACGCTTGCTGTTGCAAATACGGGTAAGATTTCGTTTTTCAGCTCAATGGACTGGAGTCTCGTCCGTGAGTTCCCTGCCCACATCAGCTACGATTCCGTGTGGTCCACTGACGGTCGGCAAATGCTCACCAGCAACGGGACTTACGATGCCCGGACAGGACAGCCCATGGCTCATCCGGCTTTGTCGGCCACGTCATTGGTGGTGAGTGCGGTGAGCTCTGATGGACGGCGAGTCGCCACGATTTCGAATTCCCGCCTAAGACTCTGGGATGGGGCCAACGGCCAGCTTTTAAATGAATCTCCTCAGGACCATTCGAGCCCGAGCCAGTTCATATGGCAGCCACAGGGATCAAAAGTTTTGAAAGTGATCTCGAGTCGAGACCCTGTTCCCTCCCCATTAACGCTGATCGATGGTGAGACAGGTAAGACTCTGAATTCCCCGGTTGTCCCGCCGGGAATGATCTGGCGAGCAGCGTGGTCTTCGGATGGCAAGCGATTTGCCAGTGTGGGCGAGGACGGATCCTGTCGTATTTGGGATGCCGACTCGGCGACCGAGCTACAAAAACTGACGCATGTGGATCCTGTCTGGTGGGTTCAGTGGTCGAACGATGGAACCAGAGTGGCCACGGGGGCTTCGTCCAGTGTTATCTCTGTATGGGATGTGGCGACCGGCAAGTTGTTGCGGGAGTTCAAAACTCTGTCTCAGCCCCTGCGGCCACCATTGTCGCTCCCCGCGGCCGATGGTCCCTTCGGATTCATGAAGGGCGATACACAATTATTTTATCTGGTCGGGGACGCAGGTTTTGAGGTGCTTGATCTGAGGTCCGGACAGATTAGTTCTCTGGGACAGGTCGACCACGTCGGGGGCAATCGACAAACGGCAGCCTGGTCGAAAGATTTTGGGCTGCTGGGAGTTTATGACGGGTACAAAGAATTCCATCTCTACGCAGC
The DNA here is from genome assembly GCA_046349735.1 of Planctomycetaceae bacterium. Taxonomy (GTDB): domain Bacteria; phylum Planctomycetota; class Planctomycetia; order Planctomycetales; family Planctomycetaceae; genus SXXK01. The sequence continues at coordinate 6,802 of JAXMBU010000021.1, forward strand.
GGGAGACACGAAGCCGGTGACATCGATTCGATACTTTTCGACGCCGCACTGGCTCGCCGACGGAAAGCGACTGCTGGGCGGCGATAATTGGTTTACATGGCTCTGCGGATATGACCTGAGGCGGAAAAAACGTGTGGGGGTGCTCATTCCGGAACTCGGCGCAAACTCCTGGGCCGCGTTAAGCAGTGACGGACATTTCGTCGGCTCATCGGATGTTACGGATCAGTTGGTTGTCGTCGCTATGCACCGAGATGGCCGTCTGCTGACGATGACGATGGAAGAATTCCAGACTCAGTTCAAATGGGGGAACGATCCCCAAAAAGTGCGGTTCCTGGATTGAGCCGGCCATTGCCAGCAAGAGAGAAGGCTCGTGTCTGTATTCGTCAGCTCCCTCACGCCTGCAGGTAGGTTTTTCCCCAGCTTGACCAGAAGCCGCGTGGCTTCGCGTGGGATTTCTGCATGGGTTGACCGACAGGCGAAGCAATGGACATGCGAGTTTACGAGGCTGGCCGTGTTGATAAGCAACAACTTATGTCATCGGGGAAATCCCGAGAGTCTGTGGTGCACCCATGCATCATGATGCGGGACTGCATCGAAAAGAAAAGTTTCAGATTGCAGGGAAGCACTACCGTTACAAAGTCCGACGATTCCGTCCGTACGGTATGCATCGTGAGACAAGAGGCGTTCAGGGTCAATTCGGATTCCTGAACCATGGAAAAGGACTGCAGGTCAGGATCGCTCGACCTAAACATTACTCATCGTTTGACTGTGTCAGGCGTGGCTGAGCCATGATGGCCCGGCAATGACCGGTGCAACACAACGACGACGGATCTTACAGGTCTGATCGTTGTTCGAGTTCGCATGAATTCTCCCCTCAGATTCGTTTCATGATGGCGATTGCTATGCGGGATCGCCGCGGCTTCAGCGGAGAATCTGAGTATGTTCGGTGATGGGCTTTCGAAACGCGGTGCACTGCTCGAACAAAGTTTCGCTTATGAGACGGACCGACGGCTCATCGAAGCCGCTCGGGAGAAGAGCGCCCGGCAGACTGAGCTGGAAGCAATCCGAGAGGCAACTCATATCTCAGATCAGCAGCTTCTTCTGGAACTCGTCGACTGTGGCGTGCGTGCAGACTCTTTGCATGTGCTGATGCTGTTCCCGCTTGTTCATGTGGCATGGTCCAACGGACATATAGAACGGGCTGAACGTCTGGCAATTCTTGAAGCCGCAGCACAGGACGGCATTCGTGCTGACTCACCCGGTTATGAAGTGCTGAAAGGCTGGCTGACTCATCGTCCCGATGCTCAACTTATCAAAACATGGAAAGACTACGTCGCTGCCATTCGAATGTTTGTCTCTCCGGAAATGTTTAACAGCCTTCAGGTGGTCACAGTCGTTCGAGCCTGGCGAGTGGCTGAATCCGCAGGAGGACTCCTCGGCTTTCAGAAAGTTTCTCAGGCCGAGCGGGCAGCGATCAAGGAATTGAATTTGGCGTTCAGCTGATCTCGCGACTGAAAACAGCGGGATTTGTGAATTGCTCGAGGCTCCGGAATCACCGCAATTTCCATCCGCGCGGAGACAGCGCAGTGGTCTGTTTCGACACGTTTTGCGGCTTGATCGTCATTCCCGCGCGGGAGGAAAGACATCACTCCGCGCTCTGGATTGCTGCCTGCGTCGGAATGACAAACTTCTTTTCCTTGCTACGCAGAGGGCCCGTCCCGTTGCTCGTCGCGATCACTAGCCAAGAATCGGCAGCATGATGCTGGATCCGTGCTGAACTTCGCGAGTAACGATGGAACCCATCAGTGTCGTGCTGGTGCAGTCGTGGATTTCGATTTCGGCATTGGTGCCGATCAGGCGAGGATTCCCGTCGAACACAACGATTCGATCGCATTCTGATCGGCCAGTCAATTGCATCGCCAGCCGTTCGGCCTCCGACGAGGAATGCTGAATGGTCTGCGGTTCTTCGTCATGATCGTGATCATGATCATGATCGTGAGAATGCGATTGCCCCAAAATTGGCAGGCTTCCGGCAAACTCTGATGGCTGGCTTTCTCTTACAGCACGACGAGCTGCAGATTTGCTCGGACCTTCGACCAGCACTTTCACGCGACGGCCGATAAACTCTGCATTGTCCTCTTCGCTGATTGCATTCTGCAGATCCAGCATTTCATTGTTGCGCCGACGTTTTGCGTCATCCGGAATATCGTCTTCGAACAGTTCAAACGCCTTGGTGCCTTCGCGTTTACTGTACTTGAAGATGAAGCTGTTCTTAAAGCGACACTCGCGAATAAGGTCCATGCTCTTCTGAAACGACTCTTCGGTTTCACCACAGAAACCGACAATGAAATCGCTGGAGACAGAGCAGCCCGGAATATGCTCACGGATCCGCTGCATCATGTCACGGTAATCCTCTACCGTATAGCCTCGTTTCATTCGCTTCAGAACGTCATTGCAACCGGACTGAAGTGGCACATGAAGATATTTCATGACCTTCGGAAGATCACGCACGGCCTGCAGCAGATCGTTGGTCATATCGCGTGGAAAACTCGTAATGAACCGAATCCGCTCAATGCCGGAAATATCGCTCAACTGGCAAAGTAAATCTGACAGCCGCACCAGTCGACCGTCTTCCGTGTACTTGTAACTGTTAACCGTCTGGCCCAGCAGCGTGATTTCTTTCACGCCCTGGTCAGCCAGCACTCGCGTCTCTCGGACGATATGTCCCGGTGGGCGGCTTTGTTCCGGCCCGCGAGTTGCGGGGACGACGCAATAGGTGCAAAACTTATCGCAGCCGATCATGATTCGGACAAAAGCCTGAAACGGCGTTGGACGCATCTCCGGATCACGAAGCGGATCGTAGCTCTGGAAGCTGTCGGATACTTCCTCGCGTGAACCTTCACGACGTCCCAGACTTACCGCTTTTACCGGTGTGCGTTCCGAGGCTTCCCGAGTTTCGCGAATCAGGCGAGGAATTTCGGCCAACTGCCCGGTTCCAACCACAAGATCGACGTGCGGAGCCTTCTGAAAGATCAGATCCTGATCCTTCTGAGCCATGCAGCCCATGACTCCTATCACCTTCTGTGGCCGCGTTCGTTTGCTGAACTTCAAACGCCCCAGAGCACTGTAGATCTTGTGCTCCGCATGCTCACGCACGCTGCAGGTGTTAAACAGAATTGTGTCCGCTTCTTTCGGATTATCGGTCAGCTCATAGCCATCCTTGCGCAACGCGGCAACCACCAGTTCACTGTCCAGCATGTTCATCTGGCAGCCGACAGTTTCGATGTAAAGGCGTCCGTTGTGGTCAGGATTCGCAGACATGTGACAATCAATGGATTCTGAAGACTTGTGATGCCAGGCGAGCGGTACGGCGTCAGCCCTCCGTGGGCGTTGATGCACCAAGGGCTCACGCCCAGCCGCTCGCCTGCGATTTCTAATATTCAACTACTGAATGCGTTCCATGTACTGACCGCTTTCGGTATCGATCTTCACGTTGTCGCCTTCTTTGATGAACGCAGGAACCTGAATCTCGGCGCCAGTTTCAACGGTGGCTGGCTTGGTTACGTTCGTCGCAGTATTGCCACGAACAGCGGGCTCGGTGTATGTAACTTTCAAAATCACCTGCTGCGGAGGACTCATGCTGATCAGCTGGCCGTTCCAGTAAAGCAGTCCAACAGTCGCGCCTTCCATCAACCATCGCATGTCGTCTTTTACGACTTCGGCAGGCAGGCTGTGTTGTTCAAAAGTGGAGTTATCCATGAACACGTAGCTGTCACCGTCGCGATAAGAATAAACTCCATCGTTACGATGCACGTCGGCCGCTTCCAGAGAATCCCCGCTGCGGTACGTCTTTTCGTACTGAGTTCCCTTGAGCAGATTGCGAAGCTTGGTACGGTAAAGAGCCTGACCTTTGCCCGGCTTTACGAAGAAGCTTTCGAGCATTTCGTAGGGCTCGCCGTCGATGATAACCTTAATTCCTTTTTTGAATTCGCCCGCGTTGATCGTGCCCATTGGAGTCGTTTCTCTGAGTCTGTTATCTTCTGGTCGTTATTCGGCCCGAATAGCCGAGTGCCGGGGTTCCTGTCACACTGTGACCCGAAAGGAAACCCTGAAAAATGGCCGCGTACGTTATCAGAACCCCGTGCCCGAGTGAATCCTGAATGCTGCCCGTTCCACATCCAATCACCACAGATTCCGGCATTGCGCCCTCATCGGGGATCTCTTCGGGCGGATCATGGCAGCGAGAATTGGCAGGAGCGATCAGGTCAGCCGAAGATCTCCTGCTCCGACTTGGGCTCGTACAGCCTCAGGAGGCGCTGGAGACCGCGTTTTCCCGACTGGGAATTCCCGACCACAATGCAGACTTCCTGCGACGATTTCCGGTTCTCGTGCCGGAGAATTTCCTGACGCGAATGCGGCCGGGCGACGCCTCCGACCCCTTGCTTCGCCAGGTTCTGCCACTCACGGCTGAAGCGGATGTTGTCGAAGGGTTCGTCGCGGACGCCGTCGGAGATCTGGTCGCCCGTCGCACCGATGGCGTGATTCAGAAGTACGAAGGGCGTGTTCTCCTGATTGCCGCAAGTGCCTGTGCCGTACATTGTCGCTACTGTTTTCGCCGCGATTACCCTTATGAAGCTGAACCGCGGCGACTGGATGACTGGCAGCCCGCGATTGCAGAAATCGCATCGGATACCACAATCACTGAGGTCATCTTCAGCGGTGGAGACCCGTGGATGCTTAGTGATCAGCGCCTTAAGGCTTTATGCCTCGCGATCGACGCCATTCCACACATCGAACGCATTCGATTTCACACTCGACTTCCCATTGTGCTGCCGTCGCGAGTTACCGAAGAACTCCTGACGGGATTGCGAGATTTCCGCTCACAGGCAATTGTGGTTGTGCATGCGAATCATGCGAACGAAATTGTTGGCGACTGCGAAACTGCCTTGCGAACAATTGTTCGGGCCGGGATCCCCGTGTTGAATCAGTCCGTACTGTTGGCCGGAGTCAATGATTCGGTGGACACTCTCGAATCACTGAGTCGGAGACTGGTGAATATCGGCGTGATACCCTACTACCTGCATCAATTGGATCAGGTGAGCGGCACGGCTCACTTTAAAGTTGCAACCTCGCGAGGTCTTGAGCTTCTCGATGAGCTGTCATCGCGACTTCCGGGTTACGCTGTCCCTCGATATGTTCAGGAAGTCCCGGGGCGTACAGGGAAGACTCCGATCAGGTCCTGATGTCGCCATCACTTAAGATCAATGCTTTTTTCACGATGCGACGATTGATTCAGCGGCCCGATTCTTATCAATCATTGCAAAACGAAAACCGCCGCGAGGAGACACCCTATGAGCAATTCACCAGATCCGGATCTTATCAAGGTGACAGAGGTGTTTCTTGTCCCCAGCAGCTTCCTGGTGGCGGCATTGGGTACCGCTGATACGAATCTGCATCGAGCTGCTGTTTCTGCAATTGGATTGGTCGTCAGTGCGTTATGGTGGATCAGCAGCTGGGAAGCTCTCGGGGAGCACGCTGCCCCTGCTGATCCATCGAAATCGTCGACATTGTCACGCAGAATTCGCATCATGGCGTGGCTGCCAGTCTTTTTTGTCTTAAGCTGGGTTCTGTCTGTGGTCGCGCATTTGATTCTTTGGAATCGACCGCTTGGCAGCTGATCGCAGCGCCGAAACTTGAATGATCACATCACCCGTGTTTCGACAGCACCATGCAGAACAGTGCGATATTCAAAAGCCTCGGTATGCTTCGAAACCTTTGTGAAGCGGAGCGAAACTCAGGCCTGCAGTTCCTCGGCGAGCGGCACAGCGTGAGTTATCCGTGTCACTGCGATTCTCTGTGATGGGCGAGGATCAGAGTGCAGATAGGGACGGACACGGAGGGCTGACGCCCAACCGCTCGCCGGTATTGCTGCAGGGCGGGCGGCGCTCATTCCTGTTTGCGGATTCGCTTGCCCCCAGGCGGATTGCTGATTTCGTCGCTTAACGGCGAGACGCAGGCGTTGCGGCTGCATTTCTCCCAATAAAAGAACCCAGCAGCCTTTTGCGGATGCTGGGTTCTCTGGAATTCACAACCTATCGTGTCGCAGTGAAACTACGCTGGAGACGTTGCTTCCGCTTCAGCCACCGGGGCTTCATCAACGCCACCGATAAACTCAAGCTGCTTCTGATCTCCAACTTCCTTCACGCTGACGTGGATCGCGTTCTGGCCATCGAAGGTGCCTCGCAGAAGTTCTTCTGAGAGTGGGTCTTCAATGAATCGCTCGACACTGCGACGCAATGGGCGAGCACCGTAGTCGAGACCATCGTCCTGTTCGCCCTTGTCGATGATAAAGCCGCGAGCTTCATCGCTGAGCACCAGACGCTTGCCGCGCTCTCTCAGGCGATCGTAAACCTTGGCCAGTTCGATATCGACGATCTTCATCAGCTCGTTGCGAGTCAGCTTGCGGAAGACCACGACTTCGTCGAGACGACCGAGGAATTCCGGCTTGAACTGACGCTGCAGTTCGTGCATCAGGTTGGTCTTCATGTCGTCGTAAGACTTGTCCTGATCGCGATCACGGAGCGTATGCAGCCCCATGTTGCCGCCGTGGGCCATCTTGCTGGCTCCGGCGTTCGTGGTCAGAATCAGAATCACGTTCTTGAAGTCAACTCGACGACCAAAGCTGTCGGTCAAATGGCCCTCTTCCATGATCTGCAACAGCATGTTGAAGACGTCCGGATGAGCCTTCTCGATTTCGTCCAGCAAAACGACCGCGTAAGGACGTCGACGAATCTTCTCGGTCAGCTGACCGCCTTCTTCGAAGCCCACGTATCCCGGAGGAGCACCGATCAGTCGGCTGACGTTGTGCTTCTCCATGTACTCGGACATGTCGATCTGAATCAGAGCGTCCTGGTCGCCGAACATAAACTCGGCCAGAGTCTTCGCCAACAGAGTCTTACCCACACCCGTTGGACCGGAGAAAAGGAAGACGCCCGTTGGACGCTTTGGATCCTTCAGGCCGCTGCGGCTACGGCGAACTGCTTTGCAGACCTGAGTAATCGCCTGATCCTGACTGATCACACGCTTGTGCAGTTCAGCTTCCATCTGCAACAGACGAACAGCGTCTTCGCTGGACAATCGAGTCAGCGGAATGCCAGTCATCTTGGCGACAACTTCTGCCACGACTTCGGCGTCAACCACACCGTCGGTCTGGCGAGATTTCTCACGCCATTCTTCGGTGAGCTGATCCTTCTTCTTGCGAAGCTTGTCAGCCTGATCACGGAATGATGCGGCCTTTTCGAACTTCTGTTCGGCAACGGCTTCTTCTTTCGCGGTGTTCAGACGCTGAATTTCTTCTTCCAGTTCCTTCAGGTCCGGTGGACGAACCATCGACTTCAGACGAACGCGAGCACCCGCTTCGTCGATGACGTCAATTGCCTTATCCGGCAGACAACGAGCTGTGATATAGCGGTTGGACATTTCCACCGCGGTTTCCAAAGCGTCGTCGGTGATCTGAACACGATGGTGTTCTTCGTAGCGATCTCGCAGGCCTTTGAGAATTTCCACGGCCTGAGACGCGGACGGTGGCTCGACCATGACAGTCTGGAAGCGTCGCTCCAGAGCAGCGTCTTTCTCGATGTACTTGCGATATTCGTCGAGCGTTGTGGCTCCGATACACTGGATTTCGCCACGGCTCAGAGCTGGCTTCAACACGTTTGACGCATCAATCGCACCTTCGGCTCCGCCCGCACCAACCAGCGTATGCAACTCGTCGATGAAGAGAATCGTGTTCTTGGCGCGACGAACTTCGTTCATTACGGCCTTGATACGCTCTTCGAACTGACCGCGATACTTTGTACCTGCCACCATCATTGCGAGGTCAAGCACGATGATTCGACGGTCTGCCAGAATGTCCGGGACAGCTCCATCGACAACCATCTGAGCAAAGCCTTCGACGATCGCGGTCTTACCGACCCCGGCTTCACCCAGCAGAACAGGATTGTTCTTCTGGCGTCGGCACAGGATCTGGATGACTCGTTCAATTTCTCGTTCGCGACCGATCACCGGGTCGAGCTTCTTCTGCTTGGCCAGTTCGGTCAGGTCGCGACCAAAGCTGTCCAGAGCTGGAGTCTTGCTGCGGCTTGCACCTTTGGCTGCCGCGCCGGTACCAGCTGCTGCTCCGCCGCCACCACGTTCTTCTGAACCCGGCTCGGCTGATTCCATGCCATGGCCCAGCAAGTTCAGGACTTCGTCGCGAACATCTTCCAGCTTCATGCCAAGATTCATCAGAACCTGAGCAGCGACGCCTTCCTGTTCACGCAGCAGGCCCAGCAACAGATGCTCGGTGCCCACATAGTTATGGTTGAGGTTCCGCGCCTCATCCATGGCGTATTCGATGACTTTCTTCGCACGAGGCGTTTGAGGCAGCTTGCCCATCGTGACCATGTCCGGTCCCGTCTGAACAATCTTCTCCACTTCGATGCGGATCTTTCGCAGATCGACGTCGAGATTCTTCAGCACGTTAGCTGCAACGCCTGAACCTTCTTTGACGAGACCGAGCAGGATGTGTTCCGTGCCAATATATTCGTGATTGAATCGCTGAGCTTCCTGATTAGCCAGCTGCATCACTTTACGAGCACGATCTGTGAAGCGTTCGTACATTCGACTTCCTCGTTTTCGAATCTTCCCGAAGTCCCGAAAGCAGTTCGCTCTCAGGAATCAATTGTTCCGCGACTCACCGAGTCAGCAATCTATCCGTTAATTTCACGGATGTTCCCCCGTGGGGCTCACACCCTCAATCCTGCCTGGCTGACGGTCTCTGGACAAACCAGAAACCACCGCCCTGAACTCTAGCGCCGAAACGAACGCATTTGACGAATTTCTGCAGAAGTTTGGTGATTGCAACGCCTGACGTGTCGGAAAAGTCTGAGCGTTCCAGCCGTCTGGCAAACACTCGTCCCTGAAAACCCGCATCACACTGACAGTCAGAATCGTGGCAATTGCCTCAACCGCAAAACTCCCTACAACCTACGCCGCCACATTGACATTCGTTTGTTCCAAACTGGCAACGTCAACCGGCAGAGCGAATTGCATACCGGATTCTAGGGGGCATCGTACAACGGGACAAGACAGAGGATCTGGTGATTCGGAACATCGGGATCTTTGGCTCCGTCTGTCAGGCGGAAAACTGGCATGCTGAGCCGCGTTTTCACCTTCAGGGAGGGACGCAATCTGTTATCAGACGGATGGTGAACGCGAAGTCGGAGCCTTGCTTTGGGATGCAAAGTCAGACCAGGACTTTTGCATGGGATTGTGGGCCACAAGGCGGTAATCGAAACTCATCAAGGCGAAAATAGCCTGATCGCTGGCGACTTGCCATCGCCATCCCTACAACACGAGCGAAACTGGAACTTGTCAGTGAGTAAATCTGAGACCGGAGAAGAGCTATGATTTCCTGGCCCCAGCAGCTTTTCATCAATAACGAATGGACCAGTAGTTCGACCGGGCGAACATGGTCGGTCACGAATCCGGCTAATGGCCGCGTGCTGACCGAAGTCGCTCTGGCGGATGCATCAGATGTGGACCGTGCAGTCGCGGCGGCTCGAAATGCTTTCGATCACGGCGAATGGCCCCATATGGATCCATTGCTGCGAGGCCGGTTGCTGTACAAGCTGGCCGAGAAGATCCGTGAGAATCTCGAAGACCTGGCGATGACCGATACTCTGAATGTCGGCAAGCCAATCCGGGATACTCGAGGCTTCGACATTCCGTGTTCGGCCGATCTGTTTGAAAGTTACGCCGGCCTGCCGGATAAGATCGCCGGCAAATGTTTCGGAACTTTGCCCGATAACATGACGCTGCAGATTCGTGAACCACTGGGAGTCATCGCCGCCATTGTTCCCTGGAATTTTCCTCTGACCAATGCGGCCATCAAGCTGGCTCCATTGCTGGCGTGTGGAAATACGGTGGTGCTGAAACCATCTGAAGTTTCTCCGTTGTCTGCATTAATGCTGGCGAAACTGGCCCATGAGGTTGGTTTTCCTCCGGGAGTCATCAACGTTATTCATGGCACAGGGGCCGAAGCCGGTGCTGCACTGGTGGGACATCGTGGCGTCGACAAGATCACGTTCACCGGACGACACCAGACCGGTGCTCAAATGCTCGAAGCCGCCAAGACGGGAATGAAAGGTGTCATGCTGGAGCTGGGTGGAAAGACCCCCAGCATCGTCTTCCCCGATGCACCGATAGAGAACGTAGTGAATGGCGTGATTACCGGGATCTTTTATAACCTCGGTCAGGTCTGCGTCGCGGGATCTCGCCTGCTGGTTCATGAAAGCCAGCATGACGATCTGATGGAACGCATCGTGGCCAAGGTGAAGAATCTTCGACAGGGCGATCCGACCGATCCGAACATGCAACTGGGATGTCTGGCAACTCCCGTGCATTGCGAAACCGTTCGTCGTTGCGTGGCGAAGGCAGAGCAGGAGGGAGCTCGTTGTGTGATCACAGGACGGCGTCCGACGGATCCCGGAGACTGTTTCTATCCACCAACCGTCTTCGATTATGTCACTCCGGGAATGACCGTGGCTCGTGAAGAAGTGTTCGGCCCGGTTCTGAGTGTCATGACTTACCGTGACGAAGCCGAAGCAGTGCGGATTGCCAACGATTGCGAATTTGGACTGATGGCCAACATCTGGACGACCGACGGTGCGCGAGCATTGCGCGTGGCTCGGCAGGTCAAGGCCGGACGAATTGCCATCAATGGCGGCGGAGCGTTGCGGGCGAACGTGCCGGTCTACGGTTATAAGCTCAGCGGCATCGGAGCCGAACTGGGTTTTGAAGAAGCTGTGCACGAGTACTGTGCCTCCAAGGCCGTTCTGTATTCATTTTCGACGGAGAAATCACCATGGCCGGAGTAACCAGTTCGGGAGCCACATCCGCAATCTCGCAGGATGCTCGCATCGGGCAAGCGATCGAAGATCTCGATACACCCACATTGCTGCTGGATCGTGCAGCCAGCGATCGAAACCTCGCAAAGATGGCTCAGTTCTTCGCCGACCGCAAATCGAAACTTCGGCCGCATTTCAAGAATCACAAATGTGTGACTCTGGCCAAACGCCAGCTTGCGGCCGGGAATGTCGTCGGTATCACCTGCGCCAAGCTGGGCGAAGCCGAAATCCTGGCCAACCATGGCGTTACCAATCTGCTGATTGCGAATCAGGTTGTCGGAGCGGTCAAAGTGCGACGCCTTGCTGAGCTGGCTCGACGAGCCCGCGTGGCGGTTGCAGTGGATCACATTGATCAGGTCGACGCAATCAGTCAGGCGGCTGTCGTGGCGGGTTCGACTGTGCATCTGCTGATTGAAGTTGATATCGGCATGGGCCGTTGTGGACTTCCTCCCGGCGGCAGTGTCGTGGAACTCGCGAAACAAATTGCAAAGTTCCCTGGAGTGGTGTTCGACGGGATTCAGGCTTACGAGGGCCATCTCGTCAATGTGATTGATCGTGAAGAGCGGCGGACGAAGTCGCGAGCCGCCATGCAATTGGCCATTGATACTCGACGCCTGCTTGAAAACGCCGGAATCCCGGTTTCATGCGTGAGCGGTTGTTCCAGCGCGACTTATGACAGCACCGGGGCGATGGACGGTGTTGATGAAATTCAGGCCGGCACCTATGCCACCATGGACCGCCAGTATTATCGTCTGGCCCCGGAATTCGAAATTGCTATGTCGTTGCTGGTGCGAGTGATCAGCCGGCCGACCGTCGACAAAGCCGTGCTGGATGTGGGAGTCAAAGGAGCCGGCGGTGAATTTGGTGTGCCGAGTATTCGGGATTATCCGGACGTCGTCGTGCCGTTCTTTCTGGCCGAAGAACATGTCGTCGTGAATAACGCACCGAATTGGTCAATCGGGCAGGCGTTGCACTTGATCCCCAGCCACGCCTGCACAACCTGTAACCTTCATCGAGAATTCGTCGTGCACGAAAATGGTCGAGTTGTCGACGTCTGGCCAATCGAAGCGTCCGGCCTGTTGCGGTAATTTACTTCCCGAAGACTTCATCCACCGAGGCTTCAATGACACGGCAAAGACCTTCGAGGTCCAGGTCATCTTCATCGACGCCAAAAGGTTCCTCGGTGTGCTCTGCGGCAATCTCCATGCCCAGCATGAAGTAGCTGATCATGGCGCTCAGGGGAACCGTCCACCAGTTAAAATCATGGACGATTCCCCATGGCAGTGAGAACAGGTACATGAAGACGCACTGTCGAGCAAACGTGCGATAGGAGCGAGCCAGTCGAGTGTTCCGGATTTTTTCGCAGCCTCCGACGATCTCCATCAGCTTTCGCACATCTTCATCGAAGATGATCAATTGCGATCCATCGATGACGCCTTCTTTTCTCCATGTTCGCAATCGAGAGTACAAGATAGAGACGAGGAACGTGGGCACATGCTGAGGAAGACTTTGTCCCTCTTCGATCAAGTCAGAATCTTCCAGCGACGCACCGTCACGGAGATGATCTTTCAGGGCCTTTGGGAACAGTCGCAGGATCTGCTTCGTTTTCTGCAGATCCTTTTCCGGGACTTCGATGAGATCCACATACTTAAGCGACAGGTTTCGAATCGTGTTGACCAGACCACCCCACAACGTCCTGGCCTCCCACCATCGTGAATACGATGTGTTCGTGCGGAATACCAGCAGCCATCCCAGCACCAATGTCAGAGCCGCATGGATGTCAGCAGGAACGTCGTCGAAGAAATCAAGATTGTCGCGCGATTCAAAAAACGCCGGGATGACAGCGTAGGCGCCGACCATCAATGCATATATGGCAACCTGCGAAACCATGCGGCTGCTTTTTAGGCGTCGTCCGCTGACGGCATTGGCATTCAACAACATTCTTGTGACCTGATCCGCGTGTGCAAACTGGCAATTATGGGCGATGGGCTGCGAAGCATAACTGACACTGTCGCCGCATCCAGTCACCAGCACAGAGCTCGCTCAAAACGCCGGGCATCAGTCATGCCAACGCGAGTTTCCGGTCTTCTCAGTCGACATGCTGATCCAGACCAGAGACATGAGCGAACAATTGCGATTTCGGCGTCAGGAATCGATGCCGACGATCCCGTGCCGAAGCATTGAGGCTGTGATTCTCCAGAAGAGTGAGGAGTCCGGTTGACGGAAAAGAAGCCACTGCGCGAGCTTAGGTGCGCCTTGCTTACTGGACGCTCCTTGTGCGTGATTATTCCGTTGCGATTGCGTCGGAAGGGCGTGGACAAATCAGCCTGGGGCAAGAGAATCCACGAATGTGGATGATCGCCGCCCCAGGAAAATGTCTTTTCAGTGCGCCGGTGGCAGGCTGTTCTGGAAGGCTCGATTGCGGAACAGGAAGTCGATGATGTTGCCTTCGTGAGGTTGCAGCCAGTTCAAGGCACAGGTTGGAATCGGGCCGATGTTCAGACGATCGATGTGGCGAGCGTCCACCAGTTCGCTGATCCACTTGTCGTTATTGGTAATCGCGGTGCCAACTAGTGTGGAACCAATCTTGCCGAGCATTTGATCCTGCGGACACTGCACGACTGACACGAATGGGAACATGTATTCCGTGTTGGCCATACTGTTGTCACAGTCGCTGACATGCAGCACGGTCGGACGCATGTAATCGCAACGTTCGTGCTTCACGAGTCGATCACCACCGCGATACTTCGCCGTCACTTCAGTCACCGGGCCTTTGATGCCATCTTCGATCTGGTTGTTCATCGCTTCCGCGACGCCGGCCGTCGTGAAGGCCGCAATGGCAGCATTCGGGTCGGTTGTTGGCAGCGGAGCAATCGGACCCAACTTCTTCGCCAGAGCATCGGCGATGGCTTCCGTATGTCGCGAAGCCCAGATGCCGGAGCAGTTGATGCAGCTTCGACCACCGTTCATGAGCACGCTCTTCACGAGCACATCAAGGTACTCTTCCCAGTGATCGACGCAGTCATCGCCAATCAGAATCTTGCTGAAGCCCGGACCATGCGCTGAACTCGAGGATTGCCGTGATACTTATCGACGGTCGCCTGACCTCCGAAGATCATTGCGCGTTACAGGTTTCCAGAACCTTGTTGCCGACGTCGTGAGGTCCGGGATACAAACAGAAGGCTTCGCGAGGAACACGGCCGCTGCGAAGGCTTCGTACATTCGATAGGGAGTCCACGGCTCTGATGATCCGGGCTTCAGCACCAGACCAATCTGCAACGGAATCGCGGGCAGCCACAAGGTGTGAACGCCGGGAAATTTGATGGCAGTACAAGTCCAAGTGTGTTGGTTGTGGCACGGAAGCGACCATCATTGCGTGACTCCATGCCGTAGCCGCGGTGAGGATGTCCAGCGGCAGCCCGCGGGTCAACGCGTCGAGCATATCGCCCATGTGCTTCAGCACGAACGCATTCTTTGACATGTTAGCTCGGCACATATTCAGCGGAAGGCCGGTCGTCGCGGACTGGATCGAACAGAACTCTTCCGGAGTCTGCGTGCCCGTTCCCATCGGCAGATTGGCCGACAGATAAAGGTCGGCCGCCTGCTCACACTTCTTAATCAGGTCCGCACAGGAGAACTGCTTGAGGATTTCGCGAGCTTTCGCAGATTTGCGGGAGTCCATTTGCACGAGGCCGGCATTGGCCTGATGCATTTTGGCCATGACCTCTCCGGTCTCAAAATGCACAACATCAGCCTTTTCGAGCGACTCGTAAGGCTTACCCCAGCGAATGACAGGAATTTCAAGCATGGAAGGTTCAATCAGCGGAATAGCGGAGAATGAGGAAGGCAACAATGGCGAAAGACATTGTAGAGCCCAATCTCGTCACGTCCAGGATCGAGCAACAGCCGCCGACTCCGTTCCCGAATCTGTGTCGAAAAGATCGTGAGTTGCAAAGCAGATCTCTGAAATGACAATCCTGACCTTTGCAGTGTGATCGAGCCCATCCGGTGGATTTGGTTGTCTGCAGAGGTCAGAATTCCTGACGCATCAACGCGTCAGGCAGCATGACTGGCGATCGATACTCGATTCATTCTGCAAAAACTTGTTTCCGACTTGCACGGGCCACGCCCGTCCCTCCCCATGGCAATCGAAAATCGCATCCCTGTGCTCTATCAAGATGAACAGCTCGTTGCGGTGGCAAAGCCGTCGGGAATGTTTGTGCATCGGAGTGCGGCGGATCGTTCGGCGACGGAACTTGTCGTTCAGCTTCTGCGTGATCAACTGAACTGCTATGTGTATCCGATTCATCGGCTCGATCGCCCGACGTCAGGCGTGTTACTGCTGGCGAAGAGTTCCGAGGCGGCGGCCACTTACGCCAAAATGTTTGCAGATCGTCAGGTTCACAAAACCTACGTTGCGCTTGTGCGAGGATTCGCGCCGGAGTCTGGCTGCATCGACCGGCCTCTGGTGTCTGACAAAGGTCGAGGTCGTCCGGCGACTGATCCTCATGCCATTCCTCAGGACGCCGAAACGTTGTACCGAACCCTGGAAAGGTTTGAGCTTCCATTCCCATCGGGGCAACATCAGACGATGCGTTGCAGCCTTGTGGAAGCTCGTCCGCAAACGGGGCGATATCATCAGATCAGACGACATCTGGCGGGAATCTCTTACCCTGTCATCGGCGACGCCGATCATGGCGACACGAAGATCAATCGCGTTGTTCAACAGCAGGCCGGCGTGACCCGATTGATGCTGGCTGCCATTCGCATTGAGTTTGTGCATCCCGTGACTGGTACTGACATCATCATCGAATGCCCACCGGAAGATTCTTTCAGCAAAGTGATTAATTCCCTGCGGGCCCGGTCAGTCCTCAGCGCCGTTCCGCTCACGGTAAGATCTTAAGGCTTCCGCAGTAAAAAGGCCTGTCGAGCCCCCACCTGAGCTCAATGCCGAGGGTTTCTGCGAGTGATCGATAACTTCGGAGAGCTCACCATCATCCTTATGATGAATCGATCGACGTTTTCGTTATCATATCTCGATCAGTCCACACAAAAAAATCTCCCGCAGGAAAGTGCACAGAATGTCTCAGGCTAACTTCGAAGCTCAGGCCACCATGCTGGAACGAGAATTCTATGGTGGAATCGACAGAGAGCTGATCGTTCAGGTGCAGGAGCATATTGAACGGTGTTGTAATGGAGCGGCGTCTGCATTTCCCGGGATCTCCAACGAGCGAATTCTGAGTGAACTGCAGAGCGCGGAGATCACGCCGAAGACATTGATGGCGTTTGCTCTGTTTCCGTCGATTTATGTGGCCTGGTCCGACGCAGATCTCGCAGAGAATGAGAGGAACGCGATTCTGAAAGCGGCCGAGACTGTCGGAGTGATCTCAGGTTCGCCAGCGTTTGGATTGCTCAATTCGTGGCTCAATAAAAAGCCCATGGATGAGCTATTTGCCGCGTGGAAAGAGTTTGTCATCGCCGTTCGCCCAGCGCTTTCTGACGAAGCATTTCAGGAACTGCGAGATGCCGCGAGCACGCGAGCTCGCAATGTCGCGGCCGCCGCTGGCGGAATCCTGGGTGTTTTTAAGATCTCCTCTTCCGAAGAGAAAGCACTCACAGATCTCGAGCAGGTGTTTGCCGAAGCATTGAGGTAGCAGGCGACCGCGTGCGGCAGCATTCGCTGCAATCTCATCTCGGCGATATGCCCCATTCTGAAATGT
Source organism: Planctomycetaceae bacterium (assembly GCA_046349735.1). Lineage (GTDB taxonomy): Bacteria > Planctomycetota > Planctomycetia > Planctomycetales > Planctomycetaceae > SXXK01. Next base: position 23,471 of record JAXMBU010000021.1, read on the forward strand.
TGCGCCGTCGCGCACTCAATGGCTTAATCGGTACACTTTTCCGACGCGCGTCTTAGAATGAGCGATTGGCGTTTGATAGCTTGTTCGCTGGTTCCGGGAATCTGTGGCCTGTTTTCCTTTGCGAGGAAGCCGTTCCGACAAGCCGCCATTGACGTAAACCTCTGAGATTAATGCAATCTGTTGTCATCCTCCCCACCAGGATTTCGCATGCTTCACGTACGTCGGTTTCTCGCAGGATTTGTCGGCCTGATGTTGATAATGTCAGGCGCAAGTGCTCAGTCAGATCCGAATTTGCCGTTTCCGCAGAATCGCGTGAAGGATTTTTATTCGCGGCAGGCGGAACAGTTTCTGGACCATCGTCCCGCGGGACCTGTCGATGTTCTGCCGCAGTTTCCGGGCCTCGATGGTGGTGGCTTCGGGCATTGGGGGCAGAATCCGGAAGATGTCAGCTTTGATCATAGTCTGAATGAAGTCGATACTGGCAATGTGGTCTGCCAGTTGACTCGGCATTTTGGGCAGACAACGTTCAAGGGTGTTAACGTCGAAGTGGATGCCGAGAGCCATACGACGATGCTCTATGATCCGCTGCGCATCACTTTTGTTGATGCCTGGAAGGGTGGGTTTGTGAAGTGGGGATTCGTACGCTTTGGGCTGATGGGCGGTGTCGAACCTGCTGGTGAGAGATTCCTCGACTTCACGCAAGGCGGCTGGCAACTTCCGCAAGGAATCAACAGTCGCTATCTGGGCTACTATCGACACGGAGAACAGGTTGCCTTCTCAACTCAGATCGGTGATGCGACAATTCTGGACAACGTCACTGTGATTGATGGTCAGCTCGTTCGAACGTTGCAGTTCGATGGATCTCTGCCCGCATCCTTCCTGAAAATTGTCGCCTCACCGACTGGAGCGAAGGTCGCTACGACCAACAGCCAGGTTCCGCAGATCAACGCCGTGGCTGCTGACGGCAACGTAATTCGGCTGAGCCTTGTTCGGAATATCGCGGGAGTGAAGCTGGCAGAACGCAATGGTTCATTGGGGTTAGAATTCGAAGGCGGAGAAATCAACGGTGCGGTTTCCGTACAGATCGCTTCTAATGCCGCCGACAGTCTTAAGCCGCCCGCGAGGATCGAAGCATCGTCCACTGTGCTGAAGCAGCAGTATCTTGCCGGAACCACAGGACAGTGGGCCGCGAAGATTGTGGAAACCAGGGGAGTGCTCGCCGACGATTCCGGGCCGATGGTGCTCGATTCGATTACGTTGCCGGCCGTGGCGTCCAACCCGTTCAAGTCAGCGATGCGAATTGGCGGCGTGGGATGCCTGAAGGACGGCCGAGTTGTCGTATCGACTTTAATGGGCGAAGTTTGGCTTGTGGATGGAATCGATACGATGGCGACCAAACCGCTGCGTTGGCAAAGAATCGCCGCCGGCTTTTATCAGTCGCTTGGGATTGTGATCCAGAACGGAAAGATTCTTGTGCTGGGATCCGATCAGATTACTCGGCTGCACGACTTCAACGGCGACAACGAAACGGACTTCTACGAATGCGTCACGAACGCATTTCCGACGACCGGCGGTCATGACTTCTGTACGTCACTGCAGCAGGACGAGGCTGGACGATTGTACTGGGCCATCTCGTCGGGAGATTTTGGAGTGGCTCGTATGGACTCCGCCGGCACGATTGAATCGTTGGGGAATGGCCTTCGAAATTCCAACGGCATCGGCGTTTCGCCGGACGGCTCTGTGGTATTGGCGAGTGTTCAGGAAGGCACCTGGACTCCGGCATCCGCCATCTTTGAAGTCGGTGGCCACAGCTATCATGGCCTGAAAGGCCCAAAGCCTGATCATGGGAAATATGGCTATGATTTGCCACTCGTGTTCCTTCCGCGTGGACTCGATAATTCTTCGGGAGAAATCGGATTCCTGCCGACCGACAAGCGTCTGGGGCCACTCAGTGGAGCCGCAATCGGAACATCTTTCGGCGCGTGTCAGACCTATGTAGTGCTGAGAGATGTCGTGAACGGGAAAGCTCAGGGAGCCGTCGTCCCATTGCCGGGCGATTATCTCAGCGGTGTTTGCCGAGTCGCCTTCAATCATCATGATGGCTGCATGTATGTGGGTGGTACCGAAGGCTGGCAGAGTTACGCTCAGGAAGATGGCTGTTTGCATAGAGTTCGCCTGACGGGGAAACCGTTTCCGTTGCCGACGGCAATTGAATCACACAATAACGGTGTCATCGTTCGATTCAGCGAGACGCTGGATCCGACTTCCGTAAATCTCAAGAACACGTTCTGTCAGCAATGGAATTATCTCTACAGCGCCGGGTATGGGTCGCCGGAGTTTTCGATTCGTGAACCCGGTCGACAGGGGCACGATTGGGTCGATGTGAAATCGGTGCGACTTCTGGAGGACGCGAAGTCGATCTTCCTTGAGATTCCTCAAATGCATCCGACGATGCAGTTTCATGTTCACATGAGACTTAAGACTGCGGGCGGGCATGAGTTCAAGCCGGACGTTCTGGCGACAATTTATGAACTGCGGCCGGACTTCGAAAGGTATCCGGAATACGCAGCTGTGCCAAAACGACGAGCTCCCGATTTTCCAATCGCCGAAAAGTACGAGCAGGATCCGCGACTTGTAACGCAGGAGAAGCTGGGCACAGATTTTGGTTGGGTGTCGAGTTCTCTCAAGATCTCCGTGAGCGCTTCGGCGGGGCTGCAGTTTGAACCGCGTCAGTTGCGAGTTGCTCCGGGGACGCGAGTTTCTCTGGCTTTTAAAAACGGCGATCCCAGCATGCCGCACAATGTGGCGGTCGTGAAGGCCGATCATATCGATGAGTTTGGTGAGCAGTCGATGCAACTGGCCAGTAATCCTCGAGCGATCGCGACGCATTACGTTCCCAATGATCCGGCTGAGATTTGTTTCTCGCCGATTCTGCAGCCCGGCGATCAGTACACGATGTTCTTCGAAGCGCCTAAAGAGCCCGGCGAATATCGTCTTGTCTGTACTTATCCGGGGCACTGGCGGGTTATGCAGGGAAGCTTGTATGTAATTCCGGACGGACAGCCTCTGCCAGAGTCCGCGAATGCTCCGGTGCGAAAGTTTGTCAAGATGTGGACGACCGCAGAACTATCGGCCGACGCAGACAATTTGTCGAGGCGAAGCTATGAACAGGGACGGAAGGTCTTTGAAATCGCCGGTTGCAGCAAGTGCCATAAGCTCAACGACGTCGGTACTGTGCTGGGCCCGGACTTGTCCAAAGTTGCCGAACGATTCAAAGGTCAGAAGCTGCTGCAACAGATGCTGGAGCCGTCTACGGAGATCAATAAACAGTATCAAACGTGGGTGGCCGCATTGAATGACGGACGCGTTGTCTCGGGGATGATGCTGGAACAAACAGATTCTGCCATCACGTTACTGCCCAATCCTCTGAAGCCTGAGACCAAAGTGTCACTGGCACGATCAGACATCGAAGAGCTCGAAGCTTCCAGGGTTTCCACGATGCCGATGAGTCTGCTGATCACGTTTACGCGCGAAGAAATCCTCGATCTGCTGGCATTTGTTCAGGCCGGTGGTCAACAGCAGAATCCGGTGTTCGCAAAATGATATGTGTGTTTTGCTTTGTACGGCGACGAGAAATCATCGTTTTTCGATAGAGCTTCTGTCTTCGTCGTTCTGTGTGATCTCGTCGCTGATCTTTGTTCAAATCCTTCCCACAGTTTCTGTCTCCGCGAACTGGAGTTATCAAAATGGCCTTCTTCACTCGTCTCACGCAAAAATTTGCTCCTGCCGTTCTGACAATCGCGGCGTTTCAGGGCTTTACAGACACTGTGACGTTTGCGGATGAAGTTACGAAAGATCATGCCGGAACGAAAGGCAACGGGAACTTTGTCATTGGACCAGAATACAAGATGGATCCTGATCTGACGGACAAGGGAAATCCGAAGGGGCGTGCTTTTGAATTTACAATGCCGCTGGCCGACAGCAGAATCTTTCGCGGTGACGACAAGACGCTGGATCCTCGCAAGCCTGTGCGAAAAGAACGAAAGATTTTTGTCTACGTTCCGGCTGCGTATCAGGAGGGTACAAAGGCTCCGATCCAGGTGATTCATGACGGGCCTGCTCAGTTCAATCTGGTCCGCAACGCGCTGGATAACCTCACGATCTCAAAGGATCCTGAACGCCGGTTGCCGGCCTTTGTGGTGATCGCGGTTGAAAACGGCGGAAATGACAGCTACGGCTGTCAGCGCGGGCTGGAGTATGACACGATGTCCGACCGCCTGGCTCGATTTATTAATGACGAAGTGTTGGCCGCGGTGCTGAAAAACGCCGAGATCCGGGCCGCCTATCCGAACCTGGCATTTACGGATGATCCCTGGGGCAAAGGCGTCATGGGCTGCAGCTCGGGCGGTGCGGCAGCGTTGACGATGGGATGGTTTCGACCAGACTTGTTCCGTCGGCTGATTACTTATTCCGGCACCTTTGTGGATCAGCAGGATGACGATGCCGCAGAGGAAGCTGAGTATCCGCTTGGTGCCTGGGAGTATCATTCCGGCAAGAAGCTCATTGAGACCAGCGAAAAGAAACCGCTGCGCATCTTCACGCATGTCGCTGAGCACGACAATCGAGCCAACGATGCCGAAGAGACCTACCACAACTGGGTGATGGCCAACGAACGCACGGCCGCTGCGCTGAAGGCCAGAGGCTATGACTATCGGTACATTTTCAGCAAAGAATCTCGCCATTGCGATGGTCGAGTGTTCCAGCACACGCTGGCTGATACGCTGGTCTGGATGTGGAAAGATTATGAAGCTCCGTGATTTGCAGTACGTTTTTTCTCCAGCGTGTGTGTGGCGAATGGTCAGCCTGTCAGATGGTTTGAAAAATTCGCGCAAACGTGTGGCAAGTTCAATTGCTGAAGGCAGAGGTGATGCTTCGAACGTACTTCACATGACTTCGACCCACCGCCTTGTGTAGCCGTGCCCCCAACGTGATATTCGTCGCTCGTCAATCATTTCTTGAGTTGCCAACTTCTCATGTCCAATGCGTCTTTGTCCTTCAAGCGTCCTGAAGCTGATCTCGCGATGTTGGAGTTGCTGGCTCAGGAGTTTCCGAATGTCGATGCGGCGATAGCCGAAGTGGCCCGTCTGGCCGCCGTACAGACACTGCCCAAAGGTGCCGTGCATGTCATCAGCGATATTCATGGGGAAGATAAAAAGCTGCAGCACGTTATCAATAACGCCTCGGGAACTCTTCGTCCTCTCGTTGAGGAGATATTTGCCGGCCGCATGACTGCGGAGGAGATGTCAGAGTTCCTGAAACTTACGTTTTATCCGGCGGAGGTAACCGAGCGACTTCGTGAAACGCTGACACGGTCCGAGGATGTTTTGGCTTACGCAACACGTACTCTGGAGCCTCAGCTGGAACTGCTGAGATATCTGGTGTCGAATTACAGCCTGCGACTGGCCACGCGGTTGTTTCCGGCGGAGTATAGTGAACTTTTGCTCGAGTTGCTGCATTCTCCCTCGACTGAGCGCGGTCCGGAGTTCATTGGGGCCATGCTTGAGGAACTGGTCAAGCGAGGACGCGCACTGCATTTGATTCACCTGGTAGGCCGACTTATTCGCAATTTGGCGGTAGACGAACTGATCATCGGTGGAGATTGCTGGGATCGCGGACCGCGGGGTGACAGAGTTGTGGAATATCTTCGACTGCAGCCGAACGTCGAGTTTATCTGGGGCAATCATGATGCGTTGTGGATGGGAGCCGGGCTGGGCAATGACGCCCTGATTTGTACGGTACTTCGCGTGTCATTGCGGTACCGTCGAATTGGGCAACTGGACGAAGGGTACAGCATTCCGCTTACGCCGCTGGAACATCTGGCTCAGACCGTTTATGCCGAAGACCCCGCGCTGTTCTTTATGCCCAAAAGTGGTGGCATGCGACCGAACGACGTTGTCGCACGTATGCAAAAAGCCGTCGCCGTTATGCAGTTCAAACTGGAAGGCCAGTTGCTCGAACGCAATCCGCAGTGGCAGCTGGAGCATCGAAGGTTATTGCATCGAATTGATCACGTTCGCGGCACAATCGAGATTGACGGCATCATTTACGAGCTTCGTGACAAGGTCTTCCCGACAATTGATCCTGCGGATCCATATAGGCTGACGGCTGAGGAGCAGTCCTGTCTTGCTGTGCTGAAGAATTCGTTCCTGAGCAGTCAAAAACTGCAGGAACAGATTCGCTTTATGGTTGGTCACGGATCCATGTACCTGCGGCGCGATGAATGCCTGATCTTTCACGGGTGCGTCCCGGTTGATGGTTCGGGTAACTTTTTGCCGCTCAGCGTCGATGGTCAATTATTGTCGGGGCGTAAGCTTTTCGAACATATCGAGACCGTTGTACGTCGAGCTGTTGTGAATGCCGCGGAGCCCGATCTGGATTTCCTGTGGTATCTATGGAGCGGTCCGAGGTCGCCATTGTTCGGCAAAGATCGCATCGCCACTTTTGAACGCGACTTCATTCAGGATAAGAATTCTCATCACGAGACCAAAGATCCTTACTTTGCGCTGATTCACGAAGTCGAGTTCTGTGACAAAGTTCTGGCAGAGTTTGGTATGGCCGCGGAAAATGGATTGATCGTCAATGGACATGTTCCGGTCAAGGTGGAGAAGGGCGAGTCTCCTCTCAAACGCAGCGGGAAGGCCATCACCATCGACGGAGCATTTTCTGAAGCGTATGGTGATTATGGTTATACGCTGGTGCTGGAGCCCGGTCGAATCGTGCTGGCCGAGCATCACCACTTCGAGTCTGTTGATGCGGCCGTTCGTGATGGTATCGATATCGTTCCGAATGTTCAGGAAATTCGCGTCTTTGATCAGCCTCGCCGATTTCGCGACACTGAGCGAGGTCAGCGAATACGGTATCGTCTCGAAATGCTGGAACGTCTGATTGACGCATACCAGACCAATCGACTTCACGAACACTCCGCTCGGATACGTGGCTCGTTTCAGGGCAATCGCACTGTATCGCCAAAGTGAACGTGCAAATACGACCTGTGCGCGGGGTGAGATTCTTGTATTCCATCAGTCGCCTCTTGAAGCGACGTTGCCGACATGTTTGTGCAGAAAGTCATACCCAAACAAAACCAGTTCACGTAGCGTCCGCGTTACCACAAACCTATTCGCTGGGTTCTTCTGCGCGAACTGATGACAATTGCGTCCATTTGACTTCAAGAGGATGAAGTCCAGGTCCAGAATGATTTGGATCATTCCGTACTCGGAACTCTGCGTGTGCCAGAACACAGCCGTCATCAGCAATGATAAGCTTACCGGAAAGCTGGCGCATGAGTTCCTCATGTCGGATTCGATCAACCAGTAATGCAGGGTGTGCATCGTCCGGTGTTAGCTCGCCGCGATGAAATGCGGTCTCCCAACGCAGCCAAATGCCCCAGTCTTCGAGTGCCAGCCCAAAGATTTCGGGAATGATCGGAGACAATCTGAACACGTCGATGGCACTATCAGGCTTGTCTCCGACATCCGCATACGTGGATTCATAAACATGCGGAACACCACGAAAATCCGCGATCCCTCCCCGAGGTCCGTCGTAGTAGTCTGTCATCGTGTGGACGGTTTCGAAATTCGCCATCAATTAACGCCTGCACGATTTCCAATCGCCAAACCCACGAGACCTTACCGGCTGTATTGTATCTCTGAACCTCTAACCGATTCATCCAATTTGCCATCGGCGAAAACGGTCTGGCCCATGACCCACGTTCGAACCGGCCAGCCGGTCAGAGTAGTCCCGTGCCAGGGAGACCAACCAGACCTCGTCAATTGGTTCTCGTTCAGAATTGTCTGCGTCTTGTTCAAATCGATGAGCACCAGATCTGCATCGTAGCCGACTCGAATGGCCCCCTTGTTATGCAGGTTCCAGACTCGGGCCGGTGCTTCACTCATCCAGGAAACCACCTGACTCAACAGGCATCGACCGAGATGCACCTCGTTCAACATCAAGGCCAGAGAGTTCTCGACCGCTGGCAAACCTGATGGTGACTTTGGATACGGCTGACGCTTTTCCTCCAGCGTATGGGGAGCATGGTCCGTCGCGATGACTTCCAGAGTTCCATCCAGCAGCCCCTGCCAGACAGCAGCGCAGTCGGCTTTGGATTTAATCGAGGGATTCATCTGAATCAACGTGCCGAGTCGCTCGTAGTCGTCAGTACTGAAAAACAAATGATGAGGACACGCTTCTGCGGTGATCAGGTCGCTGGTGCCTCGCAGGAATTCCACTTCCTCGGCCGTCGACACATGCAATACGTGAAAGCGATGGCGATGCCGTTCGGCCAGATCGACAGCACGCTTTGTCGCAATGATCGCCGCTTTGTTGTCTCGAATACGACTATGGTCCGCCACGGTTGTGCCGCCACCCAGGGCTGCAGCGTTTGCCTTGACGGTCGTTTCGTCTTCACAGTGAGCACAAATCGGCAGAGTTGTCTCGGCAAAAATTCTCTCCAGCGCGGCCTGGCTGTCGACGAGAAGATCGCCGGTGCTGGAACCGATAAAAATCTTGATCCCCGGAGTTCGCTGTGCCGCCTTCAAAACATCGATATTGTCCGGAGTGGCCCCGATGTAGAAGCCGTAATTGACCAGGCATTTCTGTGCGGCGATGGCCAGCTTATCTTCCAGGGCCTGCAGCGTTGTCGTGGTGGGTTTAGTATTCGGCATCTCCAGGAAAGAGGTCACTCCTCCTTTTGCACATGCTCGCGTGGCCGTCAGCAGGTCCTCTTTGTGTGTCAGTCCCGGTTCGCGAAAATGAACCTGATCATCAATCACGCCTGGAATCAGATGGAGCCCCGCAGCGTCGACGACTTCGTCAGCGCTCGCTGAATCGGCCGCATCCAGAGCCACAATTGTATTTCCATCAATCAGGACGTTAATGCGTTCAATGGCGTCAGGCAGAATGACGGTTGCGTTACGGATCAGAGTTTTCATAAGTGGCTTTCAGAGCACTTTCAGATAGATCACTTTCGAGTCGTCCGGACCGTAGAACTCCGGCAACTCGGCAGCCTTCACGTATTCACATCGTTCATAAAAACTGCGTGTGGGCAAATAATCGGGCCGTCCGGATGTTTCCACATAAATTCGTCGGCCTTCTCGACGGCGAATCAGTTCTTCGGTCAGGTTCATCAGCCAGCGGCCAATCCCGTGCTTTTGTTCATCGCGATGCACTGCGATCCAGTAGACATCAAAGCTGTTCGCCGTGCATGCGATCGGGCCATAGCAGGAATAGGCGATCGCCTGGCCGTCATGTTCCACAAACGCAAAAAAATACCCGGAGGCATCTCCGCGTCGCAATCGCTCTTCGACGAGTTCGACCGCGACATCGACTTCGGGAGGATGAAAGAACCCCGTCGAATCCACGATGTCCCGAACTTGCTGCATATCCGCTTCCACGACCTCATATCGCAGCGTCAGCAATCTCTCTCCGGAAATAGTTTGTGTCGGTGGAAAACTCATGAAGTCACTTTGCGAGATCACAATAACACGGTGTAGCGACTGGTCCTGCCAGGGGTGATTTTAAGGCATCGATGGCAAGAGAATTATTCGCCCTGATTGAGGAACGTTGTGAAGTCTTCCCGGGCCGATGGCCCGGGCTATCTGAACGAATGGGCCTTTGGCCCGAATCGCACAATTCCTGTCATAAAAATGCTTCACAGCGTTGTCCGATTGAGCAACTAAAACCGGACGCTAACGCGTTCCGGCTGATGTCAGTCAGTCCTCGGGCATGATAATTCGATCTCTGCATGAAGAGAATTCCGCTGGAATCGGAAAGGCGACGATCGGGCAAGATTCGTAGAGATTCGAGGGAGGAATTGGTATTCTCGAACGACAGAACTCTGAGATTGCGTTGGATCGAACCTGGTTGCCCCTGTATTGGCCGACATCATGATGCATTTCGGATTTCTTCAGGCGATTCACGCGGCGTTCATGGTCGCCCTGCTTTTCGGCCTTAGCACCCCGCTCCGCAGTGACGAAAATCAGGTTCAGCCTTCGACGTTACCGCGTTTGCAGATCAGCCACGTACGGCAAATTCAGATGACGTCAACGTGGTCCCACTTGCTGTCGCAACGTCTGTTGGAAGTTGCGGTCTCCGATGAACAAAGACGCACAGCAGAAGTGCTCGGCAACATCGCCGATCTCGAGCAATCGAAAGAGGTACGAATCTCGACGCTGCCGTTGTCATGCAGGAGTTTTCGGCTCTGCATCGAAAACTGATTCAACTTTCACCCGACGACAGATACGAAATTCTGCTCAAATGGACGGTGCCCGATGCGGACCATCAAAGCGTCCGCTGTTTTCAGGTGCTGACGACGGATGATGCGCCGCCTCAGGAATTCGCCAGAGCCCTGAATGAACGCCCTACGCCTCGGACATTTTCGACGCCTTCCGTAGCGGGCGTGCCCGGTCTCTTCAGTAGCGGATGGCTGTTGATGGAAGCCGCTGATGAAGTCGGAGAACTCGATGCCCTGCGCAGAAAACTTCAGACACTAAAGGACTCCGGAACTCCTGGCGTTGAACTCTGTCTGTATCTGTCCGAAATCAAAGACACAGTCAGCACCGACGCCTTTCTCTCGTCCGCGCGAGAACGACTAAGTAAGCTCAGGAGTGACGCCAGGACTGCGGTGAAGTCTGAGAGCGCTCAGGCTGAAGCCTCGTTATCTCCTCTGGCGGATCGAGCTGTTGTTCTGGAAGACTATTTGTGTGCGATCGTCAGTCTTGATCAGGCCGACCTCAGAGTCGATGCTTTGGAGTCACTCGTCGCTCTCGAAGAATTGCTCCGGACCAACGGAGGCGATCGATTGACTCGAACGCATGTTCAGCGAGCTGTTCTTCATGGGCTGAGTCTTCCGGTCGGTGAAACGGAAGTCGCGACTTCCACAGCATTGGCTTCTGACGCAGCACCAAAGCACTGGATTTCCTTCAGCGTCGATGATGGGACACGGTGGACACTGAATAATGTCGCCGCTCCAGCGCGGCCGCTGTGGATCAGCCATGAAGAACATCTGAAGCACATTTCCGGAAGAGATATCGACTTTCTGTGTTTTCGCTATCCGCTCGTTGGCGATTTTCAGTTTGCGGTTGATGCGCAGATCAGCGGCCCGGATGATATGGCGAGCGGCATTACCACAAACGGACTTGCGATTCGTATTTCAGGATATCAGTCCGGGCCACTCCTGACGATCACCTCGCCGGACAAAAGGGACCAGATCGAACAGCCGTGCCCTTTTATCGTTCATCAAAGAGCACCTCAGTTTCATCAGCTTTCCATGATGTTTAAAGATGGTGAATCCGCACTTCTGGTGAACAACCAGAAAATGTGGGCAGAGAAACTCTCAGAATTGCTGCCAAACAACATTCTGGTCAGCGCAGAGCCAGCAGAGAATTCCGTCGACATCAGCGACGCTGAAGCAGGGAGCAGCCCATGGATTGGTTTGCGATCTTCCGCCGAATACACGCCGATGTTTCGTAATCTCAGGATCACAGGAAGTCCCAAAATTCCCAGGAAGTTGCTGCTGTCTCAGCAGGGCCTGCGAGGCTGGATCTCTTCTTGGTATGGCGAAAGTCGCGAATCGGTCTGGCCCACACAGAAAGAACAACAAGCCAATTCGAATCCGATGCCGGACTGGTCCATTTCCGACGGCGTCATTTCGCGTTCGCCGAGGCCAGAGAACGACGGGACGGCCAGGCGTGCTTCTCGACTTCATTACTTTCGCCCTCTGCAAAATGGTGAGTCGATTAGTTACGAGTTCTTTCAGGATGAGTCTACGGCCGTTCATCCGGCCCTGGGGCGGATAGCGTTCGTAATTTCGCCGCGCGGTGTGAATCAAACCTGGATGGTCGATGGCCAGTTCGAATGGACAGGACTTGCTCAGGACAACACGATCGCAAATCCGTTGGCTCGCCGAGGCCCGCGAGATCTTCCGTTGACCAGCAATAACTGGAACAAAGTCACGGTAACGCTTCGCGATGATGTTGCAACGATCAGCTTAAACGACACGGAGATTTATCAGCAGAAGATTGACGCATTACAAAGTCGCCAGTTCGGCTTCTTTGCGCAGCCGAGTGCTCAGCCGATTCAGATCAGGAATGTCGTGTTGACGGGCGACTGGCCTGAAACGATTCCCGAGGAGATTCTGCAGAACCTGGTGTCTCCCGCTAAGACTCCATCGAACGAGCAAAGCCGGGCTTTGACCCGTGCACTTGGTGACCACTTTCTGGCGGAGAATGTTGACTCCGTGCGCCGATATGCCAGAACCTTGGAGAATGAGCAACGATATAAATTTCTCAGTGAATGGGTCCTGCCCAGCGCTCAGCGAAATTCGTATCGACTGAACGGACACTTTTCACCGCTCAGCCCGGCACCTCCTGTTGCAGAATACACGCCCGAGGAAACTAGCCGGCTGGCCGAAGCGGAACAGTCCGGTCAGGGACGAATTCTGGTCGGAGGCAGTTTGTTCTCGGCCGCCTTCGATCTGATACAGCTCGCGAGGCAACTGAATCGGCTCGATGAGTTACAGAAGCGAGTTATGCAGGATGAATTGGGCACGGGTTCGCAGGATCCATTCGATCATGCTCACCGTTCACGCCTGGCGATGCTCATCCTGATTGCGATCGCTCAGGAACAGTGGGAGACCGCGAATTCATCACTGCTGGAATTAGGAGAGATTGTCAGGAGTCATCCCATTCGCGATCCCGCAGAACGTTGGCCGGAAATGCTCGTGTTCTGGGAGAGTGTGCGGCACCCCGAGACCAGTGCCAATGCCAGCGAGCCACTGTTTCAATTTGTTTTTCGAGATCTTCATGGCGGCTCCGGAACCGGATCGGATTTGTGGGATCGGCAGCTTCTGGCGTTGATGGGATTCCGCAAAATCACGGATGGCGCCAACATCTCAACGGACGACTACTATCGCGCGCTGCCGCTGAAACAATGGGCGGCAGCGGAGTTTGATTCTGCCCTGAATCGAGGCCCGGGAATGCCCGGTTCACGCTGGATGTTTGAGAATCACGGACTGTCTCAATTGGCCGGTCACGAAAACGATTTTCTCTACTTTCAAAGTCCTCTGCGTGGGGATTTCGAAATCGACTGCCTGACGACCACCTTTGACTGGCGAGAATGCGAGATGTTCTTTAATGGCCGCTGGGCTGGTCCGGCCTGGGGGATGACTCACTATGAAACCGGTGACCATCGAAGATCGTACAGCAAACCGGCGTTATCAAAAGAGATGTCAACGGAAGTGGGCCAGTGGTTTCACATACGCATTGAAAGCAAGGATGGCACGGGACGAATTCTCGCGAACGGACGTGAGTTGTACTCGGAAGAACTTCAGCCTGATCATGATCCGTGGATCGGTGCTCGTTTCTGGCATCGCTATCACGGTGGAATTCGGGATGTTCGGATCACGGGAAATCCTGAGATTCCGGAATCACTCAACCTGCTGCATGATCGCGAACTGACGGGATGGTCTTCTTACTATGAGCAGCGAAATTTCTCTCGACTGGAGTCGTGGGAGTTTGACGGTGAGCAACTGATGGGGATGCGAGTTCAGGCTCCGGGAGTTTCGAGTTCGGAAAGTCTGCTGCGATACCATCGCCCGATGCTGGAAGATGGAACGATTGAGTATGAATTTTACTACGCCCCCAATGATCAAATCGTGCACCCGGCTCTGGACCGATTGGCGTTTCTGCTGGAGCCCGACGGTGTGAAGATTCACTGGTGCACTGACGCGGCCTTCGATCGAACAGGTCTGTCTCCTGACAATGCTTTTGAAGAGCCGCAGAACAGACCAACACAGAACGCACTGCCGTTTCAGGTGAATGAATGGAATCGAGTGAAGCTCCAGTTGACGGGCAATGAGGTGCAGTTGTTTCTGAATGACGAAATCATCTATCGCAGGAAGCTCGAAGCTTCAAATTTGCGGAGATTCGGCTTGTTTCACTTTCCTCAACAAACTGGTGTTCGTGTCAGAAGCATGTCATGGAAAGGCGAGTGGCCCAAAGAACTGCCAGCCTTGAAAGATCAGGAACTCTCGGATATTGAGTTTATAGAGAGCCTCGATCAAGCAAAGGAAACAATGCAGAGTCGAGAACTCGATTTCTCAGATCGCAAACCCATTCCCGCAGACTTCCGCGCTTCGCTTGATGCGAGTCAGGGAGCGATCAGCCTGTTCCAGCCGGAGAGTCAGGGCTTGCAGGCTGTTCAGGAATCAAAGAAGAAGACTGGTTATCAGATCCAGGCGATCGCAGCGCCGGAGACTTTGATTGGCGACTTCGACGTGACGGCCGAGTATGAACGGCTGGAGATTGAGTCACCGGTGAACAAGGATGAGTTTTCGGGAATCAATCTCACTGCGAAGTTCGACAGTACTCCGGCTGTTCGAGTTTATTTCCATGCGCGACGGAGCCACAGTGGACTCGTGTTTCTGGACACGATGACCGAGCAGCCGCTGGATGAAGGCGGAAGCCGCTGGAACGTGCAGGGCTTTGGACAGGAAACGTCTTCCGGGAAGCTGCGTCTCGCACGACGTGGCAAGACCCTGTATTTCCTTTTTGCCAACGGAGATTCTGATCAATTCCGTCTGTATCGAACTCACGAAGTCTCCGATTCGCCCGTCGTGGGCAACTCGCTGGAACTTCAGACGGTCACCGCCGCCATGGGACGGACAACAACGATCTGGAAGTCTCTGACGATCCATGCGGATCAATTGAAATGATCAACTCACTGCATATCCACAGACGGGATAATGCAGCCAGGCCAACGTCAGACCAGCAACGGCTAGAGCTTTTCTTTTCGTACTGACCGTTTGATATCGCTGACATCAATCATCAGGAAATCTTCAAGGTAGTCTTCAGCCTCCGTCGCTTTCGCCTGCTGAGCCTCTTGAAAGATTTTCTCCGTGGACTTTCGCGGCTGGGGCTTTGTCGCGCCGGTCTTGTGTGGCTGAGATGGTTTCCTCGGGACACTGCGGAGTGGTTCCGGTTCGTCGAACTGCCGCAGGAAGTCTTCACTGTCGATACACCTCGCTTTTCGACGGGCAGCTGCTTTGTGCAGTCGATGATCGCTCGATACGATCAGAACTTGTCGAGGACTGCTGTGAGTCTCCAGGATTAGTTCGATCTCTGCGTCAGCGTCACGACCGTCGCGTGAGAATCTTACGGCCATTGGAGAGCGCTGCAGCGGCTGGTCCTCGTCTGAGGCTCGAGGCACTGCCAGGTGCGCATCAAAAACAATCAGTGCATCGTGTGCCGTCTGCGCATTCAGGATACCGGCCACTTGGTTAAGCAGCCGCTGGCGATTTCGTTCCAGTTCTCCGGGGCCATATTCTGAGCGCCCAAGACCAGCCGCGTGCATCAGGTTGTAACCATCAATCACCAGATACAGGCGGGCCATTGAGTCACCTCAGATCTGCAGCGACAGCCATTTTGTTCCGATGATCATGACGATAACAACGACCCATGCGATCACGAAACCAACTGTACCACCTGCTGTGGGGCCGGGAAACTGGAAGCCAAAAAAGGACACGGCCGGAACGAGTTCCGCGTCTTCTGGTGGAGTGTATTGATCGGCGTATTCGGATTCATCCGGAGCCACTCGTGTGCGAATTACACGATAGAAGTGTTCCAGCTGATCATCCTGCTGAGGATCCGTCAGAACAGAGGCAATGACGCCACAAATGAGGCCACCGGCCAGAATACAGGCGATCTTCCACGCATCGATCATGACCAGTCCGCCCGGCTCCTGAAGAAACATGAGATCAGAAAAAGCGGGAAACGTCTTTTGAATTTCTTCCGGATAATAGCCGCAAAGAATTCCAAGGAATGCAGAGGCCAGCGTCGTTGTCCAGACCGAGATGGTATTCCAGCGGACCCAAACCAGTCCCATCCACATGCTGATACCAATCACCGCAGGTGTCTTGATTACCAGCTTCAACACATCCGTAATGTCTGTGAAAGTCGTTTGCAGCATCAACGCGACGGCCACCAGAATCGGACCACAGAGTCGTCCCACAGCAAGGTAATGAGACGGTTCATAGCCGGGTGCGATGTGGTGTCTGTAGAGGTGTTCCGAAAACAGACCACTCCCGACAATCATTTGTGTTCCGCAATGACTGACAACTGCGGCCAGCACCATGGCCGCCATGGCTCCCATCAGTCCTGGCATAATGTCCGGCAGGATGTCTCGCGCTGCATAGCCAAGGATTCGATCTCCAAACGTTGCGTCGGCAAAACGCGCCTGAACGATCGTGTCCGCAGGGATCGTCGCCACATCCCCCGACGCGATCAGGTTCAGCCGGGCCAACGTTTGAGACTGCTCCGCCGATGCATGTTGCTGCCGCAACGGGCTTTCCGGCCCGAGATACCAGATGATGCAGGCTAACCCCATGAACGCCCACGCCACTGACATACAACGTTTCAGCAGACTGCCGAAGGTAAAACCAATCCGCGAATCCATTTCTGTGCGACCTGCACCACACATCATAATGATATGAGGCTGCACAATAATTCCCGCCAACGCGGCGACGGCGAGCATACAAAGATAAAACGGAGTGAACGGTTCAGCACCGATTTCGACTCGAGCATTTGAACTGGCCACAAAATCAAGCATGCCGGGTTTCAGTGACTCCATCGTGTGCATCACACCGAATCCGCCGATCTTCCGGAACAGAATGGGAAGCATCAGGCATGTGAGTCCAATTCGCAGAACTCCCTGAAACGCATCAACAACAATCGCCGAACCCAGCCCGCCAATTACTCCGGAAATAATGAGCACGCCCCCCAGACAGCACGCTGCAATATCTTCACTGCCAACCTGCCTCCAAATGACGACAGGAGGACGATCGACCGAGGGAGGCTCGACCGCCGCTGCCACATCCACGACCGGAAGCTGAACATTGACCGCCTGGGACAGATTACTGAAGAAGGGATGAGTCAGCGTCACCAGCAATCGCGCGCCGCCAAAAAGCACTCCGGCCATCAGCACCACGGAGATGATCATGCCGTACACCGAATAGAGAGCTGCTGTGCTGGGGCCGAAACGCATCGCAAAGAAATCGGCCGTCGTAATCGCCCTCAGTCGTCGCAGCAATGGTGCCACTATCCAGTAAAACGGGGCGATTGGCAGCCACAGGAACTGCCACCACAGTCCCGCCAGGCCGAAACGCCATGTCGCCGCCATCACCGACGACTGTGTATCGCTGCTGGTTCCTGAACCAAACGCAAACAGAACCAGCAGCCAGCGACGAACTCGCCGCCCCGCCGTAAAGTAGTCATCCGGGGCGCGCAATCGCAGACTCATTACCACCGAGGTGGTCAGAATCAGCAGTAGCGATACTGCGAGGACAATCCAGTCAGCTGTTTTCATGCATTCACAATTCAGGAGCGCGCCTGAAAGTCAGCGAACTCGTATGCGGAAATCATCCCGGAAAAAGCCATTTCGGAGAATTCCAGCCGCGTATTCTAGGTCGGATAATTCCCACCGGACAGTAACCCTGTGACGCTCAAGACGCGATTATCGAACATGCGGAACGTCAATCGAATGCCGGAAAACACAGTGTGCAGCCTGGTGGAAAGCCGTCGCGAACATTGTTCGAGCATTCTTCACGCAGGAGTCATGCACCCTCTGAGCGAGGGATGGAAGTCGAAACCCGCGACGAAAGTCCACCTCGTCAGACATCGTCGACAGGGAAGTTCAGGTCGTGCCAATACTTCCGAATAGGTCAGTGAATTCGGTCTCAACGGGTAGCCAACGCTGGTAACTCCTGCGGATCCAGGGTGATGGGTAATCCAGTAAAGCTGTGACCGTTTCAGGGTCGATCCTCAGCACCATTCTTCCCAATTATTCCTTCACGAAAGCCTCACGCTGGCATGAAGACCACAGATAGCGAAAACGTGGAATCCGCATGGCATTTGCAGATACTGAACGACTGCGACGACATCTTGAAGGGACTTGACAGAGTTATTGGAAGCCTCAGGAAGCAACGCCGCCGGGAATTTCGGAATGTCAGGACCCTGAGCATCTTTCAGGAATCCTGGGCGACATCTGCAGTGGTTCTGGAGAGATCGGACTTCGCCTGAGACCACACAGGGGCCGAATTCCCACTCCGGACGTTCATGGGCTGGTCGCAGCGCCGATGCCTCAAAACTTCGCCGTTTTGACCCCCGAGGCGATGAAACACGCCGTTTGCAGCAAGAAACTCGCCAAAACCTACCGCTTCCAGGAACTTCTTGACTCAACCGAGTCGTTCCTCTAGGTTCCGCCTCTTTATGAGATTCGGCAGAAGTTCTGGCCGAAGGAATCCCTGGTTCTAAGGAAGTTTTCGAAATGGCCGACCTGATCGCACCTCATGGTGGATTATCAGAACCTGTTTGTCGCACCGTAGGCGAGCAGGAACGTGAAGCATTCCTGGCAGAAGCCGCCACGCTTGTCAAAGTCCCGGTCTCTTCAGCAGACTTGTCCAGCGTTTACCGTTTTGGCGACGGCACATTGAGCCCGCTCACCGGGCCGATGAACTCTGCGGTTTACAATCAGGTTCTTGACGAATGCTACGTGGTCAGCAACGGCCAGAAGTACGCGTGGACGATTCCAATCGCGTTTCCGATCACCGCTGATATGGCCAAGACTCTGAAGCCCGGTCAGAAAGTGGCTTTGACCAATCCGGCGGGCGATATTGTCGCAACGCTTGAACTGAGCGACGTCTATGCATGGCCAAAGCTGAAGTACCTGAAGTCAGTCTACCTGACGGATCGAATTGATCATCCAGGTGCTGACATGGTGATCAAGGGCGAAGCGGGTAACTCGCACCTGATCGGTGGTGAGATCCGAGTTCTGCCGCAGCCAAAGAATCCAGCCTTCGGCAAATACGTTCTGACTCCACGCGAAGTCCGCAAAGCTCTCGCTGCGAAAGGCTGGGACTCTGTCGTCGCATTCCAGACTCGCAATCCGCTGCACCGTGCTCACGAGTATGCTCTGGTTTACGGCCTGGAAACTTTGCTTCGTGAAGGCAAGAACGCCGGCGCGTGCCTGAATCCGCTGATTGGCGAAGTGAAGGGCGACGACGTGAACGCTGAAATCCGCATGCAGACCTACGAGAAGCTGATCACCGACCGCGCTTTGGGCGACGGCGACAGCGACTCCGCTCTGTGGGGGCCTCGCGGTGAGTCAGTGCCGGATCGAGTCATCCTGCTGGGTCTGGACA
The DNA here is from genome assembly GCA_046349735.1 of Planctomycetaceae bacterium. Classification (GTDB taxonomy): domain Bacteria; phylum Planctomycetota; class Planctomycetia; order Planctomycetales; family Planctomycetaceae; genus SXXK01. The sequence continues at coordinate 42,720 of JAXMBU010000021.1, forward strand.
TCAAGATGTTCTACGGCGGACCAAAGGAAGCGGTCATGCACGGCATCTATCGCCAGAACATGGGTTACACCCATCTGGTGATTGGTCGTAAGCACGCGGATGCTCCGTACGCCAACGGCGAATCAATCTGGGGTGACTTCGATGCTCAGGAAATCTTCAAGAAGCTTGGCGGTGACCTGAAGATCAAGACCATCAATGTTGGATTCGCAGCCTACTACGAATCAGTTGGTCGAGTCGACCTGATGGAACGCCACAAAGACGAAAAGCCATGGTCTATCAGCGGCAAGGACATCCGTGCCACGCTACAGAAGGGCGAACTGGTCGATGGCCGAATTATGCGACCAAGCACTTCCAAGATTCTGGGCGAAGCCATGAAGGTTGGTTGATTTTGGGACTCGCGACAGGCTCTGACCTGTAGGCCCTGAATTTGAACGCACTGCGGCCCGATGTATTTCGATGCATCGGGCCGTTTTCATTGACGCGATGGATTAACCTTTGATGCTTTGCAGTCGCATCAGAGTCCTGAAGACCCTCACGACATCGGCCAACGATACGGTTCCAAGCAGTTGCTTCTCGTCCTGCACAACGACCACATCGCGCTCTGTTTCAACCAGTCTGGCGAGCGTCTCAGAGAGTCGGGAAGTTGGGGCGACCGTGATCACTCGACTCTTTGCAATGCTCGTGACCGGCTCCGATAACGTCGCTTCCTGACCACTGGCAAGCAGATCCACCATTGCTGGAAGAGCACACTTGTGATCCAGCAGAGAGGGGCGTACCGGCGGCTGCAGTGCCACCAGAACGTCATTCTGACTAACGACGCTTGCAACCTGATTATTGTCGTCCACGACCACCAGGAATCGAACGCGATTGTCACGCATCATCGTAATAGCGGTGGCCACGGGTTCCCGGCTGGCAATCGCAACCGGAGCACTCATCACATCACGAGCCGTCTGAGCACCACGACAGAAGATTTCGTCCAGAGATAATTCGCTGTCGAGGTCCACCAGTCGCAGTCTTTGCAGCGGTTGCAGTTGCTGAAAGACGCTGTAATAAAGCAGCATGGCTCGAGCAAAACTGCCGGGCGTGATCATCCCTTTGAGCTGATGCGGATCGTCATAGATTAAGATTTGCTCACAATCCTGGCGGACCAGAATCTCCAGGGCTTCCAGAAGTGTCGCGGAAGGACTCAGGCTGGGTGACTGACGTGAAACAAGATCGCAGACGTTGGTAGTCAGAATGCTGCGGTCGCGGTCACTTTCTTTAAGAGTGTTCAGATAGCGAGGCAGGCAACGAAGAATCGTTGAATGCTTCAGAAGTCCGATCAGGTCACCTTTCGCGGAGTCGATCACTGCCAGCGACGTCAGTGTTGAGGGATCTTTCCGGCCGACCACATCACCGAGACTGACCTCCGAACTGACCACGGGAACCTGGGTCGTCATCAGCTCAGTGACAGATCTCAGCCGGGCAAAGAAGCCAAATTCATTGCGGGCCAGCTGATTAAACAGATCTACAACGCTCTGAACCATGCACGCACCAATCCTCGTGGAAAATGGGGAATTCGACTCAAGTTATCGCAGTCTGCAGCCGGGACTTGCGAATGTTTGCTGTCAATTCGCTCCGATCAGGGTAAAATCCCGCAGCTCGATCCATCATAATCTCTGGCACGAACGTAACGTCCGTTGAACGGATGACTGCCTGTTGAGCCACCTCTTTTAAGCCCAAATTATTTTACGGAATTCAGTGATATGCGATTTGGAAATACTCTGCCCGGATTGGCTCTCGCAGCATTTGCCTTTGTCGGATGCGATGACGGGAATTACCAGGACTACAAGAATGCTCCATTGAGTGAAGGCCACGATCACGGACATGACCATGGTCACGATCACGGCCACGATCATGGTGGTCATGCCGGAAAGTATGGCGGTCACGTGCTGGAATTGGATGATACTCACGGCCACCATGCGGAGATGGTGTTTGACAACGCGACTCGCGACATCACTCTCTATTTTTATGGCAGCGAGATTGGCGTGGGTAAGCCCGCGACAGGTCTCGCTTTCGAAATCGAAAAAGACGGTGCCGAAGTCGTTCTTGAAGCCAAGGCCTCTCCACTGGAAGGTGAGACAGAAGCCACTGCTTCACGATTTGTGATCGCAGGCAGCCAGCTTCCTGACGCCATCAAATCGGAAGAACAGCTGGACGGACATTTTCACGTCACTGTTGACGGCAAAGAACTCGTCGGCGAATTTCATGCTCACAGCCATGATGAGCATACTCATGGCGAACATGGACACGCAGAAGGAGAGCATGCCCACGACGAGCCTGCTCATGGCGAAGGCGATGCCAAGGCTGACCACAAGGAAGAAGATCATAAGCCAGCGGAAGCAAAGTCAGAAGCTCCTGCCGCAGAGGCTCCGAAAGCTGATGCTGCCCCATCTGAGGCGCCGGCTGCTGATGCTCCAAAGGCTGAGTAGTGCTGCACCAACACTTGATCTGCAGGTACGATGGGCATTCTTGCCCGCAGAAACTCAGTCGGACAAGAATGTCCAACCTGCAACTGAAGATTGGCAGAGCCAACATTCCTGTTCCATCCTGAATCTGAGCAGGAATGTCTTTCCCGCAATGCGAAAAGTTTGCTTCACCGAAACGGGCTTTGACCAATGAAACCGGATGCTCGATTCGGGCTGACGACATTAACCTGCGTCGTCATTGCCAGCATGATTGGATCCGGTGTATTCACGACCTCCGGATTCTCCATCGCCGCGCTAGGTTCTCCGGAACGAGTTTTAGTAGCCTGGTGCATCGGCGGTGTCGTCGCCATCTGTGGAGCCATCGCGTATGGAGAACTTGCTCGTCGCTTGCCAGTTTCGGGGGGCGAGTATCTTTATTTAAGTCGTCAGTTGCATCCGTTCGCCGGATTTCTGGCGGGCTGGATCTCGCTCACGGCTGGATTCAGCGGAGCGATCGCCATGGCCGCCATCACATTTGAGGCCTACGCCGTACCAGAAGCCATTCGCCCGGCCTGGTTTGTCCCGAACAGCGTGGCCATCGCTTCTATTTTACTTTTCGGATTCGGGCACGCGTTTCTGGTCAAACTTTTTGCTGCTATTCAAAATACCGTCGTGGGCATTAAGCTCGTTGCACTGACGACTTTTCTGATCGCGGCTGCCTCTCAGATTTCGTCTCGACAATGGCATTGGGTGCCACTTGAAGAAAACCTGCCACCGGCCTGGTCCATGGCGACATTCACGGCAATGGCCGGATCGGTCATGTGGATTTCCCTGAGCTACGCCGGGTTCAATGCGGCCGTTTATATTTCCTCCGAAGTGAAGGATCCGGAAGTCACGGTGCCACGTTCGCTGTGGCTTGGAACAATTCTGGTCACGGTTTTGTATCTGTCTCTCAATGCTGTTTTTATCTCTGCCGTACCGGCCACTGAAATTGCCTTAAAGCCGGAGATTGCCGCAATCGCCGCGAAAGCAGTGGGGGGGGATTCGGTGGAGTTGCTGATCCGTTGCGCAATCGGGCTGGGGACGTTGTCGTCCGTGGCCGGAATGATCATGACGGGGCCGCGAGTCTTCTCGAGAATGGCCGACGATGGCGTATTCCCGGCGATGTTTCAAACTGGCCCGAACTCGATCAGCCGCACCGTATTATTGCAGGCAGGGATCGCATCCTGTTTGGTCATGGTGAGTAATCTGTCGGAACTTCTGGGATATCTGAGCACGACCCTTGCGCTGTCGTCGGCGGTTGCCGTCTTTACATTATTGCTACCGTCACGACGTTCGGGGTTGGCAGTGTCTTCTCCATCGTTGCAGGTCAAAGTCTGTGCGATCACTTACGTTGGATCGACATTTGTGATCGCTGGACTGATGGCGAAGAACGAGCCTGCTGATTTGATGGCGACAGTTGTTACGTTGCTGATTGGTGGCATGTTGTGGCTGATGAGTCGCCGGAGAGTTCTGCCCGAAAAAAACGGTTGATCGCTTTTCGGAGTTCGACAGTCCGAATGTGCCTTTCGCCAATGTCGCATAAGGACCGTAGAAGAAACGTCAACGAGTGCGGATCGATCGGATTGTAGCGTTTGTGCCCCTGGACCCTCGAATACTCAGCGTGCCGCTCACACGCCGCTGAGTGTTCAGGGGGAAATGCCGTCGTCATCTCTCCAGGAAACAGGAATACACCGGCTTCGGTGCGGAAATCTCGACAGGTCTATTTGGTGTCTCACGGCGTCTGCAAATGAGAATCCCGAAAGGAACGTTTTGCACCTGCGATGTGACTGGTCATAGTGACGGCAGCAACCTGCGGGAAACTCGCGTCGCCGTGTGTTGCGAATCCCGAATGGTTCAATTTGAGATAGACCGGTATGGCCACACACATCATTTTTCAGTGTCCTGCGTGTCAGCACAGACGCGTGACGTCACCGGAGCCGGCTGACGCTCCGGTCAAATGCGATGAATGCCAGTGGGGGCGGAATGAAGGGGCCGGGGATTTCACAGATGGCAAACTAAGCCGTTGTCGAATCTGCGGCTGCGAGGATTTGTGGCGTCAGAAAGATTTTCCGCCCGCGATGGGTTTGGCGCTTGTAGCGATTGCGGCCACTCTTAGCTGTATCGCCTATGCAAAATACCAGCCAATTGTGGCCCTCGCGATTCTGATGGTGGCCGCCCTGATTGATATGTTACTGTATTCGTTCATGGGCGACATGCTGGTTTGCTACCGGTGCGGGGCACGACATCGACAAACTGCGATGGCAGATGAGCATCCCAGGTTCGACCTGGAGATCGCAGAACGTTATCGTCAGCAGGATCTCCGGCAGCGACAGGCTTCGAAGCCGGGTTGAGCGTCGAGAATCGTCGCTCCGTTGCCCGAATGATTTGGACAATAGTACCTGTGGAAGAACTGCGTCGAAGACTGGTTGAGGATCTCAGCGACACGATCGAAGGCGAACTGCGAGTCGATCCGGCGGCTGTTGCTGTGTTTTCATCGGACGCCAGTCTTTACGAAATTGAGCCAATCGCTGTAGTGTTCCCACGGCAAACGCGTGACGTCGAAGTCATCGCGGCTTACTCGGCCGATAACAATATCCCGCTGATTCCGCGTGGTGCTGGTTCCGGTCTGGCAGGCGGCGCGATCGGGCGTGGCATCGTGATCGATTTTTCACGCCACATGAATCGCGTACTATGGGTCGATGGGAACCGAGTTCGTGTACAGCCCGGCGTCGTGCGCGAACAGCTCAATCGAGAGCTTCGCAAGCACGGTCGATATTTTGCACCGGATCCATCAAACAGTCGCATTACCACAATCGGCGGAATGCTGGGCGTGGATGCGGCAGGATCGCATGCGGTCCGCTATGGATCGACTCGTGACCACGTGGAAAGTATCGAATGCGTTCTCTCCGGCGGGCAGCGCATGGAGCTTGGCCGTGAACCGCTCGTGCTGGATCCGTCGGTATATCCTCGTGTCGTCGACCTCGAACCTGTTGGAGGAGTTGCGACCGGAGGAGCGGCCGCCGGTGCCACCGTCAGCGCGGCGGTACGATCGGATGCGTTAAGGTTGTCAGCGATGACTCCTGCGACTCGCCGCGCGGATTTGATTCAACGAGTTGGCTCATTGCTGCAGGATTTTGAACCGGTCATCAAGCAATATCAGCCGCCGTTGTTGCGAAACTGCTGTGGCTACATGTTGCGTGGGATTCGCAATGCACAGGAGCTGGATCTCGCTCGTATGCTGGTCGGTTCTGAAGGCACTCTGGGGATGTTCACCGAGGCGACTCTGTTCACGATGCCGCTGCCGCCGTTCCGCGCCGCGGCTTGCCTGATGTTCAAGTCGCTGGAGCAGGCGGTTCTGGCGATGCAGCTTCTTCTTCCCCTGGAGCCGAGTGCCTGCGATCTGCTGGATCGGCGAGTTCTCAGTCTGGGACGCGGGACCGACCTTCGTTTTCGCGACATGATTCTTCCGGAAGCTGAAGCGGGGTTGATTATTGAATTCCCGGGCAGCAGTGAACGCGAGATTCGAGAACGCCTTCGGGACGCTCAGGCTCTGCTCCGGGATCGTGAAGTCGATTTTCAGATGACGCGAGAAGCGACGACGCTGGACGATGTGGAGTTGCTGTGGGCGTTGCCGTCACAGGTCGTTTCATTGCTGGCGAGCCTCAAGGGTTCTTCGCGACCGTTACCATTCGTGGAAGATGTCGCGGTGCCGCCGGAGAAGCTGGCGGAGTTTCTCGTTTCTGCTCAAAGGATTTTTCAGAAGCATGAAGTCACAGCGACGTTGTACTCCCATGCGGCATCAGGGCAACTTCATTTCCGCCCGATCCTGCCAGTGCCAAACAACGGCGATGAGACGCAAATTGAAGCAATCGCCAGAGATCTCTACAGACAGGTTGTGCAGGTAGGAGGTTCCATCAGCGGCGAACATGGTGATGGCCTCTCACGCACAGCGTTTATCAGAACTCAATACGGTCCGTTATACCGTGCGTTTCAGCAGCTGAAGGAAATCTTCGACCCACAGCGACTGATGAATCCGGAGAAAATCATCAGCAATGATCCACAGCTGACGGTGAAGTATCTGCGCCGTAATCGACCTCGGGAAACGCCGACGACGACCTCCACCGGCAATTCTCTGCTGCCCGTGATGCAACTCGCCTGGAATGCTGATGATGCAGCCGATGCGGCCAGCCGCTGTAATGGATGTGGTACTTGTCGTATACAGGTCGCACCGTCAAGGATGTGTCCGTTTGTCGAAAACGAAGGAAACGAAGAACTGTCGCCTCGCGCAAAAGCAGATCTGTTTCGCCGCGCGATTTGTTCGACATCAGGGAAAGAGCTGCTGGCGGATGATTCGACGGCGAATATTCTGCAGAGCTGTTTCAACTGCAAACAATGCCAGCTTGATTGCCCATCGGAAGTCAATATTCCGCACCTCGTGCTGGAAGCTCGCGCGCAGCATGTCCAGGCGCATGGGCTGAGCAAGACGGCTTGGTTGCTTTCGAGAGTCCACACTTACGCACGCATGGCGTCGCGTTTTTCGTTTCTGACGAACCGACTGATCAGGAACACATTATTCCGGAAGCTTCTGCAGCGATTCGTGGGTATCGCGTCGGCAAGACGTTTGCCGAAGTTCGCGAGAACTCCGTTTCTGGCGTCGTTGCGAGTTCAGCGGGAAGACAATAATGGAAGCCCCGGAAGTCCTCGCCCAACGGTTGTTTATTTTGTCGACTACTTCGCGAACAACCATGATCCGGAGCTGGCCGAAGCTTTTGTCAGAGTTTTGGAGCACAATGGATTTCGCGTTTTCATTCCTCGCGGTCAAACCGTATCCGGAATGACGATGCTGACCGTCGGCGATATTTCCGCCGCGCGATTAGTCGCCGAACAGAATATTCGGGAATTGGCCGAGCCTGCGCGTGAAGGATACTCCATCGTCTGTACCGAACCCTCCGCCGCACTGTGTCTGACTCAGGAGTATCCGATGCTGTTATCCAGCAACGATGCTGAAGTTGTCGCACAGCAAACCCTGGATGCAGGTTCATTTCTGGTGGAACTGCAGAAGCGTGGCAAGCTCAAGAAGGACTTTACTCCGCTGGCCATGAAGGTTGCCTGGCACACACCGTGTCATACACGAGCCATGCGGCGTGGGCAGCCGCTGCTGGAAATCCTGCGTTTAATTCCGGGCCTGCAGGTCCAGATGATTGAGAAAGGCTGCACTGGCATGGCGGGAACTTTCGGTCTGGTGGCCGAGAACTTCGAACAGTCGTTGCGAATTGGAGCCGAATTGATCGGTGAGATGAAAACCATTGATGCCGATGCCGGAGTCACGGATTGCAGTAGTTGCAGAATGCAGATGGAACAAGCCAGCCGGATCCCTACAATTCATCCGATCAAGCTGCTGGCCCTCTCGTATGGACTGATGCCGCGGCTTGCAGAACGTTTGAAGGCTCGTCCGTCCGGATTGAGCATGTCATGATCCTGATCAGAATCCCGTGCTCATGAATCTTACAGTTCTTTTCTTTGCAGCAGCTCGCGATGCGGCCGGAACCGACCGTGTTTCGGTCGAAGTTCCCGAAGGATGCACTGTGGCCAACCTGCAGCAGATGATTATCAAACGCACGCCGCAGCTTGAGCGATGGTCTCAGGCGTTGCTGTGGGCCGTGAACAATCGCTATGCCCGCACTGATCAGGTGCTGCAAAATTCTGATGTGATCGCCTGCTTTCCTCCGGTGAGCGGAGGTTAAATCATGATTGCACTGACCACTGAACCAATCGACTACCATCAACTCACGGAATCCGTTCGCGATCACGCAGCCGGAGCCGTCACATTGTTTCTCGGAACAGTGCGCGAATTTACTCGCGGTGTGCAGACGTCGTCGCTGGAATACGAAGCCTACCCTGACATGGCTCGGGCTTCGATGGCAGAGCTGGAGGAGGAAGCCCGTCGACGATTCACTGTGACAAAGATCGCGATCACTCATCGTACCGGCCCGATGGCTCTGGGCGAGATCAGCGTGGCTATTGCTGTCAGCGCGCCGCATCGTGATCAGGCTTTTGAAGCTGGGCGTTGGCTGATCGATACTCTGAAGGAACGAGTGCCCATCTGGAAGAAAGAACACTTTGCGGACGGCCGTGCAGAATGGCAACATCCGGGAGTAACTCCACAAGCGGGCAACGAAGGCACGAAATCATGACCTCCGCAGAGATCTCACAGCGAAGGCTGATCGATTCGTTCGGTCGCGTTCACAACAATCTGCGGATCAGCGTGACGGATCGCTGCAACATCCGCTGCTTCTATTGTATGCCAGCGGACAATGTCGAGTTCATGCCGAAGGAACATCTGCTGTCCTTCGAAGAAATCGAACGTGTTGTTCGCATTAGTACAACGCTGGGGATTGATCGAGTTCGTTTGACGGGCGGCGAGCCTCTGGTGCGTCGCGACCTGCATGTGCTGGTGCAGAAGCTGGCTGCGATCCCGGGAATCATCGACATTGGGCTGACCACCAACGGGATTCTGCTGGAGGAGCAGGCTCAGGAACTGCGTGATGCCGGTCTGAAGCGCTTAAATATCAGTCTGGATGCTCTGGACCCGGAGATTTTCCGCAAGGTCACTCGCCGGGAAGGCTATGAGCGAGTGCTTGCCGGGATTCAGGCGGCTCGTGATGTTGGTTTCTCGCCAATCAAACTCAATGCCGTTTCAGTTCGAGGTCTGACGGAGGATCAGATCGTTCCGTTCGGCAAGCTGGCTCGCGAAACGAACACTGTGGTTCGATTTATTGAATTCATGCCTCTGGATGCGGACAGTCAGTGGCAACGCGACAAGGTCCTGTTTGCGCATGAGATTGTTGCGAGGCTTGAAGCAGAATTTGGTGCTTTGCGAGCGATCGATTCGCCGGGCGCTGCAAGTGGTCATGCGACAGGCGAGACGAAGAGCTTGTTGCCGCAGGCTGATGCGATGACTCATGCCCCGGCACAGGATTTTGAATTCGCCGATGGCAAAGGCCGAATTGGGTTGATCGCCAGCGTGAGTCAGCCGTTCTGCAGCAGTTGTAATCGTTTTCGCCTGACGGCCGACGGGCGTCTTCGCAATTGCCTGTTCAGTCATGATGAAACAGACATTAAACAGTTGGTGCGATCGGATTCTGCAGATGAACTGATTGCTCAGGCCATGCTCAGCAGCATTGCGGCGAAGAAGGAAGGACACGAGATCAACACGGCTCGCTTCATTCAGCCCAACCGCCCGATGTACTCGATCGGTGGGTAGGCTGGTTCTTGGTTCTTGGTGGCGAAGGGACAGGTCTCAGGCTTGCGCGATCGCTTTGATTGTCCGGGTGGGTGAGTTCACCTGATTTTGGCTTGCCTTCGCAGGACTTAATTGACGCACGATAAATATGGCCACATGGTTTAGGACCACGGCCGCAACCGAAGAACCGATCAGGGCTGTGATCACCGCCAAAACGGGCGAATTCTTCATCATCGTCAAAGCACCGGCCAGAGCAACTCCGTGGATGAGATAGAATTCATAGGAGTAATCAGCCGCAAGTTTGATAGCTCGTGGGCGTTTCCGGAGCAGCAAACACAATTCGACAATCATCAGACTGAATGCCGTGTAAGCATATGCCGGTTGAATCGCCACGGCCATGATTCCGAGCCCCGCCACGATCGTGAGCGTTATTGTTCTGCGATTTGTTCCCAGGGCGAAAGCTGCGATCGTACTGGAAAGGGCATAGGTCAGAAAATGCGACAGCAGCCAGGGAGCGGGATCGCGAGCCACCATGATCGTCAGGCCAGTGCTGGAGATGGCCGCGAAAAGTCCGGGCCAGCCGGTAAGGCGGGACAGAAATGTCGCGAAGTAGCAGGACAGGATGAGAGTTACAAACCAGGTCGGCGAGTTCACAAGTTCGCCCGGGTGTGTCCATAAACCGGTGCCAAGCATCTGAGAGACAATTTGTCCGATCGATGCGTTTTTATAGCCCGACAATGTTGCCAGACAAAAACTGCCAGCCATCGCGATCCAGAATGCGGGGTAAACTCGACACAATCGCTGCGAAAGCCAGCCAACAGGAGTCCGTCGACTTCCGCCGGAGAGAAGTCCGCTGACAACAAGGAAAATCGCAACTCCCAGCTGGCCAATCGAAAGTCCTGCGATGACGGTCAGGTCTTCTCGATCTGCGAGGCTCAACGTGTGCTGGATTACCACCATCACCATCGCAACGACTCGAACCACATCAAGCCCGACGAGATTCGGTGCTGGCGACGTCACCGGTGAATTGATCGAAGACATGGCAGGACTTTTCCGCAGGCAGGACTGTCTCTACGAAGTGGGGGAATCTCCAGTGGCCTCGATCCGTTTTCCGAGGCTCCGGAAATCTAACTTCCATGAGTCCTGACGCAGTGAAAACCCCGCTAAGTCTCCGAGGCAGGCAGGTCTTTGATATGTGTCGATCAGTATTTCTCGCGAAGTTGTTTTTTTGCAACAGTCTCGGGACTTACTTTTAGTCAATTTGGATGGTTTCGAGCGCGCGGCTGCAATTTGGCATCATCGCTCGGGAGCACGCTGGAGTGCTGAATCTGTTCAGATCGACGTCGAAACTGGTCAGTGGAGTGAACTCCGTCAGCTGAACTCCCGCTTCCTTCGCGATCTGCAAAACCAGAGTCGCAGGGAACTACTGTTGACTCAAAGTCATCCAGCGATCTCGAATCCAGAGCTGCAAAGGCAGCAGTACAAACATCCATGTCCAGAACAAGTTAATGATGCTGCTAAGAAGTAATGTGACTTCGATGTTGTGACTGCGCGCAAAAACGGATGTTACGGCCGTCAGCCCAAGGATCGGCGCGGCCATGCAGAAGAACGCAGGAGTGGCCAGCAGAATGGTCAGTGGCAACGCAGCCCAGCGCGTGTAGAGCGAAAGCAAAGCCGCCAGGTGGCTGGCAAAGCCCAGCATGATTAGATAACTGCTGACCATTGTTGCGGAACAGTTTCTTACAATCGTGCCGTCGCTCAGGATCAGAGACATGAGGATCCAGAAAATGGCGGGCAGTAACGCTATGGCACAGCCAGCAAATTTCTCAACCAGAATCCGAACACTGCTGATGGGCACCGTCGCCAGCGTTGATTGTGTCTGCTGCCGGACTTCATAAAACAAACAACCGGATGAATACAGCAGGACTTCCGCTGTCAGCGTCATCACGAATGTCAGAAAAGCCCACCAGCTATAGTCACCACGCAAAGCCCATCCGTTTGTGTAGCTGTCCATCTCCTGAAACATTCGAAATCCGGAAAAGGCAAGCCCTCCGGCCAGCAACTTGGCGATCGCAAATGTCCGTCCACCGGTGAAAAACAGAAACTCTTTCCACGCCACAGAGAGATTCCAGCATCGCCCAACTGCCCAGCGACGGATCGTTTTCTTTTCAGACAGACCACCGACATCATCGGGAGCCGACCAGAGGTCCAAAGTCACAGTGCTGATCACAAACAGTGTGAATGCCACAAGGAGGCTTGACCAGAACTGCCCGGACACGAGCGAAACTTCGCCTTTGATTGAAGCCGTCGAGATCAGCGTTGTGCCGGTGGAAAAATCGATGCCCAGCATCCTGAATCCGCTGGTCAGCCCAAGTATCTCATCCAGACGATCGAAGACAGAAATCTTCGAACACAAAATGGGGATCGTCTCCAGAAAACTTATGGTTCCCGCTGACAGCGTGCCAGCGGGAATCGCTGACAGACCTTCAATGATGATCCTCGGCAGAAACACAAAGAGCCCGATGACTGTCGCCGCCAGCCCGGCGGCTCGGCCCGACGTTGCGCATCTTGCACTGCAAAACAACGCAAGATTGGCGACCAGAATCATCCATGCCGCCATCGCCAGATAGGCGGCGATGATCTGATTCCAGAGAACTCCGCCGAGTGTAATCGACAGAAAGGTGAAAGGAATCTGAATAATCAACAGCATCAGCGAACTGACCAGCCGCGAAGTCGACTTTCCGAGCGTAATCGACAATGAATTCATACCGGCCAGTCGCAGAAGTGCATAGGTCCCCGCATCTTTCTCTTCCGTAACAGCTGTGACGAAATAACTGATGCCTGAGACCGTGATAATCATGACGTTGAGGGTACAGACCAGCTCAAAGAATCGCAGTCCCATGCTGCCGGTGCCGAACACGTCAATAAACGACATCGAAATGGCAAACAGCATCGCCCCGGCGAATCCCGCGCGGACGATATGCGGATAGATGGACTTCGAATCCATCTTCAAAGTCCAGCTGAATAACGTGGTGACTCCGGAGATCACGTGCGTACTCCGCGAGTGGTCAGATCCATAAAGGCCTGATTCAGATGGCGTCTCTGCTGACTGAACGATGCGATTGAAAGATCCAGCGTGAGCAGTTGTCGCAGAAACTCATTGGCAGAAGTGGCGGGCCTGAGCAGAATGTTGAAATCGCGGCCGGTCGCAAATTCGGGCTCAGTCACGGATTCGACGCCAGGCAATTCTTTAATCCGCTGCATCGCGGTCTCGGAGATCGACGCCAGTTTCAGATTGTATACGGGAACCTCCTCCGGACTTTCCAGCAGGATGTCCATCGGGCCGCTGAATTTGATTTGTCCTCGGTCGATAATCGTGACGCTGTCACAGAGCTCCGCCAGTTCACTCAGAATATGCGAGCTGATAAAGACCGTTTTCCCCATCCGGCGAAGTTCACGGAGGATTTCCATCAGCTCAATTCTTGCCCGCGGGTCGAGTCCGCTGGCGGGTTCGTCGAGCAGCAGCAGATCCGGATCGTGTACCAGAACACGGGCCAGGCTGACTCGCTGCTGCATCCCTCGAGAAAGACCACTGATGAGATCATCTCGACGACCTTCCATGTCGGTCAGGGTCAGTACGTCATGGATCACGGTGTCGCGTTGCCGCACCGGCAAACCATAGGCCGCCGCGAAGAAATCAAGATACTCGAATACCGTCATTTGGCGATACATACTGAAGTGATCGGGCATGAACCCAATCCGACGACGCACGGCGACGGACTCATTACGCACGCTGTGGCCGAAAACCTGGACTTCGCCCCAGTTCGGTTTGAGCAATGTGCAGATTGCTTTAAGCGTGGTCGTTTTCCCGGCTCCATTCGGGCCGACAAACCCATGTAGCGTCTGTGGCATCACGCAGAACGTCACCTGACTCAGCGCCTGATGTCCTTTGAACGCGTGAGACAGATTTGTGATTGAGATGGCCGGAACCGTATCGCGAGTGATTGTCGACATATGGAAGACTGCCTTTGCCGAATCCTGCAGAACCTATAGAACACGGTCGGAGCTACTGCTGTTTGGCTAACAATTCGTCGTCAAACTTAAGTCGTCCCTGAGAGAGCGACACAGAATGCGGGAATCGCTCGGCCAATTCATTGCTGTGTGTTACGCACAACAGTGCCGTGTTGTGTTCCGCTGCCATTTCCAGCAGCAGTGTCCCGATTTCTTCTGCCGTCTGTGGATCCAGATTTCCAGTCGGCTCATCGGCCAGCAGAAGCGAAGGTTTGTGCAACAACGCGCGACAAACCGCGACGCGCTGGCGTTCTCCGCCAGACAATTTCCCGGGACGCTGATGCAATCGGTGAGTCAGCCCGACGCGATCCAATAATGCCTCCGCGTGAGTACGAATGTTGGCTTCGGAATCGAACCCGGCCAGAGTTGGCAGCAGTACGTTTTCCAGGACGCTGCATTGAGGCAGCAGTTGATGATCCTGAAAAATAAAACCAATATGCTGATTGCGAAATGAAGCGAGTCGACTTGAACTCATGCGCCACGGGTTCTCCCCCAGGATTTCAATGAGTCCCGATGTTGGCTGATCCAGAGTTCCCGCCAGATACAGAAGAGTACTCTTGCCGCATCCGGAAGGGCCTCGTATTGCAATGGCACTGCCCGACAGCACCTTCAGGCTGACATCTTTCAAAATGGAGACCTGGCCGCCTGGCGAGTCGAACGTCCGCGAAACACCATGCATGTGTAGAACAAGAGACATAGAGACTCATTTCGTTCAAAATGAATAACTTCGACGCTGTCACGAAAAATGCTACAAGACGCCGGAGCTGGATCTTCGTCTATTTTTCTGACGAATTCGAGGTTCCGCGGGCGGACAGGAACTCTGGCAGCCCAAAACTGATTGAACTTACGCAGTCGGCCGAACCTGGCGTCAGCCAGTTCCGGCAACTCAGCTCCTTTGTACAAGCCGGAACTCGCTCCGCTCGGTCCGGCCTACATCCATCAGATTTTTGCTGACAGATCCCTATTTAGCCGTGAGTTTCCCAATGTCCGCAGGCGTCAGGGATCCGCGATAGATTCTGACGTCGGCGAGGTTCCCCTTAAAGTAATCCTGGGCGCCGAAACCAATCTGCAATTTCGCCTGACTTGTGAGATCGATCACATCGTCAGGCAGTACGGACGACTCAGAAACCTGATTTCCGTCGACGTAGAGTCTCAGGCGATCTTTGTCCCGCACTGCGGCGACGTGATGCCAGCCTGACGGAAACGAATGATCCCATGTGGCGTTGCGCCCCGCTTCGATCGACAAGACATGCCCGGACGGCAAAGCTCCGACGAACAGTCGGCCCTGATAGACAGCCATCGACCACGCTCGTCGAAAACGTACATCCGGTGTCAAATCGACTCGCCCAACTTTCGCCCAGCTGGTCTTTCCTTCGTAACGATAAACTTCCGCCAGCGGCAGCGTGCCACCGTACATCTTGCCGTTATAAACCACGAGCGGCATCGCTTCGAGCTCTTCTCCGAGCTTCCCCGCGTCTTCCCAGTTTGTGCCTTCGACATGACGAAACACATGCGCCTGCGGCCACTCGCTGACGAACAGGCTTCCCTGATGAACCGCAAAGCCATACGTCTGAGTGGCGTTGGGGATGCGTCCCATATCGTGCCAGACTTCGCCATCAAAACGAAACACTGCTCCTTCGTCATAGCATGACGCATAGAGCGAACCATTGAAGACGGTCATTGCCTCAACTCGTTTGCCCGGATTGGGACAGGCCGTCCATGTTTCGCCGCCTTCATAACGGAAGAATCCGGCGGGCTTATAGAGCGAGCCCGCATACAGCTTCCCGCGATATTCGATCAAGCTCGATACGGCTTCTGTTTCTGCCGACAACGTACCACAGGGAATCCACTGATCGCCTTCTCCAAGACGGTAAACCTTGCCACCGAAATTCTTGTTTTCCGATTCCGCCAGAGATGACCCAGCCAGACGGTACTTGCTGGAGGCAACATATAATGAACCATCAAAGACGGTCATAGCAGAGATTGCATTGGCCTTGTCCGGAGCTCCCAGATCGGTCCAGCGGTCCCCGCCGTCGAAGCGGAAGACTCGCCCTGCTTCTTCCGCTCCCGCATGGCAGGTAGAGGCGTAAAGTTTACCGTCATGAACACACAACGAGAAAACATAGACTGCCGAGCCCAGTTTGCCGTGATCCGTGAAATGGGGCTCGATGCGAGACTGGTCGATTCCAAAATGAAGCTGGCGATGGTTCGATTGCGAATTTGTGACACCGCTGTGCGTGTAAAGCCCAAGATGAAATCCCGTGCGTCCTGAGAAATCGAACTGACTCAGAATGTCGCCCTGAACATCATCGGTGGCGTCCGATGGCTTCACCCATGCGGCAATCGAAAAGTCCTGCTTGCCAGGGTTGTAGCCGCCGGCAATTTCAAGATCGATCACCGAGCTGGTGCCGTCAAAGACAGCAGATCGGGGAAGGTCTTTCGACGGGCCATCGTCCGCGAATTGGACGCCCTGAGCTTTCGATTTCAGTTTTCCCGGCGACTGGTCATCGGCGGAACTCTGTAAAGGAAAATGTCCAACCAACTCAACCTGAGCATTTGCGCGGGAAAGGACGGCCATCCAAACGAGAACAATGCTTATGACTCTCATCGCGACACTCCATGAAAAACATAGCGAGGCCATTTTTGGCCGGGGACTTCAGATTCGAAAAATCTTCGCTGGCGCCTTCTCAACGGGAACGGACCGTAACACACTTCGACTTCCACGTCACCAATGTCCTGAGGAACATGGATCGTGTCGAACACTTGGTGAAGTGGATATCTGGTCAGTTTTCTTTCCATGACAGTCTTGTTTTGGGGCAGGTCATCTATGAAATCCGTCACCGAGTATCTGACGTTCAACATTCCCGAACGAATGGGTTTCCTGAACATCACGTCGAGGCTGGAGGAGATACTTCAAGCCAGCGGCATTCATGAAGGTCTGCTGCTGTGCAATGCGATGCATATCACGGCCTCCGTGTTCATTAACGACGATGAGTCCGGTTTGCACTCCGACTATCGCATTTGGCTTGAGCAACTTGCTCCGTTTGATGCCTCGCCCCAGCGGTACGCTCACAATCGCACGGGCGAAGACAATGCGGACGCCCATATGAAACGCCAGATCATGGGACGCGAAGTTGTCATCGCCGTCACAAAAGGACGACTGGACTTTGGGCCATGGGAGCAGGTCTTCTATGGTGAGTTCGACGGACGTCGCGCCAAGAAGATTCTGGTGAAGATTATCGGTGAATAACTGCCACCAGGAATTCTGAGTCTCTGCAGCTGAAGATTGGCGGGATGCACGCACGCTATCGCTGTTTGGCACGATCAATCACAGACCGTATTGCTGATGTGGTGAGTTCGATTTCACTCTCTGACTGCATCAGCGACGTATGATGCAGCGTCATTAAATGTGTGTGGAGTTGATTCGCGTTCATAAGGTCGCCGACGGCTCGAAAACGTTGTCTGCTGTGAGTCACGTGAAGAGCAGGCAATGCGGGATCGAGTGGGACACCCAGAGAACGAGCATCTGCTGCGATCCGTTCGCGAAGTCCTCCATTGAATTCATCCGAAAGCAGGAGTCCTAGCTTGTAAAAGACTGGTCGAGTTTGTTCGCCGCAAAGATCCTCTGCAGTCAAAGTCAGCTTTAGCTGGCTCTGACTCAGGAGACGGGGCGCGAACTGATTTACTCGAGTCAGACGCAAAGCGTTTCGTTCATCCAGCTGATGCAATTGGGGCAGGAGAATCGCAGCCTGCATTTCAGACAGTGGGTAGGCGTCATTTCCTCGCTGCGTATAAAGTCGTATCCGCTGAGCTAACGTGGCGTCTGACGTCAACAGGGCTCCGCCTCGACCGGCAGTGAGCAACTTGCTTCCTCCAAAACTCAGCACTCCGATGTTGCCCAGAGTTCCTGCTCGCTGCCCTGCGAGCAACGCTCCTGGAGACTGGCATGCATCCTCAATGACCATAATTCCATGGGGTTGAGCGATAGTACGGATCTCACTCACGGGAGCCAGATGCCCATGCAGATGAGACACCAAAATCGCTTTCGTGCGCGGAGTAATCGCTTTCTCCAACTCGCTCAGGTCCATCACAGGCCGGCCAGGAAGCACGTCCACTAAAACGGGTGTCGCTCCGACTGTCAGCACATTGACAAGGTTTGCTTTAAAATCATAAGCCGCAAGGATGACCTCATCGCCAGTGGTTACTGGCACTGATCGCAAAGCCAGTTCGACAGCAGATGTTCCGCTGCAGCAAAGAATGACGTGATCCACATCGTGCATTCGGCCGAGTTCTTCGCGAAGGCGATCACAATGAGGACCGTGGTATCGTCCCCACGATCCGTCCTGCGCCATCGAATCAAAAACTGACCGGATCGCCTCATCGGTAATGGGCCATGCCTTGTTTACTGGCAGTGAATTCAGGTCGTTCATCCGCTATTCCTCCATGTGCCGAGTGTGGCCTGCCGAACTGCAAATGAACAAAATTGTGACCAGTGCAAAGACGGCGGAAACTCCGGCAAACATCAGCGGATAGGCATAGGGAGTATTCGGCTTGGCATACCTCAGAAAAATGCCAATGATCGGCGCGGAGATAAACGTACCAACGTCAAACATCGCCAGAATCAACGACGTCGCGACCCCCAGGTAACGACGAGGGAATACTGCTGTGCCGGCCGACATAATAGAAGGAAACAGTAAAGCGTGAGCAATTCCCGCCAGCGCCGCAGGAGCGGCCAAATGCCAGGTTCTTGTGACGGGCACGTAACACAAATAACTGATCGAAAGTAATGTCAGTCCAATCACGATCCATGGTCGGTTTCCGTAACGTTCGAACAGAGATCGTGACGCCAGTCTCGCTCCGAACCCAGTCATGGCGTAGATGACAAAGAATGCTCCGACATGAGATATGCGTGTTTCGATTGCGAACGGCCGCAGAAAGGTTGCGGGGATGGCAAACCCCGCTCCCATCACGGCTGCGGTCACCGAGATCATCAAGGGGTGATACTGACGAATGACCGAAAGCAGCGACGGCCGAGGATGTCTTGCTGGAAGTACCGCGCCCTGAATCGCGAATCCGGTCGCGACTGCAGAAGTGAAAGCCAGTGCAGCAGCGGTCCAGAACATTCGCAGAACCATTTCTTCCCTGCTGAGATTTCCGCTTCCCAGCCAGTCGCTGATCAAAGGTCCAATCATCAATCCGAGGAATCCCGAGGTTCCAAGTGCACCGACAATTTCAGCCATTCTTTTCGGGGGGACTCGCAACGAAACAAACGTGATGGACGCGCCAAAAAAGCCGGCAAGACTCGCCTGCATCAGGGCCCTTACCAGGAAAACTCCCGGACTGGTGGCACTGGAAATTGAAAGATGCAGCAGCAGGCTGATCGTGTAGACCACCACCGACCAGAACCAGACTCTCGCCGAGCCAATACGATCGATGGCTTCGCCCTGAGCAACTCGAATGATGATACTTCCAATCATTCCTGCCCCAACGATGAGCCCCAACTGCTGTTCATCTCCACCGATCATGTCGACAAAATCGGAGTAACGAACCATCATCCCGTTAGCCAGCGTCGCCATGCCATTTGACAGGTACGCCAACCAGAATGCTCGGTCATAGCCGCGAGTTTCCAGAGGTTGATCGGGGAGGGGTTCGGTGGGCAAGATTTTTTTACCAGTTTCTGGTGAGCCGTCCGGGCCAGGTCGCGGAAAGATCATCGGAGATCATGCATCAGAAAACAATGAAGCCGATTCGCGTTCTTCCGGTTAACAAATTCGCATCCCATGCAAAAGTGCAGGATGTTTTCCAGCCATGTTTGGGATGGCGGTTGCATCAGAAGACGAAAACTGTGAGAACGATCTTCAGTTGGAGAGATCTGCGTCTCGGGAGTGTATCGTATGACGATCCGTCGCTGAACGGTTAGTTTTTGACAAAGTTGTAAGGGGGCCAGCTGTTTCGCGGGCAGAAGTGACGCTCCGGACTATGATTCGGGGTGGCGGTTTGGACGGAGGTCCCGCAGCCGGCACTGTTGCTGTAGGCACAATTTTCAGGGGTGCGGATGGCATTTTGAAGGCCAGGCTAAGTTCGGAAACAAACTCATCACTTTACGACAGTTTTTATTTGAGATGGCTTTATGAAATTCAGTGTGGTCGGAAATATTCCTCGAACAATGAGTTTGCTGCAGGAACTGAATAGTTCTGCGGAGCATTCTCTTGTGATTGGGGCCATTTCAGATCGTCTTGGAAATGCTGTGCAAACAGCACAGATTTCGATGCGCCTGGCTGCTGCTGCCGAGGATGCCATACTGGATTCTGCGGTTGATGCTGTTATTGTGGCCGTTGACGATACCGAGGAAAGCCTGCGACTGTGCCGTGCCGCGACACAGGCGGAAAAGCATGTTGTCATCGTTCCCCCACTGGAGTGTTCCCCGGCTTTTTCGTTTGAGCTGCATCTCATCCTTGATGAAAGTCGCTTTGCCATAGTCCCGTTGACGGGACGCTTTGAGTTGTCGGATTTACCTGCCAGCGAAAAACAGTTGCAGATTATTCGAGAAGGGATTCTACAAATCGCCGCTGAAATGCCTGTCGACGATTCCTCCATCGAATCGCGAACGGTCTGTGTTCTGCAGGGACTGGACGTTCTCGCTGCTTCCGGTTTGAATACACTCAGGTGACTGCTCTGGAGTCCATGGCCCCCGACAGGACATTGTTGTCTCTGTTGATCACGTTGAACTCACAACAAGCCGCCGCAGCAGCGGCTCCACCGGCGACTCTGACGATCCGCTCCGGGGCATTGGGTTTGTCGTCTGTTTCGGAACTAAGTCCAGCGACCCAATGAGCCGGTACAACGTCTGAGTATTTCGGAAATGACGCCGGCACTTCCTCGCATCCAATGGCTATGCCAAAATCGCGATGCATGCTCAAAATGGATGGAGTCCTTCTCGGTCAGCCTTGAGCTGGCGGAAGCCGTTAAGAAGTCGTTGCGACGTCGAAGAACCGTGGATGTGCATTTTGATAGCGGAAGCGAGCGAGGCGTATTCAAGAGTCAGATGACGGCTATGGGGTGTGGCGTTCTGATGTTTATGATGTTCGGAATGGTCGCCTATCTCGTGATCGCTCAACTAACCTCACTACCGAATTGGGTCCTGCACACCGCGCGTGTCTTGTGGATCACGCCACTCGTGATCTTCCTGCTGGCTCAGGCACTGCTTCCCATCGCTCGGGATCGCAGTGCCAACAAATGACAGATACGGAACTCGGTCGGGTGGAGCACAACGCAAATCCTGAAGAACCTCATCCCTCGACGCGGCTTGAGGGTTCAAAGTTCGTCAGACGAAACAGAAGCCCAGCGCGAAGTCGATACTGCTGCGGACCGCTGGTCAGTCGTTCAGAATAAACGTCACCTTCAAGTTGACTCGATAGGCAATGATCTTGCCTTCCGAAATATCAACCTTCTGATCCTGAACCCACGCACCGGTAACGTTCTGTAGAGTCTTACAAGCTCGCCTCGCCAACGACCACTGCATCTTCAAAACTTGTGGGCGAGGAGGCGATGATCTCTGTCACTCGCGCAACCGATCTGGCGGAGCCGGTCGACTCTGCCGCATTCACCGAAGCCAATTGCTCGCTTTTGGACTTCTTTTTCTTCTTGTCTTTCATGTTCCTCAAATTCCCCATTCGCGCATGTTGCTGAATTGTTTAGCGGTCCCGCTCTTTCCTGCGTTTTGCACTTCCCAAAACTCAGGTTGTAGCCAATGAGTCGGCGATCGATACCAACCTGCCGCCTTCGTGCATAGATTCGGCAGGATTTTGCGGTGTCTGCGTCCGGGAAACGTTTCCTCGAGCCACACTCAACGTGGGCCTAAATGACAATCTTTGCCGATTTTTCGGGCATTTTAGAGGTATCCACCGTCAAAAAACGCTGCCTCGTGAAGATTTTGGACTCAGACGCGATAGGATCCAGAGCCCGCTCCGTCTTGGATTTGCCGCGAACTGACAAATAGAGTGAGATTTCGCGGAATTCTGTCCCGCCAGCGTCCCCCGCCCCTCGTGTTCGAATTTCGTCCGATGCCTGCTCGAATCACAAGTCTTTTCGCACTTGCAGTGCTGGTCACCATGGGGGCCAGGGCAGTTGCTCAGGATGCAGGAACGAATCTCGGTGCAGAGAATGAAATTGATACATCCATTCAGGCAACGCTGGCGGAGCAATTGCAAGGCACTGTTGACCGGCTCGTCGAGGAACTCTCATCACCTCTGTTTAAACCACGACAAAACGCGATCGCCGAAATATTGAAATTGGAAGCTCCCGCTGTTGGAATGCTGGAAGCCAAAATGAAAGTCGTCCCCGAACGGGTGGCGATACAACTTCGGCAGGCGATTCCACAGCTGAGAAAACGTCTGTTTGACGATCGAATACAAGCACTTGAAAATCAGCAGGATCAGGCAACGCCGACTGGCATGCCGGACTGGGATCGATTTGTCAGATTGACTGGAGATGCCGATGAGGCATTACCAGTCTATCTGGAAATGTTGCGGGCTGAACGAGCCTTGTTCGCCACGAGAATGTTTTCATCATCTGAGCTGTCGGAGCAGCTCGAAGAAAGCAGTCAACGATTACGTGAGGCATGTACTGGTGAGCTTGAGGAAGAGTTTCCGGTTGCCTCAGCTGCCGCTCTGATGCTCATTGCAAGTGATGAAGGCGTGGTCCTGCGACGCGCGACGTCAACAAACATCTCGGAGTCTTTGCAGGACTCCAGATTCGGAAAGTTGGTCAATGATGGAGTTCACGCCAAAACGCTGAAAGCTGTCACGTCAGAGTGGTTACGACGTCCGGGAATTGCAGTGGACCGCCCGCTGTTGTTATCAATGGAGTACCACCTTCCCGTGGGCCGAGAAATTGCGATGAGGACTCTGGAACGCCCCGTTTACAGTCAGAGTGCCGCTTATTCGCTGTTGTGCCTGGGATCGTTACGTACGGCGGATGCATTGCCAGAAGTTGAGCGAGTCCTGAGGGACGCTGCAGCAGCTCGCCCAATTTGGCCGCCTCGAGGAACAAATGTGGAAGACCTCGCAACGGCGCGAGAGGTGAAAAGTACGTACTCGGTGCAGGTTCGTGATGTTGCTCTTGCCGTAGCAATCCATCTGCGAGGCAAACGGCCTCAGGATTTCGGAGTCGATGTGATGTCCTCTGAGAAGCAATTGTTTACGTTGGATTCCATGGGATTCAATAACGACGAAGAGCGAGACGCTGCGATCGCCAGGTATCGCACGTCGTATCCTGAGGACATAGTCCCGAAATAACTTCCGTAGCTGAAGTCGTGAGACTTCCGTCTGAACAAGCCCGAAGCGCCAGCGAGTGACTGAGTCGCAAAGTGTTAACTCGCTGGCGTTTGTGGCTGGCATCAAAAAGCGTCCGTTTTGACTTCATTACAGGATCTGGATACGACACTGCATCATGTGTCTGATATTGCGAGATGCAGACTTTTTATCTTGCGCGGCGTTTTTTCGGCATGACAAGTTCCGGATGTTTGGCTGCAAACCAGGATGATTTCTTGTCCGCCAGCATGCGCAGTCGTTGCAGTTCATCCTGATCGGCCCAGACGATCAGGTGCTTCCCTGACGGCGTACGGCGATGGTGGATCCAGCCATGCCTGACCCAGTAGTGGATCTTTACCGCGATGACTCCCAACTGCTTTGCCAAGTCAGGGATCCACCACTCGTCTTGCTTCAGAACGTTCGCCTGAAACAATTCCCCGATAAGTCCCAACCGGCGAATCAGCTCACCAATGTTAGCTTTCGTGAATCTTCCGCAACGCCTGGGAGGCACGAATCCTTCGCGATTGAGAGTGTCAGCGATCTGAAAGTGATGGAGGCCCTCCGCATGAAGACCACGGATGCGTTCCGTCATCTTCCGATAGTCCTTCAGTTGCTCGAAGCTGCCTACAGGACGCGAGACTTCGTGTTTAGTCTCCATCCTCCCTTCCAGACGATCGTCACGTCATTCAGTTCTATCGTGCGATCGGCGACCAGAATCACACGTTCCACAACACACCGCACGATCTGCTTGCGGTCAATCGCAGATGTACCGGCGGCGTTCCAGACCTGCCCGACATCTTCGGCGAGCGCGCCCAATTCGATGCCGCTCGTCCGAGCTGAGGGTTGGCGGTTGTTGTCGCAGGAAGCGATTGTATTCCTCCTCCGCTTCACGTTGCCGCTTCAGGACATTTTCCCAGCGAGCTTCCAGCGTGCCGTGCCACAAGCCGGTTTTCTGGTTCGGTCAGATGATACTGCCGTTCCGCTCGCGCCGATTCCTGCTGTACACGTTCGAGCCGCTGGCGCTGTTGATCATGAAGGCGTTTTCGATCACGCTCGACATTCTCAATCGCCCGGATGCTCAATTCCAGAGCCGCTGGTTCCAGCGGCTCGCAGCACCTCGCGTGTAACAAGTTCGTCGACAGCCGATGCTGCAATTCGTCCACACGGTTCCCGGAGTTCTGCCACCGCGTCCATGTAATACTCATTGCATTGGTAGCACGGTTTTTGTCACCCGGATATCGCGTGGTCATACGGTGGCCACATTTGCCGCACACAATCAGACCTGCGAGCAGCGCTTTCGCCACGTCTTGGTGCACCACGAGAGCCCTTCATCGCGCGGTTTTGCTTCAATTGCTCCTGATTCTCCAGGTACTGCTCCCAGGAGATGTAAGCGGGGAGGTGATCACGAATCAGCACCTGCATCTCATTGGGAGATACAAACCATTTTCCTCCCTCAGTGACTCCAGTGACGGGATTCTTCTTACCTGTACGATGAAGACCGTGAGCGTAAGCTCCCGCATAGATTGGATGACGGAGAATTGCCAGAATTCTGGTAGCCGACGCCGGACGCCATTCCAACTCGCCAATCCGATCACCACGAAGACGTCGAAATCCAAGTCGCAGTCCGTTGATTGTGAAATAGCGAAACACAGCATAGACCGAACGCAGTTCAGAGAATTTCTCGAACACAAGCTGCACCATGGATCGTGCCTGCTCATCGGGATCCTGTACAACCTCGCTGACAGACAGTTTGTGGTACCCAACAGGCACGGAAGTAAACAACTCGCCACGCTCAGCCTTATTGCGGGAGCCTCGCAGCAGTCGATTGCGAAGCGTGACCAGTTCGAATTCGCTCATGGCACCTTTCATTCCAAGCAATAGCCGATCATTGCCGTCACCGGAATCGTAAACTCCATCCTGATCACACAGCAGCGTATTGAAGATTCCGCAGACATCGACGAGTTGATGCCAATCCTTATTTGAGCGAGATAGTCGACTCAGTTCCAGACCAAGGACAATCCCCACATGATTGAGGCTGACTTCGGCCATCAACCGCTGAAATCCAGCGCGATTGTCAGCCGACTTGCCACTGAGGACCTGATCCTCATCGATGACGATGATGCGATCGAAGGGCCAACCCAATCGCTTGGCGTGTTCAGCCAGAGCATACTGCCGCTCTCGTGATTCGCGATTCTCGATGACTTGCTGCGGCGATGATTGCCGCACGTAGACAATTGCCAGTCGATTAAGATGAACGTCCTTAATTTTTGATGTTGCTCGCAACCCCAGTTGAGTCTCATTGCCGGGCGATGATGCACTGCGCTGCGGTGGATCGGCCACAACACGCTGGTCACGACTGCTCATTGCACACCTCCACTTCGACGCGAAGTGCGATGAACTGTCGTGCGACGATGCTGCTGAGGGTCACCAGCGTCTGCTTCCGCTGAGCTTCCGTCAGCTGATTCCACAACTGGTCGAGACTTACTCGCTCCCGAGGTTCTTTGCGCGGGGGGGAGCGATGACTGCAACTTTTCTGGACACGGATCACCTCCCTGGATCGATGCTTGTCGAGTCTGAATCCATTCAGCCAGCCGAAGCAGGCCAGCAAGCGAAATTATTGGCGTCGTCCCGACTTTCTGTAAAGAGGAAGAAATGGGGGTAGTATGGTTCGAGCTTCTTCAGGCTTGTATGGGAGACAAACATGGCGCTGTCCAATTCACCGCCTGTTGAAAAAACACCGTCATTCCCGTACAGGCGGGAATCCATACTCCGCGCATTTCCAGAACCCCGGCTTCCCGCGTGCGAGGGAATGACGACCGACCCCGGAATCGTGGTTGGACAGAGCAATCGTTTACCTTTTCAACGGACTGTTTGCGTCCTGAGTTCTTGTGACACCTGTGCCACCTCTCACTGCAACTCCTGACTCTCATGCAGAAGTGAGAGACTTTTCGGCGAATGCTCTGGCACTCAATCCGATTTTGGTAACATGATCATCTCACGTTCCTGTTTTCAGATCGGAGTGATCAATGAACTTGTTGTCTGGCCGTCATGCGTTTGTCACGGGAAGTACTCAGGGGATTGGCCTCGAAATCGCCGTTGCTCTGAAAGAAGCCGGAGCGTCCGTTATTCTACACGGCACTCGAATGCATGATGCGGCCGTCAACGCCGCAGAAAAATGTCGAACGCCAGCCGGGCCAGCTGCGGTGGTCGTTGGTGATCTGGCGGAGCCTATGCCAGACTCGCCGTTGGCAATGGCGGAGCAGGCTTTGAAGATTAATCCTCTGATCGATACTCTGGTTTGTAACGCCGGGACATTTATTGATGCTCCGTTTCTGGAGATGGATTTCGCCACGTTTGACCGTACTCTGAAGCTGAATGTCTATTCTCAGTTCGTGCTCATCCAGCATTTCGCACGACGTTGGGCCGAGCAGAAAACCGCCGGAAGAATACTGTTGATTGGCTCTATCAACGGGAAGCTGGCCGAGCAAACTCATGTGGCTTACGATACCTCAAAAGGGGCAATCGATGCGATGGTTCGTTCGCTTTGCGTGTCACTGGCTCCGATGGGGATTCGGGTCAACGGTGTTGCGCCAGGGCTCCTTTGGACGCGTCTGACAGAACCTGCTTTGAAGAATGAGAGATTCCGGCGCTGGATGGAAGTCCATACTCCTAATGGAAAAGTGCCTCAGGCCGATGCCTGCAGCGGAGCCGCAGTCTTTTTGCTGAGTGACGCGGCGGATCACATTCATGGGCAAATGCTTTATGTTGACGGCGGGATGAGTTCATGGCAGCAGCCCGATCCGCCTGATGAATGGCTCCGAGGAGAATGAGTGCTGCGGTGACTCGCAGTGCAGCTTTTCTGCATCATGCTGCTGACAGCAAATCTCCGCCTTTCCTCATTTAAAAGCATTCATGGCCATGCAGACGAGTCGTTGGGTTGAGATCGTTGATCAACATCGTCAGGCTCACCAGCTTGGTCCGTGGGGCATCATTCCACGAGAACATTACCAATTGATCGCTCAGCAATGTGGAGAATCTGAGCTTGCTGAGATTCATGTGCGACTGAGTGAACTTGAGGTGCAATCAAGGGAAGTTCCGGAGTGGGATGAAGATGCTCAGGATGAAATATGGCGAGCGAAGGAGATGTTTGTCGTCGTCCTGAGATTTCACGGTCAGGACGTTTCAGTCGCTGACTAGTGATTTGTCGTACCAGGAGTTTTGGATGAACTCCTCGTCATCGCTCTGAAAGAGCACTGGTTGCTCAGCGTCGTCTGCTTAGTGGCGACGGCTTAGTGGCGACGGCTTAGTGGCGACGGCTTAGTGGCGACGGCTTAGTGGCGACGGCTTAGTGGCGACGGCTCAGTGGCGACGGCTCAGCTGCCATACTCGGTTTCGGGATCTTCGGAGTCATCCGCCCCCGAATCCTCCGAGGAGTCTGATTCTGCCCGTCCGGAGAGATCTTCTTCAGCATGCCGGATGGCATCTCTCTCAGCAATCCGCTGTTGCTCAATGGTTCGCCCCACGGCATAACCCACCGCGCCGCCACTGACGGCTAATGCCACGTTACCAACCGGAGTCATAAAGAGCCCCACCGGTGCCATCGTCTTCACGGCAACCTGAGGATACTGGTCACGGTAAACGCCTGACTCCAGCTGCCAACTGTCTTTAGCCTGAGCGTACGCCACGACATCGTGAACTGCAATGGTAGTCTTCCAGAGTGCAAGTCCAGGCAGGCTGTTTACGACTGCATAGGTTCCCGGTGCTTTTCGCGTCCTGATGTCCTTCGCATAAGCTGCCCCATGCAAGGAATCTGAAAGACGCCCCGTATTCACATGCAGAGTATTTGTAAACGGGCTGTAGGTATCTCGAGCAAAAACTCGCCCTGGAAACACCGTATAATTGAACAGTCCCACCATACCTGCAGTGTATTTCCATGCGGGCGAAATCCGATCATTTTCCCGCAACCGCTGCCATTGTCCGGCGGGATCATAATCGTTCACAAGCACAGGAATGTCACTGAGATCATTCTCCTGCAGGTAATCGGCCAGCACTTCACGAGTTTCCTCAGACGGCACTCGATCCGCCCTGAGACGTCCCCCCAACATCACTCGTGATGGTAGCTCAACAAGCTTCTGCATGTTGTCGAGGCACCAGTTGGGTTTCCCATAACGAAACGCGATCGGCGGCCGGGATTCTCGCAACTCATGGCGTGGCGTCAACTTTGAATAGAACCTGGAACTCCCCGCGCAGCCGGAGCCTGTCAGGCAGAACAGCGACGCCAGCACGAGCAGGGACAGTCTTTGCGCGTTCAGCATTCTGTCACATTGAAATCGAACGTTTCGCATCGGAAGACTTGAGTCCGGTCGAAGTCATCGTTTGTTACGAACTACAAAACAAAGCACGGAAGTTCTCTTCGGTTGTTTTGATGGACGGCAAAAGAGAACGAACCAGCAGGCCTCCCAATCCAACATCGTGGTACAAATTCCGGGAACTGTTCGATTGAGTTCGGCAGTTTTTGCCACAGAGCTGATCTTCAGCGACTGTACCAACCACACAATGCCGTGATCTGCCGGAGCTTTGAGAGCTGTGTGATTCTGTGTTGAGACGATTTCAATCCCAAAGCCGGGGAGTATCCGAAGCTGTGGTCCACTGTGGCTAAAGCAGCCTGAACATCTTCGAGAGTCAGGTATTCGCGATTGTTGCAGGCAGCTCGATAGCGCGCGACCCAAAGGGTTGCCGGGTACATCAAGGCCAGAGAACGAAATCCATCGATGACAGGCATGTTGTAAAACGCCTTGCCGCAGAAGTGAAGTCCCTGAATCTTCACCTGCATATAGCGGGTCAGCACTTCGTCGAAATCTGGATTCCGGCCTCCAAATTCCCCCTCCAACTGCGAAAAACATGGCGTCTGAGCATTCTTGTTTCTGGCTGCGATGCCAAATGCAACTCGAACAGAAGCCGGATCGGCCTGATCAGGAACACGGCCAAGTCCCAGAGTAAACCGGATTCCGGTTGTTAATAGTCCAATTCGTCCACCGATTCCGCTGCGAGCCGTCACTTCGGTGTCATGCCGGAGCAGTTGGGCAATCAGCTGACGAAACATGACTCGTCCAAGCCCCGACGGTCGCACGACAGGCAGTTCATCGTCAGGTTGAGCGCGGACAGACGCATCGTGCAGCAGAGTCAGCAGATCCCCGAGTCGAGAGCTCTGAAGAGCATCGCCTGAGCGTTCCAGCAGCTCCAGCCATGACAGAATCCGCATCAATCGCGTTGCAATTCCGACTCGACGATCCGCAAGGCCTCGTTCAAAAAACGCCTGAACCCGAGTCAGATCCGACCATTCCAGCTTTTGTCCCGGAAACAGCTCTGGTGCCGCCGGCGCCGAATAATTTGCGGGCACAATCTGCTTTGCCAGCTGTTCGACAAAACTTCGCTGCTGAGCAACGGGCTGGCCAAGATTCTGGACAACAGAGGGACAACTAAACCGCAGGCTGGTGGTCACTGAGGCGCCGGCCGGATGAACGGCATACGGGTAGACCTGGCAGGCCAGGGGCTTGGCCGGTTCACCGAACTTTGCATGAATCCGGCACAGGCCCTGATCGTTCAGGAATACACAGGCCCCATCATCACGGTGGTTCAGACGCCAGGCAGATCCCAGGGGCAAAATCAGAGGTCGATCAGCTGGAATCCCGTCCGCTTCCGTCCACCGCTGTTTCTCGATCCGCTGTTTTTCTTCTTCGGTGATCCCGATCTGGTGTTCTCGACAACAGCCTCCGCAGTTGTGGCAACTCCAGTTTTGTAAAACCGGAAGAATGACGCCCTTATGAGCCATAGAAAATCAGTCAAAGTTGCATCGACACAGAAGCAGCACGCATCCCAACAGGGCCACGAGTTTGAGCTGCTGGTGTCATGAGGAAAAGAGAGACCTGAAAGTTGCGAAGACCTGTTTAGTCATCATGACCTACATGGGGGTCATCAGCCAGGCAAAGATCGTTTGAGCGATTTGATGATAGCCGACAGCATTCGGATGGACGCCATTGTTGTCCGGATAACCATCGACCGGATCAACGTTGAGTTCCGTTGGCACGATCGAGATCTTTGCGTCATTCTTCTTCACAACATACGCGAGTTGACGCTGGACCAGCCGGTGCTGGATGGCTTTCCAGCCTTTTCGAGTATACCGATCTCCATAATTGGCCTTGAATGCTTCATCCCGCGCGTTGGCGGGAGGTGTCAGGCAGAAACCAATTCTCGCGTCAGGAGCAGCGTCTCGGAGTGACTTGAGAACTGTCTCTGCGGAATCAAGAGTCCTGTCGATGTGTGCATCCATGGCTTTCTGGTCATTCGGAGGAGCTCCGAAGCAATCGTTGATGCCCAGCAGCACGACAATCGCGTCCGGCTTGTGTCCTGAGAAATGGGTTGCAAAGTACTTGCTCACATTCAATTCGGGTTTGTTCTGCTCATCGAGAAACACAAACGGGCTGCTGCGTTTGCTGTAAGTGCCGTCCGGATTTGGTTCGTAATGAGTCGCAAAGCGGGCCCATGTCCAGCCTCCGTAGCCCTCATGGGCGATTCCTTCGCCTGCTCCTGCGGGGCGATGAGTTCCCATCAGCTCGACATTCGTGCCGGTCGCCTTCAGCAGCCGAGATAGCTCCCTCGGATATGTCGAAGCGTGAGTCAGGCTGTCTCCGATGATCAGCAGTCGAAAGGGTGTCTGATCTGCGAGATCAGTTTTTGTCTGATTACCGGTCGTCAGACTTCGCGACGCAACAACTCGCAAAGTAGTTTTGACGTTGACGGCAGGGGAAATCGGCGTCCCATTGGAAGCTCGAGCAAGAATTGTCAGTTGATGTTCACCGATGTCGGATTCCTGCGGAGTGAACGTCCAATGTTCGGCAGTGGCTGTTCCGCGGTCGAATTGCACTTCAAACTGACAGGCTGCAGCGTCGTCCGTCATAGCGACATTTCGGAGCCACAGACGAAACTCCGTACCGACAACCAATGGAATCTCAGGTGGCAATGTCAGCTGAAGAGAATCAGAATCGCCAGCGGCCTTGAGGGATTCGCCTGAGAAGACTGCTGAGTTTGAAAACAAATACGCGAATGCGAAACCGGCAAGGATGGGCAATCGAAAAAAAATCTTCATCTGGCGAACTCCGGACTCTCAACGCTGATCAGCGAATACGGCATTTTCAAATGGCAGGCTTTCGGTGGCAATGCCGCCGCACTAATGATGAACAGTCAATTCGAGTTTTGCGAGCGTTTCGAAACAATCGGTGCCGCGTATGAGATTTGGCCTGGTCGTGTCAGGTCAATGTGAACCATTGGAGAACGGCGGGGGGGCAGCACAAATTTGCAGTTGACAACGGAGCATGTTTGTGGCGATATGCTTTTGAAGCGTCAAACTTTCCGATTGGGCGTTCGCGTAACGTGTCTGAGTTTGCTCGGAGTCGACGAACAATCTCATTTGCTCAAATCTCGACGCATGTTACTGGCGTCCGGGCTGTTCAGCGAGAGAAATAGATACTATTCGCCGTTACCAGACGGCCGTCGCGTTAGTGAACACCAGGCGTGCACAATTCGGGCCGTCAGGCAGCATTCTGACCTTCTCTGTCGCTTAAAGATCTCTATCAATCATGTCTGCAAAGTATGTAATAGGTATCGACCTCGGCACGACAAATAGTGTTCTTGCTTATGCCGAGCTGGGGAGCGATAAACCTCAGGTTCAGGTACTGCCCATTCCTCAATTTGTGTCTGCCAATACTCTCGAATCACGGACAGTGCTTCCGTCGTTCCTGTATGTGGCGACCAAAGAAGAAGCTGCCGCGAAGTCTTACAGCATTCCATGGATGCCAGGCAATTCGGAGGTCGTTGGCTATGCAGCTCGGAGTTTATCTGCGGAGTTCCCGGAGCGTACTGTCGGAGCGGCGAAGTCCTGGTTGTGTCACAGCAAGGTGGATCGACATCAGGCCATTCTTCCGTGGCAGTCACCAGACAGTGTGGCCAAAGTCTCTCCGGTGACGGCGTCGCAACGCTATCTGGAGCACCTGATCGCGGCGTGGCATCAGGCTTATCCCGATTCGCCTGTCGAAGAGCAACATGTCGTCCTGACCGTTCCGGCATCCTTCGATGCAAGTGCCAGAGAGTTGACGCGCGAGGCGGCTTTGGCGGCGGGGTTGCCGGGTTCGTTCCTGCTTCTGGAAGAACCTCAGGCCGCCACCTATGCATGGCTCAGTGGAGTCGGCGATCGCTGGCGAAAACTTCTTACCGTGGGTGACCGTCTTCTGGTTTGCGACATCGGTGGTGGAACGACCGATCTCACTTTGGTTGAAGTCGCTGAACAGGATGGTGAACTGACCCTTCAACGCGCAGCAGTGGGGAATCATCTGCTTGTTGGTGGCGACAATATGGATCTTGCTCTTGCGCATTTTGTCTCGCAACTATTTGAGCAGAAGGGATTACATCTTGATCCATGGCAATCGATTTCTTTGTGGCACTCCTGCCGCAATGCCAAAGAGGCATTACTTGCGGAAACCGGACCTGATAGTCAGACGATATCAGTTCCAGGGCGAGGCAGTCGACTAATTGGAGGACTGGTTTCTGTCACAGTTGAGCGAAACGCAGCCACGGATTTATTGCTTGAAGGGTTTCTTCCAACCGCTGAACTCGCGTCGAAGCCTGTGAAGTCGCGAGCCGGCTTCCGGGAAATTGGTCTGCCATATGAAGCGGACACGGGGATCACTCGCCATCTCGCAGCATTTCTTCAACAGTCTCTTGGTGGCAACGGATTAACTCACGTCTTGCTGAACGGAGGAGTCTTCAAGGCTCAGGCTCTCCGAACCCGACTTCTGCAGCAGCTCCAGGAATGGTTTCCACAGAATCCCCCCAAACTGGTTGAAGGGCATCAGGATCTCGACTTTTCTGTGGCTCGAGGTGCCTGCTTTTATGGATGGACCAAGCAACGCGGAGGAGTTCGAATTCGCGGTGGTACAGCTCGATCGTATTATGTTGGCATCGAAACTGCCGGGCTGGCGATTCCCGGAGCCGGCCGACCTCTCAAAGCACTCTGTGTTGTTCCCGCTGGAATGGAAGAAGGAGCGGACGCAGATGTCCCCTCGGAATCGATTGGTTTAATCGTTGGCGAAGCGGCTCGCTTTCGATTCTTCAGTTCTTCGGTTCGGAAGAACGATCGCCCCGGAGAATTGCTGAGTCGTTGGTCCCCGGAAGAGCTCTCCGAAACAGACTCTCTGGAAGCCACTTTGCCGACTGGGGAAAGTTCTGACGACGAATACGTCCCTGTAAGATTTCACGCAAGAATCACGGAACTCGGAGTTCTCGAGTTATGGTGCGTTCACGAATCGGAAGACAAACGCTGGAAACTGGAGTTCAGCGTCCGCGACGATGCTGACGCAACTTAGGAGATTAAGGGGTCCGGAGTCTTTTACTGCGGACGAGTATTGGCATGGTTCATCTCAGCAGGATGACCGTTGAGGATTTGGGCAGAAAAGGACTCCCGACCCCTTCTCGGCCTTCCCCGTTGAACGGTCACTGATAAAATTGACTGGCACTAAAGGGGCAGGAGCCATTTTCATGGACGGGAGATCGGGACAGTTCCTCTGATTACGGCGTGACCGTGGAGGACTTGGGCAGAAAAAGACTCCCGACCCCTTTTCGGTCGTCATTGCCGGAGAGTTTCGTGTTGCAAAGCGTAATAGCGATAGTCACGACATTTTCATGTGTGATAATGCCGTTCGCTGACGACATCAATCCCGTTGCTCATGAGGTCGTGGTCAATGAACTAGCTTCCTCGCTGGTTTTGGGGAATGACCGGAACACGCGACTGAGACTTGACATCAAGGTCACTGTGACGAACCTGCAGGACGTACCGCTTTCAGTAGACCGCCGGATGTTCCGGTTGGATTCGGGGGGAGTGCCATTGGAGCACGTCGCGTCGAATCGAGAAGAATCGCTCAACGCCAAAGAGCTCGCACCAAGGGGATCTGTAACTGGCTGGCTGACGTTTCCTGCAGTGGCCTACAACGGCCCGGAGATTCCTCTCGAACTGCAATGGACGCGAGATTTCGCGAAGGGCGAAGATCAAAGCCTTGAGAAGGAGTCGAAAGATGCTCCACAGACTTCTCCGCCGACACTGAAACTAAGCCTGAACGAGGTGATCAGGAAACTCAATGTCTTCGATGTTGTTTATGTCGGGGCCGATCGAGAACTCGCTGTCATTTCGGTACATCGCACGTTGGACATTCTTGCTGCCTGGGTTCTTTGTGATACTCTCAAAGAGATCGGTGCACAAGGCGTTCAGCGAGTTGTTCTGACGCCGGCAGAGTCCGGCTTGCCAGTCTTGCAGGCCGAGTGCGTCCAGTTTCTGGCGACGTTAACTGACGACAAACCCGGCAATACGCAGGGGGTTCCAAGTCTGTTGCCGTTGCCGAAGACTGCAGTGAAACTCAAGCATGTTTCGCTGGCCAATTTCTCGGAAGCTTCAGAACGCGTGTTCCGGAATCCTCGTTCTCATGTAACACATTATCGAACGCTGGAAGATGCCGTCTGTGCCGCACTGACTCCGATCTATCGCTTTGTGCCGGTTGAAAAAGCCGTTGCTGATCTCAGAAATCCTGATAGTGGTGTCCGCCGCGCGGCGATGGCTGGAGCGGTTGATCGACTTACTGCTGATCAGGCTCGGGCGATTATTGAACAAGCCCATGCAGGGACGGCTGCGGTCAAAATGGAGATTGCGGCGTATTTGAATCTGATCCCCGGCGAAGAAGCGGTCGAGGCGTTGAAGGAAATGTGTCTTGGCGAAAACGAAGAGGTGGCGAAAGTCGCCCTGCGATCACTCGTCAGAAGCCGGGATAATGCAGCGGAATCAGCGATGGCGGAAGTCTGGAAGGCGGGCGCGACAACGCCCAAATTACAATCTGAAGTCGTCCTTGCGATCTCAGAATATCCCGATGAACGCTGGATGCCGCTCGTTGTGGACTATGTGTTGGTCTTTTTGCGACAAGCGGCGCAACCCGATTCTGCGACGATTCCATCCCGGAATGTCAGTGGAGCCCTGCGATTTCTGTCAGCTCAGAATGAATCACGAATTGAGCAGGCGATTCGAAGAGATCTTCTGAACATTCGAAATCCCGCAATTCAGGACATGTTTGTTCAGCATCTGATGAATCTGAGAGTGTCGAGCTACGACAACCTGATTCGTGAGTGCGTGACTCGACGACTCCGTGAAGGACAGGTTTCTGCCGTCATTTGCGGTGCGGCGATGAAGTATCGAGATCCGACCTGGACGGATCCTCTGATGGCCAGCTTCCGGTCTGGCGGCAAAAGATGAAAACGCGGCGACACAATTCCTGAACGCGGCTCTGGAGTGCATCTCCGGAACAACTCAACGCGATGGCGGATACCTCTGCTGACTACTCCATCCCTCAGCGGGCGATATTTATACAGCATCTGGCTCGAGTTGATCATCCACGCTGGAAGCCTCTGGCTGCGGAACTGCTGGGAAAAAGAAAGTCACTGGCAACAGGTCATTCTGCTGCTGTCACAGGATGCCTCAGAGGAGTCGCTCAGGATTCTTTGTGACCATGCGCAAGCCTATGCGGCTGGACTGGAGGGAACCCGGGACGCGTCGGTCGATGGCATGCAGATGTATCAGACTTTGCTGATTCATCTTTCGGCATTCGTACATCCGGAGTGTCGTCGAACGATGAATCGGCTGGCGCGTGATCCCAACAAATACATCAGTGACATGGCCGTCAGCCAGCGTGGGCTGGCGTTTCGCAGTGCTCCAGGGTTTCCGTATCTGCAACAGGAATATCAACTGCGAAAGGAAGGTAAGCTGAAAGAGGCGGAAGCGAGCCTCAAGCTGTGTCTGGAAGTCGACCCTCTCATGCCAGAGGCTTATGTCAGACTGGCATCCGAGGAAATGCATGTTGGTCGATTTTCAGAAGCGATGGCGGCCCTGAAGTCAGCCGATCAATTGTCACCCGAAGATATTGAAACGCAGAGCATGATCGCGCTGGTCATGGTGCGGCTTGATGATATTGCCGGAGGGCTGGCCTACGCCGATAAAGTAATGGCGATGGCTCCTAAAGACTGGACAAGTCTCTATAACGGCGCCTGCACTTATGCACGGGCTACAGAAAGTGCGGCTACTTCAGAGGCCGACAAAAAGGCGTACGCCGACAAAGCGATCGAATTGCTGAGAATGACCGCAGAGCTCAAGTTTAATGATTCCGAGCATATGCAGAAGGATCCGGATCTGTTGAACATCCACAGCCATCCTGACTGGCAGAAGACCGTGGATCTCGTCAGCGCAAATAAAGCACCGGCTCCCATTGCTCCCTGATTTCGTCAGCCTGCCCTCCGTTGCTTCTGGATGAAACGGTTTTGCTTGACAGTACTCTCAGCTAAGACACTGGTCACCATTTGAAGTTACTGCGCCCTCAGCGAGGGATTAATCGTAAACCATTGGTCGCAGGCCGGCAGGCATCGTGGCCGGCGAAAGAGCAAAGCAGGACCATCGTACGCTGAAGGACGCGTTGTTGATAATGCGGCCACGCAGAGGACTGTACGGTTCGAGTCGCTCGTCAAAAACGAAGACCGCATGCCGTTGGGAGTCTTCAGCGGACCATCCGATTGGCTTGACAACACGAAGCGCCGAATGCCGTGCCGGATTGCTTTCTCAAAAATTATCCTGACGTGGTTCTCAGGAACGAGACAGACCGTTATTCTGAACATGCTTACCGTGATTTTCCATTCTTGGGCCATTTATCCACCACTGTCCTGATCAAGATGGAGCATTTATGTTGAGTCGTTCTCACGCATCGCATGCTTTGAATCGGTGTCCATGGAGTCAGGCCATCATGGAACACATAACCTTGGGGCGAAGCCGGAGATTGCAGAGACAAAAGAAGCAGCAGCAGAGAAACGGTTCTTTCGAACTTCTTGAGATTCGATCACTTCTGACGGCGAGTCCGCTTCTGGCTGGATTTGACCAGCTTGGCGACGCGACTGATGAGATCCACGCGCATCCCGTGTTTGCTCCGGGCACAGCTCAGGAATATGTTGATTCATTCAACGACAACGTTGGCGCTGCGGGTGGAACCGGCGTTGGAGGGTTCAATTCGTCACGTTGGACGACAACAGCGACAAATGGCTCTGGTCTGACTCAGGGCACTCCAACGACTCTGACGTGGAGTATCGTGCCCGATTCGACGCCAATCCCCGCATTAGGAGGAATCGTTGCGGAATCGTCCAGCAACAGCAATCTGGTGTCGTATTTGGGCGGCATCTATGGTGTCACGACGAATGACTCAAATTACACCGACGAACCCTGGTTTGTTCATTTTCAAAGTGTCTTCAGTCGCTGGAGCGCTCTCACTGGAATCAACTATGTTTATTCAGCCGCAGATGACGGCGTTGCGTTTACCAACTCGACGGCGAATCCCGGTGTGCTGGGCGTTCGCGGAGACGTGCGCATCGGTGGTCACCCGATCGACGGTGACTCCAATGTGCTGGCTTATAACTTCTTCCCGAATCATGGCGACATGGTGATTGATACGGGGGATAACTACTTTGCGACCACGACCAACAACTCCATTCGTCTGCGAAACACGCTGGCGCATGAAGCAGGCCATGGCATCGGGCTCAATCACGTCGAATCGAGTGATGCTGCGTTTCTGATGGAACCGTTCATCAACACGGGATTCGATGGGCCGCAACTGGATGACATTCTGGCTGCCCAGCGAATGTACGGCGACAATCTCGAGAACAACGAAACGTTCGCCACAGCCTCATCGTTTGGCAGTGTCGCAATTGGTCAGCCAGTCACCTACGGTATTCATGGCTCTTCAACGACGGTTTCAGCCACAGACAGCCAGTTTATCACGGTCGACGGGACTTCCGATGTGGACTTTTATTCGTTCTCCGTCGGTGGTCCGGGGGCTGTCACGGTCACTCTGACGCCTCAGGGAACGATTTACAATCAGGGTCCTCAGGGAGGATCTCAAACTTCGTTGAACACATCCACGCTGAGTCCGCTCGATGTCCAGCTGATCGGAACAACTGGGGTTACAGTGCTCGCGACCCGGGTCGTGAGTCCGGCGGGGCCTTTTAAAACGCTGACATATAACCTTCCCTCCAACGGAACGTACTATGTGAAAGTAACAGGGACCGCTGACACGGTTCAGGCCTATCGACTCAACATTGGACTCAGCAGTTCACAGCCGTCCGGTATCTACCTTGTCGATACGCTGGTGGATGAAAGCGACGGCAATTATTCGCCAGGCGATCTCTCCCTGCGCGAAGCGATCCAACTGGCAAACAGCACGGCTGGTGCTGAGCAGATCAATTTTGCCGCCGGGCTCAATGGCTCGATCAATCTGACGATCGACCAGTTGTTGATCACCGATGATGTGCAGATCAATGGGCCTGGCGCCTCACAGCTGACCATTAATGGCGGAAACACTTTCCGAGTCTTTGATCTTCAGGGAAACCGAAACGTCAGGATCGACGGACTTACAATTTCCGGCGGCCGAACGTCGGCATCGGTCCAGGGAGGCGCGGGTATTCGTTCGACAGGCACACTCAATCTGCTGAACAGCGTGCTTCAGAACAATACGACCGTCGGCGCGGGATCG
The DNA here is from genome assembly GCA_046349735.1 of Planctomycetaceae bacterium. Classification (GTDB taxonomy): domain Bacteria; phylum Planctomycetota; class Planctomycetia; order Planctomycetales; family Planctomycetaceae; genus SXXK01. The sequence goes on from JAXMBU010000021.1 coordinate 81,490, forward strand.
AATGGCGGTGCTCTTCTGCGGGTTGGAGGATCGCTCCAGATTCAGATGCTTCAATCCTCAGCAGCAGTACAACAGGGTCAGGTTCCCACGGCGGCGGGATTTGTTCGGTCGGCGGCGGTATCCTAATTGTGAACAGCACAATTAATGGGAACAGCATCGCGACTGCGAACGGCGCTGAGGGTGGTCTTGTTGTTGCAGGGAGCAGCTCTTTCTGTCACCGATAGTACGGTCTCCAACAACAGTAACCTCGGCATGAGCCGGCCTGGTTGGCGGTATCGCCGTCGCAGGCAGGAATCTACAGGTCGCCGGAAGCACAATATCCGGCAATTCCACATCGGAGCGGTGGTGGAAGATCGGCTTTGGTCCGAATGGAAATGCCGTCAGCGCAACGATCGTGAACTCCACGATCTCCGGTAACAGCGGCAGGACTTTCGGTGGAGGTGTTACCAACGTTTAATGGAGCACTTCAGCTGAGCCATAGCACCGTGACGAATAACACGGCCGCTGCTGGTCAGGAAGTGGTCTCGCAAGTTACTCTGACGGATCTGCGTCGATTGGTAACACGACGGTCTTCAGTTCGATCGTCGCGGGAAATCTCAACAGCGACGTGGACAATGTCGGAACCGGAAACACCATTTCCAGCAGTGGTTTCAACCTGATTGGGACAGGAAACGCAACACCAGCGTTTGGGCAGTCGACCGATACTGTGAACGTGGCGAATCCGTTTCTGGGCGCGCTGTCGAATAATGGTGGACCGACGAAGACGCACGCCTTGCTCGTTGGAAGTCCAGCTCTGGATGCGGGCGATGTAGTCGTCTGGCCTTTGATCAACGAGGTTCGGGCTTTACGCGTCTCATCGGTGGCCGCGTTGATATCGGAGCTTTCGAGCAGCAGTCCCCGACGCCAACGGTTGATTTGTCTGTGAATACGGCCAGCATTTCAGAAGGTGGCGGGACAGCTGTCTACACGGCAACACTATCGAATGTGGCTGCGTTTGATGTGACAGTGACGCTCAGTTTCAGCGGCACGACAACGTTTCCTGGCGACTATACTCGAAGCGGCACTCAGATCGTGATTCCCGCGGGAAGTCTTTCAGGGGCTGTCAGCGTCACAGCGGTTCAGGATGTCTTTGCAGAATCTGCTGAGACCATCGTGGCGACAATTCAAAGTTTGACCAATGCGTCATTTGGAAGTGCTTCTTCGGCAACAACCTCTATCGCCAATGATGATGGTGCGGCCGCCTTCACTCTTGTGATCAGCCCCGCGACGATCGCAGAAAATGGCGGAACTTTGGCCGCGACAATCCAACGAAACACAGATCCTTCCGCAGCGTTGACTGTCAATGTGGCCAGCAGCGATACCACAGAAGCGACCGTTCCCTCAACCGTGACATTTGCGGCCGGGCAGTCATCTGTGACCTTTAATGTGACGGCCGTTGATGACAATATTGTCGATGGAACTCAGTCAGCGAACGTCACTGTTTCTCTGGCTGGATTTACTTCATCGACGGCTACCGTGAACATCACAGACAATGATGTTGCAGGTTTCCTGTTCTCTCAGACGACCGGGATTCTGACAGGCGAAGCGAGCGAATTCCTAACGGCTCCGAATGCATTGACAGCCGTCGTCACGGTCAGGCTTACATCACAGCCGACCTCGAGCCTCGTGTTTTCCCTGAACAGCAATGACACGACGGAAGGGACTGTGCAGCCATCTTCGATTGTGTTCAGCACCAGCAACTGGAATCAGCCTCAGCAGATTTCGATTTTCGGCGTTGATGACTTTATTGATGATGGCGACATTGCTTACACGATTGTTACCGGAGCCGCCATCAGCAGCGACCCGAACTACAGCGGGCGGAACCCTGTCGACCTGAGCGTTACAAATATCGACAATGACACCGCCGGAGTCGTAATTACTGAATCAAGCGGTTCGACAAACGTCACAGAAGGTGGTGTTTCCGATTCCTACACCGCGAGACTGGCTTCGCAGCCAACGGCGAATGTAACAGTCAACATCGGAGCTGGCGGACAGCTAACGACTTCTGTGACGTCTCTAACCTTTACACCCTCCAACTGGAATGTCAATCAGACTGTAACAGTCAGCGCTGTCAATGACCTGGTGTCGGAAGGCTTACATAGTGGCGCTTTGTTTCATACGGTGACAAGTGCAGATCCGTTATTCAACAGTCTCAGCCCATTGAGCGTGCCTGTTACCATCACCGACAACGATGCAGCAGCGTTGTCAGTCTCAATTGTTCCGAATTCGTTCAGTGAAAATGGCGGCACGGCCCTTGGTACTGTCACTCGCAATACGGCCGACCTCAGCCGTGCGATTGTCGTAACGCTGGTCTCAAGCGATGCCTCTGAGTTAACAGTTCCTGTCTCGGTAACGATACCAGCAGGAGCCAGTTCAGCCACGTTCACGGTAACGGCTGTCGATGACGCACTGCTGGATGGCACTCAAACGGCGACCGTTACAGCCTTTTCAAATACAACCGGAGGCAGTCTGGATGCCTCATTTGGAATTGGTGGTCTGGCAGCGATTCCGGACTACCGACAAAACGTTCAGCCCAGTTTTCCGGAGATTGTCGAACAGCCAGATGGGAAGTATGTCGTCGCGGGGCGTCATTTGACGCTGAATAATGCGTGGAATGTCATACGTTTGAACAGGAACGGGACACTCGATTCAACGTTCGGAGTTGGTGGAATTGCCACGACTACGTTCCCATCAGATATCCAGCCGCAGGGGATCGCTTTGTATCCCGATGGGCAGATTCTGGTGCTGGGACGCTCATTGGCAGGCAGCAGCCATGGAGTGGCTCGATACACGTCCAGTGGTGTCCTGAATCTTCAAATCGATCCGTCCGCGACCACGATTTTTGGTCAGGACATTATCGTCGATAACATCGGCGATGGAGGATTCCTCGTTGGTGGCAGCAATACGGCGGGTACAGACTTCGCGGTGACTCGTTATCGCTACGACGGGACGCTCGACACAACCTACGGAACGGCGGGTACCGCGACATTGGCTCGTCCTGCAACCAGCGAAGCTGGCTGGGCGATGACGCAGCAGCTGGATGGAAAAGTTGTCGTCGTTGGCTCCTCAAACGGAGACTTTGGCGCCGCGAGATTTAATCGAAATGGAACTGCGGACACCGGATTCAACTTTAGCGGCCTGACCGCAGTGAATTTTGGTTCATTCGATTCAGCGCAGGCGGTCGCCATGGCACCTGACGGGAAGATCGTTCTCGCCGGAAACGTGAATGGAAACTGGGGGATTACGCGTCTGGCAGCCAATGGTGCTCTCGATACAACTTTTGGTGTCTTCGGGATTGTCAATCAGGACTTCTTTGGGCTATCTGAGAATGCCAACACCGTCGGTGTTCAGGCCGACGGCAGGATTGTTGTGGGTGGGGGCGCGTTTATCAGCGGCCAGGGAACCAACCTCGCATTAGCGCGGTACAACGTTAATGGAACTCTGGACACAACCTTCGATCTCGATGGCAAACTTGTGCTGGCGGCTCAACCCTCTGTGTTTGAAGAAACACGAGCACTCGCGATTCAGGCGGACGGAAACATCATTGCCCTCGGTGGTTATCAGAGCGAGTTCTTTGCATTCCGAGTCGTCGCGGGGCAGCCATTCCTGCAATCCGGCAGTGCACCAGTTCAGGTCACTGACTACGAAACCTTGTCGCTGAGTATTTCACCGACGACCATCGCCGAAAATGGTGGTGTGGCCACGGGGACCATTGTCCGCAGCAATACTGATGTGAGCAGTCCTCTGGTCGTTACGTTGACGAATGGTGACGCTTCGGAAATCTCGATCCCGACAACCGTCACCATTCCAGCAGGACAGCAGTCTGTGACATTTTCGATCACAGGGGTTGACGAGTCACTCGTCGACGGCACGCAGGTCGTTTCGATTGACGCAACCGCTTCGGGATACGTCGGCACATCCTCCAGCGTCAATGTTACCGATGATGAGACAACTCGACTGATTGTGGCGGTGAATTCCGGCACGATCAGTGAAGCAGCCGGGACTGCGGCCGCCTCGATCACGGTTACGCGCAACTCCAGCACAGCATCGGCACTAACCGTCACACTTTCCAGTAGTGACGTTACCGAAGCGGTTCTCCAGTCGACCGTTGTGATCCCGGCCGGACAGGCTTCAGTGACCGTTCCCGTTGGCGCCGTCGACGACTTCGTTGTGGATGGCAGCGTGACGGTGACCATTTCTGCCTCCGCAGATGGCCACGATACAGGAACGACCAGCCTGGTAGTAACGGACAATGATTCGGCCGGCGTCATCATGACTCCGGTTGCCGGCCTTGAGACAACTGAATCTGGTGGTACCGCGACCTTCAGTGTCGTGCTCACGTCGCAGCCGACGAGTGACGTCACAATTCCGCTGGCGAGTTCTGACTCCTCAGAAGGATCGCTTGCCATCTCATCACTGACGTTCACACCGTCGAACTGGAACATTGCTCAGGTCGTGACCATCACGGGAGTCGACGACCTTCTTGATGATGGCGATGTTGTCTTCAATGTGCTGTCCGGGGCAGCAATCAGCAGCGACGCAAATTATAACGGTCTCGACCCATCGGATGTCACGGCCACGAATCTGGATGACGACTTGGCGCAGTTGTCGCTGACAGTTTCTACCGCATCGATTTCCGAAGGAGCCGGAGTCAATGCGGCCACCGCAACGGTCAGTCGCAATAGTGAGACCTCACAACCACTGACGGTCACGTTGTTGGTCAATGATGGCAGCGAAGCGTCGGTGCCAGTTTCTGTCGTGATTCCTGCGGGTGCTTCGTCTGTGTCGTTTGATATTGCTGCGATCGATGACTTGATCGTGGATGGCACTCAGACGGTAACAATCTCCGCTGCTGCAGCCGGGCATGTCGGAGCAACAGGTAGTTTGAGCGTGACCGATGATGATGTCGCGGGCTTCACAATTATTGGAGGCGGCGTTCTGGTTGTGGATGAGACCGGTTCTACGCAGACCTTCGGCGTTGTTTTGAACGCTGCGCCTGTGACCAATGTTGTCATCACAGTCACCAGTGGGGATTTGACCGAAGCGGCCGTGGCGCCTGCGACTCTGACGTTTACTCCGGCGAACTGGAATGTTACACAACTGGTGACATTGAGTGGCGTCGATGACTTCGTCGATGACGAAGCTCAGTTTTCAACGATCACTGTGAGTGTTGAGGCCGCCGCGAGCGATGACTCGTTCGACGGAGTCGCCAGCAGCACAGTGACGGCATCGACATTCGATGATGACACGGCGGGAATTACGTTTACGCCGAACACGGGCCTTTTCATTGTCGAAGGCAGCGTGACGGATTCTGTCGCCATCACACTCCAGTCACAACCAACGGCGGATGTGACGTTTGCATTGTCGAACGGAACCCCGGACCAGGTGACGTTCTCAACGTACTCATTGACATTTACGCCGTCGAACTGGAACGTGCCGCAAGTCGTGGTGATCACGGGAATCGAGAACCAGATTGCGGAAGGCGGATTTGGTGTCGGAATCACGCCGGAACCGGCGGTGAGTGCGGATCCGAAATACAACGGCCTTCAGGCTGGTGGTGCTAGTGGCTCGATCATCGATGATGATTTCCGCCATGTGATTGTGGAACCGGTGCACGAGCATATCAGCGAGAACGGAACATCAACGACGTTCTCAATCGTGTTGAACAGTGAACCAACCGGCATTGTTTCGATCCCGATTTCGTCTGGCGATCCAACGGAAGGATCCGTCTCCATTTCCGTGCTCAACTTCACGCCGTCGAACTGGAACGTGCCACAATTGGTGACCGTAACGGGCGTTGATGATTCCATCGTCGACGACAATATCCGCTTTGATGTGATCACAGGAGTCATCGGCGGCACGAGCGATTACGCCGGAATTGATCCCGAAGATGTTTCCGTACTCAATCTCGACAACGACGTTCTGACGCTTTCGCTGACGATTGCCCCAACCAACATTGCTGAAAATGGGGGGACGGCAACAGGAATGGTGACTCGCAATGATGGCAACCTGAGCCTTCCGCTGACGGTCAGTCTGTCCTCCAGCGACACGACAGAAGTCTCGGCACCGACCACCGTCACGATTCCAGCGGGGCAGTCATCCATTACTTTCATGGTTTCCGGAGTCGATGATGCTCTGAATGACGGTGCACAGCCCGTTGCTATTTCTGCGACCGCCGGCGGATATGTTGGATCCAATGATTCACTGACGATCACGGACAATGATGGCCCGGTGATCTCTGCGAATACGTTGACGATATCTGAGGGTGGATCCGTGGCGTTTACATCCGCGCAGATCAGCACCTCAGATCCGGAATTTGGCCCAACGCAGCTTGTTTACGCGGCAAGCAGCATTTCAGCTGGGCGATTCGAAATGACCAATGCTCCCGGGGTTGCGATCACCAGCTTCACACAGGCTCAGATTAATGCTGGAGCAGTTCGATTCGTTCATAACGGCAGCGAGGCGGCTCCGACATTTAATCTGACCGTCACGGCCGGAACTCAGACGTCTCCCGTTTCACCCGCTGTAATCAACTTTACGAACGTTAATGACGCGCCAATCGTTTCAGGGGCTCTGAGCAACGTATCGGTGCTTCAGGGGGCAGCGAATCAGAGCATCAGCCTGTCTAATGTGTTCAGCGATATTGATAACGTCTCGCTGACGTACTCCGCCGTGAGTTCCAATGGAACGCTGGTGGGCGCGTCGGCCACTGGCAGCAGTCTTACGCTTAGCTTTAGCGCGACATTGACGGGAGTTGCAACCGTGACAGTCACAGGCACGGATGCTGGCGGGCTCTATGCATCGACTTCCTTCACGGTGACAGTCTCCGCGGTAAATGCCGGACCGGGCGTGACTCTGATCAACGGGGTTCTGAAGATTGTCGCAACGAATGGCAACGACGAACTTCAGATCAACAAAGTCGGCAACCAGTATCAGATTGTCGCATGCTTCCTGAACTCAACCATGATCCGATACTCGGTCAATCAGGTTCAGAGTATCGAAATTGACATGCTGGCCGGCAACGATCACGTCAACATCAACAACTCGGTGACGATTCCCGTCACGGTCCGTGGTGGAGACGGAAATGATGATATCAAAGGTGGTGGCGGCCCCGATCTGATCTATGGCGGTGCCGGTAACGACGATATCGACGCTGGCTCTGGAAACGATACCGTCTATGCGGACGCAGGCAATGACGACGTCACCGGAGAAGATGGAAACGATACGCTCTACGGCGGTGATGGTGACGACGAACTGGAAGGAGACGACGGAAATGATTTGTTGTTCGGCGAAGCCGGCAGCGATGAGCTTGAAGGCGACGACGGCAACGACATCCTCTCCGGAGGATCAGGCAATGACGAACTGGAAGGAGACGCGGGCTTTGACTTCCTGGTCGGTGGCCTTGGAGCAGACCTGCTGAAAGGTGATCGTGATGGAGATCTTCTGATTGGGAATCGAGTGACCTTCGAGAATGATCCGGTCGCGCTGCAGTTCGTACTCGCCGAATGGACCTCAAACCGAAGTTACAGCAGTCGAGTTGCGAACCTGCGCGGGAACGGCTCGGGAACTCGCCTTAACGGGACGACTTTCCTGAACGCATCAACGGTGCTCAACGATAACGCAATCGACACCCTGATGGGATCAAACGGACAGGACTGGTTCCTCGGCACGATCGGTCAGGATTTGTTCAGCGGCCGGTCGGCGAATGAGCAGGTCAACTAAGGGTTGAAATCGGCCGTCGACTTACGATTGGCACCGGACGAGCATTCGTTCGGTGCCATCTTTCTCGCCTGTTCCCACTCACCCGTCAGGTTGAGGTGTCGAAAATCAAAGCCCTCGGCTATCCAAGGAATGTTGCGGCCAGCAGGGCGAGGCCGATCGCCGACAGCACAACCATCAGCAGGCTCCAGCCTGCGATTGAGGTAAAGAGCTCAATGTCCGGAGTGTTTCGGATCACTTCGGCGTACTCCTCACTGAACACAAACGTGGCTGCAGGACACAGGAGGTACCAAAGTGAGACACCTCCCAGAATCGTGCCGACCGGGAAGAACAGGATCCAAAGCCCACACGCGATTGCGGCCGGGGTTCGAGCAGAATGTTTCAGCCGCCGCAGCTGGACTCCTGTGTAGATTTGCCAGAATCCCGCCAGAATCACGGCGACAAGAAACAAAGACATCAGAGGTGCCAAATCGTGGACCGCCGCAAGTGCCAAGGACGCGGCTACGCCAAATCCTAAAGACACCAACAAGCCGCCAAGGATCATCAATCCCGCGATGCTTTTGATGTTGGATTCACAGTGAATGAATTGCTTACGGAGTGCTGTGGGATCAGAGGGAAGTGAAGAGCCAGACAAAGCCTGTTCTTCTGGTGCGGCGTACGGATTGAACGTCGTCGGTTCCATCAACTCGCTACTCGGCTTCCCCATGTGATGACGTCGAAATTGAAGCCTTGAGGTCCAGGTTCAGCAGTCGGACCGACTCTTTCAAAAGGAAGTCCATGTCCATAAAGGGCTCAAAGCTGATATCCTGCCATCGCACCAGACCATTGCGATCGATAACAAAAGTCCCGTGCAATGCGGCCTTCTCGAAGTCATCGTAGCAGCGATATTGCCGAAAAACATTCATTTCCGGATCAGCCAGCAATGGAAACGGGAAGCCTGTTTCCAGATCCGCATAAGCTCGTTTCAAATTTTCCTGTTTGTCCGTGCTGATCGCGACAACTTCAAAACCTGCGTTCCTGAATCCATCAAACTTCTTTGCCATCTCCTTCAGTTGTTCTGCACAATGCAGGCAACCATAGCCCAGATAGAAGATCACGATAACAGGCTTGCCGTTGTACTCGGTCAGTGATCGAGTCTTTCCGTCCATATCAGCCAGCGAAAACGGAATCGCCGGTGACGGAGCCCAGCGAAATGGCCCCAGCGAATCCAGATGCGGACGTGCCCCCAGATCGCCGGGCAGTTCACGAGCCATGCGCCAATCCGCTCCGAAACCGAACTCCGCCGCGATCGCTGTTAATCGAGTCATCGCTGGAACATCCAGATCGACGGTCGAAGAAATCTTCCTCAGTTTTTCGAAGGCGGCTTTGGATTCGTCTTTCTTGCCAGCAGCAAACAACACTTCCGTCTGAGTCGCCAGAGCCAGGACTTCGTCGGGACTGTTTTTGACGACCTCTTCCGCCTTTTTGATCGCATCCTCTGCTTTACCTGCTTTGAACATCAGCAGCGGAATCTCTTCGGCATTGACATCACACTTTGTCAGCAGTTCCAGAGCTTTCGCAAAGTCCCCGGCCTGCGCGGCCGTGCGTCCATCGATTTCCTGAAGTGCTTTTTCCAGTCGACGCAGGTCGCCGGCAAACTTCCCTTCCGCATCCTTGCGAGCTTTCTCAATCGCCTTATCATCAGACTTCGCCTCGCGAGCCTTCTTCTCGGCCTCGGCAGCCGCTTCCGTCTGCTTCTGTTTTTCTGCATCCTGCAGTTTTTGAATGTGATCACGCACCGTGGCCGCTTCAGCCGTCTTTCCAAGTGCGGCGAATGCTGAGCCGAATGCTCGGTCGCGGCGGAGATCTTCTTCTTTGTTGCCGGTATCTTCCATCCAGGCCGTGCCGCGCAACGAGACGATCTGTGGATACAGTTCAAACGCCTGCAAAACTTCCAGCAGACGTTCTCGACCGTATTTAAAGCTGCCGGATTTTCCGATGTGATTGTACTTTGGGTGCCGAGGCAGGCTCAGCATATTGCGAGCCAGCGATTCCGCCTCATGAGCCCGTCCGATCGAAATCATGTTGCGAATACACCACTCATTGTTGTGTGCAAAGTTGTGGATCTGATCCGGGAGAACTCGATCCTTCATCATATGGGCATGGTCAACTCGAGCAGACGCTTCCTGCTGATAGACCGCATCGTGATAACGGTGCAGACGAGAATAAATATGCCCGGGCATATGCCACATATGAGCAATCGCAGGAGCCGACATGCCACCCAGTGCCGAGGACTCCAGAGCCATCTCGGGCTTTTTGCCATCCCACAAGTGGATGCGGTAGTGATGAACCGGATGCAGTGGTTCCTGATCGAGCACATCCTGGATCATCGCGTCGACGGACAAATTCGACGGCATATCAAGGCCATCTCGTTTGCCTGACCAGAAGAATTCGCACAGGAATGCCTTCGTCTCGATGTCTTCAGGAAACTCCAGCAGTACATCTTCGAGATCTGCGACATACCGATTGGCACGAGACTTCTTCTCTTCGTCTTTCTCATGCTTCGCATTGATGAAGCGTTCAAAGGCTTCGATCAGCAGTTTCTCGCGACGCGACATTTTATCTTTGCGTTTGACGGCTTCGGCAATAAATCCCTGAGCACGTTTTTCGTTGCCGCGATTGGACATCGCCATGCCCCAGTAGGCAGTCCCACATTCCGGATCAAGCATCGCAGCCTGCCGAAACGATCGCTCTGATTCGAAGTACCAGAATCCGTACGGTGGGCCACGCCCTGTTCAGGCAAACTTACAGGCCTCCTCATTTGTCGTCGTCACCGGAAACCGAACGACGCCGACGCCATTCATCAGGTAGGCGGCACGGCGAGGTCCTTCGTTGAACACTTCGCCGTGCGTCGGGTGCCCTTCCTTCAAAACGGGTTCCTCTTTCGGCTTTCCCCTTTTTGCGGTCGTTGCTGCCTGCGGTGAAGCAGGAGAGGCAGTTGTTGCGGTTGGCGATGCTGTGCTCACCGGAGCCGCCTGCTGCGAGTGTGCCTGTGATGCAAATCCACTTGATGGTCGAAAAAGCGAGCGCGGACAGGGACGAGGTGACTTCGGAACGAACCGTCGTCTGTCAGGACATGCTGTCACTTTCCAGAGAAAGCAATGATCGAGGGCAGGGCAAGCAATGGCAGGCAACCGCAATTTGTGGTCACGCTGTCCCGAACCCACAAGTGTGCGAGCCTTGGAAAAGACACCGGAACACTTTGGGCGGATCCAGTCATGACGTCGTTTTCTTCGACTAATTCAGTCCATACCGAACAGAACGCCCGTTTCACGCTTGGGGGCATAACGGTTTCGGAGGTACTTTGTCAGCGTCAGCTTACGAGCCGTATTCTCTGAGGTCATATACCGTATTTTGCCAAAGATAGGCCGCTCAGGGCCCCAGGCACGATCGTAACGACCGGGAACCCAGAATATCCCGGAGTAGGAATTGGGGTTCCGTCATCCACCGCGAACCTATTGTTCAAAAATCAATCATGACCTCAACGCTCGCTGCGGTGTACGCGACCATTTTCAAAATTTTTGCCCCACAACATTCTCAAATAGTTGTGCATCTTCCCCTCGGACACCAGCTGATTCTGTGCGGCATTCCACAAGCGATCGTGAGTTCTGCCAAGCCTGCAATTGCTCCAGCGAATAATCATACTGGCGAGGATCGGAGAGCGTGTTCCTCCAGCGTCTCTGAGCAGTCCGGCGGTGAATCGTACTTATCATAATCCGGGCACTGCCAACACATGTTGTAACCCAGTTCCCGCCAGGTGATTAACTCATCGAGAAATGACTCGGCGTTTTCAGACATTCCCCCTGCACCCACTTCGGCCACCACGAGTTTGCCGGACATCGCCCAGTTGATCGGCCGACCAACTTTTCCCCCTCGGCAAGGCGAGAGAACACTTCATGCGGCGAAGGATGTGGCCGAAGTGCAAATGCAAGAACAACCCGCTGGAGGCATCTTCATCCGGCTGATTCCGTTCTTCGGCGTACCGAGACAACCGACGATCGAGAAACTGCACAAGACATCGCCCGGCAGCAAGGACTCCGCCCTTCATGACGGCTTCTCACTGAAAAAGCTGATCAATCGGCAAGCGATCCAGCTGCGCGGCATCCTGCAACAGCTCCGACGACGCCAGCGAATGACTATTGAAAAGATGCGAGGGAACTCAACGAAACGGGGGATCGCTCGATCCAACTAACGGGTCTGCAACAGGAAACTGACTCAAATGGGGAGTCAATGACTTCTGCAGATATCGTCGAAATGCGTACGCTGTCGGAAAAACCTGATCAGCCGCTCGCATCGGAAGCAGGCCGTTCGAATCGACTGCTTCCATCTGCACCGGGATTCGTCTGGCCACGGCGCAGTCATTTTCGGCAGGAAGAAACAAGGAAATCATCCGTGACGACAACCGCAGCCTGCTTCGCCAGCAGTTCGATTAATCCCGAACCCTGCCCATAAGCTGGTTCCACATACGCCGCGTAGGCATGACCGAGCTGATTTGCCACTTGTTGATTGTCATGCATACCCTGAATAACAAAAAGCATGAAGTCGCCGGCCTGGCCCACTGATAGTCGCATCGCAGCGCTCAAGGATTAACAGGGGACGGTTCAGCTTGCGAGCCCACTCGATGGCTCGATCGAGTCCGAAGTTGAATGACAATCGCCGACTGGATGTCATCCAGTACAGAACAAATTCCCCGGCCGTGAGGAGCTTGGGAATTCAGGAACCAAGCAGCGAACTTGTGGAACTGAGCTCATACTGCGACCTGAATTTCTTGCCGGGACGTTGAGCGAGGTGAGAATAGGGCAAGCATCTTGTTGTGCCGAAACTCAAAGATGCGAATCAGGTCATTCTTAACCATCAGCCAATTTACCAGCCGTCCTCCGGGAACTCGATAGCGAACTTCATCCCGAGCCACGGTTCCTCCGGCACCTGCTCAAAGGTATGCAGATGCTCCCACAACAGATAAGGGCCTTTGAGCTGTCGATCCACGAAGGATGAGGAGGGATTCCATTCCGAGATCTCCGTTCGCCAGCGAATCGGGATGCCTCGTAGACGAATCGAGTAATCAATCAGGCATCCCTTCTGAATGTTGATCGGGGCGGGGGTCAGAATCTTAAAATTCAGCCAGGGAGGCGTGATTTGCTCGGCTGAAACACGCTGAAGAACTCAAGCAATTGTCTCCGGCGAATGCTCCAGAACGACAAGCGAACGGAGCACGAAGAGCTTTCCGCGCGGATCCCAGTCAATTGTGACCATGTCAGCACCCCAGTCTTAGGTGAACGTTTTGCACTTCTCTGCCTGACCGCATCGTGCACCGTGGTCTTAACGGAACTTCGAAACTGAGAACAAAAAAAATCCTGTGATCCAAACTTGATGAGCACCGTTCTCACCCAGATATTCGCCGTTTTCCTGAGTTTTCTGCGAATAGGCGGCAGGGCAAGAAAAAACAAACAGGTCTGGTTATCTGACGTACAGGAAAACGGTCTGGATCATGTTGAACGTTTTTGTGGAATTGAACGATTCGAGGATCGTTCCCCTGAGTAAGACAGTTTCAAAGTCTTCAATCGCTGGGGAGAGCATATTAAAGTCTGAGAATTAGCGTGCAAGAAGAGTCTGAAGAAGACGGTCCGTGTACCTTTTTCTGCCGATTCGGTCGATCAGAAACTTGAACAACGCCGCCAACGAGGCAGAGCTTTGTTGGCACAAGAATCGTTTCATCTACTCGTCTGAGTTTGAGGGGATGGAGAGAAGCACAGCGCCTCTGAAGGCTGCTGAGCGTCTCCTGGATGAGCTGCGTGCCGGTGATGCTGACAAAGAGTCCCGCAGCAATGCCAACGCCGAGGATGACGAGACCATAGTTTACCAGAACTGGACCGCGTCAGATCCGCTGCTGACGTTCGAGCAGGGAGCAGGTGCTGTTTCTGGCCCTGAATCTGGCTCGGTACAGAATCAACCGTCACTCACCAGCCATTTGTCATCTGAAACGCCGGATGTCAGGACGATGAATCAAATCGAACAGAAACTGGACCTGGTTGAAAGATTCGGTCGCAGTTGGTTCGTTCGAATTTGCGACTCGTTGCGACGCCTTGCTCAAGAAAGTTCTCCAGCAGCTTTGGTGAAGTGGATGAGTTCAGCAGTGACGGCAGCATGATCCTGCTCAGGCGATTGATCGCTTCGATTATTCGCGACGTCTTCGCTTCGACACTTATGCGACTCACTCAATTCAGCGTCACTTCTTTCGATCCTGGAAAGTTCGCCAGCGACGCAAGGAAAGATTCCCGAGCGCCCGTCTCTGAATTATTGAACGAAGTGCCTGAGAGAGATTCTCAACTTCGCGTCTGTGATGATCCTGAGTCTGTCGTGAGGGAGATCTTATGTTGCAGGCGAAAGACGTGCTCGACGATCGCGAGTATCAGATTGTCGGGCATCGATTCAGAATCGGTGGTCTTAATCCAGATGGCCAGACGCTCCGGGAAATCGCGGCTGATCTGGGCATCTCAAAGGAAAGAGTTCGCCAACTGCAGATGAAGGCGCTGGAGAAATTGCGGGATTTAATTGATCCGGACTTATTTTCGATGGATGGCTTCGGGTCGGCGATCGATGATCACGATTTCACGCACGTGTAAGGGCTCTCTTCACTGAATTGCTGTAAGATTTCATAAGCGCGAAGCGTTAGTGAGTGAGCCAAAAGTCATTTGCGGCGCGGTCATTTTTGCGTTGAGCTTGTATCTGGGGTTGTGGTCGATTGATTGACAAGAAATTCACAGAGTAGTGACCGGAGAACACGGAACGCGAAAAGCGGCAGCGAACTCTCGTGCACAGGGTCAGAGCCCGCTACTGACATTTCGGGTTGGGATTTCAAGGCATTGACAGATGAGGAAGTCTGTCTGGAAATGCTGGTGAGAATGCACGCAGCGTGGAGGAACCCCGGGCAGGAGCAAAACTATCGCTCTGTATGCTCACAGCTGACAACACAATCGTGTTCATCGAAGAGGTTGAGATAGAAGACCGTTGCATCGGCCGGGATCGATGCCGAGATTCTCGATGTTCCCTCATTAATCATAGCAGGCAAAGATTCCCATTCTCGATCCTGCCAGCGTCCAGCTTTCCGTGTGAAACACAATTCGGCTTTCGTTACTTTGACCGTTGAGCTGAATATCGCCCATGCCGTATCGCCGTCGACGCCTTGTTCAATGATTCTGGGCAGCGGATTTCCTTTGCTAAGAACTGAGTTCGCGAAGACATGGATCTCTTCCGGATTTTCGCCAGCGGGCCCATGGCCATGAGGCATCCGGATTCGCAGGCAGAGCGTGCGTTCGGCTTGGGGAAGCAGGAAAGACTTCTTCCATGAATCCATGGGATAGGCAAAGTCGTTCGTGCCGTTGACCCAAAGCATAGGCATCTTCGCCCGCAGCAGATATTGGGAAGGATCCCATTGCTTCAGCCAGAGATTTGCTTTCTCCGTACCAAGTTTTTCAAAAGCTGGCAGCCACGCAGAGTTTTCGCCCAGATATCCGCAGCCATAAACGGGTGCAGCGAACTTAAATCGGTGATCCACTCCGGCCACGATGCAGGTCAAATATCCACCCCACGAAATCCCTGTCACCCCAATGCGGTCTGCATCGACCTCCGGATACGACCGAATCAAACTGTGGGCCAGAGCAACCGCACTGACAGCCTGATAGGTCCATTGATCTTCGATGGCATCGTCCAATTGATTAAAACTTGCGTCCCAGCCGGGAGCT
This sequence comes from Planctomycetaceae bacterium, assembly GCA_046349735.1. Classification (GTDB taxonomy): domain Bacteria; phylum Planctomycetota; class Planctomycetia; order Planctomycetales; family Planctomycetaceae; genus SXXK01. The sequence continues at coordinate 97,029 of JAXMBU010000021.1, forward strand.
CCACCCAGCTCGTGCCTTTGCCATTTGCCATAGGTTCCCACCGGGACACAACCACACAAATCCATCGCAATCGCCGCATAGCCTCTTGAATTCCACAACTTCACCCATCGATCAAAGGCAGTTCCCCCACCGCCATGAATCAGAACCATCGCGGGCAGCTTTTCTGCGCCGGCTGGCAACTCGGGAACTCCATAATAAGCAAAGACTTGAGTGGACTTTCCTTTGTATGGCAGACCTTCGTAGAAGAACGACTTTACTCCCTCTGCAGGAGCGATATCTGTCGGGAAAACCTTCGGAACCTTGCTCAGGGAATTGAGATCAAACTTCACGCCAGAAGAAGTCAGATCGGCAGTGTCTGATGCATCAGGAGTCTGCCCTGCGGAAACAAGGCCGCTGGACAGAACCATCAGGATCGATAGTACACAGGCGATTCGGAAAGAGTCATATTGAGGCACTTGAATTCAATCTTTCTGTCATCGAAGTCTTCAGTGATTGCGCAACGGTAGAATCCGTGGATCAAAAGGATACTTCCATTGTAGTTGGCCGGCAAACGGGGCATGGCCGCAGGAGGCTTATGGCGACCTGCTGCTCGTTCACCCCGTGGCCGACAGGCAATTCGTATTTTCCTTCTTACCTGTCGGCCACGCGTTGAACACGAGTAAACGCTCGACCCCAAAAAAACTGGAGTGAGATAACACGCAAGCGTCTGGTTCTTTCGGGTTTCTTCCGCATGAACTCTTAGCTATCCCACTCCGGCTGATGAAAACCTGGCGCTATCCACCTAGAATAGAAGAGATCCAGTGGCGCATCGCAAGCGGACCGCGCCGTCTTCCGAAAATCAGTTCGAGGTTTACATGCGCCAATTGCTCATTGGTTCACTGCTTTTCTATTCACTCCTGCTGGCGGAATCCGTTGCCAATGCGGATGAAGGGAAAGCGGACAATTCGGCGGCTGATTCATCCTTGCGATTCCAGCTGCCAACGATGGACGGCAGCCTCGTATCCATCGAAAAAACTCCAGACGTCAAAGCGACCGTTGTCTGTTTCCTTGGGGCTGAATGCCCGCTGGTCAAGCTCTATAGTTCTCGACTGACAGCATTGGCGAATGAGTTTGCGAATCAGGGAGTTCGGTTTGTCGCGGTGAACAGTAATCGCCAGGACACACTCGATGACATTCGGACTTATCTCGCTCATCACCCTTTGCCGTTTCCTTATGTTCGTGACGAAGGCAATGTGGTGGCCGATCAATTTGGTGCCACACGAACTCCGGAAGTCTTTTTGCTGAACGCGGATCTTGGGATCATGTACCGAGGTCGCATTGATGATCAGTATGAGCCCGGAATAAATCGCCCGGCAGCGACTCACAATGACCTGCGGAACGCCATTGAGCAAACACTGGCCGGACAACCCGTGGCCGTGGCGAACACCCCGCCAGTTGGGTGCATGATTGGCAAAGTCAGACGTTCGACGATGCCAACACCTGAGTCGACTGCCCAGGTGACTTATTGCAATCAGGTTATTCGAGTACTCCAGAAGCATTGTATCGAATGTCATCGCGCGGGAGAGATTGGTCCGTTCGCATTGGACTCGTACGACGAAGCCGTTGGCTGGGCGGACACGTCGCTGGAAGTCATCGATAACGGTCGTATGCCGCCCTGGCATGCATCGTCAGAGCATGGCTCCTTTGCAAATGCTCGCGATATGCCAGCGGGAGACAAACAAATCCTTCGCGACTGGATTTCTGCGGGAATGCCGAAGGGCGACGAGTCACAGATGCCGCAGCCGCCGAAGTTTGCAAGTCTCTGGGCCGAAGGCCAGGAACCAGATCTCGAAATCGCCATGCGTGGCGAGCCATACAAGATTCCGGCGGATGGTACGGTAGAGTACCAATACTTTGTGATTGATCCCGGCTTTACCGAAGAGAAATGGGTCAAGGCTGCTCAGGTGATCCCTGGCAATCGTTCGGTCGTTCATCACGCGATCGTATTTATCAGGCCACCAGACGATAAGCCGTTTCGAGGAGTCGGCTGGTTGACAGCTTACGTTCCCGGTCAACGCCTGATCCCGATGCCGCCGGGGCATGCTCGGCGAGTTCCTGCGGGATCACGTCTGGTTTTTCAAATGCATTACACAACGAACGGGACTGAGCAGGAGGACCTTTCTAAGGTGGGAATGATCTTTGCCGACCCCAAAGATGTGACGGACGAAGTCATCACGCTCATCGGGATTGATCAGGAATTCGAGATCCCGCCGCATGCTGGCAACCATGAAGTGAAAGGGCGAGTCCGCTGGATGCCAAAGGATGGCAAGCTGCTGGCCATTGCGCCACACATGCATGTGCGAGGCAAGTCGTTTGAAATGTCTGCCGAGAAAGGTGATGGCTCCACGACTCTCCTGAATGTTCCTCAGTATGATTTCAACTGGCAGCATTCGTATGTCCTTTCAAAGCCCCTGCCATTGGCGGATATCAGCAATCTGAACTTCACGGCCACGTTTGATAACTCAGCAAAGAATCCGTTCAACCCGGATCCGACTCAGTGGGTCAACTGGGGTGATCAGACATGGGAGGAAATGGCAGTTGTGTTTCTGGAAGTTTCAGACCGATTGAAGAATTCGGAAGTTCAGACCGGCGACAATCTCGGCGCCCGTGCAAATCGTCGGCAGGCGCGGAACGAATCTGGTCCGGTGGAAGATGTTCTGTCTGAAGCTGATCGAAGAGCTCGCGTGGAAGAGCAGGTGCAGAAATTCGTGGATGACTTCTTCGAGCGACTGGACACGAATCGCGATGGAGTGCTGATGCGTTCCGAGGCTCCAGTCGCGTTGCGAACTCGATTCGGACAGTACGATCACAATAACGATCAGGCCGCCGATCGTTCAGAGCTTGAAGCCCTCGCGCGGAAACGTTTTGATCGCTAGAACGCGACGAGTCGTTGCTATCGTCCAATGGCCCTCGGCCTTACGTCCACATTGATTAAACTCTGCAGAACGACAAAGGGATCGGGAGTCTTTTTCTGCAGGTTAAGGGTTTGCGGAGTGGACTTAAACGTAGCGGAGGCCGCAAGGCGTAACAGAAAAAGACTCCCGACCCCTTTTTGCGTCTCGTGAGGTCCTGCTCGGCGCGTTCAGCGACGAGGACCCACCGAAATTGCCGAATGCTCCCGGATGGTTGTCCGTTGCTTCACTGATTGCAATCTCTGAGTCCAGCCAGCAGAATCCGGTTTCTGGTCGAGAGATGTCCTGAGAAATCTTCGTCGGAATTGTGCCACCTATGAGATTGCTTTCTATGAGTGTTCGTGTTGCCCTGTGCATGCTCGCGATGATATCACTGGGCAAGCCGTATGAGTCTGTTCAGGCCGACGATGCGGACTTGAGGATCATCAGTCCGCAGCCGTGGCAGGTCATCCAGCGTATCGGATTTGATCCGGCATTGCGGGAAATGGAACCGGAGAATTCGGCGGCGTTGGGGTTTGCCGAAGTTGTTGTTTCGCTGGAGCTGACCGCGAGTCCTGCGGAATCTGAATATCTCGAATATCGGCTCAGTTCCTCACAAGTGGAGAAGCCAGAAAATGGAGCTTGGAAACAGTTAGCTGTTGCGAATTCAGCAGCTCCCGGAAACTCTGTGGGCACTTCAATTCTTGTACCAGCTGGCGGATGGTATCGCCTGGAAATTCGACGGACTTCAAAAGACGGAACGACGCACCAACCCGACGTTGTCGAGCGGTTTGGTGTTGGTGAGGTGTTTTTGGTTGCTGGTCAGTCATATGCGACCAACACCAACGACGAAAAGCAGAATGTGACAGAACCTGCTCAGAGAGTTGTCGCGTTCAACACTGCGACTGGCAGTTGGAATGTGGCAAATGATCCTCAACCTGCTCCTGATGGCAGCGATGGCGGATCGATCTGGCCGCTGCTGGGTGATGCACTGGTCAAAGATCTGGGCGTGCCCGTTGCTTTTGTCAATGTGGCTGTTGGAGCGACTTCGTCCACTCGCTGGTTGCCTGACGGCGATCTGCATAAACGGTTATGTGAGGCAGGAAAACGTATTGGGCGATTCCGCGCTGTGCTTTGGCAGCAGGGGAATCAGACGTTATTGAAAAGACAACGACAGAACAGTATGTCGCAAATCTCAGGCGGATCCGAGCCAGAGCTGCCAAAGCCTGGGGATTTGAACCGGTGTGGCTCGCCGCGAAGTCAACTCATCATCCGACGGTCTACAATGATCCCGAAGGTGAGGCGGTAATCAGAACGGCAATCGATAAGCTCGCTCAGATCCACGGATTTGGAGCTGGCCCGGATACTGACACACTGACAGGCGAAAATCGCGGAGATGTGAAATCAAGACGACACTTTAGTGCGATCGGACAGCGGCGAGCAGCGGAAATGTGGAGATCCGTGCTGCGGGAGCGATTGAGGAAAACCCCGACCGGCATTGAGGCCGCATCGTTTCTTCTTCCGGACATCGCTTTGATGACACCGGCGTGGAAGTCGGAAGTTATTACTCGCGAAAGTTGCGTGTTGCTACAGAAGGACTCTGCGGCGTCGATTGAAGCGAAACTGGCGTTTCACCCCGCGGAGATTCTGAGTGTGACGACCGCAGCGCGTGCCCATCAGTATCTGGCGTCTTCCGATTTTCAGCAGTCACCGGGAAGCAACGTGCTGACGTTTCAGTCTGCAGGCCCCATTCCTTCCATTCAGGATGCTGATCTCTACTTGCCTGTCGGTGCGCCGCACAGTTACAAGCATCGGATGGGCAATCCTGATCAGAATCTGCTTTACCGGCCGGGGCGATGGTTCCATGATCACAACATCGAGGTGACTTATCGGCGAGATCTGAACGCGAGTCCTTTGAAAGACGTCGCAATAACTTACGGAACATTACCTCGCACGCTGGCAACGTTGGCGTCGGGCGAACCTCTCACGATTGGAGTCAGCGGTGATAGTATCTCCACGGGACTTGATGCCTCTGACAAAACAGCGGCACCGCCTTTTCAGCCGGGTTATCCGGAGTTGGTCGTCGCTCAGCTGAGAGTTCTCACCGACAGTGACGTGCGACTTGTGAATCGTGCGGTGAGCGGATGGAGCATTGCCAATGGAGTCGCGGACCTCGACAAACTCCTTGCCGAGAAACCGGACCTGCTGATTGTTGCGTATGGCATGAACGACGTGGGCCGACGTGATCCGAGATGGTATTTCGACCAGACACGACAACTCATTGAGAATGCTCGGAAGGCAGATCCAGAGATTGAGATCCTGCTGGTCTCAACGATGCTGGGCAACGGCGAGTGGGTTCATACTCCGCGCGATATGTTTGAAGTCTATCGTGATGAGCTGAAGAAGCTGGTACAACCCGGCGTGGCGTTGGCGGATGTGACTCAGGTCTGGACAGAGATGTTGAGGCAGAAGCCGGATTTTGACCTCACGGGCAACGGGCTGAATCATCCTAACGATTTCGGCCATAGGCTGTATGCACAGGCTTTGCTGCAGGTGTTGGCAGCTCCATGACTCTTAAAGCAACAGCCCTGAGATATGTTTCGTCCTTCCCAACTCAAGGCGTCAGTTTTGAAGTGACGCGTTTTGGTTGAGGCTGGAAGTCCGACACATCTTCTCGTGGTGGCGTGAGCCGACAGACTGCAAATGCCCTGCGATTCAGGCTTGAACGGCCGACAACTCAGCGTTTGAGTTCAGCGTTTGAGTTCAGCGTTTGGGTTGGCCCCGAGGCCGTGATTCTTACGAGCCCGAAACACCAGCGAGTGTGTGATGTGTTACTTGTTGAATTCGCTTGCACTTCGGGTTTGTAGATGGGAGTTTGGACGATTGATCGACAATGAATTCACAGCCTCTCCGGGCATTGAAAATGCTTGACTTCAAGACGCGTCGGGAAGGCATCCAGATGTTGTCCAAAATCCCGCACTGACGTTTCGGGTTCGGATTTCAATGCAGCAGAACATCCGGAAGTTGGTCGGGGACGGTCCCAGAGTTCTTCGAACCGGCCGTTCCGCAACGGTATCGTAAAAGTCACCGCAGGTTCCCCGGATTGCCATGGTTCGCGGACTGACAAGGGTGTTGAAGGCGTTATTTCCGGCATGCGGAATTCCCCGGAGTGCTGGCAAACTTGAAACTCACGTTCCGTTCACTACTCTGTCGGGACGATCTCGCAGGTAAAGTCCTTGCAAAAGTACGATTTGCATCACTGTGACTGGGTATTACCACGCAGGCGGCAGAGAATTATTGAAGAACAGGCTACACGGATGAAGTCGTTTCTTGAGCGCCGGGATCGCTGGGGCAATGGATATTCGCTCTGGTTGATGGTGGGAGTCGTTTTTGCGCTTCCGCTGATGATCTGGTCGCTGAAGCAGCTTCGTATGGAAAACGATGTCGCTGGCTGGTTGCCGAGCGACGATCCGCAGTCAAAAATTCTCGCGTGGTATCAGAATCTCTTCCCGGAAGAAGATCGCGTTCTGGTTTCCTGGGATGATTGCACGCTGACGGATCCTAGAATTCAGAAGCTGGCCACGGCTTTGGAAGGGATCGAGAAATCTGGTGTCCGTGAAGGTGGTTCTGCCTATGTTCAGGAAGTCAGCCAGCCGACCGATTTGTTGAAACGCATGCTGGCTGAGAAGATTCCGTTTGAATCCGCACTTTATCGTGCTCAGGGACTGCTGATCGGCTCAGGACCTCTGTGCGTTGGTTTAACCGACGCGGCTCGGCCGCATTCTGCTGATGTTCGAAACCAGATTCAACGGCTCGCGGAATCACGATTCGGACTCAAGATTGAATTCGTGAATAGAAGTTTGTCTGAACCGGATTCTTCTCATCTGACTGTGGAAGACGAAGATGCGTGGAAGCTTAATGATGTCTTGAAGGAATATGTTGCCGGTCAGAAGAACGCTGATTTTCAGCTTGCCTGGTCGCGTGCTCATTTGGATTCCGCAAAGACAGAGGAATTTCGCAAAGCCATTTCGAACATTCGAGTTGCCGCACTCAAAGATGAAGAGTGCATCACGGAATCGTGGTTTGTCCCGGGTTCGATGGCTGCGGTATCGGTCAGCTTTACTCCGGCAGGTGTTGAAGACCATATGGCCGCCTTGACGGCGATTCGTGAAGCTGCGAGTCAGATTGGGATCCCGGATGAGTCACTGCATCTGGGTGGCCGCCCGGTTGCGGGCGCGATGATGAATGAAGCGGTCAAGCATGCAGGGTGGAACAAAGCTGCTCCGGCTTGGAATCTGTTGAAGCGATCACCCTTGTTGTTGTCCGTCATTGTCAGTGTCACACTCAGCTATTTGATGTTGAAAAGCTTTCGTTTGTGTGTGCTTGTGCAGACTGTTTCTGTACTGTCAGCAGTTGCATCCGTGGCTCTTGTTGCGCCGACGGGCGGCAGTATGAATATGGTGCTTGTGGTGATGCCCACTTTACTGATGGTGATTTCCGTCTCAGGCACGATCCACATTTGCAACTATTGGAAAAACTCAGGCACGGATGATCCCGTCAAGTCTGTTCTGCACGCGGCATCGATTGCCTGGTTGCCTTGTTTCCTGGCCAGCGCAACGACGGCCATTGGGCTCGCGTCATTGATTGTCAGTTCCCTGGTACCGGTGCGTGACTTTGGGATTTACGCGTCGATTGGCTGCGTAATCTCGTTTGTCTGTATTATCTACCTCTTGCCGGCCATGATGCTGTACTGGCCTGCGAAGCCGCCAGCTCCGGAGCTCAATGAACATGCCTTCTGGAATCGGCTTGGACGGGAACTCAGTCGTCTCCGTGGCCTGAATATGTGGGGAAATCTGTTCATTACGGTCGCCTGCATGCTGGGGTTCCTCTGGTTTCGCACTGAAACCAAGGTCATTCGTTACTTCCCTGACGAATCGAAGGTTGTGCGGGACTACAACTTCCTGGAAGAGAACCTGTCCGGCATTGCCAGCGTCGATACGATTGTGCGGTTTAGCAAGGATCAGCAGGAAAGCGTGCCGTTCCTGGATCGTGCTCGCAAGGTTCAGCAGGTTCAGGAAGCGTTGAGAGCCCATTCGGAAGTCAGTGGGACATTGTCTCTGGCATCGTTCATTAATCTTGAGCAGGCCGACACAAAATCCATGAGCGTCATGGATCGTCGTAATGCGAAGATGAGAGAAAACCTGATCGGAAAAAAAATTCACGAGAAGCTTGAGAAAGGCGGCGAAGATGCCGGAGCATTGTCATCTATGCTGGCCGTCGCCAAAACATCGGCCGACTGGAAGCATGTTGGCGATCAGGCACTAAATCTGGAAGGTGATGAGATCTGGAGAATCACCTGTCAGTCCAGCATCATGTCCGAGTATGACTACGGACGTTTGACCAATGAGCTGGCCGTGATCGCCGAGAACGAGCTGAAAGATTTCCCGAAGGGCACACCTGCGCATGTGGTCACAGGGCTGGTACCAATTTTCCTTCGAACTCAACAGGCACTTTTGGAAAGTCTGATCAGCAGCTTTGGCATGGCTTTTGTGCTGATCGGGCTGGTGATGATTGTGCAGTTGAAGAGTATCTCAGCGGCGCTTTATTCGATGTTGCCGAATGTGTTTCCGATTGCGATTATGTTTGGCATCCTGGGATGGGCAAACATTCACGTCGACATCGGCACAATGATCACAGCGTCGGTTGCATTAGGGATTGCTGTCGATGGCACGCTGCATCTCATGACATGGTTTCAACAGTTGCTTCGTGAGGGATATTCTCGACAGGAAGCCGTTGCAAAGTCTTTGGAGCACTGCGGGCCAGCTTTATGGCAAACCAGTTGCGCCGTCGGTCTTGGTATGATGACTCTCTACCCGGTGGAATTGTTGCTGATCAGCCGATTTGGCTGGATTATGTGCGGCCTGATCTTTGCGGCACTCTGGGGCGATGTGATTCTGCTGCCAAGCTTGCTTGCAGGGCCGCTGGGATCTATCCTTGAGAAGATGGAACAGAAGCGTGGCGATGATTCCTCAGGAGGAACACCAGTCACAGTTGGTCCGTCCGAGGATACTGAAGGCAGAGTGACTTCTGCGGAAACAGCGATTTCCGATCATCGAGCTGCCTATGGCGTTGCTCGCACCCCTGCTTTCCCGGTGATCTCGACGGTATTTCCTCGTCGAGCTGCTGACCTGTGAAAAGAGTTGAACCAAGAGATTGCAGTGAGGGCTGAGTGACTGAGTACGTAGAACCGCTGGGCATGCGAATTCTGATTCGCAAAGACGAACCGAGAACACAAACTCGCGGCGGGATCGTTTTGCCTGATACTTCCGAGATTCCGACGATCACAGGTCGAGTCGTGGAGATCAGCGTTCAGGTTGAACGCAACGAAGACTTTCCGATCCGGAAATATGACAAAGTGCTGTTTCACCCCAGGAACGCGATTCCTGTCGACTTCGAATCCGACAACCTGCTGTTTGTCGTTCCTGTTGACGATGTGGTCGCCGTGTTTCGCCGCCCTCGTCCGGATCGTTCAAAGCTCAGTTCTGAAATCGAAGATGATTCTCCAGAGCTTGAACCATGATACGAGCCTTTCTGCGTAACTATTTGCCCAGACACCGTAACCGCGTCAACCAGTTTCTTCATGTGCTGGGCGTGCCGCTCACGTTTGTGGGAACACCGTGGACTGTGATTGCTGGTGCTGAATGGTACTGGTCACTTGTCTGCTTCCTGGGTGGGTATGTATTGCAGTTTGCGGGTCATGCCGTTGAGGGCAATGATGCCGGTGAAGCCGTCTTTGTGAAGAGGATGCTTGGAATGTCCTATAGGGAGTATGGTCCCTGTGCGGAGCATTCAAGCAACGCCGATCAGCACGACGATAGGACAGCAGGTTGAGATCTGTGGGCGGCTTGATACCAGATGAGTGATCGAGTGCCAGCAGGATTGTGACTTCAGAAACAAGGATGTTTCAGGGTATCAACAACCGGGCAGTAATGATTCAGAGATTTGATCTTCACCGTATTCTTCGGCAGTGACAAGTGATGTCCCATGCTTCGTCTAAGACAGTATGTTGAGCACCTTCGTGGAATCTTCACGGCGGTTACAGACGGTTGTCTTTCATTACAGCAGCCAGCTCGCGGAATCGTGACGGTCAGTTTCAACGTGGGCTGCTGCCTCAACGCATCGTCTCAATGCTTTGTGTTTCCTGTTTTTGTTTCTGGATGCTCAACCACCAGGTTGCTTCCAGGAGACCTGCAGTGGGCTGACGGTGAAAAGCCGACGCAATGGTGAGCAAAGACCACAATAACGTAAATTAAATGATCCGCTGACGACACCAAGAAACTGCGCGTGAACTTCCGTGCAGGTGACAGAAGAGCCGCGAAGTCTGCAGCGGCGAGCGGATGACGAAGTCCGTGAAATGACGCTGGATGAAGCAATTCTACTGGCGCTTCAGAATAACAAAGTCGTTGAAACGACTCAGATTGCGGGAGTAGGGGCCACGTTTGTGCTCTCAAACCCCGATGCGGTACGATCGGTTTATGACTCCGCAATCCAGGAAACCGGGGTGCTGTTCGGTCGACGAGGTATGGAAGCGGCTTTGGCCGATTTTGACACACGGTTCTCGACGTCTCTGAATTTTGGACATCAGGCTCAGGGATCTCACTCGCTGGGTTCAACCTTCCTGAAGCAGGACACAGGTGCATTCAGGAGCGGGCTGGATAAGTCATTGGCCTCCGGCGGTGCTGTGTCGGTCTATCACAACTGGGATTACCTGGCCAATAGTATTGGAACACCGACGTACCCATCCTCTTATGCCGGAACGCTGGGTGCTGAGATCCGACAGCCGTTGTTGGCTGGTGCGGGCACAGAGTTCACTCGTGTTGCAGGTCCGACTCGCCCCGGCTTTGGGGCCATTGCAGGGGTGAGTCAGGGGGTCGTCATCGCTCGAATCAACCAGGACATTACTCTGGCTGACTTTGAGATCGCAGTGCGAAACGGTGTGCGCGCGATAGAAGATCATTACTGGGATCTGTACCTCGCATACCGCAATTACGACAACGCTGTTTCGTTCCATGAAAGTGCGTTTGAAACGTGGCGTGTTGCTCAGGCCAAGAAGGACATCGGAACGCTTAAGGAGGCCGATGAGCTTCAGGCCCGTGATGAGTTCTATAGAACACGAGCATTGGTGGAACTGGGGCTGAATCAACTCTATCAGAAGGAGAGCAATCTTCGTCGAACGTTGGGATTACCGATGAACGACGGAACAGTTCTTCGCCCCTCTATGGAACCGGTTAAAGCAGAATTCAAGCCGGACTGGGAATCATGTCTGATGAACGGACTGACGCGGCGCGTTGAGCTGCGTCGTCAAAAGTGGCAGGTCAAGAGCCTTCAGTTACAGTTGAACGCTGCTCGCAGTTTGGTTCGGCCGCAGCTGGACGTCGTGGGCAACGCCGGAGTCAACGGATTTGGCGACAAATTGTTGTCGCAGAACGGCAGCAGCGGGTATGGCTCGATGACCCAGGGAGACCATCTCGGCTCCTGGACGATGGGTGTCGAAATGAGTATGCCAATAGGTTTTCGTCAGGCTCGCAGTCAGGTGAAGAACTACGAACTTCAAATTGCCAAAGCGAATGCGATCCTTGACGCGCAGGAACGCAGTGTTGCCCACGACATCACGATTTCGATTCAGGATGTTGCGGCCGCGTGGGCTGCGGCACAATCCAATCTTAATCGGCTTCGGGCGGCCGAGCGCAGGGTTGAATTGTTAAAGGTGGAGGAAGAAAACGGAATTGCTATTCTTGACCTCGTGTTGCGAGCTCAGTCAAGTATGGCCGAGGCGGAGCGTGCCTATTACGAACAGCTCGTCGCGTACAACAAGGCGATTACCTATCTGAATCTGGCAACGGGGACGTTGCTGGAAGTTAATAATGTGCATCTGGCGGAAGGTTCGTGGACGGGCG
>JAXMBU010000022.1:0-97501 GCA_046349735.1 Planctomycetaceae bacterium
GATATCCAGCCTAACGGGACGACTCAGGGCAAGGAACGATCAGACATCATCAACGTCGGAGGATTCAGTGACCATGTGTTTCAACTGATTGCGGACGTCGCTGGCGGACGCTTTTCGGAGAACCACTGGGTCAATGAAATTTCTCAGATGAGAATTTGAGAGTCACGGAGTTTTCAGTGTTCAGTTGACAGTGTTCAGTAAACGCAGCGGCAGAACTTCTGCCGCTACTGAACACTGCAGACTGAACACTGTTAACTCAGATTGAAACACAGATCCGAATGCCGATGGGACTACATGGGATCAGGGGGTTGCGGGTTCGAATCCTGCTCGGCCATGCAAATGGTCGGTAGCTCAATTGGATAGAGCACCTGAAAAACGTCTCGTCAAAACCTTGTCGGATCTGCTTTCGAATTTGAAATCTAAAATTTCAAATCTCAGATTTGAAATGCGACTTTCTGAATCCTGCCAACTGAAGACTGAAAACTGAACACTCTTCTCAAACATCGCCCGAATGCCAGTAGGACTACATTTAACCGTTGCGGCGCAGGTTCGAATCCTGCCGGAGTGCGAAAGCATTCTGTAGCTCAGTCCGGTAGAGCAAACGACGTCTTACGAACTCCTTGTCGAGCGATGTTTGAGGAGAGTTGCCAGGGCCGTGTATTTGAAATTTCAAATTTGAAATCTCAAATTCTTCGCGACTGTCTACTGACGACCGAATACTAATTCCGAAACCTCAAAGATCGAATGCTGTTGGGATTACATTTTGTCAATGTTGCACATCTCAACGATCCCTTGTCGACCTTTGGGATTTTCTTTTGTGAGCATCAGCCGGGGAATGCCATCGGGAATACATTGGCAACCAGCGGGTTCAAACCCCGCCCCGCGAAAGCGGAGAATTCTCGATACTTCTTGTCCCCGGCTGACTTCTCTTCTGACTTTTCCGAAAACTGAACACTGAAAACCGAAAACCTGCTTCGAAACACCGCATCACGAATGCAGATGGAACTACAAGGCTGTAACCCTCGAGGTCGTGGGTTCGAATCCCCCCGCCTCCATTTTGGCCAATTTGTGAGCAATCGCAAATTGGCCTTTTTTATTGGCTTATTGTAGATTTCCAGCATTCTACGGCATTTTCGGTCGCCTAAAGGTCCAATTTGAGGTCCAATTACGGAAGGAAAGAGGTCCAATTAGAGCGGCAAGGCGGGGTGCCACAATGGCTATTAACAGGAACTTTGGCAGCGGGATTACCCGTCGTCACAGCCGGCAGAAAACTGGCAAGACGCCTGACTCGAAAGGCGAAAGATTCTATCTCCATGGGAAACGATGGCGACTACCCCGAAATCTGCCACCCCATGAGGTTGAGGCACGCATCTCGCTGCTACGAGCCTTATGGGACGATCACGAGCGATTCTGCCGTAACTGTTTCTACATCGATCCTTTTGCATACTCACCGGGCGATGAGGCCCTTCTGCAGTTCAAAGCAGAGGCCTATCAGAGACAACGACGCATACAAGAGTCAGCGGCTGACAATCACGCCAAAGCTTCAGAGGGGGATGCACTGAAGTGGACTCCGTTGGTACTGTGGGTTGCTGAACAAATCAATCACGGAATCAAGCCAATACCTCTTCCTCCGCTACAGACAATTCTGAGCTCCATCCATCAGCATGAGCTCGTAGACTTCCGGTTTTGTCACATTGCTCGCCTGATGTGTGGTCCTCCGGGAACACAACCAGACTCAACTGAACGTCTCCGTTGGCAGGATGCGATGAAGTTGCACGATAGCCTGAGCAAAGCCTACCCTTCGATTCCGTGGGTCATGACGCCAAGCCAGATTAAAGAGTCCGTTGAATTTCACGAGCATCTCGCAGTGCAGGCTTTTGATACTGTCGCGAGAATTCGATCTGAGGAGGCACCATCGCCTTCAATTCAGAATATAGCGGGTACGTTCCACCAAGCGGTGAGAGTTTACGTCAAAAAACGTACCGATGACTTCGCGAGAGGCGATGAGTTTGATGGTAGCGGGCATCATATGGTTGGTTTGGCTAAAGATTTCGAGACGAGGCAACCTGACGTTCCGCTCGCATTGCTGGATTTTTCGAGATGTCAGGAGATCTACGATTTTTGGAGGAATCGCCCGCTCAATTTGAAAACGGGGCAACCCTTGTCAGCCAAGCATTGCTCAAGCCACATCGGAGAGCTGAATCGATTCTTCAAATGGCTACACACGACTCCCGCATTCGGCTGGCGACGGGTCGGAGACTTTGAGTTCATAGAGAAGGCAGTCAAACGCCTACCGTCTGATAGACCTTCCATCCAAGACATTGAAATCAAGGTCTTCGGTATTGATCATCTGAAGCTTCTCTACAAGCACGCCCTCCCGTCGGAAAGATTGAAGATTGTGTGGTGCCTGAATTGCTCGCATGGCGCAGCAGAGATTGGGCGTGTGGAGTGGGAAGATCTATTTCTTTACCAACCACACCCATGGGCCCGTGAAGGTCTTGAACTTGCAAGCGACTCCACGGATTCCTGGTGTGGACTGCTTCGACCCAAAACCGATGTCGTCGGCTGGTGGTGGCTATGGCCAGAAACGGTGGCGTTAGTCAAGTGGTGGAAAGCAGAGCTTGAGACGCGACTTCAACGTGAAGTTCAGCCGTCCGAGAGGATGTTGTTGACAAGGAGCGGCCAACCCGTTTATCGCGATTCCTCACGTAACGCCCAAACATCTTTCGCGAACGAATGGAGCCGACTGCTCAATCGCGTTCTAAAGGCTGAGGGAAAGAATGCGATTCCCCGTTTGCCGTTCGGGACTCTTCGCGATCAAATGAGTAACTGGCTTGGAAGTGACCAGAATCGCGCCGTGATTGCCAGCGTGGCACTGGCCCATGGAATCCCACACAAGGAGGACAAGTTATTGTATAAGCACTACTCGAATCGTCCGTGGGCGCATTTTTTTGAAGCCCAAAAAGATTATCGAAAACTTCTCCAGCCCATTTTCGATGATGCACCGAATGTGGCATTGACCGTCGAGTAGTTGCCTACACCAATCACTTGATCATCGTCTGCTCCCATGCCCATCCCCATTCTGTATCGCCGCGGCCCCTAAATTTCGGTCAAATTTGTGTCATTATAAAGCGAGGGGAAACGTAGCTCTTTACGGGCCGCGTCTCCTCGACTTTTGAGCTCCGCTGAGTGTTCGTCTGCCGTTGCAGAGGATAACTCAGCGGAGCTTTCTTTTTGCCTTCGCGGTGTGTGAGGGCAGTTGTGATTTTTCACGACTGCCCGGGGCACGGGTGGTCTTTGCGCGGAGGCTATTTTCAATGAACAGATCGTTGCTGAATCTGTCGCCAGCAGAACTGATTGCGATGGCCACGGGCCGACGTGGCGCCGACGCGTATGCGGATGCCCATCGGTTGGTAGAGAAGCTTGGCCTGCGAAAACTGGCTGATGCTGGTGAGGCGGAGATTCTCGAGGTCTGTCGCCGCATGTCGACGGACGCCATCCAGCGGCTTATGGCCGGCGTAGAAATTGGGCTTCGCATTGCTGAGCTGAAGACGGAGTATGGTCCGGACACACGGATCACCAGTCCGGCTTCGGCGATCAGGTTCTGCAAAGAACACTTCAGCCGATTGGCTCGCGACAGCAAGCAGGAAGAGTTCTGGATCGTCACGCTCAACACAAAGAACGAGCCGATCGAACGCCACCAGATTACCGTGGGCACACTGAGGAATAGCCTCGTGCATCCTCGGGAAGTCTTTCGGCCGGCGATTCGTGATGCGGCCAATTGCCTGCTGGTGCTGCATAACCATCCCAGCGGAGATCCCAAGCCCAGTGACCAGGATATCAGCGTGACTGAACGGCTGGAGCAAACGGGAGAGATCATCGGCATTCCGCTGATCGACCACATCATCGTCGCTGGTGAAAACGCCATCAGTATCCAGGAATGGCGATCAGGCAATCATTGGTAGCAGTCACGGTGGTCTCGTCCATCTGGCTGCACTGTTCAGTGATGCACATGCGCGATTAAAGATTTCTCTGCCCCAGCGTGGGGCGGTTTCACTTTTTGTGCGACCGCCTTTCGGGCCGCTTTATCGTCAGGCGGAGGCAACAACCTCATGACTCAGCGCGAATTGAATCATGCCATTTCCAAACAGACCGGCGACTCAGTCACGGAGATCGCGCGACACGGCTTTTCCTTGATGAGCGAAGAAGGCGACGAGAGCTGTGAGCCAGATGACTCGGATGACACGCTTTTGCTGCTCATCCGCGGCGACGGAAAGAAGAGGAAAGCTTTCAGTGTTCAGCTTTCAGTGGTCGAGCAGAACAAGACCTTAAACATACACACTTCATTTTTCAGGGAGACCTATGCCTGTGAAACTTAACATTGGGCTGAGCCGCAAGGTCCCGGCGAGCCCAATTATTGCTCGCGTGGGCGGTATCCATCTCGAAGTTGAGCTGGAGAATGGAGTCCTGAATGATCCGCCTTGATGCGAGATCGTGTTCAGGACTTGTACGCTCTGGCTCGCCAAAGTGTAGACGATGAACTGCAGCGACCCGCTGACGAAGCTCTGGTGGCACTTATGCCTGCAGAACAGCAGGTACAAAGGCCAAGCAACGGTCACGTGAATAACGGCCACGCCAGCAACGGCCATTATGCAAATGGCAATGGCAGCCACAGTCAGGCCCTTGCAAGCCCGCCTGCCAATGGCCGAGCCAACGGCGTCAACAACAACTCCGCTGGCCATACTGTTAGACGTGCGGCAGAGCCTGCTACCAACGGTGATGCCAATCACCGCAATGGCCACACAAACCGCATTGAAGTCGCGCGAGCCACACAGAGTCAGATCCGAGCCATCTTTGCCATTACCAAACGGCAGGGGTTGGATCCGCACACTGTCATCAGCGAGCGTTTTCGAGTTCACCGCATGGAAGATCTGACCATCCGGGAAGCGAGTGCGATCATTGATGAACTGAAGAGCGGTGCGGGAGTACGTTCATGATCACAGCGGCAAAGCCTGTCGTCCGTGATTATCTGTCGTACAGTGCCGTGCGAACCTTTCAGAGTTGTCCGTTGAAGTATCGCTTCCGATACATCGACGGACTTGAAGAAGACCGTGTGTCGGCCAGCCTGGTCTTCGGCAGTGCGATTCATGCGGCGGTTGAGTTCTTCTTCACAGAGCAACTCTGCGGAGCCACTCAACCGGAGCTGGATACGCTGCTGGAGGTGTATCAGGCCAGCTGGAACGAACGGTCCCACGACACCCCGGAATACGGTGCCTCGGAAACCAGTGACTCGCTGCATGATCTGGCAGATCGCATGTTGAGAACATTCCTCAACAGCGAGCTGGCTCAACCGGACGGGGTGATCATCGGCATCGAAGAAGAGTTTCGGGGAGAGCTGATCCCGGGGCTGCCCAATCTGCTGGGCTATATCGACCTGCTGCTGGAAACAGACGACGCGATTGTCATACGAGACTTCAAGACATCACGATCAGTCTGGAACCCTGCTCAGGCCAACGAACAAGCTGATCAGCTGCTGTTGTATGCCGACCTGGTCCGGCAGGTCATCCCGGACAAACCAGTCCGACTGCAGTTTGCCGTGATCACAAAGGCTCGCGAACCCAAAGTGCAGTTGCTGGAAGCCAGCTTTCAGCAAAACAAACTGGACCGCACGAAGCGAGTCTTCCACACCGTGTGGTCAGCCATTCAGGCCGGCCACTTCTATCCGTCTCCTTCACCGCTGCAATGTCCGTCGTGTGGATATCGCACGCAGTGTCAGGCGTGGCGAGGAAACTCAGACGGCTGACCAAAGACCAGAAGACTTTTCCCGGACCTGATCACTGTCATTGCTGATGTAACCGAGCCCGTTGTTCTCTCTGAGGACAGCGGGCTTTCTCTTTTTAAACAGGACCGGTGGTCGGCCCTGTGATCTCTTCTCACCACCTCCTTCACCGATTGGAGATCTCTCCATGACGTTCGTTTTGATCGCGACCAGCAGTGTGCTGGCTGCGTTGTTGGCGCTCGGCTGGGCCAAAGAACTCCGGCTGCGACGAGCCCTGCAGAATCTCATGAACCGACTTTTGACCCGTTGGAGACATGCACAAGATGAAACAATTAACACTTCTACACCGAGCCCTGTTCCTGATGCTGCTCGTGATGATCGCCGGATGCGGTGATCCTCCAGACATGCGGGATCAGCGACTGGCTGAGTTTGCTCGTGACACGATGCAGGAGCAACGCCTGCAGAATGAACGCATGGCCGACCAGTCCGGTGCGGTCGTGGAGGAAAGCCGGCAATTGGCTGAGACTGCCAAAGTGCTGGTCGAGCATGATGCTCAGTCCCGCCGGGAAATCATTGCGGCTCAGACAGAGCTGACTTCACAACTTCACCAGCAGCAGGCGGCCGTGGCTGCAGGTCGTGATCGTCTCGAGCAGGATCGCCAGCAGATCGCCGAGAGGCGTTACTGGGATCCGATCATTGCCTTAACGCTTGAGAGTACCGGTCTGGCCATCGCCTGCTTGTTACCACTCGTGATTTGCTTCTTCGTGATTCGGCAGATGCACAACCAGGAACCTGATCATGCCGCCGTAGCAGAGCTGCTCATTCAGGAACTGGCTGACGACCAACCGCTGCTGCTGCGAGGAATGTTCCCGGAGCCCACCAGACTGGAGCATCACCACCATCACCGGTTGCCCGAGGTTTCTTCGACGGGCGACAAAGCCGACGAAGATCACGAGCGGCCGTTTTAGTTCTCACTCACTTCTCAAACAGACATTCCTACAAGGACCTATTTGCATGAGTCATATCGTGGAGATCAAGACCGAGATCCGTGACCCGGTGGCCATTCACGCCGCGTGTCAGCGACTGGTGTTGCCGGAGCCCGTCTTTGGCGAAGTCAGTCTGTTCAGCAGCAAAGCCACAGGCTGGGCGGTGAAGTTGCCGGACTGGCGTTACCCGGTCGTATGCGATGTCAACACCGCCAACATCACCTACGACAACTATGAAGGCCGCTGGGGAGATCCTCGGCAACTGGATCGCTTCCTTCAGAGCTATGCCGTTGAGAAAGCCAAACTGGAGGCCAGGCGCAGGGGGCACACGGTGTTTGAGCAACCTCTGAGTGATGGCTCTGTCAAATTGACCATTCAGGTAGGAGGCGTCGCGTGAAGACCATGGAAATTACTTTCTTACCCAACGGCCAGTCGCGAGTGGAAACCAAAGGCTTTATTGGCACCGAGTGCCGCGAAGCCAGTCGGTTTCTGGAACAGGCGCTTGGCCAGTCCACTCAGGAAATTTTGAAGCCCGAGTTTCACCAAACGGCTTCCTCATCCACGCAGCTTCAGCAGGGACAGTGACGTCCTCACGGGCTGAAGGCTGTATTCCATATTACCAATACCTTCACAACAGGAGTTGTTTCACAATGTCATTGATTGAACGTTTCGGTGAGTACGTGCGAGCGTGCTTTACTGGACTTTGGATTGAAAGCCATGAGCATCAGGATGCTCTGCTGGCGATCACTCGACTGTGTCGCCAGGAAGAATGGCGGCTGGCTACGTGGGACCTTGATCAGGGACTGCGGCTCGACGGCATGCCGCTGGAGAACACGGGCGCTGACCCACTGGCCGCGATCAGGTCACTGAATAGCTTGGCGACGAAAGATGGCACCGCCATTCTGGTGCTGCAGAACTTTCATCGGTTTCTGCAGTCCGCTGAGATCGTGCAGGCTTTGGCACAACAGATTCTTGCGGGCAAGCAGAACCGCACGATCCTGGTTGTCCTGTCGCCAGTGGTGCAGTTACCAGTGGAGCTCGAAAAGCTGTTCGTGGTGCTGGAGCATGAACTTCCAGACCGCGAACAACTGGCGGAGATCGCTCGGGCCATTGCCGTCGAACCGTCTGAGCTGCCGGAGGGAGCAGAGCTTGTCACGGTGCTCGACGCGGCGGCCGGGCTAACGCGCATGGAAGCAGAAAATGCCTTCAGCTTGTCACTTGTCCGTCATGGCCGCATCACACCCGATGCGGTCTGGGAACTGAAGACACAGACGCTCCGTAAGTCCGGGTCACTGGAGCTGTATCGTGGACAGGACGATTTCCGTCAGCTCGGGGGATTGTCCGCGCTGAAGTCGTTTTGTCAGCGAACCATGCAGCTTCGTAGTCCGGAGGCGTCTCAGCAGCGTCCGCGCGGTGTGTTGCTGTTGTCGCCGCCGGGCTGCGGCAAGTCGCAATTCTGCAAAGCTCTGGGACGCGAAGTGGACCGGCCCGTGCTGATTCTGGATGTCGGCAGCCTGATGGGATCTCTCGTCGGGCAGTCCGAGGAACGCACGCGACAGGCTCTGCGTGTGATCGACGCCATGGCTCCTTGTGTGCTGATGATCGACGAAGTCGAGAAAGCCTTTGCCGGCGTCAATGGCAGCGGCGACTCCGGCGTGTCTTCAAGAATGTTCGGGACGTTTCTGTCCTGGCTGAATGATCATGAGTCCGATGTATTCGTGGTGTGTACGGCGAACGATGTGTCAAAGTTGCCACCAGAGTTCGGACGGTCCGAACGCTTTGACGCCATCTTCTTTCTCGACCTGCCTCAGCCAGAGGAACGAGACGCCATCTGGCAGTTGTACCTCGACGTGTTTCAGCTGGACCACTCGCAACGGCGGCCGGACGACACCGACTGGACCGGGGCTGAGATCAAAGCGTGCTGTCGTTTGGCGGCTCTGCTGGATGTGACACTGCTGGAGGCGGCGATGAATGTCGTCCCGGTTGCAATCACCGCCAGCGAGTCGGTCGAGCGTCTGCGGACATGGGCCAGTGGGCGTTGTCTGTCAGCGCAGCAGCCCGGGATTTATCGACGTGATTTCTCTGAGCCCAAGTCTCGCCGTCGAGTGACACGAGACCTCGTGAATAACTGAGTTGTTCTTCCTTTCTATGTTCTTCCTGACAACCTCAGGCCGGCGGCAGGCTGTTTCAGTTTGCTGTCGGCCTGTCTAATTTAAGAAAGCGGATTCTATTTATGAGTACTCTCCTTGACCCACCTCGCACGGCCAATCGTGCCCGACCTCAGTCACCCTCTCAGCCCGGTGATCGATTACGAGCGACCATGGCGGCCGCTCGGCTCAGCTTCACCTGGTTGGGTGTTCGCAAGTCGTTGACGCTGGCCCAGAAAAATCAAGCCGCTGATTCCTTCGGAGCAGAAGCCAAGTTTCTGTCAGCAGGCAAGAAGCTGCTGGATACCTCCCACCCGGCCTTCAAAGCCGTGACAGCCATCCGGGGGCGAGCCATCGCGTACTGGAAAGCGGTGTCGCTGCCGTTTCCTGAACCCGGCGTGCGGCTGATCCCACAGCAGGTGATTACCGAGTTTGATCAGCAGGTCGTCAAGCTACGGCGAGAACTGGACGATGCCGTGGCCGAACTGGATAGCCGTTACGACGAGCTGCGGTCTGCTGCACGAGTCCGTCTGGGGGATTTGTTTGACGCGAGTGACTATCCGGTTTCACTGATTGGGCTGTTCGCGATTGAGCACGACTACCCGTCCGTCGAGCCGCCTGACTATCTGCGTCAGCTCAACCCTGAATTGTATCAGCAGGAATGTCAGCGCGTGCAGTCTCGTTTCGACGAGGCTGTGCAGTTGGCTGAGCAGGCGTTTCTGGAAGAACTGGTCCGGCTGGTGGACCATATCACCGAACGTCTGAGCGGTACCGATGACGGCAAGCCTCGCGTGTTTCGAGATTCCGCCGTGACCAATCTTACCGAGTTCTTCGAACGGTTCCGTACGCTCAACGTGCGGTCCAACGAACAGCTTGATGAACTGGTCGCACAGGCTCAGCAGGTGCTGGGTGGAGTCAATCCTCAACAACTGCGTGACAGTGCCACGTTGCGTCAACGCGTGGTGACGCAGTTGTCCGGCGTGCAGTCCTCGCTGGATGGTCTGCTTGTCGATCGCCCACGTCGCAACATTCTGCGTCGACCTCAGTAGCAGGAGTGCCGACCGTGGAACTCGTGATTAATTCCTCCGGCGACATTCGTTGTGTGTATGGCGAAGAGGTGAACCTTTCCGAGCTGGGCCGATTGTCGATCCAGCGGGGTTCCCACGTCGAGCCCACCGCAGACGGTCAATGGACCGCTGATTTGTCGCCGGTCCAGGGGCCTCAACTTGGCCCATTCGATTGCCGCACGCAAGCCCTTGAGGCCGAAGTGGCATGGCTGAACCAGTACTGGCTGCCGCAGTAAGTCTGCGGCGGGGCTTGGGCGCCAGTGGGGACCTGCGGAGCACTGCGCTCTTCAACCCCGCTGGCCCTTGCTCTCTTCTTTTTAAAACTAACCACAAAGGAAACCCATGATTCAAATCTCTCGTCGAGATATTCGCACTATCAGAACCATGATTCGCCAGACACTCGGGATCACTTCCTCGCGCCGTGCTCCGGCTGTCACTTTTCGCAACTCTGGAGGTGTCCTGCGAATTCAATCGTCAACCGCAAAGGTCGCGATTGAGATTCGTCTGGAGTCTCTGGCCCTTGATCCTGACAGCTTCTCGATTCCTTATCAGGCCCTGATGAGTTGTGAGGGTTCCCATGAGGAACTGGTCAGTTTCTTGCGCAGAGACAACGAAGTCATCGTGCAGTGGACAGATGCCGGTATTCCTCAATCGTTGACTTCTTCAGCCGGTGAACCAGTCGAGATGCCTCCCGTAGCGACTTTGACTTCAATCGAACCTCGGTTTGTTGCTGCGATTGCGGATGCAGTGGACACAACATCAACGGAGTCAACTCGCTTTGCCCTCGACTGTGTTCGCCTGCGTGGTTCCGACGGACAGATGGCTGCCTCCGATGGTGGTCAGGCCATTCTTGAAACGGGATTTCATTTCCCGTGGTCAGACACCGTGCTGGTCCCGGCCTGCGACGTTTTCTCGTGTCGCGAGTTCGCAGCCGCTGAGGAAGTCCTTATCGGCCGCACCGACGATTGGGTGACAGTTCAGGCAAATGCCTGCACCGTGCACCTGAAGATTGAGAAAGAGAGACGTTATCCTGATCTCGATCTGCAGATCCCAGGTGAGGGAGCGGCTGTCACAACGTTAGCCCTCGCTGATACAGATGTTGCCTTTCTGCTGGAGTCCGCTCCAAAGTTACCGGCCGCCGAAGAGACAAATGCTCCGGTAACCATTGAGCTGAACGGAGTCGTGGCCATCCGTGCGGCGGCTGAGGCCAGTGATCAGATCACGGAGCTTGTCCTCAGCAACTCGCGTCGTGTCGGTGAAGAAATCCTGTTTCAGACCGACCGTACGTTTCTGTGTCGTGCGGCTCAGCTCGGCTTTCGTGAGATCCAGCTTCGCGACAATACGGCACCGGCCTGCTGTCGTGATGGCCGTCGTGTGTATCTCTGGGCTCTGCTGGATGAGGAGTCTGTTGTCCGAGCCAGCGACGAGACCACTCGCATCTCATCACCTGTTGTTTCTAATTCTCTCCCTCAACCGAAAGGTCCATCTTCCACCATGGTCACTACAGCAAGTTCTCGCGCCGTTCCTGCACGTGCAAGTGCAGCCTTGTCCAACGACACCGAGGTCAATCCGAGCCTGCTGACGCAGGCAGAGACGCTGCGTGATTCACTCAACCAAGCGCTGAGCGACACGCGCGAACTCATCACCCTGATCAAACGCAACCAGAAACAGAATCGTCTCGTCGAAACAACGCTGCGATCTTTGAAGCAACTGGAGCAGATTGCCTCGTAGAGTCCTTTGCAAACCTCCGCCCGCTTCTGCCAGTGTCTCGCTGCCCGCCGTCAATCGGTGTGCGTGAGGCACAGGCGGAGTGTGGTCTGAAGTCCTGACAGCAAGACAGCCGTTGCCCTTTTTTTAGCGATCAGCATGTTGCTCAGCTCACGCCCTCTCTACACCTCCATAAATACCGATCCTCAGCGACTCAGCTTGCCCGTGTCTCGTTTGAGACACGGGGCCGCTCTTTTCTTTAGCTATCAGCCCGTCAACGACCGCTGACGTGAGGTGAATTACCGAGTTTTGACGTGTCGTAGCCAGCCTGAGCGGGCTAAGGAGGAGGCCAAATAAACCGCTCTGAATTGGGCCTGTTCCCGACCACCGTTCGACGCGTCGGTCGATGTGACCGGAGTAGTGAGCAGCTGGGCACAAAATCCCTCGGTCACACCGAAGTGAGTTTAGTTCGTGAGGTGTGGTATCAGGGGTCGTGTCTTCAACCTTCGAGGTGATACCTCTATTCATTCTCAAATGTCTTACTCGCTCGCAACCCACTCAAGAACGTTGATATATTGCGGGAATTCTCGCGCGTTTTTTGGCGAGAGTCTCCGTTTGCATTGGATAGTGTGATGCCAAGTAGCATTCCTCCGGACCACGCCAGTGGTGAGGAAAACCAGAAAGCAAACCTCTGCGTTTTCCTGAGTTACGGCCGAGCCGATGCGAAGGGCCTTGCGGATCGACTTCGAACTGATCTTCACGCGGCGGGTTATGCCGTCTGGCAAGACACACAGGAGATCAAGTCGGGAACACCTTGGCACTCGGAGATCGAAGCTGGCTTGAGAAGTTGCCAATTGGTGATAGCTCTCCTGAGTCCGCACTCAGTGCGGAGCAGTACTATTGCTGGCAGTGACTACAGCGTATGCCTCGACGAATGGAGTTACGCGCAATTCGAATTGCGACGTCCTATCATCCCAGTGCTTGCTCAGGCCTGCCCGCCCCCATTGTTTCTCCACCGACTTGATTATGTCGACCTTTGTAAATGGCGAGACTCTGAGTCGCAGTATTCACAGGGCTTTGCCCGGCTTCTTGAAGCACTCCACAACGCCAAGGATGGCAGAGTCCTGTTTCGAAAATGGGACTCAGCCCTGAAACCCCTCGATTGCTCAGCATTTCTGCATGACAAGCGTCGAAGCTTTGTCGGGCGCAAGTGGCTCTTTGGACAAATCGACAATTGGCTTCTAACACGTCCCAAAGAACGAGTGCTTTTGATCAAAGGGAACCCAGGAATCGGCAAGTCAGCTATCATTGCTGCCATGGCCCATCAGGATCCCCGTGTCATCGGCTGCCACTGTTGCATGGCGGACAATCGCCAAACGACAACTCCGTCGGTCTTTATTCGCAGCCTGGCAGCAATGTTTGCGGCAAGGATTGATGAGTTTGCAATTATGCTTGACGAGCCCGAGGTGCAAGCAGCCCTGAACGAGGCGACGATTGCAAGTGACCCTGTACAGGCTTTCGACAGCGGACTGCTACGACCGCTGCATCAAGTGTCCTTCTTCGATCAGCCGAGAGTTCTGCTTATTGATGCACTTGATGAATCCCTCAACGGAAAAGAAGGGGGCTACAGCATTACCGATGTTCTGGCAGCACGAAGTGAACAACTCCCCGGTTGGCTTCGCATTGTTGCCACCACCCGGAATGATCCGCGAGTGCTCGAAAGGCTAAGTGGACTCAGGGCTTGTGAAATGGATGCTGAAGATCCGGAGAATATTGAGGATCTTGGGCTCTACATTTCGACGCGACTTTCAGCCCCCGAAATGCAGAGTCAGATCTCAGAAAGCGGCTCCACTGAGTCAAGCGTGACGGCCACACTCCTAGCCAGGAGTGCCGGAAACTTCCTGTATGTACGTCAGGCATTGGATGGGATTGAACGAGCCGAATACGGCATTGATCAACTGGCCCAATTGCCGCCGGGACTCTTCGGACTTTATCATCGCTTCTTTGCACGCCACTTTCCTGTCAAAGAAGACGAACACGGAGATGAAGTAGCAGAAGGATTCGACGACTACGGACGCATTTTAGAGGTCATTGTTGCTGCCGCTGAGCCGCTAACTTTTCATCAAATCGAATCGGCCACCGGCTTGAGCGGAAAGGTGATTCAGAAAGCGTTGCGACGAATGGCTGCCTATTTGCCTGCAGTGACTACTGAGGAAGGGGTTCGAATCAGCGTCTTTCATAAGTCCCTGTCTGACTGGTTGACCGCCACTGAGTTGCAGTCGAGCCCATATAGTATTGATCTCCGGCGCGGGCATGAAGGGTTGATGAATTCGTTGTGGATCGAATATCAAGCTGCGCGTCAAGAACTCAACAGGCCTGCACGTGGTGTCGACGAACCAACGGAGACCGGGCCACTGGCGATCTCCGTTTATTGCATCAATCATCTGCCGTTTCATCTAACTCATTGCCAAAGATGGCAGGAACTGTTGGTTCTGATGAAGGATCTGGCATTTCTCGAGACGAAAGTCCGTCATAAACGAGTATTCGAACTTCTAGCTGATCTCGATGCCGCTGCAGCGAACATACCATCGAGGGTCTGCAAGCTCCTTGCAGTCATCGCTGAAGCATTTCGGCGAGACGTTCATTTCATAGCACGCCGTTCTCCGCAATATCCGCAGGCCCTCTTTCAGTCGCTTTGAATTCGTGTTGCTGGGTTGATATTGAGAACGCCCAGGATCATTACACAGGCCATATTGAAAGTACCAGTTCCACCCATCACCAGATCGGTGACGTATTGGGGCCAGTATCGGCACTGATGCAATCATGGCGATCGCAAAGATCGGTGTGGGCCGGCGACTTTGTATGGATGAGATCATTACGACCGCCCGACATTCGTCTTGGCAGTGGTCAGCTTGCCGTACTTACCGGCCATGAAGGAGGTATTCGAAGTCTTTCGTTTTCATCAGACGGCAGGTTTCTCGCAAGTGGATCGGGCGACAGCACGATACGCGTCTGGGAACTCGAAAGCGGTAGAGAAGTCGCTCGCCTTTCCGGACATGCCGGAAATGTCGAAAGTGTTTCATTCTGTCCTTCGAATCGCTATCTCGCGAGCGGCTCTCTCGACGGAAGTATTCGTATCTGGGGCACGCAGACCTGGGAGTGCGAAAGAGTCCTTGAAGGCGACCATGGTTCCATAACATGCGTGGCGTGGCGACCAAAAGGCGACGCGATTCTCAGTTCGGCTGCTGATGGAACAGTGCAATGCTGGAGCTCTATAACGTGGCTTCCTGAGTTCGTTATGGAAGGGCATGAGGGGTGGGTTTGGTGCGTTGCAGTGTCACCATGCGGAAAATGGGCGGTCTCTGGTGGCGACGATAAAGTCATCCGGGTTTGGGACCTGACCTCCACCGGAACTCTCATTGGTGAGTTACGATGGCTACACGGGTTGGATTCGGTCAATTGTGATCTCGGTCAACGGATTGATCGCTAGTGCATCTCATGACATGACTGTTCGGATATGGGACAAGGAACTGGAATCAAAGACGCTGTTGCTTGCCGGCCACAATCATGCTGTTCGCGGCATCTGCTTCTCGCCTGACGGAAGTCGAATCCTGAGCGGATCTCATGATCGCTCAGCACGAATCTGGGACGTGACCTCAGGCAAACAACTTGTGTGTCTTCCATTGAATGAACAGTATTTGAGATGTGTGGCGTGGTCCGCTGACGGAAGACGGCTCGCTGTTGGTACGTTCTCGGTACGAGTGTTTGATGCACGCCGCATTGTCAATCAGCCACAATTGTCAAATCACGCCAAGTGGATCGATGCGATCGCGGTGTCAAACGATGGGAGCAGTGTCGCGACGTGCAGTAAGGATGGACTCATCCGGATCTGGGATTCGAAATCCGGACTTCCAATACGTGAGTGGCGTGACGACGAGCACTGGATTTCGGAGTTGCAGTTCTCAGGAGATGACGAATTGCTTGTTGCGGAGACAGGTGACGGCACAACTGTCTCATGGTCTGTTGCAGACGGACAACGGAAGGAATTTGCCACCGAGTGGATGGCAGTTGAGTGGGCTCAACTCAGTGCATCAACGAGTCTGATTTGCCTTGATGTCAATAAACTGGACACCGAAATCACAATCGAAGGGCAAATAAGCCAAGCCCGATGCTGGATTCCGGAACGATTCACAACGATACCGAATCGACATCCTGTCGATTCCCTTGTCACAGGATCTGTTTCAGCACGGTTCTATGCGTATCGGCTCGAAAGAGAATCTATTGAACCATGATATGACGAGCTTCTTATTGTTCCGGGGGCATGAAGCGGACACTTTGGCACACGACGTTTAATTGCCCGATGGTTGATCCAGATTTCAAATTCGTGGAGGATGATGCCGCACGATCTTCATCAGTTACATTAGCGAAGACGAGAAATCGGCGACCAGCGCGTCACCCCAGTTCTGTAAGATTCTGTTCAAATGTTGAACCCCACAATTGTCGGCGGCGATCCCTGTTGCAGGTGCAGTTGAGACTCTGTCCTTTGCTTTTTCTTGTTCGACCCGTGGTATCCGGCAGATGGTTGAGCAACTCTCATAAACGAATTGAGCCAAACAGAGCGAACTGTTCTGCGTCAGAGCAGGTTATTTAAGCCCGACTCTCCGTGCGAGGCTGAGTTCAATAGGTAATCGATGACCTTTGGATGCCGATCCATTTCATGAGCGGATAGGAATTGTTGCCTAGCTCAATGGCAACACAATAAGACATGTGTACGGTGAAGGAAATCGACGATGAACGACCGACTTTTGAACTGGATCAAACCTCAAATCGATTTCGACTGGACGGAGTACTGGAATGAAAAGGATCGCTTTTCGTCATTTGACCAGGGCCCGCTGGCTGTTTCCTATTATCAGAGGGATCAGAAAAGACTTCTGACCGGGCTGTTTGACGAACTGATTGAGGAAATACCAGCGGCAGGCCGAGTCCTTGATGTCGGATGTGGCAACGGCGCTGGTTCAGCGGCTTTGCTGGCTGCCGCGGATCAGGTGCAGAAGTCCATTAATGTTGACATGCTGGACCTTGCGGGAATCTGTCCACCTCAGTCCCTGTTGGAACGTGTCAAGATCACGACGGGAGACGTGGAGCGGCTGCCGTTTCCCGACCAGACGTTTGACCTCGTTTTATCCTGCTTCTGCGCTGAGTTCTGCGACATTCTGCAAGTGATCAGAGAAAGTCATCGAGTCCTGAAACGAGGAGGACGACTGGCAATGTTTGTTTATGCGCGGGAATCCCCGCTGGTTTCAAGGCAATCCCATTATGTAAAGATCTATCGGAATGGGCTGAAACAGTTGCTGGACGACATCGTAGCTGGACGAACTGCAAGCAGGGAGCTAATTCAGGATATTCGGTCCCGCATTGTGGCTGATGATCCCCCGCCTTACTTTCACGCTCACCTGGATGCCATTATTGATCACCTGGAACGACTGACAGGCCGAGGCTTATCCGAACCAGTGGATGTTGACGCTCGTCTCCTTCCCGATGGCGATCATCTCCCCAATGTGTTCTCAGTCCGAGCACTGCAGAGAAAGCTGGCCCTCTGGGATGCCATTGACATCATCGCGCTCGACTTCCATGACGGGTTCGAACTGCAGCGACGTGTCCAGAACACTCGATTCGATGACAGCTACATCGTCCCCGCTGAATTCGATTCTGCGCTGATTGGTTATTTTCAGGCGGGTGAGAAGCCCTGCTAATACTTCGAATCACCGTGTACTTTGAAATACCAATTGCTGTGTCCTAGGACGAAGGGATTTGGATATTCAGCGTAATAACGCTGACATTTCTTCCTGTACATATCGCCCAGCGAGTCCCTTCGGTGTTTGCTGCTGTCTTGATGCCCACTTCCGGAAACCAGGCGATGGATTGTCTCCTGTCTATTCCCTGAATCATTGTTTCCGAACCACGGATTTGAGTTACGATTCGACGTTTTAGGCCACAGCGCCGAATCCTCGAAACGGCCTGGTCGCCGCGAAGAATTTCGAGACACGCCCATGAGCTTATGTTCCAAACTCTCACTGTTCCGTCTGCGGATGCGCTCACGAGTTGTTGACCGTCCTCAGAAAACTGTACTCTTGTTACGCTGTCCTCATGCCCAAACAATACTGCAACTTCGCTGCCTTCCAGTGCATCCCATATACGTATCGTCTTGTCACTGGAACTGCTGACGATAGTAGAACCATCGGGGGAAAAAGCAACGTCTAGAACCTTTCCGTTGTGTCCCTCCAGCACGCCCAGTGCAAAACCGCTGTAAGCGTCCCATACGCGCAGACTATCCGTTCCACCGCTGACAATTCGTCGCCCGTCCGGAGAATAATCGAGACTGCAGACCAGACCACGCTATGTCCCTGCAGCACCGCCAACTGAAGGCCAGTCACTGCATCCCAGATCCGAATTGAACTGTCAAAGGAACCGCTGGCTATTCGTCGGTCATCCGGAGAGAAGCAAACGCTGCTGACTAGAGCTTCATGCCCTTTAATGAATAAAGCTCGGTGGATTCCTGCAGTATCCCAAACCCTGACATTCTTGTCGGATGAGTCGCCAGCAACCCACCGGCCATCCGGTGAAAATGTTACGCAATTCACTCCGCTTGAGACATGCAGCATCGACGCCTCAGGATTCTCTGAGAGTACAGCAAGTTTGCGACCACTAAATACGTCCCAGATGCGAATCGTGCTGTCAAGAGAGGCGCTAGCTATTCGTTTTCCATCCGGCGAACAACAAATGCTGGTAACGTCGCACTCGTGTTTTTGCAGACTTTGCAATTCCATCTGAAGTAGCAACATCGATCACTCGCACCGAGAAGTCTTTTGAGCCACTGATAATCACTGGTGCCATCCGGAGTGAACAATACGCTGGTGACCCCTGATTCGTGGACACGAAACTGCCAACGAGGAGCCAGTCCTCGCCTCCCACATTCGCACTGTCTTGTCCAGCGAGCCACTGACAATCTTATGGCCATCTGGAGAAAAGCAAACGCTCGTGATACCTTCCTGATGTCCATTCAATTTTACCCGCTCACAGCCGTTAGATACCTCCCAGATCTGTAGAGTTGTATCGTGCGAGCCACTGACAATTCTCTGACCGTCTGGAGAAAAACAGATGCACGTTACGGCTTTCGTGTGCCCACTGCAGACGACGAGTTGACTGCCAGTCAGCGAGTCCCAGATCCTTACGGTCTGGTCTTCTGATGCACCCGCAAGACGCTGCCCATCTGGAGAGAAACACACGCTAGTAATTGCACCTTCGTGCCCAGTGAATAAGAGCAACGGTTGCCCGGATGCAGTATCCTCAAAGTCTAACGGTCCTGTCCTTGGAACCGCTTGCTATTTTTTTCCCATCCGGGTGATAACTCACAGCCGTAACGTTTGCATCATGCCCAGAGAAGATTGCCCGTAATGCGCTTCCAAGATGAATCGATGGAGGCCGGACGGCCCGAACCCATTGAATTTCGGGGATGGATGATTGTTTGCGGGTTTGCCAGCTTTCCAAAAGGCGATAAAGACATAGTCCTTCTCCCGCCCCTGGAGATTGTTCGGAATGGTAGTGAACCGCCGCGACCGGGCAGTCATACCACCAACAGGAATTCCAAAGGCACTGAAACAATCCCTGAGGATAGTCGCTACTGTGCCGATCGATAAAATGAATGTCTCTGCGAAGTGCTTCCTCAAGTAACCGGAGAACTCGATGCTCCGGACGCGAATCCGGAATCGCAGGAACTGCACGCGAGAAATCCTCGGCCAGTTCAAAGACTCTTCCGGCTTCATTCTTCGCCTCAAGGAATTCGATGTTTTGAAAGGTCTTTTCCAGCCAACGACAGGCCGTGTCGAATTCACTGTTCCCCAACTGCTCTGACCGGACAAATTGTATTAAATGCTCAGGCAACTCGGTCACTTTACGAACGTTGACGGGGCGTGCGCTGTAGGGCGGCGACATCCGCTTTCGCTGCTCTGATCGAGGTTCAAGCCACCAGTGTTGACGAGCAAAGTACAGGATCAGCTGGCGATGTCGTCTGGCTTTCTGCTCAGAATTCCGAGTGAACAGCCCGCGAACGGCATTGGCGACCTGGCGATGGAAGAACTGCAGCACCACGCTTCCCGGAGCGCCGCGTTCGGTGAGGTACGGAGCCAGATCGTGGCGCAGACCTGACCAGATGGCAATCGGGACGCGATCTGCACCTTCCGGTAATTTGTGAAAGGCGGACTGCATGAATTCGGACTTGTACTCCCGATCGCGAAAGAGAATCTCCAGAAGTTCGTTCTCCGACAGTCCATACTTCGCTGCCACCAGACAGCTCAATGCCGGTGCCACCAGCGGTCCATGCCGTTCTGGGAGACGGAGTCTCTCAAGCACCTGCATGAGCAATTCATTAACGGTCTGAGCAGGCACCGGCGGCTGATGCCAGGAATACCATTGTCGGGCCTCTTCAAAAAGAACTCGTAGATACAGCGGCTGACGGCAGGCCCCCGGACCACGGACAATCCGCTCATCAACGACTGCCTGCTGTGAGACCGTCAACGATCTTCCAGCAGCAGCCATCCAGGTATTCCAGAGATTCGTCGCATCGTCTGCGCTGAGTTCCTGCACGAGGTGGGAATTGCCAGCCCGCACGAATCCTCGTTGATTCAGAATTTCCCAGGGGTGAGGTTCGGCTTCGGTTTGAACATCCGTGGCACAGGACAGGATGATTCTCACACCTTCCGGGAGCGGTGTGGAGCGGATCCACCACAGTCGAAGTGCATCTTCCGCAGAGTCGAGCTGGTCAAGAGCGTCAAGAAAAATCACAATCGGCGCGAAGGCATTGGCGTTCTCAAGCTGGGCGTAGAACTCTTTTCCCAGAAGACGAATGTCAGTTGGCAGCGGCGCGTCGACGGGAAAATGATGTCGCAGGCTACAGCACAGGTCTGTCAGCAACGATCTGATATCAGAAGAGTGGCGAGTTGTCCCAAGGTATTTCTCAATCACGATCGCGTCACCAGACCAGTTGGCACTGCGATTCCTGACTTCTCGTGCAGCGGCGGCCATCACCGCCGATTTTCCACTGCCGGATGGCCCGGCGAGCACAAACGGCAAGGCCTGACCGTCGTCAGCAGCGCGGCGACCATCGATGTAGTTGCGGATCCTCGTCAGTTCATCCTGTCGGCCCAGAAAACTGCCCTCGGGGGCTCGTTCTGCTGCAAACCGAGCATGTTCGTCGTTTTCTCGCTGCAGGGACCGAAGCAGCTCAGGCATCAGTCCCGCAGCCGTTGTCCCAACGACAGAATTGTACTCATCAATCTGACGCTGGATCAGCCGTTCGAATCGTTCTCGGACACTGCGACAGAGGAATTCCAAATGGTCCGCAGAGACCTGCAGACGACTTCCGGGCCTCGCTCCCGCAACCTCCTTCAGAACAACCGGTTGAGGAACTTCAACAAAGTTCTCACCCAGCAGATCCCTGAGCTCGAGCCTGAGAGAACCGAGTTCCATCAACAGAAGCAGATCCAGCTCTCCATTGTCAGTCATGTTCATGAACCTGGCGGCCTCCGGATGTTCCAGCCAGTCCGTGAGGTTTGTGATCTCACGCGAAACAGTGACAACATGCTCGGAGGCACCCGGAATCGAAAGTGCTCCGGACCAGATCTCCTGTTCTGTCGCCGATGCCTGAAAACGGACGATTTCGGGGATTGTTGTCCCCGAAGTCACTGGACCGGCGAATCGACTCTCGAGCCGCCCGACTGGAAATGCACGATTGATCAGTCTCCACAGTGTGGCTTGAACCAGACGCCATTCCTCGCGATCGCGGTGCTGTGGATCGAGCGTGTAATCGCATCCATCCGGTGAATCGCGGCGAGACCTCAGCAAATGCTTCACCGGAATCGCGTTTTCGTCAGCCCGGTACCAGGTCTGAAGTGTGGATCGCTCATGATCATCGCTGCTGGCCGCCCACAACTGCCTGAACTCGTCGGCGCTAATTTCCTCAGGCAGTGGTCTCCAGCCATAGCGATCACCGAGGAGAATCAGAAAGTTGGGTTGCGGCGAGACTTCCTGAGATCGCTTTAACTCATCGAGACAAATCCTCATCGTGCGGTGATCGAGCCCCGCTTCGGTTGAGACACCCCATCGCAGGTCAATCGCTTGGAACTGAAACCCCTGCTTTTGACAGAACTGACTCAAGACCGGCCAGACATGTTGCTCCAGAGTATTTCGCTCGGCGGTCAGGTCGCTGAACGTCGAACTGACAAAGATTCGAATTACAGGGCGAAATCGCTTCAGCATTCCGAATCTGCCTTTCAGGGAGCTTCCAATCTCTTCAAATCTGGTAACGATCCATGGTCAACGATTCGTCGCACGGTGTCAGAAGTCATTGGCTGTCCAATCGAGGAGGTTGATTATGCTGAACCCGGAAGCTTTACTGCAATGTAGTCGAGAAGCCGCAATCAGAATTTGGAGCAAAATCCGTGGTTGTTAGTTCCGGACCTTAATCTGCATTTGTTTCAGACCGGGATGCAACGAGTGTATTGCCGCAGTTCGATTCCCGCCGAGTTAGACCCGGATTTTCTGATTGTGGAACGATTGCCCCAAGGCAGCCACTGGCAACTTGTCTGCCTTGCGGGACCACAGGATGACATCCTGCGGGAAGGAGTCCTCACCGCAGGACTTCAGGCAGCACTCAATAAAGTGACGCGATGGAGCACGACAGCATGCGAGTACTTAACGCGGTGGATAACGGAAAACGACAACACTGACGGAAATCCCCAGATCAGCTATCGCATCGTGATTGGTGACAGCCATCGACAGTTCGATCCGGAACGGGCCGTCGTCCGTAGTCTTCGCACAAACAAGCTTCGATCCGCAGTTATCGATGGCTCCTCGAAAACAGAGCCTCTACCCGGAACTCAAAGTAGTCGATCGAACTGATAAACCAAGGCGAAGCGATTGCGAAAGACGATGTCAGATTGGACACTGGAGTAGCTGTACTTGTCTTATGTATCGATGCTGGAGTGACTGGCCGATTCAGAATTGGCAGGAACGACAAAAAACTACACCGAGATCATGTCTGAAGCACTAGTCCCGACAGTTGCCCGCAAGTTCCAGCCTCATTCGCTGCCAATGACAAATGAGGCCCGTACAGTTTCTGTGTCACGGGGCTGTTTCGGCATAGGTCTGCGTGTCGACTCGCAAGAGAATAGACAAGAGCGCCATAGGATTCCGGACTGCGGATTGATTGAGAGTGTGAGGTGCACGTCACGGCTCTCAACGCTTCAATGCCTGCTGAACTACACTTGCTGCCACGGCCTGAGGAAAACAACGCGTGATATTCATTAGTTACAGCAGCGAAGATGAGAAGAGTGCGATCTGTCTCTATGACGCTCTCAGGAACGCTGGCTACACTTGCCAAGATATCTTCCTGGACCGCGATCATCGTTCCGGGATAACTTTGGTGCTGATTGGGAAAAAAGTGTTGCGGGAAAACGCATCGCAATGCCGAGCGTTGCTGACATATTGGTCTCGCCGGGATGGCTGGAGTCTCGCTGGTGTTTTGCTGATACTGGCTGTGGCAAAGACGCTAGGCTCGGGCACACATATCCTTCCAGTAGTCCTCCGTGATCTCGATGACGCGGGATGGCGGAGAAGTCGTTTAGACGGGTTGCAGCGTTCCACCTCGATATTGACGCGGTCCAAGACGCCGGTATGGCGATTCCAGAGACTCTCTGTGAAAGGCCTGCGCGACTTGGCCTAGGGCCGACAGATCATCTTCGCCCGGCAATTGATCGTCATCCGGATCGAGTTCACTTCCGGTTCGAAACATGGGAGCAATGGTCATCGAAATCTGGCATGAATTTCCCACTTCAACTCGGCGTGGAACAACGGGCCTTCATTGAAATACTTTGTGGTCGACTGGCGGTTCTGGGGGGCGACGTGCGGATCTCGGGTGAACCAGGATCGGGTAAGACTCCGACTCGTGCTAGAGGCCATTCGGCTGAACGCTAATCTGCAGCGGCAGACGATCTACTACGACGACCCTTCTGGTCTTCCTGCTCGAAGAGCCCTACGTCAATGAGTTATCGCGAGTTGGCAGTGAGTCAACGCATTTGATCGTTGTTGATGACTGCCATTCAAACTACTATGAATTGATCCGTGGTCAAATTGCATCCGTTCGCGACCGTGTCACTCTGGTAACGATCACCCATGACACCGCATTAAATGCGATGCCAGTTCCACCTCTACCTGAAGAACAGATCACCGCAATTCTTGTGAGCTATAGAAGCGACCTGAGGCACCTGCTGCCCGCGTACGTAAAGTGTTGTGAAAAATCACCACGGTTCGCCCACCTTGTAGGAGAAAGTCTGAAAGCCGACGCCGGGTCGATTGTCGCCCATCCGGATGCTGATCGAATAGTTGAACGGATCATCTGTGGCAAAGTAAGTATCGGCTCTATGGAGTCGCAAGTGCGGATGACGGTGGCCCGTTTCGCCTCATTGTTCGATCGATTTGGAGTCGAACAGCCTTACGCGAAGGAACTGGCGTCTTTGGTCGACTGGATTGCAGAGTATCACCCGTCAATAGGCTTCGGTGATGTTCTGAGTGTGGTGCGGGCTTTAAGACAGATTCGCGTGCTGCAGGGTAAGCGGACCGTTTACTTCGTACCGCGTCAACGGCATCTGTGGCGACAGTGGTGGCAGATCTACGGTTCAGGTTTTCGAATGGAGCAAATTGAATTACTGGATCTCCAGTCGCGTGGCTGGTTTGTCAGCAGTCTGGAACAATACTGCGAAACGTCACCCATCGAAGAAATTGCCGACAGGCTTCTGCGCTTTGACGACTGGTTCTATCAAATAAACAACCTGGAACAACCGGTGGGGGGCTCACTTGTTTCAGATCCTTGGTGAGCATTCCCCGGAGCTTGCCTTGACGTGCATCGGCAGGATGCAGATCCGTGAATTCGATGACATAGCGCACGTTCTCAAGCTGGATCAAATCAAAAGAGTGCCGCATTCTACGCCATCGTCGATGTGATCGAGTACGCGTCGTTGTGGAAGCGGACTGCGTTTCGGGCGATGCGGATGCTAAGAGATTTTGCTCTCGCAGAAGACGACGAAAACGGTCACGCAACGAAGGCATTTTGCTCCTTCTTTACTTTGGGGACGGGTTATTCGGCGGCAACGGAACTTGATCCAAAGGAGCGAGTCGTTCTGTTGGATGAGTTACTGGACTCACCCGACGAACAACATTGCAGGCTCGGTTTGCTCTCTGGCGGCCGCACTTGACCGACAATCGCATTTCCGATCTCGCAATTGGTACAGATTTGGACGCCAACACCCCCAGCTTTTTGGCTGCCGCCAAATAGGGATGCCTATTTCGCCGAATATATTTCCATATGGAATAGGCTTACGGACTTCGTTCAACAAACCACCAATCAGGAGCAACTGACAAAAGCGTGGGATGTTATAGGCCGAGCCTTCCACTCATTTGTTCAGAGCGCTGCACTGGCAGACCATTGTTTGGAATCTCTGGGTTCGCTCGCTATCAGATGCGAGGTTTCGCTCACCAAATCGCTTATCGGTTCCATCATTCATCTCTGGCGAGTTGCAACCACTCTCCCCGACGGAACTCGTAATAAGATGAAGGCGTTGTACTTTGATATCATCAATCGTTCGTTCGAGACTCGATTGAAGCGATATGTCGGGATGGGCTTCTTTGAAGACGGCGCAAAGCTCAGCTTTGATTTTGCTCCCCTTGACGACATCGACGAAGGAATCCAAAGACTCGCTGACCAGTGCTTTGGAGATCGAAACACATTGGTTCCCCATGTGCCATGGTTGCTGACGTCCGCAGATCGTGCATGGCACTTTGGCCTCGCTATTGGCACAAGAGATGTCGATACCAAGTGGTCAAGTGACGTTATCGATTGGCAACGACAGCATTCTCCGGGCGGAAACACTGCCTTTATCGGAGGATACCTTGAAGCAGTTCGACGCCAGTCGATGACTGAATTCGGGAAGCTTGTCCAAACCATTGCCGACGATTCAATACTGCAAGGATTGTTGACTGCTATTGTCGCCCGAACTGGTGGAGTTGCCGATAGTGTCGATCACATCACTCGGTTACTCGAGAAGAACGAAATTCCTGTCGAATCGCTAACAAGCCTGCGATACATGCATAACGTCACTGCGATTGCAGAGCATGTGTTCATTCGCTGGATCGAGCTTTTGCGACAAGCAGGTGGCAATGAGCATCTCGGATTAGCATTGAGTTTTCTTTTTGGTCGATTCAAAGAAGAATCCTCGCGACCTATACCGGCTCAGCTCATTGCCAATTTCCTTGCGGATTCCACCGTAATCAAGATGGTCAGGGATTCCCGAACGGGACAAGAGAATTACGAATATAATTGGGGAAAGCTCCTGGAACTGCTCACGGAAGACCATCAGACACTTGCCGTTTCAGTGGCTCGCGCATTTTTCGAGAGTTTCCTTCAGGAACCAGAGGCATTCAACACACGGCCCGGTGACGCGATCGACGAATCGGTTTGGCGAGTCTTGGAACTGCAGCCTCAAGCTGCGTGGTCAGCGTTCTTTGATGTACTTCGATTTGCTGAGGGAAAACAGATCTACGAAATGTTCCACTGGCTTGGGGCGAAATCTTACTACTCCGACGGTACAAACTTGGGGTTATGGCCTACCGTACCGGAACCAATGCTCTGGCAATGGATCGATGAAGAACTTCCGGAAAGAGTGGAGCTTGTCGCCAATCAGCTTCCGCTGCTCGTGACTGAGTATGGCTTGACGACGATCACCTGCCATTTCCTTCGCAGGTATACAAGATTCACCGAAGCTTGTGACTGCCTCGTGGGCACTCGCGTTCCTGGGGGCGTCGAGGGTAGCTAGTGCGTGTCCGTAAAATCGGATTGCGAGCGAATGATTTGGCGTAGTCGATTCCCAGGGGGATCGAAGAAATGTTCTTAAGTCGTACGTGAGTTCGATTCTGATGGCCTTTGGGACCGAGTGGGACACGATTTTGGCGGTTTATTGCTGGCTTCGCGCGTACCGTCCGCCAGCCAAATCGGATTCGATGACAAATTCGAGCAGGGCGCTGGCCGCCTCAGGCGGCTTTGCGGCGAGTCGAGGCCGCCACGCTGTCGAACGCTTCGCGCGCGATCAGCATTCGACCCAGCGTCAGCATGTTGCGACCGAGAATTGCCAGCGAGGCGTAGCGTTCGAAGCCGAGTTCCGAACGATCTCGGCAACGTTCCATTCCGTTGCCCGACTGCAGTGCACCGATCGCCGATTCCACACCCGGATGATTCTGCTGAGCTTCCAGGAATTCTTCGGCCGCACTCGTCATCTGAACAAGAGACTGTTTTGATCCAGGCTTCGGAAGACACAGATGCGGAATGAGTTTTGAAAGCTCGATCTGATTCTCCGGCGAATGGAAACCTCGATCAAACGACAAACGCTCGACCTTGTTATTGAACATCGTCTGCACGGCCTTCGTTGCTTCCAGCGCGACACCAGAATCGCACTGATAACGTTTCATCATGACAGACTTCACGATAAAGCCGGCAGCATCTTCAAACACCAGGATCTGACGACCAAACTGAATCGGTTCGCCTGCTTTGCCGCGCTTATATAACTGGGTGTGCGGCTCGAAGATACTGAAGAGCTTATCGCTGTTCGGCACGGTCTGGTTGTTCACAATGCGACGCGTGGCGGTGTCCATCACTCGCTCAGTGCGAGCGATAAAAGCCTGCAATGTATTGGGACCGAACACGTCGGCTGCGGAGGCATTGGGCAGAGCCAGAGTCACACACAACTCACGGGCTCGATGCGTAATTGACTGGGCTTTTTGCAGAAGTTCGCGGTACGGTTCCTTCATACGGGTCACATAATTCGGCCCTTTTTTTCCTGCGATGCGATCGATTTCGCGTGCCAGTTTTTTTACTCGCTTCCACAAATGATGATGCTGTCGCCAGCCAACGATGCTGTCTCCCACAGCCAGCACCGAGCAGATCTCCAGAATTTTTCGCAGACCGTCACGAATAAGCGAACTCTCGGTCGGATAATGGATATTTGACTCCATCACGAACGAATCGGCTCTTAGGTTTTTGATAGCTGCCGGATCAATCTTATGTCCTTCGTCAACGAACAGACGACTGATTTCGTCGATCGTCTGTGGATTCAGTCGACACACGTTGTCACGAATCGTGCGCCATTTGAATTCCG
Organism: Planctomycetaceae bacterium; assembly: GCA_046349735.1. Lineage (GTDB taxonomy): Bacteria > Planctomycetota > Planctomycetia > Planctomycetales > Planctomycetaceae > SXXK01. The sequence goes on from JAXMBU010000022.1 coordinate 27,946, forward strand.
TGTGCTCGTCCCAGGCTCCCAGCCCCATGATGGCACGCAGCTTGATGTGATTTTCTGACAGATCCTGCAATTGATCATACGTGTAGTTGCACCCGAGCCGAACTCCCGCGAGTACCAGAATGTGCCAGTAGTCCATGCCTTCGCGACCTCGCTTTGCCGATGTCTCGCCGTTGATATCGCGGCCGATCAACTGCATGATCTTTTCAGTGACTTCAGGCTGCGAATACACATGCTGAAGCGATCGAAGCACCGGGATGATGGCATCGCGACATTCCAGATTCAGAGTGACCTGATCGATGGGGGGACTGTCCAGTCGCAGTTGCGTCGAGTACGATTTCCGCATCCTTGGCTCCTCGAAGATTGAATCGTGATTTTCCGTTTTGCTGACCTTTTCAATCAACTCTACGGTTTTTCAACTCATCTTCGCGGAGCCTTTTTTCTCATGTCGCCCGCTTTACTCCGCTTCAACCGATTTTACGGACACGCACTAGCTCGACAAAGGCACAAATCTCAGGTCGATTCTTTCGAGAAATGGGTACCGCAAAATCATAGTGCTCATCCTGAATCGGGACGAAACCAAGATCATTGCTACGGGCAATTGTTTCGATTGCTACGCCCCAGTCGGCTCGATGCTGCACAATTGCCGCAGCGACCGCACTGTGATTGCCGGGCTGAACCGCATAACCAGAGGGAGTTGCCCCGGCCAACAAACGGTCGATCAGAATTCTTGTACCACTGCCCTGATTGCGATTCACCATCACGATCGACGAATCTCGGGATGCCAGCGCGACAATCTCTTCAGGTGTTCGGTTTTCAAACCGCCCATCACCGCGTCGATAGAGTATTCCCTGCGAACGAACGTAACCGTCAATCAAACTCACGGCGTCACTCAGAAATGGACGGTTGTAAATTCCACTGCCGCTATCCAGCAGATGAATGCCCGCAATATCGCATTCACCGCGTTTTGCGGCCTGCAGACCGGCAGTACTTCCCACCGTCAATAGTTTTGATGTGATCCCGCGATGTTGAAGTTCCGTGAGCAGATAATCGAGCCCCACGCAGTGACTGCCGATGACAATCAGATCGGCTGGCTGACGACCTCGACCAATCAAGCGAACGCGTACCGACGTTCCTGATTCAACAATCTCTGTGTGCCGTGGGATCGTGACAAATCCATCGGCGCGACTAAACGTGGTGACCGATCCGGATCCTTTGCCCATGGGAAATGCGGAGTACCCCGCGTCAGTCTTCACGAGCCCCACCAGCAGATACTCGGTCCGCCCAATTTCGGAATTCACTTTCACCGCCATGGATGCGGTGAGCTCTTCCTGTGGCTCCGTTGGTCGCCCCGCCAGAATTCTGATGACCGGAGCCACGAACTCATGAAAGGTAAACACGGCTGATGTTGGGAAGCCGGGCAGAATGACAATCGGCTTTCTGATGACCGCCATGCAAATTGGCTTGCCAGGCTTCAACGCAACCCCGTGAACGATGATGCCGGGATCGCGAAACTCCGCCACGACACGATAACACAGATCGCCGCGACCTTTGCTGGTTCCACCGGAGAGGAGTACCAGATCGGAAGTCCGCAGAGCTTCTTGAACACCTTTACGAAGTCGATCCGCATCGTCGCGAATGATGCCGCCAAAGATCGCAACACCGCCCTGCTCACGAACCGCATCAGCCAGCACCTGTGAGTTCGAATCATAGACCGCTGCTGGCCGCATTTCATCACCCGGCGCGATGATCTCGTTGCCTGTGGAGATGATCGTGACGACTGGTCGACGCCAGACGTCCACATATTCTTCGCCCAGAGCTGCCAGGACTCCCGTCTCACGACTGGTCAACACCGTGCCACAGCGGAGGACAGTCTCACCAACAGCGATGTCGGTCCCGGCAAACGAAATTCCGAAGCCCGGAGTGACGGATCGGCGAATCAAAACGTGACCATCTGCTTCTTCCGCATACTCGATCATCAGCACCGCATCGGCCCCGCGCGGCAACATGCCTCCGGTAGAAATGCTGACCGCCTGACCTGCTTCAAGCGAGATCGCAGGAGCCATTCCGGCCTCCAACGATTCGCTCAGCAATTGCACCGATCGAGGAACCAGCTCACTGGCCGTTTGAGTATCGACAGCCCGAATTGCGTAGCCATCGAAATTCGACCGATCAAACGATGGCACATCAACACGGGCTAATACATAGTCCGCGAGAACTCGCCCCAGCGCATCTCGGACGGCGATCTTCTCAATCCCCAGTGGAGCGAGTGTCAGAGCGCTGCGAAATCTTCTCTCCGCCTCATCGCGATCGATCACATCCAGGAATTGTTCCTGATCAGTCATGGGGAACGATGTTTTTCCGCGTTAGAAAACTGACGGTAGCCGGATCCGTAAGAATTCGGTGGAGCTCCTGAACTCTCACGAGTTCAGCTACCCTTGAAACAGATCGATCACGGCCCCTTGTTGATGACCGACTGCAATCAATGATCGGCCATCTGTGCTGAGTTCAAAATCGTGAACATGCATCGGAGCACGATCCTGTGCCAGCACCTTGCCGTCAGCCATATTCCAGACACTGACAAAGCCGCTGTTATCACCACCAGCTGAGGCCAACCAGGCATCGCCGGGACCGAACTGCAGAGCCTCCACAAGCCCCTTGTGCTTATTATCTTCGATCTCCAGACGTCGCTCGTTTGTTTGCCAATTGAAGACTTCGATACGAGCAACTCCTTCCAGATGATCAATATTGCCGACCTTGCCCATGCCTCCAACTGCCAATTGTTTCGAATCTGCAGAGAACGCAAGAGAGCGAATTCCTCCGATCGAATGGCGACGAGCCGTGGGATCCCAAGTATACATCACTGGTGTCTCCAGAGTCGCAGAGATCTGGCCGTTGCTGAGGTCACGGACAAGTACTCGGCCAGTGCGATCACCAGTCGCCAGCCATTTGCCATCTGGTGAAAACGTTGTGGCATACAGCATGGATGGAAAGCCATGGGGCGTCTTGAGGTCATAATCTCCCCATGTCGCGAGGCATTCACCCGTTGCCGCGTCCCACAGTTTCGTCTTCATGTCATCGCCAACACTGGCGATTCGAGTCTGATCAGGATTCACTGCCAGCATTCTGATCCAGCGAGCATGCGCATCGCCGACTCGACGAATTGTTTCGCCCGTTTCGGCATTCCACCAGATCAACGAGCAGTCATAGCTCCCTGACACCAGCACATCGCCACACCTGACAAGTCCCATGACGTAGCTTGAGTGACCATTGCTGCCGATCACAACAGGTTCTGATTTCTCAGCAGCCACATCGATACGCACAATGGAAAAATCCGACAGCCCGGAATAAATCAGCGACTTGTCGGTCCTCGTTGCCAGACACAAACCAACCCCCGGCAGAGAAAATGCTTTTCGAACTTTGACGGCATTGGGCAATGAAGCCGGATACGAAGAATTATCCGCAGCCGGAGACGTGTTCTCAGTCGGAGTTGTTTCCTGGTTTGCGATGAACATTATTTGCTTTCGTTTGCGTCTCTGTTCTGATGCGAAACAGGCAATGACCACCTCCTGGCAGATCCTGCCTCGGCGTGCGGATAGTAAGACATCAACGCTCGATCTTCGTGAGCAATTTGCAGCACAACCGAGGACATCTACATGTCTCACCATCAAACTCAAGCAGTAACAGCCACCACTGCGTAAGCAAAATATATACCGACTCCGATGGTGTCGAGCATCCCATGCGTCGCGGGGCAATCCATTGTTTCAAAATGGGACCTGCTGAAATGGCTGTCCTTATCGCATCAGGATTTGTCACTCCAGCCTGAACACAGGCCTTAATCGATCCCTGTATCCGCCGGCGCAGGCACGACAACCACGGATTTTTGTGTTCTGCGGACGTGGTCAACCGATCGGGTTGAGGTCTTGCGACAGCCACAGAAACGCCGGAGTGTCATGAAATTCTCAAAAAATCCTGAATGAACTGCCTTTTCCCATTGATAACATTACACTGAACGTACGGTCCCTTTTTGTTCTTCATCCCTGATCAATGGAGAGTTTTCATGAAAGCACTTCGCGTTTCAAAACGTGGGTTTACTCTGATCGAATTGCTGGTGGTCATTGCCATCATTGCGATTCTGATTGCATTGTTGCTGCCAGCCGTTCAACAGGCTCGTGAAGCTGCCCGTAGAACACAATGCAAAAACAATATGCGACAGATTGGGTTGGCTTTCCATAACTATCATGACACCCACCGTCGATTTCCGCAGCCGGCAATGTTGAGAATCACGGTCTCAACTGGATTGAATATCCGCTCTGGATCAAGCTGGTGCACAATGTTATTGCCGTTCATCGAACAACCTGCCGTCTATAGTCTTTACGATTCCAACCTTTCTCCGTTTAGCCCCACCAACGCAGCTGCCGTTGGCACTGTGATTCCGGGATTTATGTGTCCGTCGGTACCAAGAACCAACAACACGTACACAAACACGATTCCGGCTGGAACCGTGTTGGCTCCCGGGTACCCTCCAACTCCTGCCACTCAAACAATGACCGGTGGAGTTCTGGACTATGACACCCTGGATGGCGTTCGCTCGACGTTCGCGACAGTTGCGTATACTGGACAACCTGCTCCTGGCGATCGCGCTGGCTGGGGTACATGGTCTCTTGTCGTATCGGACTTGCCTTCGCTCACCTCAGGCGGAAGTGGTGGTAATCTTCGCGATATCATCGACGGAACTTCAAACACGATTCTGGTGGGTGAAACGTGCGCTCGAACAAGCCTGTATCGCAAGGGCAAACTGGTTCCATTGAGCGACCCATATGCTGCAGCTCAGGCGATGAATGGCAGTGGCACATGGGCAGATATCTTTAAGGGCGACACATGGATCAGTGGTGTACTATTCGATGGAAATGGTGGGGATGGACCATGTGCCATCAATTGCTCCAACGCTCGTACAGCAGGGATGTATTCATGGCACACTGGCGGAGCGACCGTGACGCTGGCTGACGGATCTGCTCGGTTCATCAGCGAGAACATTTCGGCCTACACGCTGGCATCACTGGTCACACGTGCTGGTGGTGAAGTCGTGGGTGAATTCTAGTTCATTCTACAAAGGAACCGGGAGCGAGACCAGCATGATGTGGTCTCGCTCCGTCTTAAGAGTTCGGAACAGTCGATGTACGATCGCGTATGCGACTTCCTCCCTCGGGCGCCGGAATCACTTTTGAAATCTCGAGACGAAAACGATGTGTCATTTCAGAATTGCGACGTTCTTTCTCAAGGTGCTGCTGCTGACTGTCATTGGCTCCGCTGCGGGGTGTGGCGGTTCAACAGGCCCGCAAGGAGGACCGAGAATTACGACCGTTCCGGTTACCGGGACGGTCAAGGTTGATGGAGTGGCGGCTGCCTTTCTTCGTGTCGTAGCAGTTCCTGCGGGTGGAGTCGGCGCAGTGCCGATGGAGTCCACGGGAATGACCGATGCAAACGGGCTGTTTACCATGTCGACGTATGAGACTGGCGATGGGGTTCCTGCAGGCCAGTATCAACTGACTTTTGTTTGGGGACAGCTCAATCTCATGAACAGTCAGTACTCCGGTGACAAACTCAACGGAAAGTATGCTGACCCCGCTAAATCAGAACACAAACTGACGATAACAGACTCTGATGAGCCACATGATCTCGGAGTGATTGAGTTGACACCTGGCCCTGCAAAAAAATGAACTCCCTGCAAGTCAGGCAGACGCGGCTTCGCAATAGCTGTCCCACGAATTTGGTAACGTCAGCAAAACAAACTGTTTTTGGGCATTGAACAGGTAATAACAATCTGTCTGTGGTTCTAGTGCTGTCGACCACGAGCGACGGCCTGTGTCGGCCACGAGCAAAAGAATGCTCTCAGTCGACATGCCGGGCAGACCGACGGTGTCCGCCGGGATGCTGTTTACTCCGTTTCAGAAGGCAAAAAGATTAATGAATTTTCTTCGGTCGTTGATGCTACTCTTCCCTTGTTTTTTGACGACGGCAGCGTTGGCGGAAGATGTGACCGCCCTGAAGCCTCAAAAACAGGCCGAGCCACCGCGAGAGATCTTCGAATATGTTGAACGCCCGGAGCCAGACTTCGGATGGAAGAAGGTCGAATCGCTGACAGTCGGCGAAAACGCCGTCCACCGCCTCGAACTGACTTCGCAGAAGTGGCAGAACATCGTCTGGAAACACGCCCTGATCGTTTACGAACCAAAAGCCCTGGCTCACAAAGATCATATGCTGCTCTTTGTTACCGGTGGTGGCATCGGCAGCAGCCCAAATCCTAAAGACATGGGGATGGGAGTTGCTTTGGCCAATCTGACCGGGGCTCGAGTTGCGACGCTGCACCAGGTGCCGAATCAGCCACTGATGGGGAATCGGGTTGAAGATGACCTGATCACAGAAACATGGCTGAAATATCTGGCGACTGGCGACGCAACCTGGCCGCTGCTCTTCCCGATGGCCAAAAGTGCGGTCAAGGCGATGGATGCTCTGGAACAATTCTCAGCAGAACAGTTCAAGCAGCCTCTCAAAGGCTTTGTGATCACAGGTGCCTCCAAGCGTGGCTGGACCAGCTGGCTGACTTCAGCGGTCGACAAGAGAATTATCGCCACCGCACCGATCGTCATCGACGTTTTGAACTTCCCGGCTCAGATGACGCACCAGAAGAAAACGTGGGGCTTCTACAGTGAGCAAATTGAAGACTACACCAGCAAAGGACTGGTGAGCGAGGACGGCATTCCAAAGGACGGCCGAGAAGCCGAATTATGGAAAATGATGGACCCGTTCACCTACCGCGCGAAAATCACGATGCCCAAATTGCTGGTAGTCGGAGCGAACGATCGGTACTGGTCTGTTGATGCCATGAACATCTATTGGGATGATCTTGTCGGCGTGAAACACATCCATCGAGCACCCAACGGTGGCCATGGCCTGGATGGTGGACGCGATCATGCTCTTCGCACGATTGCCGTTTTCTTTCGACACGCGGCCAACGGAGAAACTCTGCCGGAGTTTTCGTGGGAACCGAAAGTTTCTGCTGAACAAGTCGGTGTCGCAATGAAGCCATCCGGTACACCTCAGGTCGTTCGACTCTGGTCTGCTCGCTCGGCTTCAAACGACTTCCGAGATTCGAAATGGACATCGGAAGACCTGGCAGGCACCGATGGCCAATTCCACGGAACCGCAAAGAAATCAGGTGACGAACGAGTCGCAGTCTTCGGCGAAGCCCAGTACGAGTTCGAAGGAATTAAGTACTCACTGTCGACGCTGGTGTTCTGGAAGTAGTCCCGCCCGACATTGGTCAATGAATGCAAAAGCCCGATCTCAAAGAGGTCGGGCTTTTTTTGATCCTGTGCGGTGCGAGCCATTGTTCGGCTGAAGCCCAATCTACAGGCTAACAGTTCGGCTGAAGCCAAACCTACAGGTGCATCAAGAAGTTTGCATTACGCCAGCACTTCTGCGATCGGTTCTGAACCAAAGTCGGCCAACGGAACAGGTCGCGAACCTACCGTGTATTCGTGCTTATAGTCGATCCCCAGGGCCGTCAGGATCGTCGCAAATAAATCACCGGCAGACGCTTCTCCTTCGACGACTTTGTGACCCTCTGGATCTGTCTTTCCGTAGGCTACGCCTCCTCGAATACCAAGCCCGGACAGGCTGCAGCTCCACGCGCTGGCGAAGTGATCGCGTCCAAGGCTGGAATTGACCTGCGGCGTTCTTCCGAACTCGCCCAGCGTGATGACCAGCGTGTTCCTCAACAGCCCACGCTGTTCCAGGTCATCCAGCAGCCCTGACATGGAATGGTCCAGATCGGCACACAGTTCCTGATGAGTTTCAAAGTTCTGACCATGGCTGTCCCACCATGCTCGAGCGACTTTGACGAACGGAACTCCGGCTTCGACCAGTCGACGAGCAATCAGGCACTGATGACCGAACTGTGTCGGTCCGTAGCGAGCCTGCACATCGGCCGGCTCTTTTGAAATATCGAACAGTTCGGCGCTCGCCATGAGTCCGTGAACTCGTTGGTAGGCAGAGTTCTGGCTATCAACCGAATCACTGCGGCGAACACTCGCGAAACGTCGACCCAATGCATCTCGCAATGCCGCACGGTCTTTGTGATCAATCTCAGGCAGAGACTCCGGCCTGACAATATTCGGCGGAATCATACTCTCCGAAAGAAACATCGGCGCATACCGCGCGCCGAGAAATCCGCTGGTCCCTTTGCGACGTCCTTCCGTCGAAGTGTAGAGCGAAACGTAGTCCGGTACTTTGCTTTCCAGCCGCCCTAACTCACGAGCAACAACCGCTCCCAGATCCGGATAAAGAATACTGGGATCCTTCAGACGACCCGTCTCCATCAGATCTGCGCCGCGACCGTGGTCTGCAATCTTTGTATTGAGCGATCGAATGATGGCGGTGTGCTGCATTCGTTGCGAAAGTTCCGGCAACAACTCACTGATGTGAACGCCCGTCGCGTTCGTCTGAATCGCGCGGAACGGTCCGCCGGTTTTGGCACCGGGTTTGGGATCCCACGTTTCAAACTGACTCGCACCGCCCGCCAGCCAAAGAAGGATAACTCGCTTATCCTGCCGCTTTAGTTCACCCGCGATTTCTTCAGAACGAAGGGCATGTATCTGGCCCATATCAGCCGCAAAACAACTGGCAACGCTGCCCACTGCTCCCGCTCGAAGTGCTCCCTGGGAAAAGAACCCTCGACGCGAAAGCCCATGCTGAGAAGGAATGCATAGTCCGGAATTCGGTCGATTGGCCATTCTCGGGTCCTTCAAATCGAAAGTTCGAGCCAGAACTCAAAAGGCGAGCAGGAGCGGGGCGGGGCGTAACGGGGCGATGATAACCGTCGGATGACTGGTTTTGGTAGCCGAAACGGCCATTTATGTGCGGGACTGACCACTCCGCCTGGCCTGTGTATTCCGGATGACCTGCAAGATTCCTATCTCGGAAAAGATGTTCCGGCGCGGGTGAGTTTACTTTTGCGGTTCTCGTGATACCGTTTGGCGCACAGAACAAGGCGAGAACCTGTTCGTTTTTCCCGTCACTGCAGTAACGCTGCCGTCGGGAAGTGTCTCATGATTGAATGGAACCCGAATTTATGTCATCGGCCAGTCTGACTCTTGACGGAAAATCCTACGAGTTGCCGGTGATTCGCGGCGTGGAAAATGAAACCGCTGTCGACATCACCAAGTTGCTGGCTCAGTCCGGCGCGATCACGATGGATCCCGGATTCAACAGCACCGGTGCCTGCAAAAGTGCGATCACCTTTATTGATGGTGACAAAGGGATTCTGCGCTATCGCGGATACCCGATTGAACAACTGGCAGAACGATCAGACTTTGTCGAAACATCGTGGCTGCTGCTGTACGGTGAACTTCCGAACCCGGAACAATTGAAAACGTTTCGCGCACAGCTGACCTACCACAGCATGATCCACGAAGACATGAAGAAGTTCTTCGAAGGATTTCCCCCGAACGCTCACCCGATGGCGATTCTGTCGGCGATGGTCTCGTCTTTGTCGACCTACTACCCAGGCACCGAAGACGACATTTCTGACGTCAATATTGTGCGTTTGATCGCCAAAGTCCGAACAATCGCAGCGTATGCCTACAAGAAGTCAATTGGTCAGCCGACGATTTATCCTCAGAACAATCTGTCTTACTGTGCCAACTTCCTGAACATGATGTTTGCTGTTCCCGCTGAGGAATACAAAATTAATCCGGTGCTGGTGAAGGCACTTAACATGCTGCTGATCCTGCATGCGGATCACGAGCAGAACTGCAGCACATCGACCGTGCGTATCGTCGCCAGCAGTCGAGCAAACATCTTTGCATCAATCTCTGCCGGCATCTGCGCGTTGTGGGGACCTCTGCATGGCGGGGCCAATCAGGCCGTGCTTGAAATGCTGCAGATGATTCATGAAGACGGAGATGACTACAAGAAGTATGTCGCCAAGGCCAAGGACAAAGACAGCGGCTTCCGCCTGATGGGCTTTGGTCACCGCGTGTACAAGAACTTCGACCCACGAGCCACGATTCTGCGAAAGATGGCCGGTCAGGTTCTGCAGGAACTGGGGATTAATGACCCTCTATTGGAGATCGCGAGTAACCTCGAGAAAGTGGCTCTGGAAGACGACTACTTCGTAAGCCGTAAGCTGTATCCGAACGTCGACTTCTACAGTGGCATCCTGTATCGAGCGATGGGCATCCCAACCAACATGTTCACAGTAATGTTTGCCATCGGCCGCCTTCCAGGCTGGCTGGCTCACTGGCGTGAACAGCGTGACGAAGACACCAGCCGTATCTACCGTCCGCGCCAGATCTACACGGGTGCGACACAACGCGACTACGTCGCGCTGGATGCGCGTAAGTAACGGCATTCTCGCGAGTACTGTGTTCCATTCTTCGCGGCATGAATGCTCGTGGCCGGGATGTCGACTGCACTCCGCAGAATTCCTGTCCACATACGCTGCGCACGTTTGCTCAGCTTTCTTGCGGCAGCAGTTGTGAACCATTGCGCGGGGGGCAGTTTGAAGATTCTGCATCGGATCAGAATTTGATGGATTCGACGGCACGAAGCAATTCATCCAGCTTGTGCTTCGAAACCTGGCCGTGATGGAAGTCATCGCCTCCGGGTACACCAAGTCCTGTCGATGTTGAAGGTGAGGAAGTCGCGGAAACGACTTCTCTCGCAGCCGAATGGATCTGGCGAATGCCGGTCGCATGGATCAGTGATGCGACGTTCTCGGCACGAATTCCTCCGCCCGGCAGGATCTCAATCCATCCAGCCGCCAGTTGATGCAGACGGGAAAGTTCGATGGCTCCTTCCATGGCCGTTGGTGAACCAGCGCTTGTCAGGATTCGATTGAACCCGCAGTCAATCAACTGTTGCAGAGCCACCTTTTGATCAGGAACAAAGTCAAAAGCCTTATGAAAGACGAGCGTTGAGTTGGGAAACGCGCGGCGAAACTCTGAGCAACGATCTGTATTGATTTGTTTGTCTGGCGTCAGGAAGCCCGCTGCGAGTCCATTGATACCCGTCTCCAGCAGGTTGTCGCCTTCCGTGAGCATCAGACGATGTTCGGCATCCGAGTAAACGAAGCCACCTTCACGAGGTCGCACCATGGCGATGATTGGTCCGGGAAAGACCTCTCGAGCGGCCTTCGCCAGTGTTGAAGTGGGAGTCAGTCCTCCGACCGCCATCCCGCAGTTTAGTTCGATGCGATCAATTGCCCGACGGGCCGCCAGCACAACGTCATCAATTCCGCCGACGCAAAGTTCGACGGTGATGTTTCGATGTGAGTGTGTTGCATTGGTCATCAAACGCCTTCTTTGGACTGCGGCAGCCTGCTACCGCTTTCGAACAGGCAGCCTGCTGCCTGGCCACTCGCTCAATGTCTTTGACTTTTTGTGTAGGAGGAGTTATCCACAGCAGGCTGTGGATTGGAAAGCTGCAGCGGGCAGCAGCAGTCCAAAGAGTTGGAGACTTCGAATGCGGCAGCGTCGAGAATACACTCGTCGCAACTCTACGGCAATTTGGGGGTCGGCAATAATCTGCAACAGTCCTTGTTTCGGCGATATGGCTATGTCTTTTCCGACTGGTTCTGCAAATCCCTTTGAGGCACCAACTGCGGATTTGTCTCCAGCATCGTTGGCAGAAGACACCGAGTTTTTGTTCAACGACAAGGTTGTCGCGGGGATTGGAAAGATTTCGTTGCCAGAGCTTTGCGTCGTAACGGGGGAACATGAATCGCTGATTCGGCGTACTTCAACGTTCCGTTGGTGCAGCCGCTGGATCACCGTTTCAAGAAACATCCTGCTACTTCTGTCGGCGATCGTCCTCCTGAATTCATTGCTGGTCGGCGGAATGGGCCTTCCTGCAATCGCGGGAAACGGAATCGGAGCCTTTTTCACCATCATCAGGTATGCGATCGCATGGAGCATTATGGTTGGGGCTTTTGTATTCGTTGTTTTGGGTTTTGTGTTGCGTGAAACAGTTACCGTGGACTGGTCGATTTCACTCAGAGCCGTACGCAAATACAGGCGAATCTGGACTATGGGCATTCTATCCGCAATTGGGTTGATGGCTGCTTCAGAGTTGGTTGTCTTTTTGCTGAATTTCCCCCGCTTTTTGACCATTTTTCTCGTCGGAACCAGCATCTCGATCACGTCCGTTTTCGCTAAACGGGCTGGGCAGGACCCATTGGCGGTATTGGGCCGCTATAACGGCCTGTTTCTGATCGGCGGCTTCCGGGAGCCGTTTCTGAAGGAGGTTCAGAGGCTCGCGGCCCTGCGTTCTTCGAGAGAATCGGGGACCGTGACTAAGCCGGATTGAATGGCGGGGACTGGAAACCTACAATCCGCCGTTTTGGTAAATTTGGGCAGGTTGCCCCTCAAGGTGCAATTCCTGCCGGACGGCCATTATTCGCCGTCCAGAATCTGCGAAAACTCCGTGCCTGTCACGGTTTGCGAGCAGATTGACGATTTGTGAGTGCAGAACCAGCGCCCGGTTATTCGACATAATCGTCAATGTCGAAACTGGCATGGGTTTCCCCCATGCGCGCGGTGGTCTGACGTGGCTGAAGCATTCGCGACGGTCCCGGCTCAAACCCTTTCATTGCTCCTGTTGGCTGAAATTCATCTCTGGGGAAACGAATGTCGGATCAGGCATTTCATGATCAGGTTTCGGGGATTGCTCCGGAAGAACTCGATGAGTGGTACGAGTCTCTGGAAGACATTCTTCATCGATACGGTGAAGACAAACTGAAAGCCCTGCTGGTCTGTCTCCAGGAGCGTGCGTATGCTCGCGGAGTCAAACTGCCTTTCACGGCGAATACTCCTTATATCAACACGATTCACCACACCGATCAGGTGAAGTTCCCGGGGAATCGGGAAATGGAACGCCGCATCAAGAACATCGTCCGCTGGAATGCGATGGCGATGGTGGTGCGAGCCAACAAGTATTACGATGGTGTTGGTGGTCACATTTCGACGTTCGCGTCTTCGGCGACTCTGTACGAAGTGGCACAGAATCACTTCTTCCATGCTCGCACAGCCGATCACACCGGCGACATGGTTTACTTCCAGGGCCATGCGTCTCCCGGGATGTATTCTCGCGCGTTTCTGGAAGGTCGTATCAGCGAAGATCAGCTGATGAACTTCCGACGTGAATTGCCGGCAGGCGTTGGCCTTTCCAGCTATCCGCATCCGTGGCTGATGCCGACATTCTGGCAGTTCCCGACTGTGTCGATGGGGCTTGGTCCGATCTGTTCGATCTATCACGCACGTTTCCTGCGATACATGGAACATCGTGGCTTGCTGGATACGTCCAAGTCTCGCGTCTGGGCGTATCTTGGCGACGGCGAGTGCGACGAACCAGAATCCCTCGGTGCTCTGACGCTGGCGTCTCGTGAAAATCTGGACAACCTCACCTGGGTCATCAACTGCAACCCGCAGAGATTGACGGGCCGGTACGAGGCAACGGCAAGATCATTCAGAGCCAGTTGCCTTCCGCGGTGCCGGCTGGAATGATCAAGGTTGTCTGGGCCCGCTGATTGGGATCCGTTGCTCGACAAGGACGTTGACGGCAAACTCGTTAAGCGAATGGGCGAAGTTGTCGACGGCCAGTATCAAAAGTACACGGTTTCAGACGGGCCTTATATTCGCCAGCACTTCTTTGGAGCGGATCCTGATGTGTTGAAGATGGTTGAACACCTCTCCGACGAGATGATGCAGAAGATTCGTCGAGGTGGCCATGATCCGGAGAAGGTTTATGCGGCGTATCACGCGGCAGTGAATCACAAGGGAGCACCGACCGTCATTCTGGCCAAGACCGTTAAGGGTTATGGTCTTGGGGATGCCGGCGAAGGCAAGAACGTTGCTCACAATCAGAAGAAGATTGCGGAAGACGAACTGAAGGCGTTCCGAAATCGCTTCAGCATTCCGGTCAGCGACTCGGAGATCGGCAAACTGCCGTTCTATAAGCCAGAGCCTGACAGTGCCGAAATGAAATATCTTATGCAGCGTCGAGCTGCTCTGGGTGGATTCGTTCCGGAGCGTCAGCCTTGTGCTGAGAAGCTGGAGATTCCTTCTCTGCAGGACAAGATCTTCGAAGCGAAGCCATTGCTTTCGGGCAGTGATGGCGCGGAAGGTTCCACGACTTTTGCGCTGGGAACGATCGTACGCGGTTTGATTCGTCACAAGTCAATCGGCCAGCGTATTGTGCCAATCATTCCGGACGAAGCTCGAACCTTCGGTATGGAAGGCTTGTTCGCACTTTGCGGGATCTACTCCAGCAAGGGCCAGTTGTACGAGCCGGTCGATGCGAACAGTACGATGTACTACAAGGAAGCTCGCAACGGCCAGCTTCTGGAAGAAGGCATCAATGAAGCGGGCGCGATGAGTTCTTTCATTGCGGCTGGTTCTGCCTATGCCAATCTCGGCATGAACATGGTGCCGTTCTATGTTTACTATTCCATGTTCGGTTTCCAGCGAGTCGGCGACCTCATCTGGTGTGCGGCCGATACTCGCTGCAAGGGCTTCCTGTGCGGCGGAACATCTGGTCGTACGACTCTGAACGGCGAAGGACTGCAACACGAAGACGGTCACAGCCAGCTGATGGCCACGACTGTTCCAACAATTCGTGCTTACGATCCGGCGTGGGGCTATGAGCTGGCTGTTATCGTGCAGGACGGCTTGCGTCGAATGTACGCAGAAGGTGAAGAAATCTTCTACTACTTGTCGGTCTACAACGAAGCGTACGTTCAGCCGCCAATGCCTGATCGTGGGGACGTGATCGACGGAATTATCCGTGGCATGTACCGCTACAGCTCTACGGACAGTGGAGAAGGCCAGCGTCATCGTCCGCAGTTGTTTGGCAGCGGGACGATTCTCCGCGAAGCTATTCGTGCTCAACAGATTCTGAAGGACAAGTACAACATTGGCTGCGATGTATGGAGCGTGACGAGCTACAGCGAACTGCGTCGTGACGCGATGGACTGTCAGCACTGGAACGATCTGCATCCTGGACAAGCTCCAAAACGCAGCTACCTTGAGCAGATTCTGGACGGTGTCACTGGTCCGTTCATTTCGACCAGCGACAACGTGCGACTTGTGGCCGACCAGATTCGCGAATGGATTCCGGGCGAGTACATCGTGCTGGGAACTGACGGCTTCGGTCGCAGCGAAACGCGTCCGGAACTGCGACGTCACTTCCAGATCGACGGCGAAAGCACAGCCTACGCCACCTTGCGAGGACTGGCTCGCATGGGCGCGTTTGATGCCGCGAAGTTGCCGGAAGTGCTGAAGCAGCTGGAGATTGATGCGGAGAAGGTAAATCCGTTGAATGCGTGACGTGAGTGTTCAGTGTTCAGTTGGCAGTGTTCAGTAAATCGCAGTTGGCCTGATCTGAGGCGATGCTGAACACGGGAAACTGGACACTTCACTTTTGCCCTTCTGAACACTGAAAACTGAACACTGAAAACTAAAAACGCCTATGTCTCTCGAATTCAAACTGCCGGAAGTGTCTGAAGGAGTTACCTCAGTTGATGTCGCAGAAAAGTACAAAGAGGGGGACGTCATCGCCGCTGGGGCTTTGATCTGTGAAGTCGAAACGGACAAGGCGGTTGCGGAGATCACGTGTCCTCACGCTGGCCAGATCACAAAGCTGATCAAGTCTGGAGATAAGATTTCGGTTGGTCAGCCAATGCTTCTGATCGAAACCGGTCTCGCCGGTGTCTTCGTGGCCCCAGCAGCAAAGCCGGCCCGGTAGCCGCTGCGGCCTGGTTGCACCAGTCGCGGCTGGCCCCAGGCCGCGCCCGCCCGGTTGCAGCCTCGTCTGGGTCGGTGGATTTCCGGCTGCCGGAAGTTTCGAGGAGTGATGTTGATGGCTTCGTTGCCGTCAAAGTTGGGGACATCATCGCCAAGGGTGCGGTAGTTCTGGAAGTTGAAACGGAGGCGGCGGTTGCAGGATACCCTGTCCTCATGCCGGGACGATTACTGCGGTCCATGTGAAGCCGTGGACTTCGATTCCAATCGGCGAATTGTTGCCGACGATTAACGCGACCTCGGTTGCGGCTCCTGTGGTGCAAAGCCTGCGGCTCCAAGCGCCATCGGCCTCTGCGGCACCGGCAGTTGCACTGGCAGTGACTGCAACTCCGGTTACATCGGCTAGTACCGTGACGTCAGCAGCAAAGAACGACGGCCCACCAGCACCGGCTGGCCCCGCGACACGACGGCTTGCCCGCAAACTGGGCGTGAACTTGAAACTCGTGAAGGGCTCTGCCGCTGGCGGACGCATCACGATTGAAGACGTCGAAGCGTTCGTTCGAGATCGAATGGCTCAGCCTGCGGTTCCTGCGGCAGCGTCAGGCCCGGGTTTCGGTATTGTTCAGGCGGCTCCGCTTCCGGACTTCACCAAGTTTGGACCGATTGAAAAACTGCCGATGAACAAGATTTTCCGTTCTGCAGCGGCAAATCTGCACGCGGCGTGGGTCACGATTCCTCATGTCACTCAGCATGATCTGGCGGACATCACCGAACTCGAGTCGGCTCGCAAGCGCTACGTGAAGGCCAATCCGAATTCACCAAAGATCACGATGACCGCCATCATGATCAAAGCGGTTGTCGGAGCACTGAAGGCATTCCCGAATTTCAATTCCAGTGTCGACATGGCCAGCGGTGAATTGATTCTTAAGCAGTACTATCACATCGGCGTGGCGGTCGATACGCCGAATGGGCTTGTTGTGCCTGTCATCCGCAATTGTGATCAGAAGAACGTGCTGCAGGTTGCTGCGGAATTGACAGACATCGCAGGTCGAGCGCGTGATCGAAAGCTCAAGACAGAAGAGATGCAGGGGGCGTCGTTTACGATTACAAACCTCGGCGGGATTGGTGGTACAGCCTTTACGCCGATCGTGAATTATCCAGAGGTCGCAATTCTGGGGATGTCTCGCGGGATCAATCAGCTGGTTCTGGAAGACGGGCAGGTTGCTGAACGTCTGATGCTGCCGTTGTCGTTGTCCTATGACCATCGTGCTGTCAACGGAGCGGATGCGGCTCGCTTTATCGTGAAGCTGTCTGGCAGTTTGACGAACTTCTTTGAGTTGTTCTGATAAGCACGCTTTTTACGGGATATTTGGCGAGGTGTCTCCGGATTCGGGGACTTTCCGGAGGCCGATCGCATCAATGCATCGGTAGGCCGTCGATTCTCCCAATGTTTCGGGGGATTTGCAGATGATTTGGGAGACCTAAGCCAGCGGTGCGGGAATTATCGCGGTATTCTCCTGGGAGGATAGGCGGTTTGTTTTAGTGAAATTCACGGGAATTCGGACGTCCGCCCGTCCTTCACTCGAATGCAGCCGTGTCCTGGTTTTATCATGCCACTTCCAATGTCCCGGTTCGATGTACGCGCATCCCGCTGTCTGCCGTGCAGGCTGTGATCGGGTCCGGATTCCTGAAGAACGATATTGCACCGAAAGTAATGAGTCATGGGTAAGCCGACCGGCTTCAAGGAGTTTGCTCGCCAGGTTCCCGCAGACCGCGATCCGCTGCTGCGAATTCTGGACTGGAATGAGTTTCACGAACACATGCCCGAGTCTGCTCTGAAAACACAGGGCGCTCGCTGCATGGACTGTGGCGTTCCGTTTTGCCATACCGGCGATCTGATGGCCAATATGGCCTCTGGATGCCCGGTCAATAACCTCATTCCTGAATGGAATGATCTGGTTTATCAGGGACGCTGGCGCGATGCTCTGGATCGCCTGCACAAGACAAACAACTTCCCGGAGTTCACCGGTCGTGTTTGTCCCGCTCCGTGTGAAGGTTCCTGCTGCCTGAGCGTGATTGAGCCCGCCGTTACGATTAAGAACATCGAATGTTCGATCATCGATCACGCGTTCGAAAAGGGCTGGGTCATTCCGGAGCCACCTCAGGTCCGCACCGGCAAGAAGGTTGCTGTGGTTGGATCCGGCCCGGCTGGACTCGCGGCCGCTGCTCAGCTGAATAAAGCCGGACACTGGGTCACAGTCTACGAACGGGATGACCGTGTTGGCGGTTTGTTGATGTATGGCATTCCGAACATGAAGCTCGACAAGCAGGAAGTTGTTGCTCGTCGAGTTCGCATTATGGAGCAGGAAGGGATTACTTTCTTCACCAGCACCGCCGTAGGTAAAGACGTTCCGGCGTCACAGTTGCTGGAAGATTTTGACGCTGTCGTATTGGCCACGGGGTCGACTCGTCCTCGAGATTTGCCGATTCCCGGCCGCAATCTGAAGGGCGTTCACTACGCGATGGACTTCCTCCGTCCGAATACTCGCAGCCTGCTGGACAGCCAACTGGCGGATGGCAACTTCATCAATGCGAAGGACAAGAATGTCGTTGTCATCGGTGGTGGTGATACCGGAAACGACTGTCTCGGGACTTCGTTACGTCACGGTTGCAAGTCGATCGTGAATTTCGAAATCGTTGAAAAGCCACCACTGCAGCGGTCTTCGAACAATCCGTGGCCGCAATGGCCGCGAGTGTTCCGCGTGGACTACGGTCACGAAGAGGCCGCCGCAAAGTTCGGCGAAGATCCTCGTCAGTTCTGTATTCAGACAGCTGAGTTCGTTGATGACGGCCATGGCAACGTGAAGGCTGTGAAGACGATTGAAGTCGACTGGCAGGTCATGACCGAAGGTGGTCCTCCGTTCGTGCCGATTCCAGGCACCGAAAAGGAATACCCAGCGGACTTGGTCTTCCTTGCTCTCGGGTTCCTTGGTCCTGAGCACCCGGTGGCTGAACAACTGGGGGTTAAGATTAAGGAGGGTCGAGGCGGCATGAGCTGGCTGGATGCGGAGCATGAAAAATACACCACCAGCAACGCCAAGGTCTTCGTCGCCGGTGACTGCCGTCGAGGTCAGAGCCTTGTTGTCTGGGCGATCAACGAAGGTCGCGGAGCCGCTCGCGAAGTCGATCGCTTCCTGATGGGGACGACTGACCTGCCATAGGCTGTTGCGAGTTCGCAGCGAGACCGTTCAAAATGAAGCCCGGTGGATTTCATCCACCGGGCTTTCTTTTCGATAGCCCCCTGCGCAGACTCTGAAATTGCAACACGTCAACTGCCCAGGGCGATGAAGTCAACGGTGAAAGAGGGGCATCGGTCCAGATTAATACCGTGCATACTGCCCATCATTTTATTCGCATCATTTTGTCGCTCGTTCAATGCGGGCCCCTGGGCCGGCGCATTATCCTTGAAATCCGAGATTTGAGATCTCAAAGTTGAAATAGAACAATTGGTTTCGGCCTCAATTGGTGTACAGCCCATCTGTCTGTGGATCTTTTTGAAGATCCCGAGGTTGCAGTAACTTTGGGATGGTCCACGACTTTGTATCAGTGATTGAATCGAAACTCGGGCCCGGCGAGTAATGCCCAAAGCAGCTGAGTTCGGGCCTCATGCTTTTTCTCGGGGGCACGATCCAGCCAGTTGTTGGCGGAGGAGATTTCCTCGGCCTGTGGTTCTCGTCCCAGAACCGTGAGCCACAGGAGTTCAATCGCCTGTTCCTGGTTCTCGTTCTTCTTAAGTGCCCCCAGCAGCCGATCGTCTGAATCGCGGAGCATATCGTTCTGGATTCGCTGGCTGTTGCTGAAGAACAACGCTTCATCGACAGCCACCTGAAAGTTATCACCGGGCTGCTCAAATTCTCTAACCCAGCCGTTGGCCTGATGCTCCAGATCGGTGCGACGTTTGATCCATTCCTCTGTGGCGTCGATCGCTGGCCACTGCTGTGGATTTCTGACGGCCACGTGAAGTGACGCGGCCAATTGCCGCGGAGTCAACGGGCGTGTTTTGGCGACAGCGAAGAGACTGGCTGCCGGCATTTCTGATGGCTGCGCCCATTCGCTTGATCGAGCATAAGCTTCACTGAGCACAATCCCCTGAATCAGTCGTCGCAGATCGTAGCCGTGATTCACGAGATCATTGGCGAGCCATTGCAGCAGTTCGGGATGACTCGGCGGATTGCCGCTATGCATCTGGTCGAGCGGATCAACAAGCCCTGTGCCCAGTAGCCTGGCCCAGACACGGTTCACGACGTTTCTGGCGAAGAAGCGATCTTTGCTGTCGCGAAGAGCAATCTCAACCAGTTCGTCTCGCGGCCGAAATTCAGGAACAACGATTTCTGCCTCCACATCTTCCTGTTCGAGTTTTCGAATGCGTTCCTCAAGAGACTTACGTTCTTCGGCCGCAAACTCCGGCGTGCGGTCAGCTACCTGATCGCCCGTCAGAAACATGAATGCAGCTTTCTTCTCTTCGCCACTGGTTGTTGTAAACTTCACTTCTCCGAAGGGACGCTCTGCCAGAGCATTCACTTTACGAGTCTGATACGTTCGCTGAAAAAACGCCTGCATGCCGTAAAAATGATCCTGCTTCCAGTCTGAGACGAGCGGATGATCATGGCACTTTGCGCAACTGATGTTTACGCCGAAAAACAGAATGGCGGTGTCGTTTGTCAGATCGTCCAGTTCACGCACTCGACTCTTCAGAAACTGGGCTGCTCCTTTTTCAGGTCCTTCCGCCACACCAGCCTTCATCAGCTCCCGAAAAATCGTATCCCACGAACGACGTCCCTGGACGGCTGTCAGAAGATAATTTCGAAACTCATCCTGATAGGGCTGGTTGGGGAGAAGTGATTCGTCGAGCCAGTTGCGATGATGAAAATCGAAGTCCGGTGATTGCATCAGACGCTCCACCAGCAGACGTCTTCGATCGACTTGCGGCAAAGAAAGATACCATTCTCGCTCTGCGGCGTAAGGAATTCGCCCGGCCAGATCCAGCATCGTCCTGCGAAGCAATGCACTTTCATCTGCCTGCGGGACAGGGTTCACACTCTGATTCACAAGGTGCTGCGCGATATAATGGTTGATGACACTCACAATGTCGGTGTCGGCAGGCAGCAGGTCTGCAGCATTAACTTTCGTCTCGAATCCCAGAACAATAAACATCGCAGGTATCAGAAACGTCCTGAGGGTCCGGGTTCCGAAACAATGAATTGAGCCATCGATAAGGCACATGCGTGAGATCCAGCGAGTGACGGCGGGCAGAAGACGTCGGTGGGGCGTGCATTGTAAACGAACTTCGAAGCCAGACGAAACATTGGACTCCGTGCCCGCAGCAGAAATTCAGCCACAGGGGAAGTATTCCGACGGCCAAACCACCACCGTGAAAACGAAGTCCGACTCACGACATTACTCAAACGGGCTCTCATTGCTCGCTGCTCGTTACAATTCATCGTGGCAGGAGAAGCCAATTTTTTCAGGCATCGTGTTTTCGTGTCATGGCCGACTCGTGATCAAGTGGGAAACAGCGTCACACGAAGGTTAAGCCTGTCCAGGTCGTTCAACCTTTTCCAGCGCAAACCTGAACAGGCCACGAGTTGTCGTGCGAACAATGATCAGACGCTCGATGCCGAGTCAGTTGGTTTGATTTCGGGTGGCCCCAGAGGCGAAGTAAACCAGAAGCAGCACCCTTTATCAGAATTATTACGTGCATGGATAACGCCGTGCTGCCGTTCAATTACGTCGCGACAAATGGCCAATCCGATTCCAAATCCCTCCGCCTTTGTCGTGAAGAATCGATCGAACACACCATCAGGATTCTCCAGCAGAATTCCAGGGCCGTTATCAGACACCTCCACAATGGCATACTTTCGAGAAGGATCGAGCCTGACAGTGATGGTAATGGCCGGGTTCAGAATATCCGCATCAGAGCAGGCTTCCATTGCGTTCATCAGGAGATTTATCAGAACATGCGTCGTCTGAACTTCATCGACGTAAACGGCCTGACCATGCCGAGGATTCAGTAATTCCTCTGGATCACGAATCTGAACGACGGTTCCAAATCGATCCATTTGAACTTCGACCATCGCCACGGCATGTGTAATCATTTTAGCGAGTGGTACGGCCGCGATCGGAACTCGCCGATTCGTCACAAAATCCCTGAGACTCCTGATAATGTCGCCAGCATGATTGGCACTGGTTTCCACGGCTTCCACACACTTGAGAATAGTCTCCGGAGATTCGTTCTTTTTGACTCGCGACATGATCGTAAACACATGATTTGAAATTGCCTGAAGTGGCTGGGCCAACTGATGAGCAAACTCTGTGGCAATGTTACCAAGAATGCTGAGCCGTGCTGCTCGACTCAGTTGAGACCTAAGATCGCACAATTGAGCTTCGTGGGCACGCTCAACATCATTGTTGGTCAGATACAACGTGGTGACTCGAGAACGCGACTTGTGTGCCGGTGGCTCAACTCGCACAGCATAAGAGCAAGGTCGCCCGCTGGTGTTGATGCCAAAGATCTGCAGCGACCGTGGCTCAGCCTTCTCACTCGCGTCACGAATCATCTCGCGAACGGCGTCGGCGGAACTCGGTGACACGAACTCAGCAAGCAACAGTCCTTTGACGTTGGGCGGATTAGTTTGCCGAAACGGTAACGCCCCAATGATCTCTCCCTGCGCATTAACTCGCAACGCAAAATCACAGGCTCCGTTGGCCACTCGCTTCCACTGGGTGTGGCTGCGACGTCGTTGCTTCTCGCGACGAGCAAAGAGAACGGATTGCATCAGCACTCCACCTGTCAGCTGAATGAGTCGTCGAGCCTGATCGCAAAGAAACTCACTGTCTCCGTTGTGAGCCAGTCCAATGATAGCCGTCAGTTCTCCGGATGAAATGACCGGAATCATCTCATAGCTGCTTAGATTCAATTCCCTCAGAAGACCGGAAACCAATTTACTGCATGCGTTTTTTCGTTCGTCAAAAGTTGTAAAGAACGCACTCCCCTGCTGCAGGCAGGTCATCGCACATTCACCAAAAAATGGTACTGGCACATCCTGCAGCGATGGACCGACCGGGAGACCTTCCGTGGACGACCATTCAGCTCGCAACGAGGCGTTCGGCGTCGATCGAAGGCGAGACTTGATAATCAGCAAATGAGCATGGGCGACATGTGACAATTCACCGATCACCCGAATGGCTTCACTGGCGAGAAGCCCCACTCCCCCGCGACTATTGTCCGGCAGTGTACTGCTCAACTGCAATGAGTAGTCGAGCATCGCCTGCTGATCGCCATGTGACACTGGCATAAAGCCCTCGCTGCCATCTTCCTGAAATGAACAAAGCCCCCACCGGGTTAACTGGTGAGGGCTTTGGAAACTACGTCAGCCAATGAATCAAACATTTCGTGCCGAAGAACGACTGCACTAATGGCCGAGCATTCTCGATCCATCACCCATCAGTCGTCGTTCAACTTCATCAGAATGTAAAGAATCTGACGGAACAAAACTGCGATTGACCCGAAGATCATTAAAGCCCCTGCAACGTGAGCGGAAGTTGGAAGATGATGCATGATCAGCGATGTTTCATAGAGGATATAGCCGCACATCAGCACAACGACACCAACGGAGAACCCAAGACCAAGGCTGAAGCCAAAGATTGCAGAGGCAACGCTGATCGCAAACAGGCCAAGGCCTGCCAGGAACAGAGCATTTCGCATAAACGAAAAGTCTGACTTCGACAGTACCACGAACAAAGTGAGCGAACCGGTAATCAGCAGGGTTACGAATGCGGCCTGCCCGATCAGATTCGGATTTGTCATCGTAGCGATGGTGAGCACTGGAGCTGTGATCAATGACTGCACACCGACAAATAACCCAAGTCCGGTGTACTGAGCAGCTGCTGACGCCCCGCTATAAGCCAGGCGTTCGGCGAACCAGGAAACGGCCATAAAGACCAAAAGGCTGATCCACCACGACTGGCCCATCAGCATCAGCAGTCTGATGTTCATTCCGGTCGTGAACAGCAACGTTTCGATACCGATCATCAGCACGATTGCGCCGAAGACGTGACCATAGACCCGACGGAGAAAACCCAAACGCTCACTCAATTGCGCGTCCACGACGAACATATCTCGAGGAGCGGCGTAGGGATCATAGTTCTGATATGGCGAACTCATGGGAACTCTTCTCCTGAGAAAGCGATTCGGGCGTTTCAAGCTGTGAGCTCGCTTAGGCAAAACCGTTTGCCGGGCGAATACGCTCGAAACAAGTATAGTCACCCCTCGGGCGAATGCAAAAGGCCGGTCAGAGAATTGGCTGCCGACCCTGGATCAGCAGTCAAAATACAGCGAAAACTCATATGGATGCGGCCGCTGATTGATCGCTTTGACCTCGTTGTCACGCTTATGCTGAATCCAGCGTTCGATGACGTCCGGGGTAAACACGTCGCCTCGCAACAGAAAATCCGGACTCTTTTCCAAAGCATCCAGCGCCGCTTCAAGAGACGACGGAGTGCAAACCAGACCCGCACGTTCTTCCGGAGCCAGATCGTAAAGATCTTTGTCCTGAGGTCGCCCCGGAGAAACTCGATTCTGAATCCCGTCAATCATGGCCATCAGAATGGCTGACATCGCGAGATAGGGATTGCACGCCGAATCCGGACACCGGAACTCAAACCGCCGGCGAGATTCCTGACCCGAATTTGCCGGGATTCGAATCGCCGCCGAACGATTGCGATAGCTGTAGGACAGATTCACAGGAGCTTCAAAGCCCGGCGTCAGTCGCTTGTAACTGTTCGTCGTCGGACAGCAGAATGCCAGAAGCGCCGGAGCATGTTTCAGGAGACCACCGATGGCAAACATCGCGGTTTCGCTGAGACCGCCATATCCGCTGCCAGCAAATAATGCGTGATCGTCTTTCCACAGAGACAGTGTCATATGCAGGCCAGAACCATTATCGTTCCAGATCGGCTTGGGCATGAACGTGGCCGTCTTGCCATGACGATGAGCAACATTGCGAACAATATATTTAAGTCGCACCAGTTTATCAGACATGCGAACCAGCGTGTCGCTTCTCAAGTCAACTTCACATTGCCCGCCGGTCGCCACTTCATGGTGCTGTCCGTCCGTGCGAATTCCGCTGTCTTCCAACATCATCATGATGTCGGTGCGCAGATCCTGAAGAGTGTCGAACGGAGGCATCGGCAGATAGCCTTCGCGATGACGTATCTGATTGCCGCGACCGTTTTGTGTCGCACCGCGGTTCCATTGCCCTTCGATGCTGTCGATATGGTAATAGCCTTCGTGTTCCCGCTGATCAAAGCGGACATTATCGAACACGAAAAACTCGGCTTCTGCACCGAACAAGGCTTTGTCAGCAATGCCTGTCGACAACATGTAGTTCTCGGCCTTGCGAGCAATATTGCGAGGATCGCGAGGATAGGTCTGATGCGTAACCGGATCCTTCACATTGCACAGCATCGCCAGCGTCGACTTCATGAATGGGTCAACAAAGCAGGTCTGCGATTCCGGCACGACCAGCATGTCGCTTTCATGAATCGCCTGCCAACCCCGCATTGACGATCCATCAAAGGAGAATCCCTGTTCAAAACTTTCCTCAGTCAGTTGATCAGCAGGAATTGTGAAGTGGCGCTGAGACCCGCAGAAGTCGGTAAAGCGAAGGTCGATCGCTCGGATCTCACACTGTCGGCACAGAGCAAGAACTTCACGAGGAGAGAGTTGAGTTTCGGACATTTGAATTAGGGACTCTTAAGTGATTTAGTCTCGATGATTTCCGGACACTCTTGCCAATGACCAGGACGAAATGATCCATAGAAGGCTGTTGATTTAGTCACTCGATCAGCCGCAGGGCTTTAGCCCCCGGTTAGTTCGCTGTGTTTTGCGAAAAGAACCGGACGCTAACGCGTGCCGGCAGATTAAATCGACAGCCTCAAAAGGCTTGATTCAGGAACTAGCCTCACGGCAACAACCGGCGGAGAGCCATCTGCTGCCATGGGCGTGCACCATACCGCAAACGGCAGGCCGTTTCATGCCCCGAAATGCCAGTTTGAACGTTCAGAGCGACTCCCGACTAGTCTCTGCCCAACTATTCCAATCAGCACGCGGAAAACGCAGGATTTAGGATTCTCGGGCGCAGTCCAGAATCCGGCGATTCCCTGTCGCACCCTTGTGCACCAGTGCACGAATTTCCATCAGTGATTGAACAAAAACTCGCGGCTGCTGACGATTCCCCAGACGACGTCCTCCAGCACAATCCGACGCTCTTCCGGACTGGCGGATGCGAGAACGGCCGAAATCTCATCTAATTCATTCTGTTTTGGCAGTCTGGCCAGAGACGTCAGGAAGACCTCCTCGATCAATTCCTTGTCCGATTTTTTCTCGGCCAGCCAGCGAGCCAATCGATTCTCCGGCACGGCCAGTTTTTCATTCACTGTCTTGCCATTGGAAATGTGCAGAACCTGAACCATGCTGGGTTCGTCTGACCGTTCACATTCACACGTGATACGTCGCTGGTTACGACCAAACGTCTGAAGGAAGTATGACTCGACGGCCGAGTCATGCAGTTGAATTGCTCGAGTCCCCTTCGCGTAAGCCTCGGTCAGTTTGATGTCGGCCCCGGGATAAACAATCCTGTTGAATTCGGTCGGGACATCAGTCACCTGCGACACGGCATCCAGCAAAACTTCCGCCAAAAGCCGGCGCGGAAAGTAACGAGAATAATGACGGGAGTCGCCTGCGTTCTCCGGCAATGTCTGACTGCTTCGCTGATACGCTTCCGATTGCAGAATGGTCCGCATCAGTGATTTCAGATTGTACTTCTCATCGACCAGATACTTCGCGGTTGCGGCCAGCAGTTCTTCATTGCTCGCAGGATTCGAAGCTCGCATGTCGTCGACCTGCTCAACAAGCCCGACACCAAAAAAGTTCTTCCAGACGCGATTTGTGACGGACCGTGAGAACATCGTATTCTCCGGCGAAGTCAGCCAGGCCGCTGCCACTTCGCGCCGATCGATCTGACTGTCAAGCGGAATGGATTCTCCATCCAGCGGTGTCGGAGGTAGCGGCTTACCGGTGCGAGGCTGCACAAGATCTCCGGATGTTGCCGTGACCAGAGTTCTCAATCCATCGCCATTTCTAGGATCACCGCCCCAACCCTTGGCGCGAACTCGGGAGAACAGATTGGCAAACGCGTAGTATTGGTCGTTTGTCCATTTTTCAAGGGGATGATTATGACACTTGGCACATTCAATCGAGAGCCCCAGAAACGCCTGGCTGACATTCTCTGCCATCTCTTCCGGAGACTGATGCAACGCGTAGAAATTCGTCGCTCCGTTTTCGAAACTGGATCCCTTCGATGTAATCAGCTCACGCGCTATCTGATCCCACGGAGTATTCGCTTTGACCTTGTCATGCACCCATTGATAATACGCCTTGATCGCGTCAGGTCGCAGCTCTGTGCCGTTCAGCAGGAACAGATCAGACCAGCGATAAGACCAATAATCCACGTATTCAGGTCGCTCAAGCAGAGATTCTATCAGCTTGTCTCGCTTGTCAGGAGCTGTATCCGCCAGAAAGCCACGTACTTCATCGGCAGTTGGCATCGTCCCGATTGTGTCCACGTAAACTCGACGCACAAAGACTTCGTCAGACGACCGAGGCGACGGTTTCAGATTCAGACGTCGCAACTGTTGCAGCACAAGTTCGTCGATGAAGTTTCGACGTTCCGCCGACGTAAATTCTGTTGGATCAATCGTCTGTTCGAACGGCACGGTTACACGAGCAATCACGATCTTGCTGGAGAACCATGCCGTGATCGCCCCTTCGCCGGGCCCGATGACTTTGACATGTCCGTTTTCATCGACCGAAGAAACTGCCTCATTGGATGATGTAAACTTGGCCAATTGAGTGACATCTTCAACTCGACCATCGGAGTACCAGGCTCGCACCAGCAATGGCTGCGTCGCCCCGGCCCTCAACGTCGTACGTTCGGGGAGAATCTCGAGTCGCTCAATCCGTGCGTCTTGCTCGGACGGAGCTGGAGCTCCCGCAGCGATCCATTCTGAGACGACTCGATAATGCCAGGACTCCGGCTGAAGCTTCAATCCGCCTTTGTGAGGAACGGCCATCGTCGGCTTTGTCAGCAGCAGACTCGCAGCCGGTTCCGCAAGCTCAATCCGGCGCCCCAGTTGCTGTTCAACAATCGTGAAATAGTCCCGGTCCGGATCGTATCCTCGCAAAGAAAGCTTAAAACCACCCTTGCCGGCCAATGCGCCATGGCACGCGCCGGAGTTACAGCCTTGTCTCGCGAGAACAGGTTCGACGTGATTTCGGAACGACCACGAGAACGGTTCATTCATCCCGGTCACGGTGACTTTCTGTGTTGCCGAGTCGCCTTCAGTTCCATCAACTCGCACAACAGCAGTCCCGTTACTCACCGGAATCAAATTCAAGCCTGAAACTCTGACAACTCCGGGGTTATCGCTGACCAGCATGGTCGTTCCAGCCAGTGGTCCGACGGCTTCGTTGCCCATAAAGCGTTCAGCGATCACCCCGTGCACAGCTTCGACGCCATCCAGGATCACTTCGGCCGGGAGCATTCTTACGGTCTCTTGTGCCTGAGATTGTGCATTGCAAAAACAGAGCAACAGAACGCAGCAGGCGGCGAACGCAGAAAAACGTTTCATGGATTCACTCGGCGGGATGCTGAAAAATGGCGGAGTCAGGTATGCAGGAAAGACCGCCCGAGTGACTTGGCGTCAAAAAACGCACAATCATCCGGGATCGGGCCACTACAGGATACCGAACCATTTTTTTACAGGGAAACGAATTGAGTCCAATAGTGTCCTCAAAAGCCAATCACTGCTGCCAGTAGTTTTTGTCCAGCGTGCGGTAATTGATCGCTTCGGTCAGATGCACCGAACTAATTTGCTCACTATCCGCCAAATCAGCGATCGTGCGACTAATCCGCAGAATCTTGTCGTGGGCACGAGCTGACAGGCCCATTTCTTCCATCGCATGCTTCAGCAAATCTTCCGCATCCGACTCCAGACGGCAGAAGCGTCGAATCTGAGGTGGCTTCATCTTGCCGTTCACGCGAACAGACTCCTTTTTGAATCGAGCATTCTGTCGCTTTCTCGCACCCACAACCGCTTCTCGAATTGTTTCGCTGGAGGTCCCTTCTGACTTATCCGACAGCTCTCGAAACGGCACCGGCGGCACTTCAATATGAATATCAATACGGTCGAGCAACGGTCCGCTGATGCGGCTGAGGTAGCGTTCAATTGCCAACGGTGCACAACTGCAATTGCGCTTCGGGTCACCTCGAAATCCACAAGGGCACGGATTCATTGCGGCCACCAACATGACATTCGCCGGAAACGTGACACTGCCCATCGCTCGTGAAATCGTGACGTGCTGATCTTCCAGCGGCTGCCGCAGCACTTCGAGCGTTCGACGGTTAAACTCGGGCAACTCGTCGAGAAACAAAACTCCATTGTGAGACAATGAAATCTCACCCGGCTGAGGAACACTGCCGCCTCCAACAAGTCCCGCTTCGCTGATCGTATGATGTGGTGCTCTGAACGGCCGACGCAACAACAGTGGCTGTCCCGGTTCCAACTGCGCAACAGCGCTGTAGATGCGAGTTGTCTCGAGACTTTCTTCGGGTTCGAGTTCCGGAAGGATTGTGCACAGACGCTGAGACAACAGGGTCTTGCCTGTTCCTGGTGATCCAATCATCAGCAGATGATGACAACCAGCAGCGGCCACCATGACCGCTCGCTTGGCCATTTCCTGGCCTTTGACGTCCACGTAGTCGATATCGTAGACCCCAAAACTGCGTCGCGCGCTGTCCCAGCTGAACATCACCGGCTCCAGAGGCAACAGGCCGGTCAGGAAACCAACCGCTTCTGCAAGTGTTCCCACCGCAATGACGTCGATGCCTTCGACAACAGCGGCTTCCATCGCATTCGCAGCTGGCACAACAATATGCGTCTGCCCGGAATCTCTGGCGGCCAGAGCCATGGACAGAACGCCTTTGACCGGCCGCAGACTTCCATCCAGAGCCAGCTCACCGACATAAACAACCTTTCGTCCCTGCTCGATCTCAATCTGCCCGTCGGAAATCAGGAACCCCAGCGCGATCGGCAGATCCAAAGAGGCGGCATCTTTGGGAAGGTCGGCCGGAGACAAATTGATGACAACCCGGTCATTAGGACGACCGTAGCCGCTGTTGACGAGTGCTCGTTCGATGCGATGAATGCTTTCTTTGACCGCCGCTTCGGCCAATCCGACCAGAATCACCTTGGGAATGGCCCCCGGGGAAATATCAACTTCAACCTCAACAGGGCGAGCTTCGATGCCAAACAGTGTGTACGTAGCGAGTCGGGACAGCATGGTTGAGGGGCTTTGGTGTAGTCGCGATATGTTGCGGGGTATAAAACCACCACCCCAAAGTTTGACGACAGACACAGCCTGATGCAATCGAACGAGATGCCCGTATCGGAGAAGGAGAGTTGTTAATTTCGCGGCAAATCGCACCTGCCTGGCAGAATTTCACGGTTCGTATTGCCCCGAGAGCAAGTCCACTCATGAGACAAGGCAATCCCCTGGAAGCTCTGCCATCAGGGTTTGTCCCTCTGAGCGGCTACAGCTTTGTCAAACCACGATCCCTGGGCTGGTCGTCATTCCCGCCTGCGAGGCAATGACTGACTCCTCGTCGTAGCTTTGACGGAGTACGACAAAGTTCCTGCGGCTATGACGCGACAACTCCCCAGCGCGGCACAGATCGGCTCAATGAGCCGTCTTTTGACTCGCCGTCTTTGTTGCGACTCTGTTCAGAGACGTTTTTTCCAGCGCCTGAGTCACTTCGTCGATGCGATTGAGGATATCCGGACTATGACTGGACCATTCGTCGGGACGATTGGCCAAATGGCTGATCGCATCGCGGACGTCCTGGATTCGTCCTTCTTCGGCACGCTCTTCCAGCAGTTTTGCAAAATGTTCGAGAGACGCTCGACAGGACGCCTGTGTCATCCGGCGTGCGAACACGGCTCCGCCACCCAGACAGATCAGGATTGCCATCACGACGAAGATTCCGGCACACCAGTTACGCATCCAGCGGATGTCGCGAGATTCTCCGACCATCCAGCCCAGAAACATCCAGGCGGCAAACAGCACGAGGAATACTGCGAGAAGGTACATCACGGCGTGGAGCTCATCAGAAAAACGGGCCGGCATCAATAAAATTGGCCTTCGGCAGAATCTGCCGCAATTCACGACCTTCGTCCCGAACTCGATCGAATATCGACGTATTCTCCGAGTTCCTGACGGAGCAGTTCCTTCACCTGCTGTTCGCTTCGCGATCAAAAAGGTCCCCCTATTCTGCCTTCTCGACACCATCGATTCAGACTTATAGAATCCGCCACGCAGTGGTTGTCGGGGAGCAGAAGCGAAATGCAGTCAGGATCGACGGTGGGGCGTGGATTTGACACGTGATCGCACCCGGAAAGGTCTGTGGGGGAAGGACCGAGGCGTCGGAGGACATTCAGGATCGCAATCCCTCACTCACGTTTCGGGTTGTAAAACACATAAAAGATGTCGGCTAAAACCCCACGGGCGGGACTCCAACACCAACGAATTTTGTCCCTGCCGGGCTTTGCAGCCAGATTGCTGGACAAAATTTGCAGTGAAGAGCATCCGCGACCTGAACAACATTTCGATTGACGGTCCAGAACTCAAAGTACGCTGAACAACGAATGTCCAGACCTATGCAAGCCACAACGACCACACTGGCCCCATCTGGATCAGCGCCGATTGTCAACGGGACGGTCACTCCCCTGGCGATTTGTGTTCGCGATTTGCGGGTCAGCTACGGCAAGTTTGAAGCGGTCAAAGGCATTTCGCTCGACATTCCTCAGGGTGAAGTTTTTGGATTCATTGGCCCCAACGGTGCGGGAAAGTCGTCGACGTTTCGAGTGCTCGCGACCCTTCAGCCAAAGTTTCGCGGGCTGGCCCTCGTCTGTGGCCTTGATGTGCTGAGTCAGGCTCAGAAGGTTCGCGACGTGATGGGCTTTGTGCCGGACTTTTTCGGAGTCTACGAAGATCTGACGGCTTTAGAGTATCTCCACTTCTTTGCGGCCGCGTACAAACTTCCGATATCAAAACGAAAAGGAACCATCGACGACGTTTTGACACTGACGGACATGACTCATAAGGCGAATTCTCCTGTCGATGGTTTGTCGCGCGGAATGAAACAACGTCTGGCGCTGGCCCGCGTTCTTCTGCATGACCCTCAGGTGTTACTGCTCGACGAACCATCCAGCGGGCTGGATCCTCGTGCAAGAATTGAGATGCGAGAGTTATTGAAAGCTCTGCGAGAAATGGGCAAGACGATTCTGATCAGCAGTCATATTCTGTCTGAACTCAGCCAGCTCTGTACACGCATCGGCATCGTGGAACTCGGCAGGATGGTCGCGCAGGGTTCGGTGAATGATATCTATCGACAGCTTCAGCTTCGCCGCATTGTCCATGTGCGAGTAGAAAACCCCGCGCCGGATTTGTTGGAGCGGGTCACACGAATCGCAGGCGTGGACTCGGTGGAAAAGCAGGTCGATCGCTGGGAAATTCGCCTGCACGAAGATCAACTGTCGGTCGGCGATCTCCATCAGGCACTCGTTGAGGAGAAAGCTCGGCTCACGATGTTTCAGCCGGAAGCGATGGATATGGAAACGGCATTTATGAAGCTGACAGAAGGGAAAACAGCGTGAGCCTTCTTCGGCTGATTCCTGAACTGCCGCTGCTGCGACGAGAACTGATCGAGCTGTCGAATCGTCGGCGGACGTACATCGTTCGGTTCCTTGGGGCGATCGTGATTCTTTCGATTGTGATGCTGCAATACTTTCGAGTGATGCAGGCCATCTCTCAAACGGAAGCTGCTGGCGGTGCCTGGGTCGCGAACAAGTTCAACGGCAGTGGTGGAATCATCTTCAATGCGCTGGTGCCGATGCTGTTTCACAGTATTCAGCTTTTGATGCCGGCTCTGATCTGCGGTGCGGTGACCATCGAAAAGGAGCGGAATACTCTGGGCACACTCTTCGTGACTCGTCTTTCGCCCATGACAATTATCCTCGAGAAGCTGGCCAGTCGTCTGGTGCCGATGCTGACGTTTCTGTTACTGACGTTTCCGGTTCTGGCGTTTGTCTATTCGCTGGGGGGCGTCGATACGACAGTCCTGCTAAGCACTCTGTGGTTGCTGCTGTGCGAATGCGTTTTTTATGCCAGCATTGGATTGCTGTGCAGTTCCTGGTTCTCCACCACGGCTTCGGCGTTTATCTGTTCCTACATCGTCGTGGGAATGATTGTCTTGTTTACGCAAATCATGGGGTTCGGCATTCGGGATCCGATCCTCACGCCCTTCGATGTTTGGAATTTCGCATTTGGCGTGAATAACGAATACAAACTTTACCTGTCAAACCGCGGCTGGCTCCGACAAATGCTTTACAATGCCCTGCTGGAGGCGTCTCCCGCCTCCGGTGGCCATTTGCTGACTCGAGTTCTATTGCTGATCTCGATGTCGATCCCCTCACTGTTTGCTTCCGGGTTCTTTGTCCTGCTGGCTCGTTTTTTTCTCATCCGCCGCGCGTTTGTGTCTTCGTCGTCGGTCCTGTTGCGAGTCTTCAAGAGGGTCGACACGTTCTTTACAAAGTTGAACGACAAGACAACAGGCGGTATTGTCCTGATTCAGGATTATGACTCGTTGCCGACCTTTGATCCTGTGGCGTGGCGAGAACGGTCGAAGAAGTCACTCGGAAAAGCTCGGTATTTATTTCGAGTCCTGATTGTGCTGGAGGGGCCGGTCCTTTTCACCTGCCTCGCCACAGCCACGTTTTCCGTGACCGCGGATTTTGACGGTTTGCGAACGATGCTGTTTCTGATGTGGGCGATCTCAGCCATGATTCTGTCGATGAAAGCGGCCACGATCATCTCGGCAGAGCGAACACGGGAGACTCTGGAAGCCCTGCTGTCGACACCAATGACAACCCGGGAAATCATTAGCCAGAAAGCCGCTGGACTTCATCGACTCATGATCGTCCTCTCGATTCCAATTCTGACTATTCATCTCACACTGACGCTGCTGAGTTTTGATATTGTGCAGGCACTCCTGAGTTTTTCATGGAATACGCTGGGCGTAGTCCTGTTTTACGGGATCATGACCGCGGCAACGACCTACACGGCGATGCATCTGATTGTATGGCTGTCGGCGCTGATGGGCCTGCGTTCGCCGACCCAGGCGAGGTCGGTGATGGCAGCGATTTCGGTGCTCGGGCTATGGGTTGCCGGATCAGCCTACCTGCTGAGTCCTGGAGGACCCGGTTACAACCTGGGCGTGTCCCTGTTGGGACCATCGTTTGGAATTGAAGACTCGGGCTTTTATGAAAACATCATGTACAGAATCGGAATGGGAACCGACTCAAGAGAAGTCGTCGAGCGACAGGTAAAGTTTGAACGGCTTGAATCCATGATCTCTGCGATAGCATGTATGTTACGTCCGGAGGGAAGTATTTGGGCGAACGAAAGCATTCTTGCCTCAAATGGCCAAACGAAGAACTTTCAGGGAATGCCGTTTTATGCGTTCTCCCGGTTTCGATCGACGGCGATTGTTGTCTCGCTGCTGGTTTTGACATGGCACCTTGTCCTGATGACCCTGCTGCGACGTTTGACACTGCGACTGGCCCCGCAATTGCTTCAACGGTTTGATGAGGGGATCAAAGCTCGTCCGCAAGAGACCGAAGTGACCACCGCGATGTTATTACCGGAAGGGGTCCAATGAGCAGAACGATGCGGTTGTTTCGGGCGATGCTGATTTTTGCCAGTCTTTTTGGGCCAGCATGCATGGCTCAGGACAGTCAACAATTGCGTGTCGTTGAAGTGGTCTGGGGATTTGACGGTCGAATTGTCAAAGGACAATTCATGCCGTTGTCAATCCTTGTGGATAACCTCAGCGATCAGCCTGTGGAGGCCACGGCTCGACTCAAGCGAATCACCGGAGCACTGATTGAAGTGGGAGGCATCTCGACTCAACCGGCGTTCATCGGTCCGAACTCGCGTCGATGGATCCAGTTCTATCCTTACATTCTTGGCAATTCAGCCACATGGAATTTTGAACTGCAGACGGAGGAGAAAACATATACCTTTGACTCCATGGATCAGCCACGTGCCATCCATGACCGCAATCGAGACTCCGGGGAAGCTCAGCTTTCATTGCCCGCTGTGATACTTGATTCGCAGGGTTTGGCCACAAAGACTCCGACGACGATCAAGCATATGCCTGCGGAGATTTTTCCTCCGTATGCGACCGCCATGCATGGTCTCCATGCTTTGTTTCTGGATCATGTTCCGGAATGGGAAGCGCCGCGGCAACAGGCTCTGTTGTCATGGCTGAAGTCCGGTGGTCAACTGCATCTGATGAAGGACAGCAACAATCAGACATTGTCGTTTTCCGGGATTCTTGCTCCGCTCAATGAGCCGTTTCCGGAGTTTCCCGTCGGTCACGGCACTGTCACCAGACACGATTTCCAGCGAGATGGGCTTAGCCTGCAGGTGGTAGCTCCGGTAGTGACTCCTCCGGGTGCGACCGCAGACTCCCCGGCACCAGAAACGACGTTCAACCAGATCGGCACCGCCAGCCAGAATTTACAGGAAGAAGCGACGGTCAATGATGATGAACTGCTGATGTGGATGCGCGAGCTGACTCGGCCGGACCATGCCTGGATTCTGATCTTTTTCCTTTCGATGTGTTATGTCGGTTTGATTTTTCCGGGCTGCTGGGTTCTCTCAAAGCAACGTCGTCTGCACTTCCTTGTGACTTACGGAGCGATCGCCGGTCTCGCCATCGTGTTCAGTCTGATCTTTCTGTTTATTGGTCAGCGAGGATATGGTGAAACGACATCGCTGCATACGCTGGCGGTGGCTCGCGCTGAGGATTCGACGCACTGGAGTTCGCTGGAGTATCGAACATTGTTTGTAACGTCCGGGGATGTCTACACACTTGAGGACAAAGATCGGCAGACACTCTTTGCATCGGGTGCGGCCGACGAACGAGCCGATGCCCTGATAACGGCAGGGAACTCTGGCAGCATGGTCGCTCGTGTTCCTCCATTCAGCAGCCAGTCGATGATCCTCCGCCGCCGACTGACGCTCGATGACTGGAATTTGTTGATCACCAATGTGGAGCAAAGTGGTTCAGAACTCTCCGCCCTGACATTGTCGTTTAACGAGAAATTCCCGCAGCACAAGGATAACAAATACTTCGTAATCCACGGGAAACGCATTCACCAACTGAAGGCCAACGACGCAACGAAACAGCTCACGTATGCCGGCAGTGCCTCGTTGTTGACGACGTTCTGTGCTCCAGTGCAGGAGTCTGGAAACGGGTTTACCGGGATACTTACTCCCGTTGGAAATAGTGTGCCCTATGGCAATGAGGAACTGGACGATCCCGTGGCGGAATGTTTTCGCAAATCACTGCTGAAGCTGGTCTCTCGCAGCGCGGCCGATGACTTTTATGCAGACCTGAACCGTTTCCAACTGCCCGAAGGACGCGTGAGACTTCTGATCTATGCTCCAATTCCGGTGACGCAGGACATGACTGTCAGTGCAGACGTGAAGCGAGACGGTCGGATTCTGTATGTGCGAGATTTCCCGATGCAGATCGGTGATCCCAATGCAGTTTCTGAGTAAGCGTATGGAAAACATCCACCGCAATAATGTGATCGCTCTGCTCCGAAGTATACCCTCTGCAATATCTCTGAGTCATGCCCGCGAAACCACTTATCGTTATCCCCGCTGACTCGCCTCCCATGGTGAGTCGTTCTCCACATCTCAAGCTGCTGGAGGAACTTGCAGACGTTCAGATGTATCTCGACCGTCCAACAGACGACGCAGAGAAGGCGCGTCGTTTGAAAGGTGCGGACATACTGCTCAACTCACGAGGCAGCCTGAAGATACCTCGCACAGTCCTGCAACAGCTTCCCAACCTGAAGATGATTGCCGTCTGCGGAATTGGTTACGATGCGATTGATCTGCCGACCGCAACGGAGCAAAAAGTTGTCGTCAGTAATATTCCCGGTCGAACCGCATCCGTTGTGGCCGAGCATGCTCTGGCCCTGATGCTGGCGGTAGCTCGCCGAGCCGCCTGGATGACGTCCGAGTTGAAGGCCGGCCGCTGGCGTGGCGATTTGGGGATGTCGCTGGCAGGACGGCAGATCGGCATCATCGGCACGGGCAATATTGGCTGTGCGATGATTCGACTGTGCCGAGCGATTGGGATGAATGTTGTGGCATGGAGTCTTCACCCGGATTTCTCAAAGGCCGAACAATCAGGATTTCGCTATGTTGAACTGGAGGAATTGCTTCGGACGTCGGACGTGATCTCGCTGCATACACGACTTTCAGAGAAAACCGCCGGCCTGATCGGAGCGAGGCAACTTGCGATGATGAAGCCAACGGTGATCGTCATCAATACTGCTCGCGGGGCGATTCTGGATTCCGCCGCACTGGCCGACGCTTTGCATCGCGGGGCGATTTTTGGTGCTGGACTGGATGTTTTTGATCAGGAACCGCTGCCGCCGGGACATCCGATTTTGAATTGCGAGCAGGTTGTACTGACACCACATACAGCCGATCAGACACAGGAAGGAATCGACCAGTTGACGATGGGATGTATTGAAAACATCCGGGCGTTTCTGGCCGGAACTCCGCAGAATGTTGTGAATTCGGATGTGTTAAAACTCTGATCGGTCATGTTTGAAACCCAGGCGTCGTGGCGAATGATTGTGAGTCCGGGAGACGAGACTCCTGCCGAGCCATAGCACCGCAGAGACTTGCGGCTCAGCAGGAAGCTTCGCCCTCCCGGAATTGGACGCATTGACGACGTGCCGAAATCCGCGACGGCACTGTTCGAAGTCCGTTCAGAAGTTGCAACTACACAAGTGCGGATGCTCAAAGTACGATTCACGCAGCGGTCAGAAACGTAAATCGCATACTCCCCACCTCGGAGCGACCGGTGATCTCAGATGTCTCCACATCCGTAGCAGGATTGTCCGAGCTGATGGAGCGAGTTCGACGACGCATATGGATTCAGTCGGCATTGAAGGGAACGGCCGAAACGGTCAGCATTTTGATCGCAGGAGTACTGTTGTCCTGCGGACTGGATTATCTGCTTTCGCTGCCTGGTCTCTTCCGTCTTGCGTTTTTAGCCATCACGTTATTCCTGACCGCGATTATTGCTGCGAGAAGGTTGATTATCCCGGTGTTGCAGGTTCCGCCCGCCGATGAAATTGGCGCGGCGGTCGATCTGGAGTTTCCGGAACTTCAGGAATCTGTCGCCACTCTGATCTCTATTCAGCAATCCGACGTCACGAATGATGTCAGCACCCGACTCATGCTGGAACGACTGCGTCAAAGTGTTGAAGAGCATATTCAGGTGGCTCGTCCTTCCGCCATTGTCAAAAGTCGCTCCACAATTCGACGTTGTGCAATGGCTGGCGTTGCGATGGTGATCATACTGATTCCAACTCTCTTGTGGCCAACCGGTTCAGGATTGCTGGCTCAGCGTTTTGTCATGCCGTTTGCGAATCTTGCCGCGGCATCAAACTTCTATCTCGAAATTCCAAACGGCAATCGAATCGCCGCGCGGAATACGGACGTGGAATTTGCGGCCATTCCAAAATGGCGAAACAATATTCCCGGTAAAACTCCCACAGATGTTGTACTGGAACTGCGTACCGAGTCCGGTGTTATTGATGAAATGCCAATGCTGCTGAATTCTGAGCAGCAACAGTTTACAGCAGTGCTCCGAAGTGCTCGTGAGTCGTTACGTTATCGCGTTTTCGGTGGCGGAGCGATGACGGAATGGTTTCAATTGACGGTTGGAGATCCACCAGTCGTTCAGACAGCCACACTGACTTCATTTGCTCCAGCGTATACTCGTCGAGCCCCTGTAACTTTTGAGGGAGCCAGTGGCGACATGGAGGTGCTCGTCGGAAGTCAGATTGAGATACGTTTGGCGTTTAATGAACCAGTCCATGATGTCCGGATTACATGGTCCAATTGGAAGTTAGTGGCCAGCGATTCACGCGACGAGGAAGCGGCAATCGAACCAGCAACGAAAGTGGCTCAGGCGATCAAACCGGCCGAGCTGACTCCCGATGGTTTATCCGTGATCTTTCGCTTTGAAGCTCAGGGCGGAGGCGATTTTGATCTTATCGCCTTTAACAAAGCCGGACTCTGTGTCGCCAACGAAACGGCTCGTCGACTGATTGTGCTGCCCGATGCTCCGCCGACGTTGTCTGTGGGCGGAATTGAAGATGGAATGCGAGTTCGACCGGATGAAGTGCTGACGGTCGAATGCGGTGCGGCGGATGATATCGGCATCGGGGCACTGAATATGCAGTATCGTCTTAACCCGGCAAACTCAGCGGAACCGCAGGCAGATCTTGTCGATGCATTGACCGCCGAGGCTGAACTCGAGACAACGACGATTTCCGCAGAGCCTTTAAATGTTGGCTCACTAATCGTGTCGCACAACTTTACGCTGGACCTCAAAGCTTTAAATGCCAGGTCCGGTGAATCGCTCACTGTAACCGTTTGCACTCAGGATGAACGCCCCGTGCCTGGACCGCAGGTTGTTTGCCAGGGACCGTGGACGATTTACATCGACGACGAGGCGCCGCCCGGTGGAGAAAGTTCGGCTGAAGCAGCCAGACGAAAACTTCTGGAAGATCTGGAACGTATCGATAAACAGCTGGAGCAGGATGCGAAAGATGCTGAAGAATTGAAGGAGCAGATCGAGAAAGAACAGAACGAGGACACTCAGGAAAAGGCCGAAGAGCTCAGCGAGCAGGAGAAACAACTTGCAGAAGAACTTAAAGAGCTGGCGGAGAAATCTGAACCGGAACAGATGACTCCGGAGCAAAAACAGAAGCTGAAAGAGTTATCGGAACAACTGGCGGACGACGCCGCAAAGAAACTTGAAGAAGCGGCCAAGGAGGAATCCGAAACAGCCGCGAAGAAAGTTGACGAAGCGGCCAAACAGCTGGGCAAAGTGCGAGAAGAGCTGGAACAAATTGCGGATGATGTTGGGACGGTTGACAGCCCTAAAGACTCTGGCAACACATCGCAGTTCGACGGAAAAACTCCCAGCGCAACCGCGCCGGGGGGGAAGCCACGCGACTGGGGAAAACTTCAGGATGAACTCGAAGGTGCAAACAGCGATGCCGGAAAAGATGTCCTGGACAGTGAATATGCCGATCTGATTCGTCGCTATCGACGAGATCTCGCGAGGACCGGTGAGCCAACTCCGGCGCCTGAACAGAAAAAATAACATACCTGATCCGCTTGCTGCTTCAGTATCGCTTTTTGCTCCGGAAAAGCAGCGTTTCTTTCGCAGAGCGAAAGACGACGCAAAAAAATGGGTGTCCATTTGCAGATGTTCACTTCATTAGTCACTTTTGACGGTATCATTGTCGCCTCCGGCCCCGGAATCATCCGCCACTATTTATGTTTCTCGAATTGAACTCAGCGATTATCGGCCTCTCCAGTGACTCACTCAGAAACTCCAGCAATCGCTCCTGATATGAGCCCCGTCGTTTCGTCGGGACTTCCGATCGTGGAGCCTCCGTCGGAATCGCGCCGGCCAATTATGGACCTCACGTCCGACGAGCTGATCAGCTGGTTGAAGTCGATCGGGCAACCTGGATATCGAGCGGGACAGATTCGCCGCTGGCTGGTCCAGAGGCGAATCTCTGCCTTTGACCAGATGACCGATCTGCCGGTTGGGTTGCGTGAGCAGCTGACTCAGGGCTTTCGATTTTCTCCGTTTGAAGTTGTCGGTCACCAAATCGCGCGAGATCTGACCGAGAAGTTATTGCTTCGACTACAGGACGGTGAACTCGTCGAATGTGTTCTGATGCGAGATCCGGATCGTCGCACGGTCTGCATCAGCACTCAGGTCGGATGTGCGATGGGCTGCGTGTTTTGTGCCAGTGGGCTGCTGGGAGTGAAGCGTAATCTGACGCCAACCGAAATCATCGAACAGGTCCTTGTACTGCATCGACTGATGAAAGATGACGAGCACATTACCAACGTCGTCGTCATGGGTATCGGAGAACCTCTGGCCAACTACAAAGCGCTTATGCAGTCACTCACGTTTTTGACTGATGAAAAAGGATTTGGTCTGGGGGCTCGTCGAATCACGGTATCGACGGTGGGGTTGCCGGAAAAGATTCGTGAACTGGCTCAGTCAGGGCAGCAATACAATCTGGCCGTTTCACTGCATGCTCCCAACGATGCGTTGCGGACGGAAATTGTTCCGGTCAACAAGAACATTGGGATCCAGGATATTCTGCAGGCGGCGGATGATTATTTTGAGATTACAGGCCGCAGAATTTCGTATGAAT
Organism: Planctomycetaceae bacterium; assembly: GCA_046349735.1. Classification (GTDB taxonomy): domain Bacteria; phylum Planctomycetota; class Planctomycetia; order Planctomycetales; family Planctomycetaceae; genus SXXK01. Next base: position 69,267 of record JAXMBU010000022.1, read on the forward strand.
ATGTGTTAATGGCGGGCATCAACGATCGACCGGAACATGCCGAAGAACTGGCGTGGTTGCTGCGAGGGCGGAATGCGCATGTGAATCTGATCCCGATGAATGGCGTCAATGAGCTGGTCATGACGGCTCCTCGCGATCCGGACACGCAGCAGTTTCTGATGATTCTGGAAGAGTGTGGTATTACGGCGACCGTTCGCAAACGAAAAGGGGCCGACATTGACGCAGCCTGCGGCCAGTTACGATTGAATCGGGAGATGGCGAAGCCAGGTCAGGTCAACAGCGGAAACAGTTTCGCAGCAGATTTACCCTGACCGAATTGTGTTAGTTTGACAAATTCATTTGAGCGGCCTAAACACAAGTTTGCAGGTCGTTTTCATCAGACGCTCAACGAGTCAGCACCATGTCCAATCCATTTGCGATGCCCGATTCCAATTCATCCCTGGCCATGGAAACTCGAAGCACCGTTCGCCTCAAGCGAGTTGGCATTCTGTCAGCTGGCATGATTTCCGGAGTAGGTGGTGCGGTCGGTGGTTTGTTGTTTGGCGGTATCTTCTTTTTGATGTCCCTGACGATGATGGGAGTTGCTCAGCAGGCCAATGCGAACAACGGCAATAACCCTGTAGCCGCTGTCGTTGGGATGGGTGTCGGAGCGATCATCTTCATGCCGATTGTCTACGGAGTATTCGGCTTTATCGGCGGTGTGGTCTATGCCTTCATCTACAATATACTTTCCGGAATGACGGGCGGACTGCAGATGGAGTTTTCAAGAGAATAGTCTTACCCAGTGAGATTCCCAACTTTCGGCAGCAAGGCGCTTTTAATCGTGAATCTGCGGAACCTGCCCTTCTCATGGCAAACGGCACTGACTGCTGACTTCAGTTCGCCGATCTGGACAGAGCTCGAAGCATTTGTGCGAAAGGAACGTTCTGAGCACACGGTGTTTCCGGCGGAAGAGGACGTGTTTCGAGCGATGCGGTTAACCCCTCTGGATCAGGTGAAAGTCCTGATTCTTGGGCAGGATCCGTATCACGACGACGGACAGGCTCATGGGTTGAGCTTCTCCGTTCCTCGAGGAATCAAGGTGCCTCCATCACTGCGAAACATCTTCAAAGAATTGCACAGCGATCTTGGGATCGTTCCGGCTGATCATGGATGTCTGGAGTCCTGGGCGCAACAGGGAGTGTTGTTGCTGAACACGGTCATGACAGTCCGCGCTCACGAAGCGAACAGCCATCGAAATCGAGGCTGGGAGACATTTACGGATCGAGTGATTCAGTGTGTGAGTCAACGACCACATGTTGCCTGCGTGCTGTGGGGCAACCCTGCTCAACAGAAGGCCAGCCTGATTGACAGTCGACATCTGGTGATCCAGAGTCCTCATCCATCCCCGCTGTCTGCTCATCGAGGCTTCTTCGGAACACGACCGTTTTCCAGGATTAATGCCTATCTCGAAAGTGTCGGAGACAATCCGATCGACTGGCGAGTCTGACACGTTACGGCTGTGCGGGATCCACTGAAGAGTCGGAAGAGGCCTGGGGTTTGGAGGCGGGCTGTGCCGGAGAAGCCTCTGCTCCGGCTGGAGGTCCCGCTGGCTTGCGTTCACTGCAACCGCATGCCAAAAACATCGTGGCAATGCAGAACAACAATTTCGATTGCCGAGACACATTGATGTGAAACACAAGTTCCTCCGGTACTTCATGCGACGAGTGAACGAGACACGTATGTTGCAGACCGGGATTCTGCCCAACTCATACCTGTTCGAATACGAATAGACGCCTGTGAGCGACGGACAGGAAAGTTACTGACACGGATTCCCCTGAGCCAGAGATTCAGGCCGATTTATTAGCGAGTCCCGAAGGATTTACAGCGTCTCCTCGCAACAATAGCACGCAAGTAGTCCGGCAGTTCACGGGCGAAATACTGTCGCCCAGCAGAAACATTACTGAAAATAGATGGGAGATCCGGATTGCGAACCGATAGATTTATCTGTAGTGTTTGACACCCATCTGGGGTACATCGGAACAGTTCAGGGAGTGGGCCACTCTCTCTGTGACGCCCCCAAATCTTGCTTCTGGTTTTGTGTGTTCGCTCCATCTATTGGACATTTGAATCGATCATTTGGCGGAGAACCCATATGGCCCGGGTTAAGTATGGCTTTCTGAACGCATGGAATCGTGCAGTCCTTTCCGTTAGGCGAATGACAGCTGGCTCACGACGCGACAGACAACGCAGGAATGTGTGGCACAACACACTCTTTGCAGGTGAGCCACTGGAGTCCCGCGTTCTACTTACGCTGTCTTCCGGTCCGGTGGCTGTGGCCAGCCCCATTTTGATTTCAGGCACAACCGGAAGTGATGTTTTCACCGTCAGTTATTCTACGACGACACCGGCGACAGCGACCGTCAGAATCTCCAGCAACGGGTCCGCTTCTAAGCTTGTGGGGACCTATAACGCCGCGATCCCACTTTCTTTTGCAGGCCTGTTTGGCAGTGATGCTGTTAAGCTGATTGGCACCTCCGGCAAAGAGCAATTCGCCGTGAGCGGGGGAGTTGTGAAAACCAACTCGGCTGCGCTGACGATCAACAGCATCGAGGATATCGAACTTGTTGGTGGTGGTAACGATGACATCTACTCGTTCGACGCCGATACAACACTGCCCAGAATCTTTATCGACGAGGCCGGGGGAGGGATCGACACTCTCGACTTCTCACTCACAACGATGCAGGAAGTCAACGTCGATTTAAGTAGTGCTCTTCTTCAGGCCGTGAACTTTAACATGAGATTGCAACTGAGGAATCCGACTGCTCTGGAAAACGCGATTGGAGGCAGCCGCGATGATGGCCTGATCGGTAATGCAAATGCAAATTTCCTGGTAGGCGGACCGGGCAATGATCTCCTCAATGGGCAGGCTGGAAATGATCTCCTGATTGGTGGGCTCGGATATGATCACCTATCCGGAGGCCTCAATGATGACATCGTGATCACCGGCAGAACTACATATGATGGGAATATCAATGCGCTGAAGGATCTGCTCGCGGAGTGGAAATCAACGGCCCCCTTCAGCACTCGCGTCGCCCGCCTGCGAAGTGGTGTGGGCGCATCAAAGGCATTGCTGGCCGCCAAATCAACGGTACTTCACGACTCTTTCGCCTCTGACATCGTTAGAGGAGACGGTGGTCAGGACTGGTTTTTCTGTGGTGTAGAAGAACGTGCTATCGATCAGGCTTTTGGGGAAATCTCTGACAGGCTCTGACCGACCGCTTTTGAACAGTCGTTTCGAATCCGATGCCCGCGAATTCTGAAGTCCCGGGGATTGTGCCGCAGGCTCTGAAATGTATCGAGTTGTTCCAGAGCAACTACCCAGGTTGGTGAATCTGTCAGATCCCGGAGCTCGGAAGTTGTTTGAGGATCAATGAAGCGGCTGGATATCTCCGTCTTCTCGCAGTTCTGCACCAGATCGATTCAGCGGAGGACCTCCGGACCGACCGGCGGCCCAAAGCTTCAGATTTTCCAGATGACGCTGGCCACGGAGAAAATACAGATTGTCGAGTGATTGCAGTCTCAGCTGACACTTTTCGCGCATTGACTGTTTCCAGTCAGGATTGATTGACGAGGCAAACTGAGCCGACAGCATCCAGTCAGCAATGGCGATCGCGATGTCTTCATGCCCACGAAACGACGGGTGAACGTGGTCAACAAGGACGTTATCTCCGACGATGCCGTTGGCGGTTTTCGCCCGCAGCAGCTCATGAGCATTCAGGAACGGCATTCGGTGTTCTTCGACAACCTCCTGCATGGCAGCTTCCAGTGCGGTCGTCATCCGCAACGGACAGGTATCCTCATCGCGGGCCTGGCGAAAAGATCGTTCGGCGGCTGCGAAATCATGAACGGCAAGTTGCAGATGCCCGAGTTCATACCAGGCCAGGGCATAACGTGGATCCATCCGAGTGACCTGTTCAGCCATGGCGATGGCGTCCGTCGGACGCTCAGTCGCCTGCTGCCGGGCCTGCTTCAACAGGTCGGCGATGCGGACTTTGTCGGATTCAGTCAGTGAGGCAGAAAACTCCGGCTTGAACGGAGGACAGTCACTCAGATTTGAGGGCGGAAGAATGATCAGCAGCGGGACATCGTTCCTGCGACACAACTCTGCCATGCGCCGCAGGTTACTGCGGAAGTGCGACACCACAGATCTGGCGTGAGAATCATTCCGGTGATAGACAGCAAGTCCACCATCATGATCAAGCAGAGTATCAACATCGGTCGTCAAAACCGGCCGGACAAATGTTGCCGATTCCGATGTGTTTGATGCCGCATCAGGCGCCGTGATACGCAATATCAGAGATCGCAGAAGACGAAACGTCCTCAACTGATTCAGCAAACCAAAAGTCCTGGTTACTGCGGCTGGCATCTCGCGGACGGAAGAATAGGAAACATCTTCCAGAAACTCATTATGCCCCTCGCAGAAAATAAACAGGTCCGGCTCATAGGCGAGGCACTCCTGCATAATCGGGACCAGACGATAACTGGCGTATGAGACTCCGCCGCAATTCACGACTTTCCACAATTGACCAGGGTCAGCGTTCTCAAGAGCGATTTGCAGATAGGCTGGAAAGCTGGTTTCAATGGAGAACGGATTCCCCTGAACCGTCGAGCCACCAAAGACAAAGATGCGAAACTCGTCCGCAGGCTTCGTCACGGAGAACGAATCTTCTTTGAAATACTTCCTGCGGCTCGGAGAAGTATGCCACGATTGCTTATCGGATGACTTCTCAAACAGGGGACGGATTTCCGCGAACTCAACGAACGGATCGTCAGAAAGATCAGCAGCACCCCAGCCAGCAAAGGCAAAAAGTAATTCTATTGAAGCGAGCAACAGAAACGGCAGAAGCACAGCGACCGTACGAAAGCACCATCGCCTTCGCCGAACACTTTGCGAGAAGTGCGTGACTGCAGGGGCTCCAAAGAAACTCACTTCAGAGATTTCAAAAGCGAATCGATTTCGGCGAAGGGCATCGTTCCTACAAAATCACCCACCTGCGTGCCACCACGATAAACACGAACATCCGGAATCGAAGTGACCTCAAGGTACTGCGAAATCGCAGGGCATTGGTCGACGTCAACTTTGACGACTTCGATCTTGTCTCCCCACTTTGACTTAATCTTTTCAAGCGTCGGGCCAAGTTGGCGACATGGGCCACACCATGTCGCCCAAAAGTCCACAAGAATCAGCTTTTGGTCGGTCCGCTGGACCAGTTCCAGAAAACTCCCTTCGGAGTGTTCTACAGATCCATCGGCTGCCAGAGTCAGGAATTCTGCCTTGCCATCGGGCGAGCCAGCAATTGGCTTGCCATTGCGTGGCCCCTGATTGCAACCCGAAAAAAGTGTGAAAACGAGAAGGGAACAGAAGGTCATTCTAAGAGCGTTTGAAGCGAACATAGTTTCGGCAAGCACCTGAAGAAGTGTGAGTTCAAACGGCCAGCAGGATTTGCTGAAAAGATAACGAGATTCCAGACCGAAAGTTAAGGACAATTGCATCCGTTAAGTTGAATGGTCCAAAGGACTTCCTGCAATAGCCTGAGTCTGTGAATGAGTGCGAGATTTTGGCGAAATCAAGGGATTTCGTCTGTAACAAAGCCTCTGACACGCCTAAATTTCTGTAAATGAGCTGTGGAATGTTTGCTCATCACGGCGAATGTGTCACAGTGTAGGTCAATGTGCTTCAAACGGCTTAGATGAATTGTTTTGGGAGATCTGAACAAATGTCAGTGACTCTGACGGAAGCGGCAGCAAGCGAAATTAAGCGAGTAATGACGGAACAGGCTCGCCCTGAACTAAAATATGTCCGCGTCGGCGTCGTGGGCGGTGGATGCAGCGGATTTCAGTATTCCTTTGACTTTACCAACGCCTATGACGAAGCCAGCGATGTCATCTCCGAATTCCACGGAGTCGGAGTGGTCGTTGACAAAAAGAGCGACCTGTTTCTCGACGGAACAGAAATTGACTTCTATAGCGGCCTGGAAAAGCGTGGGTTCACGTTCAAAAATCCAAATGCCGTGAAGTCCTGCGGTTGCGGCAGCAGTTTCTCGGCGTGAATTGATATGACGCAAGCATCGATGAATTGATGTTTCGTGTCGTTTTTGTCCGCAATTGCTCTTGTTGTTTTAGCCGTGCCCCTTGGTGGGCTTGTCTTCAGAGGTCAGATTTGAAGCTCGGACTGTGCTTTCTCCGTCTTTTTCAGGGCGGAGTAAGCTCGCATCCGAGCTTTTTCATTTTGGTATTTCCCGGACCAGGGGCACCGTGCAGGCAGATTTGGGATGTTATGCCGGTCATTCCGGCGCCGAATACGCTTTCGCACCGCATTTCGACGGCACATCGTTGAGTCCGAACGTCTCCGATCGTAGATTCTTGCCTCACCGATCGTCCGGAATACTCCACAAAAGAATTGCGCAAACGCCTGGCCCACAGAGTACGTACGGTCAGTAAGCCGGAGTTTCTGGTATTCAGTGGCTGCGGACTTGCCCCGTTCTCTTTCTAAATTCTTCGTCATTCAATTCAGTCTTTGAAACGGTACGACATGTCAAACGCCGTGATTGAGATCCGGAATCTGTCCAAGATTTATCGAGACTTCTGGGGCCGTAAGAAGGTTCAGGCGGTAAAGAGCCTGAGTATGGACGTGCAAAAAGGGGAAGTCTTCGGGCTCCTTGGGCCAAACGGTTCCGGCAAAACAACAACGATGAAGATGTTGTTGGGGCTGTTGTTCCCTACAAGCGGCGAAATGACGATTTTGGGGAAGTCTGCGTCAGACGTCTCCAAAAATGAAAAGATTGGCTACCTGCCGGAAGAGTCGTATCTCTACCGGTTTCTGAATGCCGACGAGACGCTCGACTTCTACGGTCGACTTTTCAATATGTCGGCTGCTGACAGAATTCGCCGCTCTGACGAGTTGATCGAAATGGTCGGGCTTGGCAAGGCTCGTCGTCGTCAGCTGAAAGAATACTCCAAGGGGATGACTCGGCGTATCGGCCTCGCTCAGGCCCTGATCAATGACCCTGAACTGGTTCTGCTCGACGAACCAACCAGTGGTCTCGACCCCCTCGGTACACGCGAAATGAAAGACCTGATTCTGCGTCTGAAGGCGCAGGGCAAGACCGTTGTTATGTGTAGTCACCAGCTGGCTGATGTCCAGGACGTCTGCGATCGAATTGCGGTACTGTTCCAGGGTGAGCTGAAAGTTCTGGGTCGCGTTGACGAGTTGCTGGAAATGCGAAACGAGACGCAGTTGCGGACATCCAGCCTGAGCAAGGAAGCCGAAGAGGATATTCGCAAGGTCCTTGAGAAACATAACATCAGGAATGCACAGTTCACGAGCCCTCGTGCTGACCTCGAAGAACTCTTCCTTCGCACTGTTCGTGAGAGCGGCGAGCGTCCAGGACGACGTTTTTCTGCTGAGGAGATTGCGGCTTCTGGCAAGGGTGGCAACGCCTGACGAGTTGTGCAGAGTTGCGTCTTCAAGCAGTTGTTTCGACTGCTTCACGAACCTCGACGTTGCCAATTCCGGCCCAATCTGAATCCTTGATGTTTCTGCTTTTTCGCAGGCTGTTTTGTCGGAACTGTGAATTATGGACTTCGATATCGCACCATTCAATCTCTCTGGTGCAGCGACCTCCTGGGTGATGTTACTGGGAGTTCTGACGCTGATTTCAGTGGGGCTCTCGTTCGTTCTTTCGCTGGCCAGGAACGGTGGACGTGGTGTCTCGATTTTTACGTCCGGGCTGGGCAGTTATCTTGGTGACCTGTTTTCTCTCTCACCGGGACGAATCTACGCACTGACAAAGCTGACATTACTGGAAGCCGTCCGCCGTAAAGCCCTGTTGGTTTTCGTGGTCTTTGCGATCCTGTTGATGTTTGCTGGCTGGTTTTTGACGGATACAAATTCACGGCCGGAACTTCAGGTTTCCATCCATGTCACGTTTTTGTTGACCGCAATCGCCTGGCTGATCCTGCCTGCCGTTATCTTTCTGAGCTGCTGGGCACTTCCGGAAGATATTCGAATTCGGTCTTTGCATACCGTCGTCACAAAGCCAGCTCGCAGACTTGAGATTGTCATTGGCCGCATGGCTGGAATGGGCGTGGTAGCCTGCCTCGTGCTTGCTGTGATGGGAGTCATCGGAGGAGTCTGGATTTACCGTAAGTTACCAGAGAGCAGTCGCAGCCAGTTAACATGTCGAGTCCCGGTCTTCGGTCAGTTGTATTTCCTTGACAGTGATGGCCAACCATCTGCGACGGGGATCAACGTGGGCGACACCTGGATGTACCGGTCGCATATCGCCGGAAACTCCCGAGCACGAGCCATCTGGATGTTCCGGGACGTTGACCAGAATTCGATCGTAACAGAAACGGTGGGAACAGGGGACGAAGCGAAGACTGTCGAAGGTTTGAAAATGGAGTGCCGATTTGAGGCATTCCGAACGGTGAAGGGATCTGAAAAAAGCGTTTTCCAGGGAGTGCAGGCACAGTACACGTTGTCAGCAAATCCACGCGAAGAGGCCTTCGGGATGCTGTCTCAGGGGGAAGCTCTGCGACCTGTTGCGGATTCACTCCGGGATGGTCAGTACCGAAATGGTTCAGAGCGCATCAAGGAACTGGCGAATCGATTTCGAACAAACCCGGAAGAACTTCGGCCGGCAGACTATCTGGGGCTTCAGAATGGTCTGGCCGTCGCGGCCTCTGTCCTGAGGGACATGAAGCTTCCTGCTCTGCAGCCAGTTCACGAGAAATTTGACGACGCTGCGAAGAAAGGCTTCGAGCTGATCAAAGTGCTTCAGGCGAACAATGCAACAGGAGCGAATGACAAGCCACCCTACAATGAGTTTGCGGATTCTCTGGACGCTCTCGCTGTTGTTGTCCTGGAGAATGCCGACCCGCTGCAGGAGTCCCTGCCAAAACTTGAAGTGCCGTTGCCAGCCTTCCACATTTCCGAATACCACGAGGGGGCCGCCGAGAATATCACTCTGATTCCACGCAAGCTTCGATTTGCCGCTGACTATGAAACGCTGGCGAGATTTTTGTCCGGCATCTTTGAAAAGTGGAATGCTGAGGGAAAACTGGTCGAGGGAAATGCTCTCAGCACCGGCCTGGTGGAGAGCCTCGAAAAAGACGCAGCAATATCAACGCTGAATGCAGAGCTTCTGGCAACAGTGATCGGTGAACAACTGACTGCGGGAACTCTTCAGATCAGCGAAGGCAAGTTGAAAACAGCAGATGGTAAACGCTGGTTCGCTTTCTTTGATGATTTGATCCGCAAGGAACTGCTGATTTCTCAGGACAGTGAAGGCTGGCTCATTGAGAAAGATCTGATCAACGACCTGGTTTACAACGGGCTGCTGCGAGTTGAGGTGGCCTGCCTTAACGACCAAATGTATCTTGGAATGGCTCGCCCGGATTTGTTCATTCGTAAACCTGACCGGTCGTTTCTTGTTGGATATACAAAAGCACTGGTGACGATCGCCCTGATGCTGATGCTGATCATCATTCTTGGCGTCACTGTCAGCTGTATCGTTAAAGGCCCCGTCGCGTTGTTCTTCACTCTGACGTTCTTCATCGTTGGTCAGTTTTTCCATGAATTCATGATGAAGATGCTGTCAGGTCAGGAGAAGGGTATGGGCACGCTTGAGTCCGCTGTTCTGATCGCACAGCATCGAAATCCGGAGGTTGGCATGGATGTGTCATCCACCACCTCGGCCGTCCTGAAGGGAGCCGACAGAGGTCTCGAAGGTGTGCTCAGAGTCTTCAGCAATATCGTGCCGGACTTCAGTGTGTTCAATCGAGGTGCCGTGTTTGTGGAAAACGGATTTGATGTTCCGTTCTATGACTGTGTGATACCGGCCGTTGCCATCTTTGTTGGTTTCCTGGTCCCCTGTGTTTTAATCGCGGGCGCGATGTTGAAGTTTCGTGAACTGGAGGCAAAATGACGAATCTGAATTCTCGCCAGCGCAAGATGAGCTACTTCATCGGAATCATTCTGCTGCTGGGGCCTATTGTCTATCTTGGCTTCCCTGCCGAGCAAAACGCCGCAGAGTCCTCATCGGGTGGTCTCGGTAAGCTCGCTCAGATGCGACAGCAATATGACCTCGGCGAAGCAACGCTGGGGAAAGTGGATCCTTCCAGTTCCGCGATGAATCTGGTGTTGCTGGGACTTCGGGGACCTGCCGCCAGTGTTCTGCACCTGAAAGCCATTGAGTATCAGGAAAAGAAGCAGTGGGCGAAGCTGAAGACTACGGTCGATTCCATCATTTTGCTTCAGCCGCACTACGTCCAGATCTGGAAATTTCAGGGTTGGAACCTGGCGTATAATGTCTCCCGTGAATGGGATAAGGTGGACGACCGCTTTTACTGGGTTAAGGAAGGCATCAAGTTCCTGAAGCTTGGAACGGACCGCAACCAAACCATCCCGATTCTGTTTCACAACGTCGGTGAGGTCATCTCTTCCAAAATGGGGATTTCCGACGAGAAAAAGTTTTTCCGCGTCTTCTTTAAGCAGGATCCGGATCCAAAGTTTGAGGTATCGCCTGGTCAGAGAGGTCCCGATCCCGCCATCAATGAAGAAGGCAAGGACAGCTACCTTGTCGCTCACGACTGGTTTGTGAAAGCGAACGAGAAAGATGACAACGACGACCTGATTGGTGTGAAGGGGATGACACACGTCTTCTTTCGCCAGGGTCCGGCGAAGTCCCTGATCAATTATGCTGAAATGAGATCAAAGGAAGGGGCCTTTGACGAGCATATTGCGGCGTGGGAAGCAGGCTACAAAGCGTGGATGGAAGACTACGGACGAGAAGAATTCCTTGGACTTGACGACAAAGTCTATACCCTGGCTCCGTCTGAAGAGGAACTCAAGCAGCAGGCGGAACGAAACGGGATTACGCAGATGGCGCAGCGTAAACTTTGGGAAAGCAATGTCAAAATGGTCAACTTCGATTTCTGGCGCCGTTATGCCAGTGCCGAAATGGACCCGGTCACCTTAAATCTGCATAAAACGTTCTATGATGCGAAACAGCTTTATATGCAGGGCAAAGGATTCGACCGACTCGATGCAGCGACCGGGATGACAGTACCGTCAGAAGCTCAGGTAAAGCTTGAAGAAACAATGCAGCGCTGGCTGGAGGCAAAGCAGAAGTTCCCGACGATGTTTGAAGATGGCCGCTACATTGATGAAGCGATGCTGATCGTTCAGTACTGGCAGGCAATCCATCAGCAAAATGCTCGCCCGCTTCCGGATGATTATCCGCTGAAGACCCTGTGGATCGAAAATGTCGGCAAGCAATCTGAAGTGGACCGCGAATTCCAGATGGAAACTCGTGGCCGACAGCTGAATTAGTCACATGCTGCAAGTGAAGGTCGGCAGAAGGGTGACAAGACGTTCTGCTGCGGACCGCTGATTTCTTTGCGGAGTTCTCGTGGCGAGAACCCGAACAGGAGTTACCAGGGTGGTTGCCGGGCCAATTTTTGAACGCGAAGTTCTGACGACTCCGCGTCGCCTGAGTCACTACCTCATGCGATCCGGGTTCGTTGGGGCATTGCTGATTCTGTTTTACAGCATTCGTCAGGCCACCATCGGATTTCAGGATGTCCTGTTCGCCGGGGATGTTGCGGCATTCAGCGCGTTGACGTTCCGTGTTTTTGCCATCCTTCAACTGACGCTCGGGCTGTTCTTTGCCACGGTCTTCTCCGCTTCATTGGTCACTCAGGAGAAAGACCGCAAGACGCTGATCCTGCTGTTAATGACAGACCTGAGAAATCATGAACTTGCCCTGGGGAAGTTATTCTCAAGCCTGTTGAATGTGGGCGTTTTGCTGGCAACCTCCTGGCCCGTGTTCTGTTTTTTGAAGTTGCTCGGGGGCGTCACTTGGGAACAGATTTTCTGGTCCCAGGCCATTGTTGGTGCAGCGACTTTGGCGGCTGGCAGCTTGGGATGTATGGTTGCATTCTGGCGAGAAAAAACATTTCAGACTCTGGCGATCAGTGTCCTTGGAGTCGTTCTCTACGTCCTGCTGACACATAGTATCGGCGTCGCTTCTGCATCGAGTATTGCTGACGCCTCTCCCTACTTCGGACTTTTGCGTGTTCTCGATCCGCTTCGCCTGGAAGTGTCCGGTGTGCTTCACGTCTCTGCGTGGCCGACGGTGCTGACTCTGCTGACCCTGTCAGTTGCTCTTTCGACCGTGACGGTTCTAAAGATGCGGGTTTGGAATCCATCTCGCGAGTTCCATCAATCTGCCGCCGAGACACCCCCGGGAACGGAAACGGAAGATTTGACTCCGGCGGCTCCACGTGTGCATCGCCCCGTCTGGAATCAGCCGGTGATTTGGCGTGAAATGCGAACGCGTGCGTATGGCCGCCGCATGATCTGGATTAAACTTTCTTACGCCTTTATGGTGCTGATGATTGCCGCCGTTGCTCTCCTTTCCGGTGGCAACAGTTCCGGCGGCGAACTTGTCCTTGGGATGCTGTCTGTTCCTGCGTTCGCCTTTCTGGGTATCGCCATCCTGAGTCTGCTCCTGACGAATGCTCAAGCTGTCACGTCGCTTACAAATGAACGAGACGGCCGAACACTTGAGATTCTCCTGGTGACGGACCTGCGTCCCCATGAATTCATTCTCGGCAAAATTGGTGGGGCGATGTGGAATGCTCGTGAGATGATCGTGCTGCCTCTGCTGCTGATTATCGTTATGGCATTTACCGGAAAAAGCAGTGCGTTGACTGCAGAGAATGTGATTTACCTGTGCATTGCCTATGTTGTTCTGAGTTTATTTGCGGTTGCCCTCGGCCTTCATCAGGGACTCACGTACGAAAACTCCCGGCACGCAATTGGACATAGTCTTGGCACGATGTTTTTCCTTTGCGTTGGGATTTTCATCTTTATGCTGCTGCTCGTGGAAGCGCGTTCATCCTTCGCAATTCAATTGCAGAGTTTTATTCTGTTCATAGGTTTCGGAAGTCTCGGACTCTACTCGTCGCTGACGTACCGTAATCCTTCCAGCGCGCTGACGCTGGCGTCTCTTGTACTGCCGTTTCTGACGTTCTATGCGATTACCGACTTTCTGCTGGGCGGTAATCTTGGTGTCTGCCTATGGATCTGTGTTGCCTATGGATTTACGGCCGTCGCGATGATGGTGCCAGCGATGAATGACTTCGACATCGCCCTCGGCCGAAATGCTCAGGACGCAGCCTGAGAACGGACAACGGAGAACCCGTTGTGAGCCCGGATTCAGTGGCTTGCACCTCCGCAGCATGAAGACCGCTGACTTTGGGTTACCGTCGAATGATCCGAAACCTTCTGAACTGAATGTGTGGCCGACCTGACCTTGTTCAGAACAAGGATGCCTGCTTCTGGCTGCTTTGAACCATTCGCGGAGTCTGTCCGTAAGCGTTGCTTGTCTCGAATTGCGGGGCAGAATCAGGAGCGGGACGGCGATGCAATCGTCGTCATTTTTTTTGGCAACTTGCCCTCCGCTTTCTTCAACGCCTTTTTGATCGCTTCGTCGTCTTTCACGTTTTTCTTGCCAAGTGCCTCACCGACGGCAATGCCATATTCGTTCCGTTCCGTTTTCTTTGTCCTGGGGTGACAGATTGCGCATGTCGCGGTCTCGCTTCGGTCAGGATAGAACTCCTTGAAAACCTGCAGATACCTGGGCCGCGCATCCGCCGATGACAGCCCAACAATGAATAAACCAGCGACAAATGCGACCGTGCAGAGAGTACGTCGTGTGCAATGAGTCATCAGTCGTTCCGTTGAGGCTGAGGTGGAGCTTATCTGAAACAGCACGCCGTTTAAGTCGGACCAGGAATTCCGGCTCATTCATGGCACTCCGTTCCTCCTCAATGTACGTATCGCAATAACTTCCTTCAATAGGGTCTTTCCGACGTTATTGAAATGCGTCCGGACCACGGGAGAACTTCTTTCCGCAAACGGCTTCGTTGAAAAAAAAATCGTTGATACGGCCATTTACCTGCTCCGCATAACCCCGGCTGCTTCGCAATGAGTTTTGTGAACGAGTATATTCTTCACAGCGGCGCCCAGGCGCAGCGATTCCTGTCGCCTTCACTCACACAATAGTTACTCTCCTGACGTCCCAGGTTCCCCATATGAATCGATGCCTTTTTGTTGCCCTCTTTTTGCTGTCAGCAGTCCTGTCTCCGGCATCGGCCGAGGACTGGCGGACGATCACGCCCGATGTCGTCTATGGCCACAAAGCTGGGATGGCTTTGACTTATGATGTTGTGAAACCTGCCAAGCCAAACGGTGCCGCTGTACTGTTTATGGTGAGCGGCGGCTGGGTTTCTACCTGGGCTCGTCCTGACGCGGTTGTGCGCGGCGACAAACCAGACTCACTGAATCTGTTCGAGAAGATCGTTGATCGAGGATACACACTGATTCTCGTTCGTCACGGCAGCAGCCCCTACTTCAAAGTGCCTGATGCGGTCGCCGATGTGAAACTGGCGATTCGCCATATCAGAGCTCATGCCGCAGATTCCGGAATTGATCCGGTTCGCATCGGTGTCTGCGGTGGCAGCGCCGGCGGTCATCTGTCCCTGATTCTTGGCTCAATGGGAGATGATGGCAGTGACAAGGCGGACGTCGAGAATGGAAAAGTCTCAAGTCGAGTTCAGGCGGTCGTGGCTTATTTTCCGCCGACCGACATTCGCGAGTATGTGAACCACAAGACGCTGAGCAAGCAATTTCCAGCCATCGTTTTTCCGGATGATCAGGCCGATGACGTCTCACCGCTGCTGGCTGTCACTTCTGACGACGCACCGACACTTCTGATTCACGGTGACAAAGATGAACTCGTACCGATCTCGCACAGTGAGCGGTACCTGAAAGCCATGCAGGACGCCAAAGCGACCTGCGAACTCATCGTGATGAAAGAGGCCGCGCACGGTTTCCCCGGCGAACAGGGAACTCAGGCCGAGACAGCACTGCTGGACTGGTTTGGCAAGTACCTGGCGGCACCGACGAAGTGAATTGATTGAAGTGGTGCAAAAGCCGTTAAACCACCGGGGTGAACCCGGTGGCGTATGGGGTACGGCCTAAAGTACTCGGCCCAGTTGCTCTTCCAATTTGGCAGCCGACACGCTGATCGCCGTACCAAGCTTTTGAGCGAACAATTGGATGCGAAATTCTTCCAGCATCCATCGATAATGGTTCAACATCGGGTCGATTTTCTGTTGTCGCTGATGATCCTTCAACTTCTGTTCATATCGTGCGAGCCATGGAGCGAATTCTGACTCCAGAGTCTGCTCCGTCATCAGACCTCCGGATGACAATCGCTGAAGACGTTGGCGAATGCCCTGAAAATATCGAGGATACTGGATCAGCCACGGCCACGGTGTATCAATCAGAAACGTGGCATGCACCAATCCCGCAAGCTGCTGCTTCATATTGTTCAATAGATGATCCCAGCCGGGCCCGCGAGTTTGCTCAAGGGCTCGCCGTGTTTCATGGTACTGGCTGAATAAGTGCGGCAGGAATTGCACAAACTCCTGCGCGATGGTTCCCAGCCGCTCACGTCCTCGCTGCAAGGCTTTCTCGTACGTCATCTTTGTGCGAGCCAGCGGCTGATCGGCCAGATACGCTCGCTCCACCATCAGCAGAGAAAGATGATTCATCAGCTCCAGCCCCTTGATCGATGAGGACAGCAGTTTAATCTGTCCAATCTGAGGCATATTGCCGATCTGGATCAGTACCCGCTTGCGTTCAGAAATCAGGATTAACTTCAGCAGACCTTTGCGAAGAATCCGAGCCGCATCGTCGGGAGTAAGACAAAGCACCAAACCGACCGTTTCTCCATCATCCTGCAGCGAGGGAAACGATCGAATCAACATTCCAGCCCGTTTGATTTCGATATGTTCCGGGATATCAAAGAAGTCCCACGCTTTGAAACCGCCGCGAGTCCACTTCGCTTCTTCCGCAGAAACCTCGTTCCCCGGAGCCGCTTTGCCTGAGGCCCCAACCGCCGCCTGACTGCGCTGGATCAAAGTCTCACGCAGCGTCTTGAGATCTCGCCCTTCGACCAGTGTTTTGCGCTGATCATCAACGACGCAGATATTGAATTTCAGGTGATCATCCAGAGTACTCAGGTCAAACTCACGAGCATCAAATCGTTCGCCGCCGAGTTGCGATAGTCGACTTGCGACGCCCGTCAAAAGATCGCCCTTCCCAAACTCCAGATCGGACGCAACCAGTTTGGCCGTGTCCGGCGCGGGAACAAAATGACGACGCAGATGCTTGGGCAACGAACGAATCAACGCCAAAACTTTTTGCTCCAGCAGTCCCGGAACCAGCCATTCCAGCCGCGTTTCATTGAGCTGCCCGAGTCCTTCGACAGGAACCGTCACCGTCACGCCGTCGGCATCTCGACCAGGATCCAATTGATATGACAAAGGCAGATGCATCGCCCCGAACTGAGCGGACTCAGGAAACATCGCAGCCTGTTCAGTGCGATGAGCAGCATCAGAGAACTGATTAATGTCAAATTGCAGCAGCCGCGCGTTGCGAGTGACCGTTCGCTGAAACCAACGACGCAGACGATCGCGATCACAGCATTCTTCAGGAATCTGCGACGCATAAAATTCGAACAGCACTTCATCGTCGTGCAACAGATGATGCGATCGAGTTCTAGCCTGAAGATCTTTCAACTGATCCAGCACATCGTGATTGTGACGCAGAAAAGGGAACTCATGTCCCCAGCCTTTGCGTTTGGAAGAAGGGTTCGCCGCCGTACTGCGTCCCGGCCGAACTTTTGAGGCTCCGGCGCGACAAGGCTTCTTCTTCATCGTCATAATCTTCAGCACCAGCGTTGTCGGGATCTGCATCGCCGAAAAGCAGGCCGAATCGACAAGCCCATGCTGAATCAGCATCTCACGAGCCTTGATCGGATCGACTTTGGCGTAGGTGACCTTTCGGCGCGGCACGATCGGCAGGCCCCAAAGGCTCACCTTTTCGAACACCATGATGTTTCCGGCGACCGGATCCCAGTGCGGTTCGAAATACTCGCGGCTCACCAAGTGCTCGGCCAGCGGTTCAATCCATTCGGGCTGAATGCGAGCAATCGTGCGAGCAAACCGACGGCTGGTTTCGACCAGTTCTCCGGCAACAAACCACTTCGCGCCTTTGGGAGCGAGGGCTGATCCCGGCCAGATTGCCAAACTGTTTCCCCCGGCGCCCATAAAGTCGCCGTTGGGATTCTGACAGCCGATGTTGGCCAGCAATCCGGTCATCAACGCGCGGTGGGTAGCGGCGAAATCGTTGTGACGCGGCGTTGCGGGAGGTGGTACATTTGCGGGTGACGGAGCGGCGTTTTGCTTTTGCTTTTGCTTTTGCTTGTTGTTTGGGTTTTGGGATACGCGGCTTTGTGGGGGACACGGAGGGCTGACGCCCTGCCGCTCGCCGGGAGATTCTCCGTGTCGATGATGAAGCGATTTGGCAGCTTTTGAGATCGCAGGGTCGTCACTTTCGGACAATAGATCTTTCAATTGTTCATGCACATCCACCCATTCACGCATGCGCATGAAAGACAGGAAGTTCTGCTGGCACCATTTCCGCAACTGCCCCTGCGAACCGCTGCGTTGTTTGTCGTGCCATGCGTCCCAAAGATTCAGGATCGTCAAAAAGTCCGAATCACGATTGAGGAATTTGCGATGGGCTTCATCGGCGGCCTGCTGTTTTTCGATTGGACGTTCCCGAGGATCCTGGCTTTCCAGCAGTGATGCAATCGCCAGCACTTCCGGCAACGCGTGCTCATCAACAGCGGCGAGAATCATGCGACTGATTCGAGGATCCACGGGCAGTCGTGCCATACGCCGACCGATCTCCGTCAATTCTCCTTCGGCCGTGATCGCTCCCAACTCTTCCAGAGTCTTGTAACCTTCGCGGACCGTGGTCGATCGCGGCGGGTCCAGAAATGGAAACTCTTCGATATTCCCCAGACGAAGATTAATCGTCCGCAGAATCACGGCCGCCAGATTCGTGCGTTGGATTTCCGGTGCCGTAAAGGCTTCGCGGCTGTCGAAATCTTCTTTGCTGTAAAGTCGAATACAGACACCCGGACCAACTCGCCCGCAGCGTCCCGAACGCTGGTTAGCCGATGCCTGCGAGACTGGCTCAATTGGCAATCGCTGCATGCGTGATCGAGCCGAGTAGCGACTAATACGAGCAGTCCCGGTATCGATCACATAACGAATGCCCGGGACAGTCAATGATGATTCCGCCACGTTTGTCGCGAGCACAATGCGGCGATGCGAACACGGCGAAAAGACTTTCGTCTGGTCGGCCATCGATAGTCGACCAAACAACGGAACAATCTCAGTCTGTACCTGAGGCGTATCTCCGCGAAACCGTCGGCCTCCCAGACGTTTGTCTGCTTCGCGAATATCTCGTTCCGTGGGAAGAAAGATCAGAATATGTCCACTGTCGATCGCGGAAACTTCTTCGACGGCATCAGCAACGCCATCCAGCCAGTCGCGAGGTTCACGATTGTCATCATCGGAATCCCTGAAGGCCGACAAGCCTCCGCCGTCAACGCCTTCGGATGGATCCAGCGGTCGATAGCGAATCTCGACGGGATACATTCGCCCGGAGATCTGCAGGACAGGAACAGGTCGCGGGCCTTCGCTGAAGTGTTCTGCGAATCGAGCGGCGTCAATGGTCGCTGACGTAATAATGACTTTCAGGTCTCGTCGCTTATGCAGCAGACGCTTGAGATAGCCGAGCAAAAAATCGATGTTCAGCGATCGCTCGTGAGCTTCGTCGACAATGATCGTATCGTACTGATCAAGAAAGCGATCCGTCTGAGTTTCCGCCAGCAGGATCCCGTCCGTCATGAGACGAACTCGAGTATTCGGTCCGCTGCTGTCGGTGAAGCGAATACGAAAACCGACTTCGTGACCAAGCCGGCAATTCATCTCTTCGGCCAGTCGCGCGGCCACGGAGCGAGCCGCAATTCGGCGAGGTTGAGTATGCCCAATCACTCCACTGAGACCTCGTCCCATTTCGATCAGGATCTTTGGCAGCTGAGTCGACTTGCCGGATCCCGTTTCGCCACACAACACGACGACCTGATTGTCGCGAATCGTGTCGATGATTTCCTGTTTGCGTGCGACAACCGGCAATTCCTGATCCCATTGCAGCCGAGGCTGCCAGACGGCTCGTTCTTCACGGCGGCGTCTCGATTTCTCAAACTGGGCTCGAAGCTTCTCCTGCAGCTTATCGGTTGGTTTTCCGGCCTTCTCGGACTCTCTCACAATGCGCAGCATTTTGCGCAGCGAAAACTGATCGGCCTGCATGACCAGTGAAAGAGATTGTTCGATTTCCTGAAGCGAAGACATCGTCACCGTGCGACACACTGAGTTGAAATAAGGTTCCGGAAGAATGCAAACCTGATTGATTTGCCCGCATCTTGCAGGAATCGCCGGATAAGAGCGAGTCACCTGGCGGAGTCATTTGATGAGAGCGGAACGAAGTGATCCTCAATGGGGTTTCCTTTTCAAAAAGCGAGAAAAGGCTGCGGTGGCAATCTTCAGCAGGTCACGTTGCGTTGAATTGCCGGACAGCCTACCGTACCCCAACCGGCGTCTTCTGAACCAGACACCAGGATCGAAGAACCGGAAAAACGGTCACAGCGGAACAGGTTGCAACATGGCTTCGTCTTTCGAGATGACGCGGCGTGTCGAGTTTTGTGAAACCGACATGGCCGGCATCGTCCACTTTTCCAACTTTTACAAATGGATGGAACAGGCCGAGCATGAGTTCTTCAGAACTCAGGGCCTCTCAATTGTACGCCATTTGCCGGACGGCAGTACGATCGGGTGGCCGCGTGTTTCGGCGCAGTGTCGCTTCGAATCACCCGCCCGGTACGAAGATGTGCTGACCGTCCTGCTGACGGTGCAGCGGATCGGAATGAAGTCGCTCACGTTTGATGTTGTGTTTCGTAATGGCGACCGCAATGTGGCTCGTGGTTCAATGAAGACGGTCTGTTGTATTGTTCGACCGGGCCATGAGCTGGAGTCCATGGTGATTCCGGATGAGTATCGTTCCCGATTTGAAGAGCATCCGGAAGAACAGACAGGATCATGAAGCGCGCATTCTTTCTGATACTGGGCATCGTCGTTTCGGTGGCCTGCTTTGCCTGGTCATTGCAGGGGACTGACCAAAAGCAGTTGACGGCAGCGTTCGCGGGCGCGAATTACTGGTCGCTGCCGATCATGTTGGGACTCCTGTTTCTGTTTTACTGGTTAAAGACCTTGCGATGGCAGTGGCTGCTGGCCCCCGTTGCTCCGCTGAGCTTTGGTCAGTTGTTTCCGCCAATGCTGATCGGATTTGCCGCCAACAATCTGTTGCCCGCTCATCTGGGGGAGTTTATTCGCGTCTTTGTGGTCCGAAAGAAATACGGTGTCCCGGCCAGCACAGTTTTATCCACCGTGGTGCTCGAACGCATTTTTGACGTCCTCGCAATTCTCGCGTTGTTTGGAGTTGGACTGCTATTCACTAACGATCTGCCTGACAACTATCGCAACGGTGCTTTGTTGCTGGGGGCCGGGGCGATCGTTGGTGTTATCGCCGTGATTGTTTATCTGATCTGGACGGAAGTCTTCCTGAGGTTCATGACATGGAGCATGAGCTGGTTCCCGTTCCTGCCAACAAAACTGACCACGGGTGTTATTGAGATGTTGCGTAACGGTGCTCAGGGGCTGGCCTCATTGCGAAGCGGCAAAGCAGTCTTTCTGATCGCCGTCAGCAGCCTTGCGCAATGGTTTATTAACGGCCTGATCGCGTACGTCGCATTGAAAGCTTTCCACATCGACGTCTCACCGGTGGATGGCCTGATCGTCACCGGGGTTACTTCCATCGGCGTCATGATTCCATCAACACCCGGTTACTTTGGAGTCATTCAGGTCTGTTTTAAAGTCTGTATGGAGGCCCTGCAAATTCCCGTTGCCGCCTCGATCGTGCTTGGCTCGTCGGTCTATTATCACATGAGCATGTATATCCCTGTCACGATGCTCGGGCTGTATTATGTGCAGCAACTGGGGCTTAGTCTGAAAGACCTGCGGTCGGCTGCTGCCGAATAAACTTCTGGAGAGTGTGGCAGGAAGCGTCGACCAGTCCTCGATTGGCTCCTGCCGACCAGATAACTTCAGAGACATAAATGTCTCCGTGCGAGTCCAGCCGAATATCGTGTGGCGCGAAGAAGTCTCCCGGTGCTGTCGGATTCAAACCACCGCCCCAGCGACAAAGCAGATCTCCATCTGGCGAGAAAATGCTGATCCGTCCACCGGTTGCATCCTCCGTCGGCGGCGACGTCCCGGGCCACATTCCTGATCGAAAGCCAAGCTCTGCCACATACATGTTTCCCGACTTGTCGAACGTCAGCTGGCAGGGTCTGGCCACATCAGTACGCTGGCTCAGAAATGTTCCGTCGGGAGTGAAACTTTGCAGTCGGCTGTTTTCCCGATCCGCGACGTGCACAATCCCATGGCGATCAACAGCGATTCCGTGCGGGACCTGAAACTGCCCGGGGCCGGTTCCAGGTTCTCCCCAGGAAAACAGTAACTGTCCATCAGACGTAAACTTATGAATTCGCGCGTTGCCGTAACCATCAGCAGCGTAAATCTCGCCCCGGGGTGACAGCGCGATGTTCGTGGGAAAATAGAAAGGAGGCCCGGAGTAACGAACCGTTCGAAAATCGATGCTGGTTGCACCGGTATCGGAGGGATGTCCGCTGGTCCCGAGTTTCCACAGCAGAGTTCCATCAGGCGTAAATTTGCGGACAGTATGATCCAGATCATCGGTGCAGTAGACGCAATCATCCGGCCCAATTGTGATCCCGTGAGCTCTTGCGAAAACGCCTGCTCCCCAGGAACGCAGGAATTTTCCAGAGCGATCAAACACCATCACAGGATGATCGCCTCGATTAAACACGAAGACATTATCATGCGAATCAACGGCAACGGCGGAAACTTCCTGCCACTGATATTCGGCGGGCCGCTGAACCCAATCAGCAACAGCTTCGAACCGGAATTGATCGCCGCCAACGATCACCGGCGCAGAACTGACAGCAGAATCCAACGAACGTTCAGGCATACGATTCTCATTCAGTACAGATTGAGGCCGCGCGGCAACAGGAACGAGACGGTCTATTCAGCAATCACCCGGGCGTTCAGTCGATAGTCCTGGGCACGGCGTGAGTACTGAGCGGCATTCTCAAGCATTCTCGCAACTTCTTCATCGGACAAGTCGCGTTTGACCTTCCCCGGCAATCCAACGACCAGCGATCGATCTGGTATTTCAGCACCTTCCGGCACCAATGCTCCGGCACCGATCAGGCACTGACGGCCGATTTTGGCTCCGTTGAGGACAATGGCCCCGATGCCAATCATTGAACCTTCACCGACCGTGCAGCCATGCAGCATGGCCTGATGACCAATCGTGCAGTCCGGACCGATGCTTAGCGGGAATCCCGGATCAGTATGCAGAACTGATAAATCCTGGATATTAGTTCGAGCTCCGATGACGATGGGTTCATTATCTGCTCTCAGTACCGCTCCGAACCAGACACTTGAACCTTCGGATAATTCAACTCGACCAATGAGCGTTGCGTTGTCGGCGACCCAAACGTCAGCGGATTGAATATCCGGTTTACGATCCCCGAGAGCGATCAACATGATGGATTATGTCCTCGTCAGCAACTCGGATGTCACACTGGAATACGGGAGATTTCTCGAACCAGAAATACCGGGCCACTGCTTCATCAGCCGATGAGATTTCCATCCGGCTGCCAGGTCCACACCCGTTTCTGCCACTTCGCGAAACCAGAATCATTGCTCGACAATCGTTGCCTTTTTAACGTAATCGAGTTCAGGAAACTGGGCCTTCAGATAAGTGTTCCCTGCTGCGTTGATTTGCCCCTGATCAGGGCTTTCACCGTACTGAGCATTGATCTTATCCACATTGTCCATGCCTTCGACCACCTCACCGAACGGCGAGAACCCCTGGCTATCCAGAAAAGAATTGTCAACGAAGTTAATGAACACCTGAGTTGTCCGTGAATCCGGCCCGGAAGTGGCAAAAGTCATATAGCTGCGGCGGTTACTTTCTTTGGCTGGATCATCACGCAGTCGACTCTCCCACTTTTGTTGAACTGAGGGATCGCCGTTAATCCCGAATTGCACCATAAATCCGCTCACCACGCGGAAAAAGCGACATTCGTCATAGAAGCCTGATTTGACGAGGTCATAAAACCGTTGTGCCCCCACAGGAGCCCAGTCACGATGAACAAGAACCACAAAGTCACCAGCAGTTGTCTCAAACCTTACGGAGTAACTGCCGGTTGATGGAGCGTCGGTCTCATCCATCGCCTTCGGCGTTTCACTTTCAGGGGGAGGTGATGCCGGAGGAGATGCCGGCTGAGCGGAACGCTCCAGATCCTTCTTCGCTTTCTCCATTTCTGCCAGTGCATCAACAACAGACCGGGGACCATCGTCATTCTGCTCAGAACACCCGGTTGTTAAGCAAATCGGGATAAGGAACAGGCAATGCAAAATGCTGCGGAAAACGACAGTGCGATAACCGGACAACATGAGAAAACCCTGAGATCTTTGAACAAAGGAAACAAACAGAATCAGTAAACTCTTCAGTGACTTCGAGCACTCGAAATCCTACCGCAGAATTCCACTGGAACGTCACGGCTGCATTGGAATCTTCAGGTTGAGAGATTTCCCTTTCCGAAGGATCCCCACTTCAACAATTTCACCCACTGCTTTTCGGGCAATACCATATCGAAGCACGCTTGAATCGGTCAATAAGTCGAATCGACCATCATACGATACAACCAAATCGTCCTTTTGAAATCCGGCGTTCTTGCCGGCAGCGTGCGGCCCATACATTCCCACATGCTTGACCTTCAGCAGCATTTTTCCCGAAGCGATTCCCGCCTCTGATCGCTCTTCGGCAGAAGCGGTTTCAAAGACGAGCCCTCCTGTCACCATGCGCCGCAAACCCCACGCGCTGACTCGCCACGAAATATCGTCCAGATTTCGCCAGCCTGAAGCCAGCGGAACAGTCAGCACTCGGTGTTCTCCGCCTCGCTCAATTTCCGCATGCAGTTCGCCGCCGCTGCCAGGAATGCCGTTGAGCACCCACTGGACGTCCGCCATTGAAAGAAGGGGCTGTCCATTGAGTTTCAGAATAGAGTCTGCTGGCCGGAACCCGGCTTCGTTCGCCAACGAACCCGACACAACATCCTTAACTGTCGCGCGTCGTGCCGGGTCGAGAATCAGTCCCAGTGCCCTCGGGTGAGGATAGGGATTGAGAATCTCATCCGGGATAGGTTTGTTTTGTGTTCGATAGTATTCGCGAATCGCATCACCGATTTGATGACAATGAATGCAACTTTTCACCACGTCGCCGGAGTAATTCAATGTACTCGTATACTTTTCTTTGAGAGAAGGAAAAAGCTCTGGGCGTTCAAACAACGGTTTGGGACCGGTCTTGGCAAGGAGAGACTCCTTGTTCGCCGGATAGCCAGCATGCAGGTCGAGGGCACCCTGCAAAGCTTCGGCGAGCCCTTTCAGGGAGACATCTCCGACCCATTCGGTGCGATGAGACCTGGTCCCGAATCGACCGTAGATCGTTCTGTCCGCGTTCAGCATGAAGACAGCAAAGGATTGATCGGTGTCGTACTGAAACAGAGACAGATCAAGTCCATTCGTGGAGACAATTCGCACACAGACAAACTTCTCAAGCAGCGGCTTCAGAACGGGATCGGTGTCGACCAGATTGTCGTCCAGCTTGACGCACTCTTCGCAGGGGATGCACCGAAGTACCACCACGATCGGCTTTCCGGTTTGTCGGGCTTTCTCGAACGCCTTCGGGAGATCGTTATAGATCCAGAAGCCTTCCTGTGTGACTCGCTGCTGATCTTCGCGAACTTTCTGGTCTCGAGTCTTCTTTTCCTGACCGGGGGAAATACCCGGAGAAAGACACATCAGAATCGTCAAAATTGAAATGATTCGCATGACGAGACACTCAGTTTCTGGTGAAAAAGGCAGATTTCAGCAACTCGACCGGCGATTCTCCAAAAAATCTGGTCGTTTCGCCAGCGACCTGTTTGGCACAATGGAGAGACGGGGAGCAAGTCGTTTTCCTGTGGCCGCCGAGAAGCGGCCTCGGCAGATAATGCCGGGGTTCAGAGCGGTTTTGATGGACTTTGTTGGGTAGTGAACCTTTCCACGTCTGATCTGCGGAATCCTGCCTAAACAATTTGGGATTACGGGTTTTTCTCAACCTGCTGGAAACGTTGTTCCGAGTCTAGGATGCGATGACTTCTGTTCATCAGGGGGCCTCCTGCGCTCCGCACCGTGTCCGGATCAGGTTAACGTCGTTCAGGTGAGTTTTTCAGGTCTGTCTGCATTTAGGTAACAGCACCATGCTATTGAACACATGGCTTTCAGCCGCCCGACGTCATTTTACTCAGAAATCCGGTGCTCGCCGATTTGCTCGGTCAGCCTCGCGAAATTCCGTCAGGACGGAGTCACTGGAAGCCAGATCGCTGCTGACAGCGTTGGTGATCAACCCCGATACCAAAGCTTCGTACCTTAACGCAGCGGGTGGTATTGAGGTCGATAATGCAGACATGGCGGGCAAAGATGGCCTTGTCATTGAAGGCTTTTCGATATCGCCAACGTCAGGTGACGCATTATCGATCAATCTGTCAGGGATTACGCTGAAGAATCTTGCGATCGAGTCGATCACTGTGACTCAGTATACAACACTGGGATTCGACATTGATCTCACCAATGTTACCGGGCTCCACACGATTGCAATTGAAGACGTGCAGCTGACTGGTACAGGCCGCGCGATCGACCTCACGCTGTCAAATACGGACGCTGATGCGCTCACGATCGATGATTCCAGGATTCCGGGCCTGAAGGTCAGCGCTATCAATGGCGCTGATATCAAAGAAAGCGTCGTCACTGAAAACACGATTGCCGCGGGAGTTGGCTTTGAGGGCATCCTGCTGGAAGTGAACTCGGGGACAGCTGACAACTTCCACATCCTGAAGAACGTGGAAATCTCATCGGTCAATCGCGATTTTCTGCGAGTGAACTCCACGAATGCGCCAGTTGATGGATTGCAGATTCAGGACAACAAGATTGGAACCGTGACACAGGGTGCAGGCTTGATCTTCCGCGCAGAGGGCGACACCTTTGTGCAGACCATGTCGTTGACCAACAATTCAACTCAGGGAGAATGGCTGCAGACTTTTGTATTGGACCTGACCGCTCTGGGGCTTGAATTTGACGTATCTCCTCAAACGGGTAAGCCGTTTTCAACCAGTGGAGCCGCTCAGACCGGGCTGGTAAGTTCAGTCGTTAGTACAGACAAGAAAAAGCTGACCTTAACATTCACGGACTTCGCTCCGGGAGAAACACTTCCATTCACAATCGACATTGACCGGTCCCCTGGGCAGGCTGCGGCAATTTTCGGAGATGATTTGATCGGAGCGGACATCAACGCCACGATGCAAAATCAAGCGAAGACGGCGACCCGCAGCATCGTCGGCCAAATGATTGGCGACCCCAAAAAGACAACTGCGTCACAGTTCGCAACAGGCCCGAAGACAGCAGGATCTACGCAGGGTATTGTCCTTGATCTGTCCAACTCCCCAACCACCAACATGGTCATTCAGGGCAATACTGTTCAGGGAGCTCCCGGGCACGCGTTGTTGCTCGACGCTGATAGTTTCAGCGACATGACCGGTGTCATTAAGGGAAATGATTTTAGTGGAGCCGGCCGGGACGGGATCCGGTTCAACATGATCGACAGCAACTTCACTGGTGCTGTGCTCAACAATGTCATTCAGAACAATGGCGGAAATGGGATCGGGGTTCTTCCAACAGCCTCCCGTTCCGGACTCGTCGAAAGTGTTCTGGACCTCAACCCTGTTGTTGTGACGTCAACGAATCATGGACTGAAGACAGGCGACCAGATCATTCTGCAGGGCCTCGGTAATGCCGACCCGAATGTTAACCATCCGGGAAATGGGCTGCATACAGTCACCGTTCTGGACAACAACAGGTTCCGTCTTAACGCGGTCAATGGATCTACCGGAACCGTGAGGTATACCGGGGGCGGTACGTGGTATGTTCCGGATTTCCAGTCCAACGGTACAGCTCGCGGGCTTGTTACGATTGACATGCAGAACACGGTTCCGCAGGGGACGGTCCGAGCCGCGACGAATGCTGGTCCGATCGTGATCACTTCACCGAGCCATGGCCTTACGACCGGCCAGAGAGTTCGGATCAGCAATGTTAATGGTAACACAGCCGCAAACGGCGTTTTCAAGATCACCGTTGTCGATGCGAATACGTTCCGGCTTGATGGGACAACTGGTAACGGCACATATAACCCAGGCAATGGCTTTGGCACCTGGAAAGCGAATGTTATTACTGCTGCTGCGAACTCATCCAGTCTTGTGATTACATCAGCGGCTCACGGACTGAAGACCGGAGAAGAGGTTCGTGTAACGGGCGTGCTGGGGAATTCAGCGGCGAATGGCGTCTTTAAGGTTGCCGTGCTGTCTGCAGATACCTTTCGACTGATCGGTGCCGTCGGAAACGGCAACTACACGGGAGGCGGGACGTGGGTTCGGCTCAACGAGAAGACCTCAACAGGCGATCTGCTGCCACAGCGAGTCGGCGGAAACCTTATCAATGCCAATGCCGGCGCCGGCATCTATGTTGATGTAACGGTCGGCACGGTTTTCAATGGCGACATCGTAGCCAATACGTTGAAAGGGAATTCCCAGACCGGCATCGACATTCAATCCCACAGCTTCGGGCTTGGCACTGCCTTGCCATTCCCTGCAACGAACAAATCCGCTCTTCCAGCTCTTTCAGACATTGGTTACAGCGTCAACATTGGAACGAACGCTCCCGGTGATGGAAACATCCTGGAACAGAATGCTCGTGCCGGGATCATGCTGCAGGCACTGGATTACGGTACGGCAGGATTCAATGTCGCGGGAAATACGATTTCCAAGAGTGTTAATGACGCTGACGCTTCAACAGCAGGGGATGGTATTTTCGTTACCTTGAGGCGGGATCTGACCAACGTACAGGCGATTGGGCTTTTCGCCGAGTCTGTCATCGACAGCAACTTTATTGGTGTCGATGAT
>JAXMBU010000023.1:0-96077 GCA_046349735.1 Planctomycetaceae bacterium
CAACTGGGATTTCCGGAATCGGCAGTTTGCTTTTCTCCCCGCCGCACGATAAATTCCCCGCCACAAGGACGATTAGCTCAGTTGGTTAGAGCGCCACGTTGACATCGTGGAGGTCGTTGGTTCGAGTCCAATATCGTCCACTAGACGGGTTTCTGGGTTTTGCTCAGAAACCCATTTTTTATTGGTGTTTTCGTTTTTTCCACCGTTGGGCAGTTCTGTCTCTCGTTCTGTTCACAGTTTATGTGGCACAACTTGGCGTCATTTCCCACGGGGTGTACCACCATCGCCTGTTGAGAATTTGCGACTGTCGCTTTCTGCGTGGTACTCTGCCACCAGGCAGCGATCGTTCTTCTCCAGCGCCAGTCACTCTGTCTAACATCACGTAACGACAGCACCAACGGACATTCCGGTTTCACTCGTTTCGAATTCGAATGTTCCCTTTGTGGATATCATTCAGATAAATTCCAACTCGCCTAAAGCAACTGATGACGGTTCGGACTAACTCCCAATCGGATTCACCGTAGGCTTCGACTTTATCAGCTTCCCATTCCTCGAGATCTTCAGCGGACATGTCGGTGAATGCTGAGGATCGCTTTCCAATCGTTGCTCCGGTAAAATCCACAACGAACGGGGCGGTTACGAGTTCCATTTCGATCACCAGAAGTTCTGGGTGGAAATCCAGCAACTTTGGTACGTTGAAGCCTGCGAATTCGTGTTCTGGATGTTCAGCGAGTTTCTGGAAGACTCGCAGTTCCTTATCGAATGTTCCGTTTGACGATGTGCCTTGACGGCAGATCGTTGTGTCGTGGAATATACCAGGCCGTCCATGCCCCAACCGAGGCGGCTCGTTAGTCCAATTCGTTTGCGTTGCGAATACGCTTGCAGTCGTCGGTACTCATCCGGATAACTGTTCTCCATGTTTGATCATTCTCAGCAACCCGGTCAGTATTCCGCAAACGTGGCTGCAGTGCTGGTTATTGATGGCCAAAGATTGCCGTTAAGCAAATTGAGTCCTACTACGCTTTATCTCAAACAGGGCGCGGAATTCAATGCGGGGCCGGGAATTATTGAGCTTGTCATTGACCACGTGACGCGGTGCATCAATGTCGATGTGATCTATGATGGTGTCCCGTATGAAAAGACGGTTTTGATACGTCAACTCTCAACTTGATGCTTCCTGATCGCCACGTTTTGATGCTTGCCCAGCGAGAAGCCCCGTAGTTCATTCGGGTGCTGATGAAGACTGAGTTTGCTTTTCGTAGCCACAAATTGATGGTTACGATGAGCCCATTTGGAAGAGGCCGCTTCGGACGTTGTTGAGTTGGCTCTATCAGGCGGTTGGCTCCTCGTTCCTCGCAGAATTCCCTCAAACCCAGTGCCGTCAGCACCTCTTCGAGGATGGTTGCGTGAATTCACTATGTGATCGCATTCCGAACTCAAAGCTGCTGAATATCTCGGGCTCCGTGCAGCACTCTGGCAATCTCGATGCCGTCAGACGGGGGGCGATAGTAAACCACGTAGTTGCCGACCGAGAATCATCGCAGATGTCCGCCGAGGTTGAAACGCGACTCACCAAGTTGCGGCTGGTGAGCATACGACTGGCAGCGTTCGCCGATGTGACCAAGGAACCAATCTGCCGCGATGGGATCGTCCGTGGCGACATACAGCCAGATCTGATCGAAATCTTGACTGGCTGCTATGGAAACATGAACAATCGGCATCACTCGGAGCTTTTCATGGACGCCAATCGTTGCCGTCCACGGCATTTAATGTCTTCAATATCAAGGATTCCCGACTCGCGGGCGTCCAACTGATCAAGTCCGACCTTGATGTCCGCTCTCAGTGCCTCCAGTTTCTGTTCGCGTTCCCGGAGCAGATTCAGGCCTTCACAAACCGCCTCTTCTTCAGTGCGAAAACGACCGCTCGCCACACCGCGAGCCACGAATGTTTTGAATTCATCGGGGATGGCAATGGTCATGGGGAGTTGACTCAGAAGTGCAAGAAATCGATGTCAGCCAAAGTTGTTTCTGGCTGGTCGAGCATTCTAGTCAGCGAAGTGCTTCTCCGTCATCTGTTTTTTTGCTGCCCGAAACAGCACATCTCGGGAAAAAAATGGCGACGCAGCAGATCGCGATTAGTAATTCGCCATATCTCAATCATCGCAGCCAGTTCAGAGAACTCGCCAGGTATCTGCAGCGCGAGTTTTCTGGTTTCGATCAAAGGCTCGTGGGGGCAAGCCTCATCGTGGCCATAACGGCAAATTAAATTGGTTCTGCGCGAAATGAAGTGCGCGGTGTTAAGTTGATTTGTTGCCAAGGGTTTACGAAGAGTGGTCAACTCGGTCTGATGAGCAGTGTCTAACGCTGTTTCACCACGAGAACCGAGATGACCACACGAGAATTGTACAAGGCGATTGGGGTTGCTGGCTATGAGCCGTTGGGCTGCTGGCGAAAAGAAGGTATATTTGCGACTTCAGGCTCCGCGCGTCCTATCGATGTCCCCAGTGTGGAAATCGCGACGTCATTCGGCGAATGGCGGATCGCATCGTTCATGCTCCACGAATCGGTATGGATCGTACGGTTCTGTTCATCAAAACTCCCCGTCTTGAATGTCGTATCTGCCAGCGTGTTGAACGCCGCTTTCCGTGGTTCCCAAATGCAACTACACAAAGAGTTTTGCCAGGATCGCTGTGGATCTGCGGTATGACACGATCCGCGATGGCTCGCTACCTGGAGTTGGTGAAGGGATGGTTCGCGGTATTGATAAGTCGTACCTGCAGAAGACATTCGGCAAACCTCACCGTGGTGAGACTGGAAGTGATCGCCATCGACGAAATCTACGTTGGCAAGAAGAACAAATTCTTCACGATCGTTATACCAATCATGACAGGTGGCCATCGTTTTTGTGGGCGACGGAAAGGGCCAGATGCGTTAAAACCCTTCTGAAACGCCTCCAAAAGCTCCAAAGCGAAGACTGGCGCCGTGGCGACTGACATGTCGAAATGCCTACTACGCGGCGGGTCATCAAGAATATACCGGACGGCACTTCAGGTGTTCGATAGATTTATATTGTGAAACAGATGAATGACAAGCTGACTCAACTACGTCGCGACCTGCAACGTGAAGCAGAAGTGATGAACCGAAACGTTCTGAAGGGTACGCGGTGGCTACTGGTCAAACACCCGGACCATCTGGACGACTCGAAGAACGAACGTGTTCGATTGCAGGAAGCCCTTGACCTGAATCGTTCGCTGGCAGCAGCCTACTATCTGAAAGAAGATCTCAGTCGATCTGGCAACAGTCAACCAAAGCCATCGCTGCAAAGTTCCTGACAGACTGGTGTCGCTTCTCGTGCATCCGAATCAAAGTCTGACCACTATGGCCAACACTCTGGAAGGCCACCGTACAGGAATCCTCAACTGGTACACTACTCTCCTATCTCCAGCGGGGCCGCTCGCTAGCGTATCATTAACAAAATCGGGGCTCTTCAGAGTAGAATGGCCTATGGTTACAAGGATAAGGATCTACTTCATCGCCAAACTCTATGCGCTCCACCTCGCCAAGTTCGCCCTCATTGGATAATCAGAACTATTGCACGCGCACTTCATTTCGCGCAGAGCCATTAAATTACGGCCTCCACGCGGGCTTGTCCCCTTGGAGCAGAGATCATAACCAGAAAACGTCTCTCATGAGACCGCCACCGTGCGGCTTGTCCGCATGGGGGTGATGCGGATCTAGTCTGCAACCTACTGCCTTTATCAGGCCTGACGGGGCTGCTCTTCCCCGCCGTGGCTGGGGAGCCCTCATCTACTACCTCCATTCCCTGAGGCGGGCTTGCAACAGGCCCCGCGCGACAAACCGCTGTTCTCCAAGGCATTCCCGGTGAGACAATGGCTGCAACAAAACGCAGGCTCACTTCCCGTGCTTCGCCAGCATCGATAGAGTGCTGAATTATAAATTCTGATTTACGCTCGAACTCCCATTTACATTCGCACTGTGTCGAGTACTCGGCTTCCGCGGGAGGTTCTCATGGATCTCCTCTAAGGAAGAGGCCCGAACTTCTCCGTAGCTGAAGTCGTGAGATTTCAGTCCGAACTCTCACGAGTTCGGCTACGTTGGGAACTTATTTCGAGACTGTTCCTAAACAGCTCCTCGATGGTCATCCGTACGATGACCGAGAACGATCGCACCTCCATTGATGCTACAGAACTGGTTGCCTAGCTCATTCAGAACAACATAGACCGATTCGGATCCGGAATTGTCAACCGCTGGAAGGGGGCTGCATTCCACGTGACGCGAAATCTTCACAGTATGCACAGTGCCTAATTTCTGGAGTCAGCCAACCATTGGTTCTTCGAGGAGTTTCGTGGCAATGCGTTGAATTGACTGGTTTTTTCAGATGGGGAGAACGGAGCTCAGAAAGGTGGTCTGAGCGTTGATAGTTTGAAGTCACACTATCGGTTGTTGTTGAGGTTGGACAAGACGTGGGATGTCACGAGTGTTGACCTGAATGTTGGCTCGAGGTCGGTGGCGATTGGCCTCGAAGATCGTGGTCGCGGTGGCGTTTGTTCGGAGGGCAAGGCGGAATGCGGTCTGAAAGATCATGCTCCAGTGCTGAAATGGCGGCATCTCGATACGATGCACTTTGAGACGATTCTGACGGCTCGGATCTCGCGAGTGAACTGCTCGAAGTGTGACGTGAAAACGATCTCCGTTCCGTGTGGCGAAAAACACTCGCGTTTCACACTGATGTTCGAAGCTTTTGCGATTGACGTGCCGCAGTGTGCGGGCAGCGTGAAGGCTGCGGCTGCCCTTCGTTCGGGAGTTCTTCGACCACTGGTACAACTGGGCGATTCGGTCACGACTGGAACCCATGAAGAAAGTTGCCAGGATGCTGAAGAACAAACTCGACAAGATCCTGTCATGGTTCCGCCATCGTATCACTAACTCTAACGCCGAAGGCTTCAACAGCCGCATCCAGGCCATCAAGTCCAATGCGAGAGGCTTCAAGTCTTTCCAGAACTATCGTACCAGAATCTTTTTCTTCTGCGGAAAACTGTCGCTGAAACCAGCTCTCAGCTGCCATTAAACTCCCGGAAGAACCTACTTATTGAATTCAAACATACTCCCATCATTATGATGATCTCCACGTTCAACATTTGCCCTGTTCATACACCGACGTCGCGACCGAGCTGTGGAAATCGTTGCTCACGATGTCGTTGCAAAGTTCCTGCAATCGCCCGCTGGATCATTGCGGCGGCCCTGTTTCTGTTCGCGGCGGTTCCAGCGATCGCGTTTGAGATCAGGACATTCAGCCCGAGCCCTGACGTTCAGTATCAACTGCAGGAAGCCATCATCAATGCTTCTCCGGGTGACATCATTGAACTGAGTGCCGGAGTGTTCCATCTGACGACCGAGATCAATGTCGCGACGAGCCAACTTACGATTCGCGGCGCCGGACGTGACAAAACGATGCTGAACTTTCGAAACCAATCAGCGGGAGGCAGTGGGATCGTCGCGACGGGCGATGAATTTGTGATCGAAGATCTGGCGGTGGAAGATACGGTCGGCAATGCGATCAAAGTTCAGGGTGCGAATTCGGTGACGTTTCGAAATCTACGTGTCGAATGGACTCGCGGGCCGAACTCCGAAAACGGAGCTTACGGCATTTATCCCGTGGAATGCCAAAACGTTCTGATTGATGGCTGCGTCGCGATTGCCGCGTCGGATGCCGGCATCTATGTCGGGCAATCCACGGACGTCATCGTACGCAACTGTGAAGCTCGGCAGAACGTGGCCGGGATCGAGATCGAAAACACGATCCGCGCGGATGTTTACGACAACGTGGCTCACGACAATACTGGCGGTATCATGGTGTTCGATCTGCCCGGTCTGCAGCAGACGAATGGTCATCATGTTCGAGTCTACCGCAACAAGGTGGAAGACAACAATCACGTCAATTTTGCGCCGAAGGGGACGATCGTTTCCGAGGTTCCTTCAGGGACCGGGCTGATGCTGATGGCGATGGACGATGTCGAAGTTTTCGAAAACTCCATTGCCGGAAATCAAACCGCTAATCTGTTGCTGTGCAGCTTTTTGATTACAGAGCGGAAGATCACGGATGCAGAGTATGATGCCTATCCGGAGCGAATTTCGATCCATCACAACACTTTCTCGAAAGGTGGCCTGAAGCCGGCGGGCACGATTGCCGCTCTATTGCTTCCCGTGCTTGGCCAGAACTTTCCGGACATCCTGTTCGACGGCGTTCCAAAGCCCAACACCGCGGCGGCCGAGGATTCAACGCGGCATACCATTTCTTTGCATGACAATGGCGATGCCTCCTTTGCGAATCTCAACCTGCATCTGTTGACGGCCGGCAATGTTCTGACCGGAAAATATCGCATGGAGCGAGATGCATCGCTCTTCACAATGCCGATGAAGGAACTTGAACCCGTGGAATTGAAGCCGCTGGCCGTCGATGCGACAAAGATTTCTGCCGCCGCTGAAGTCTACCGTCGAGTTCCTCGGACGCTGTCGGAATGGAAACTGTTTGCTCTGACCGATGGTCGAATGGTCCCGGCCTCTGACCTGCTTCCTTATGAACTCAACACGCCGTTGTTTTCCGACGAAACGACAAAATATCGCCTCATCAGGCTGCCTGAGAATTCATCCACCGAATGGAATGCAACCGAATCGCTCAGCTTTCCTGTCGGAACCGTGATTGCGAAAACGTTTGCTCATCCGGATCAGTCGTCGGATGCAACACCTTCCGAGCGATGGATTGAAACACGCGTGCAATTTCTTGAGTCAACCGGATGGTATGGCGTTTCCTATGTCTGGAATGAAAAGCAATCAGACGCGGAGCTGCGGCTGGGCGGTGCTGCGATAGATCTCGAATGGACCACGAGTTCCGGAAGACCAGTGAAAACAGAGTACCAGATCCCCAATGCCAATCAATGCCTGAGTTGCCACAGCGCGAACGGTCAGTATGTTCCGATTGGCACAACGGCCCGAAATCTGAATCGAAAGCGTGTGGAGTCCGATGGTCTGTCGCAACTCGAACAGTGGGCAAGTCATGGCCTGCTGAAGAATTGTCCTTCGACGAATGACATTCCAAAGCTGGCGCAATGGGATCATCCAGATGAGTTTTCCGTTGAGTCCCGCGCGCGGGCGTGGCTGGAAGTGAACTGTGCTCACTGTCACAACCCTTCCGGAACAGCGCGGACGACGGGGCTGGATCTGCGTACATCGCAAACAAATCCGGGGAAGCTGGGGGTGTTCAAATCTCCGGTCGCGACCGGCAAAGGTTCAGGCGGTCGCAAGTATGACATTGTTCCTGGGAAGCCCGCTGAGTCGATCCTTGTTTATCGCCTTGAGACGGATCTTCCCGGAGCCCGCATGCCAAGTCTTGGACGATCTATTCGCCATGAAGAATCGCTGGAATTGATCCGACAGTGGATCAACGAGCTGCCTCCGGAGAAGAGTAGAAAATAAGGTCCCGCGCGAAATGAATAAAAGTTTAAGGGGTCGGGAGTCTTGCTCTGCAGGTTCGGAATTGGCGCAGTTCATTTCAGCAGGGCACCAATTGAAGTTTTGGGGCAGAAAAAGAGTCCTGACCCCTTTTCGGCATGCCCGCCTTTTCATCTTTTCGGCACCCGTTTTCTGTTTTTTGCAGATTTCGCGCAGCAAACAGGGCTCAACAGGAACTTAGTATGTGAATCCTTTAAGAGAAACGACTTCGGAGGTCTGCTGCATTGTGTGCAACAGATGTGTCGAGGTGAGGATTCCCTCAAATGCTGGCTGGTGCATGAGTCTGACGGCAACTCAATCGAATCGCAAAGATTTACTGTCTGACCGAACGCTGCTAAGGCGGTTCGTGCTGGATGGGGATGAGTCGGCATTTGCAGAAATTGTACAGCGGCACAGCGGTCTGGTGATGTCAGTTTGTTACCGCTTGACTGGGCAGCAGTCTGACGCGGACGATGCCTTTCAGGCGACCTTTCTGGTGCTGGCTCAGAAACCGGCAGGCATTGACAATGTCCTGTCGCTGGCTGGGTGGCTATACAGTGTGGCCTGGAGAACTTCTGTCCGTGTTGTCAGGCTCAGGAGACGTCGAATGATGGAGGCCTTGCCGGAAGAACCGGCATCGCAGGACACTGATCCGCTTCGCAGAATCTCAGAGGCCAGCGATCTCGCCGCTTTGGATGAGGAACTCAACGAACTGCCTCAGAAGTATCGAGATGTGCTGGTCATGAACTATCTGGCTCAGCAAACGAGTCAGCAGATTGCTGATCAGTTGAACGAAAGCAAAGGCGCGGTGGACGGTCGGCTTCGCGAAGCCAAGCGTCTGCTGCGAGTCCGCCTGGCTCGACGCGGGGTCGAAGTGGGAGCATTGATGGTCGCCGCCACTCTGGCTCAGTCGGCCGTCGCTGCTCCCGCGCTCATCGCGAAGACTCAGACATTGGCGGGCATTGTCGCTGGAACAACCGGCGTCACGTCCGCTTACACAACTCAGGAACTTCTCAAACTCAAAACCCTTACTTCAGCGGGAGCCACGATTATGATGACCAAGATTGCCCTCGCCGTCACAGTTGGCTGTGCCATGCTGATCGGTGGATTCGGAATGAGTCGCCTGAATGCTTTTCAGTCCGGCGGCGGACAGGAACCCACGGTCGCACTGGATGCACAAGCAGATGTTCCTGAAGAAGCCAAGTCGGCCGAAGAGGCCGTTGTGCAAGCGGTGCAGGAAGCCGCCATTCCGGGATCCGGAAGCATTTCTGGCGGCGGGATCGGAAGCGGCCTCAGTGCCGACGGCGAAGGCGGTGGGGGCGTCGCACCTGCAGCCGGTGGGATTATTGGGGACGGTCTTGTTGGCGGCATGCCTATGGGCTCAGGCATGGGAATGGCGGGACCCGGCTTGGGAGCAGGCATGGGGCCAATTCCGGCCAAAAGCAATTTGAGTTTTTCGCGACTCATGGATCGAAGCGCAGAAGCTCAGATGATCCAGCGATTAGGGACTGAACAAAGTCCGGAGATGATCTTCGCCGGTGAGCAGCCTCTCGCCAGGATTCTGGACACGCTGTCAGAACACCTTGGGACAAGAATCATTGTTGACAGAAAGGATATGTCCGGGGAACTCACCGCCACAACGCTCAATGAAATCATGGTTCAGGACGTCCAAATACCTGCGGGAACGATGTCTGTAGCCGCGGTTCTGGATGAAGTCCTTTCGAATCCCGAGTCGACTGAACTGACATGGATCGTCCGCAATGGCCTGGTTGTGATCACCACCGAAGAAGCTGCGGAGGAACCGGAAAACCTCATCCTTCACAGTTACGACATTACGGTGTTGAGAGACCTGCAGTGGACGACACCGCTGACCCCCAACATCCCTCCCGGTAAGGGTGGAATGGCCGGTGGTGCAGGATATGGAAGTGTTGCTGATCCCCAGATGGGAATGGGTGGATATGGCTCAGGTTATACGCCTGCCACAAGTTTGAATCCGCAGGAAACCCCAGCTGACGGCAGCATGCAAGCCGCGCCCCGCGGTATGGGTTCAGGTGGCGGAGGCCTTGGCGGGGGAGGCTAC
Organism: Planctomycetaceae bacterium; assembly: GCA_046349735.1. GTDB lineage: Bacteria > Planctomycetota > Planctomycetia > Planctomycetales > Planctomycetaceae > SXXK01. Next base: position 9,589 of record JAXMBU010000023.1, read on the forward strand.
GGACCACCACAGCCAAAGACGTGGGAAGCAAACGTGGTCCAGGCCATCGTCGAACTAACGTCGCCACCTTGCCGTTGGGTCCAGACCGGTGATGAAATTGGAACCATGGTCGTCGTTGGTAACCGACTTGTCGTCCGCCAGACTCGCAAAGGACAACAACTTGTGTCTGAAGCGATCGAGCAACTGGAAGAGGCAGCAAAAAGTCGAGCCCAGCAGCCAGGGGGAATGATACCCGGTGGTATCGCTCCTGTGTTAAACTAGCCGTCTTGCTCCGTCGAGGCGAGTCCTTGCAGCCAGTTGATCACAGACGTAACGCCATTCCAATCCACATCACCAGCTCATGAGCACCGTCGAAATCTGCTGCCTGTTCAGACAGCACCGTGTTCCCGCAATGAGGCTCAACGCGGCGGACCATTTAAACTGGAGAGATGGCGAATTTGGCCCCACGATGGCTCTGCAAATCATTTCAAGGCTGCATCACTTCTGTCAGCCACTGTCTGAGTTGATCGCGAGTCGGTGACGGGCGGAGAATCCATTGGTCGGAATGATTGCGAAATCCGGTTGATGCAAACGTGATGTTCTTTACGTTATGCGGAACAAGATACTTTCGTGTCTCGTCCGTCTGATTTCGCTCGCCGCAGATGAATTGAGGTCGGCCGTTGAGTCTCATCAATCGCTGCTCGGCGGCGGCCGCGTCGCTGTCAGGATAGGGCCAGCGGCGAACGCCGTCGTAATGGCTGCACGGAATGAATGCTCGCCAGAAGCTTGCCGTTTCGTCGTCATAAAGTCCCAGATAATTGCAGGCGATCGCACCTCTTGAAAACCCGGACAAGATGACGCGATCGGCATCGCCCCCGAAGTTTGCACACACATCCCTCACGGCTGCTCGACAGAACTTCAAGGTTGGCTGAGGATCATAGTTCGGCGGATTGCCCCACCAGGTCAACGCAAGATCGTTGCCATCGTTGTTCAGATACGGGAGACAGATCCAGATGAATCCCTTGCCCGCTGACAGGCCATAACCCAGATTGCAGTCTTCCGGCCGGCCGCTGCATTCGTCTCCCAATGCATCGCGATAGCCACCGTTGCCGGCATATTCCACGATCACGGGATACGATTGATTTGGCCGCCAGTCGGATGGCAAATACATTGAATAATAGATCTTCGCATTGAACTCGGGCAAAGTCCTGCGAACTCGCTGAGCGGCCCCGGCTTCCGACTCCACCATCGGTGGCACTTTCAGGTCCGCCGCCACTGTGCGGTAATCGCGCCATTCTTCCGTCTGCGCAAGAGCGGTGTTTGCCAGTAACAAACAACAACACAGAGCCCAGCCACGCACCAACATCACGACGTTCCTGTAATCCGATGAGCAACCACAATTGCACCTCGGCCTGCTACCTTGGCAAAGATGATGACTCGCGGCGGTTCGGCACCCGTTGGTAGCTGTCGCCGTACAACGTCCGCTTCGATCGAGATCCGACGACATTTGACTTCATAGTGCTGTGAAGGACTCTGGCGAAGATACTGCTTGAGTTCCTTCACGCTGTTAGAAAGAACAGCTTCAATCTTAAACGCGGTCACAAACGCCGTCGTGGGAATCTGGTCGGCCGTGAGATACTCCTCCTCCGCATCCAGACGCAACAAACTGTTTTGCTCGGCCATCACGTCCAGCAATCCTGAGCGTACAATGGCGGGATCCGGGTCGAACAAATAAGCCCCAGGCGTCGGCGTTGTGTTGGTCCAGGCGGACAACGGATCCTCACTGAGAGATTCTCCGGCCGGAAGCACGGTCGCTCGAAATGCATGCGGCCCCGCCATTGATCCAAACCAGACCGTGGCTTCGCGGCATTCTCCGTGCAGACTGATCAACTCAATTTCGCAGCCGGGAAACTTCTGCAAAAAATTACTGGCCGGACCAATCTTGATGCCTCCACCGGTCGCCGTGCGAGTCAGCTTCTGCATCCATTCGAGGTTCGGCTGATACAACTCCAGGCGTTTCGTCGGACGATCACTGCCCGCTCGCCGATCCGGATCGACATGCACAATTTTGTCGGCCCACAAATCGCCCGATACATCCTGACAGCGAGATTCTATGCGACTGCCATGCCCCCAAACATCCGCATTCCAGGTGGTTCGCAGACACATCGACGGAGCAGTATCCACGGCAACAACATTCGCATGAGCCGCGATGTTTCCCGCGTCGACGCCAACACCGCAGCACAAATCGAAGACCTGATTGGCCGCCGCAAAACGCCGAGCCTTGTGTCGAGCAACCTCCCAGGCTGTTGATTGCTCCAGTCCCACTCGCGTGAGCCACAGTTGTTCCGCGTTCGGCAGCGAACCCATCGCTTTCGTTCTGGCTTCATGCAGCGACAGCGCGGCGCGGACCAGTTCCTGATCGAAGTGTTCTCGGAGTTTTCGCTGGCCGGAGAGTTCTGCGGCCGAGCATTCGGAGATCATCGTGAAGATCTCCGGCGTCGCCCTCAGTCGCAGCAGAAGTTCCGTTTCTGCATCAGCCTGATCAAGATTGCAATGAACCATCAGCTCGATTTCTTTTTCATGCGAACGATTCCGTCCCAATCTGCAGGCGACTTGCGATCATGCTGCGTAATCAACATGGACAGGTAATCCTGAGCCCTGTCCTCGGCCGGCATGCGATGCAGATACTTCCATGCATCTCCCCACTGCCCGGCGATAAACGATGTGACACCTTTTTCAAAGTCGGCCAGATGCTGATCAGTCAACAAAGGCAAACGATGCTCAGCCGGAACCAACTCACTCACCATCAGTGTGCGGTCCATGCCGTATGGTAGCACTTGCAGGAGCCGACGAACACGACCTTCGCTCGGCGACATCTTCTGGCGGATCTGCTGATCAAGATACTCGTCAATCAAAACAGACACGTGCAGCTCGCGAGTCATACTTTCCAGACGACTCGCGAGGTTCACAACCGGCCCAAAAACCGTGACTTTGACCTGTTCGCGAGTCCCAATCTTGCCCGCGACGGCTCGCCCATGAGCAATCCCAATGCTGGTTTCGAAATCTTTCAGAGGATTCTCGGGATCTGCCTGAGCTTTGCTGAATTCTTCACGAATCGCCAACGCCGCTCGACATGCATTCAAGGCACTTTCGTCGGAGTTAATCGGCCAGCCCCAGAAACCCAGGGCCGCATCGCCCTGAAAATCTCCTGTGACTCCGCCAAACCGCAGGATCTGACTGGTCATGACTTCCAGCGCCAGGCTGACGCGTTCCAGCAGCCCGGTGAGATTGTCGGATTCCTCTTCCGCGCGATGACTGAATCCTCTCAGATCGCAGAACAAGACCGTGACGTCACATTCACGTGGTTCCAGCAGCGATGTGTCCAGATCTCGCCCCAGCGCTTCCAGAATCGGCGGTGAGAAAAACTGACGCAGGCCCGATTGTTGACGCTCCAGTCTGCGTTGACGCTGCAATGATCCGACGATGTCAGCGATGAATTCCGTGAATTTGATGTCCGCATGCAAGCGGCGCTCGCCGGCTTCCGGATTATCGGGTTCACTACGCCCTGTGATATAGAGTGCTCGATCGCCACCGAGATCTGCAAACGGAGTACAATACGCCCAACCAAAGCCCGCAACCTGCGTGTAGAGCGAATCCGACGCGTTGCTCTTGTCCCAGACATGCAGCACCGTCGTCTGCTGCTCCATCGCATTGGAGATCAATCGCACACTGGGTTGCATCAGAGTGCCAGTCTCGAATCGCTGCTCCTGGTGGAAAACTCGCGGCCGCAGATTCTCGGACAGCCCCACGATCGCCACGCCATCCGCATTCTGCACTCCGGCCAGCAACAGGCTCGCCAGTCGAACATGGAGGTCCCGTTCAACTCCCGATTCGCGGATTACGGCCGGAAGGCTGGTCAGCACTTCAATACGTTTGGCGGCATCATCGTACCGAACTCGCTGAAGTTGCTGACGATCAATCGCCAACTGCTGCACGATCTGATTGCCGGGCGAGTCCGTCTGAGTCACCTGCTGCAATTCAAATCGAGACGACCCGATGACAAACGATTGACCCGAGGTCAAAGATGAACTGTTGACTTCCACTCCGTCGACAAAGATCGGGTTGGAGGCATCCGACAGCCGAGTTAACTTGACGCCAGCCGCATCGACAGTGATCTCCACGTGACGTCGAGAAATCCGATCATCCCAAGTCGTCTGCAGCCCCGCATCATCCGCGCGACCGAGCACGTAACTGCTGTCACTAACCAGCAGAAACTCGCGATCCAGTCGTCGTCCATGATGAAAAGCCAGAAGGCGAAACATGAGGTCGTTGTTCCAAAGGGCGAGCCCTCAACGAAACTACGCCACCGGGTTTATCCCGGTGGAGATAGGCTTTTGCACTACTCCCATCCCAATTTTAGGTGCGACCGGCGTAATGCAAAGGCCAATAAACCACCGGGGTAAACCCGGTGGCGAAAGAAAAGTTCGCGTGTTTCGGGACTAGCCCTTCGCCACATCACTCACAAAATCGAACAGCAACTGCAAAGAATGCTTCGCGTCTTCGTCCGTCATACACATCGGAGGACTAATGCGAATCACACAGTTCGCCAATGGGCCGAGGAGGTGAATGCCGTCGTTCTGCGCGTTACCTTTGTAGCACCGTTCGACGATCGCATTAGCCACCTGATTCGGAGTCTTGTCGCCGTGTGGACCGCACTCAATGCCAAACACCATGCCTTCGCCACGCACGTTGACGATCAGCCCGGTCTGCTTGAGGCGTCGCAAGCCTTCGACAAAGATCTTATTCAGATGTTGAGTTCTCGCGATGATGTCGGTCGTTTCGAACTCGTCCAATGTCGCCAGCACGGCCGCAGATGACAGCGGATTCGCACTCCAGGTGTCGGAGGTTGCTCCGTAACCCATCGGGTCACACACATCGCGTCGGCCAACCGCCGCACTGACAGGAACACCGTTACCGAGTCCTTTGCCGAGACAGACAAAGTCCGGCTCGATACCGTACGCTTCGAAAGCATACATTTTGCCTGTGCGTCCGAAATTGGCCTGCACTTCGTCGAGAATAAACAGGATGTCATGCTCACGGCAGAACTGCTGCAGCATCGGCAGATAGTCCTTCGGAGGATGAAAGCTGCCGCCACCGCCGAGATACGGCTCCGTAATCAGGCAGCCGATCGTGCCGTTGGTTTCTTTCCAGATGCGTTCCAGCTCTGCTCGATAAGGAGCCGGATCAAACGCCTTCTTCGGGTTATCGATATCTGAACATTCTTCTCGTGGGAAGGTGATAAAGTGAACTCGTGGATCACGATCCGGATCTGATTCCGATCCCGTCACCGCGCCGCTCAGACCCTTCTTGCCGTGGAAACCAAAGCGAGTTGCCAGGATACCTTCCCGTTTTGGATCACGCTTCATACAGGCCCAGAGCGCTTTCTGGACGGCTTCAGATCCAGACGCGGACCAGATCACAGTTTCCAGTCGATTGCCACCTTTGCTGGCCTGGAGATTGGCGACCAGACGTCGGCTGGCTTCCGCTTCCAGCTCAGTGATCGCGTTGTAGGCCGTCAGCGAGACCGCCTGGAAGAATCCGTCTTCGTGCGAATTGAAGTGAGATGGATTCCAGCCCAGGTACTCGGTGAATCGCGCCATCCAGCGTTTGGGGTTATGGCCCAGATTAGCCACGAGTACGCCCGAGGTGAAGTCGAACAGTCGCCGACCTTCTGGCGTCCAATGAAAGACTCCAGCGGACTTCGCAAGGACGGCCTGGCTGGGAGTGAACGTTCGCAATGAGTGCGGCTCACGAGTCGCGATGACATCGCGGACGGCGTTGGAACGATCTTCGTGGTCGAAGTGAATTGAAAAGTTGGGGGCAGTCTGCGGCATGATGATGTTGTCACACGAAACGGAGGCTGGAAAACACGAGGGACACGAAATCAATGGGCTGGTTACAAGAAAGCTTTGATTCAATAAAGACGGCTTGGCTCAGCAATATTAAATGAATCAAAAGATAGTGAAGTCGCAAATTTTGTGTAGGGCTGAAAGCCCGACACATCCCCTGCCGGTGGCGTGACGGTCTGTTGATTTAATACCAACCCGAAGCTGCCAGCGAGGCAAAAATGCAGAATTCCTCGCTGGCGCTTCGGGTTAATAGGCGTTTCTCTTCAGAATCTCGACTAAATCAACAGACTGGTGAGCCACCGGCATTGGATTTGTCGGCCCTCCGAGCCTGGGAATACGCAACCTCAAAAACGGTCGCTTCGGGTTGTGATTTGAGCAACAATCTGTCAGCGAGTCTTCAGGATACCGAAAATCGCAATCACGACGAACCTTCCCGCACGCAGGATTACACCGGTGCGGAGTCAATCTCAAGTCCGCTTTCCTTCCAGCCTCGAAATCCTCCATCCATGGAAATCACGTTGGTATATCCCATCAATTGCAGGTTATGGGCCGACAGGGCCGAGCGATAGCCACCACCGCAATAAAGAACCAGTGGCGTCGCCGGGTCCGGAATCATTTCTTCGATGTCACGTTCAATCACGCCCTTGCCGATGTGCTTTGCTCCTGGAATGCGAGCAGCCGCAAACTCACTTTCTTCGCGAACATCAATCAGAACAAATGAATCCCCCTGGGCTTGTCGTCGCACGACATCCTGAATCGTGCATTCCTTAATCAGAGGACGCACTGAATCAACTATTTTGACAAACTGAACGCCGTGACTTTTGGCCATACCTAGCTGCCTCACCAGGGAGATAACAAGCAAGTCCGTTTCTCTTCCGCATTGGCGTGCATCGTAACTGAGCCAACAGGGAACTCAAAACGTTGCAGGGGGCAGAAAAGGGGGCGGGAATCAATAGTGCGCAGCACTCTGCGGGCTGTTTGGCAATTGATTCCCGAACCTTTTTTGAGCCGGCCGGACACTATGTCGACGTCGGTCGTGAGATGGGGTCTTCTTTGGGAATCAGTTCACTGATATCCTGCAGGGTCACGTTTCCTCGTGGCCAGCTGAGCACAAAGCGAGTTCCCTGGCCGGGGCCGCCCTCAACGCGAACGCGACCTCCATGTTCTCGCAAAATCTTTCGACTGACCGGAAGACCGATTCCTGTACCACGAGCGCCTTTTGAGGATTCGAACACATTGAAGATCGCGTTTCGCTGGTCTTCAGGAATACCGGGACCGTTGTCACTGACGGCAACCAGCAACATATCGGCCGACTTGTCGTATCCTGTCTGGACAACCACCGCGCCATGCTCAGTTCCTTCGACTGCATCAATGGCATTGGAAACAATGTTCAAAACCGCGCGATGTATGCCTTCGGTGTCAAACAGCGACGTCGGGATATCCTCCCCTTTGCGAAATTCAATGGCGACTCCGCATTCTGCCGCACGAGCGGCTGCCAATTGAGAAACTTCCCCGATGACTTTATTCAGATCACCCAACTGCAACGATGGCACTCGGTCCTTACTGAAGCTCAGCATGTCCATGACCAGATCGTAGATTCGAGTCTGGTTGCGTTCGACAATGTCCGACCCCTGACGAATGAGATCTGTCTTTTCCTGATCAAGCCCCATGCGAATGAGGTAACTTCCGCCTCGAACTCCCTGCAGAATATTTTTGATGTGGTGGCTGAGCACGGTAATCGTCTGGCCCATTGCCGCAAATCGTTCGGCCTTCAGCATTGCGTCCTGAAACTGACGCGACTCCAGTGCCAGCGCCGCCTGGCGCGCCACTGTAATGACGGTCCGCAGATGCTCATCATTCAAACGCATCGAAATGCCCGTCGACATGGCCTGATCATAGGGCGTCGTTGTATCGAGGTAGAAAACTCCCAGCAGATCCGAGCGTCCTCGCATCGGCGCGCAGATGGCTTCACGAATTCCAGCGGTCACAATGCTCTGACCTGTTTGAAATCGATTGTCCAGACTCGCATCAGACGTGCGAACCGCAGTTCCATGACGCAGAACATAATCTGTGATCGATCGCGAAACCGGCATTTGCTGAGCATCGGAGGTCGGAATCTTACCGCGTGAAAACGCGATCGCCGTCAAATCAGCACCCACCGGGTCCTTCAGCAGCACACAACCTCGATCTGCGTTCACTGCGTTCAGGGTCAGGTCCAGAATCCGCTGTAGAAGTTCCTCCAGCGAGTGAACAGGAGTTACCAACTCTTCGGCGACATGATAAAGCAGCTCCAGGCCAGTCTTCGGAGTTCCCTGCATCGGCATCGCTGAGACGCCGTCGACGCCCACTGTCTGGGCGAACACGGAAGCATCCAGCGGACGACCGTCTTCGACAAAGCGAATCTGATTGGCGGACACCAGAGGGGGATGATGACTTTCCGTGAGCTGAAACGCGATCACGCTGGAGCCGAACTGAAGATTGTCCCCATTCGCCAGAACTCGTTCGACAACTGGCTGGCCATTCACCTTTGTGCCATTGGCACTTTTCAGGTCATTCAGAACAAAATCGGTTCCGTTGTGAGTGATCCTTGCGTGATGCCGGGACACTTCACTGTCATCCAGACGGAGATTGCAGCCGACACTTCGCCCGATCACGACATCCAGCACGGACGATATCTCGTACCGACTGCCACGATTGGCACCGTTGATCACAAGAAGTGTGGCTCGGAACACGGATGTGACTCAGTGGGGTTCGTAAGGAGCTGAATTCAGGCAGGATGATTCTGGCGTATCGTCTTGTTGTGATCGTTGTGATTCTGTCGTGACCGGTTTGTTCGTAGCCGAATCATCCGGAAAACGGAATTCTGTCGACTTCTGCTACGATCTTTCCAGCCAACACACAGAATGGGTGCAGTCGCGGATTTCGGTACAAGGTCAATGCGTCCAATTCCGGGAGAGCGAAGCTCCTGCTGAGCAGCCGGTTTCCGCAGGCCAATGGCTCGGCAGGAACCTCGCCCTCCCATGCTTTTAATTATCCACGACTTCACTCACGCAGAACTTTACGCCAGAGGCAGGGGGTCATCGCATAGGTGATCTCATGATGTGACTAAGGGAGCATTTCAGTGAATTGTCCCGGAACACTCAAGCACAAGACGGTCTGTTGGCAGCGATTCCAGGATGCCCGAAGATTTCGTTGCTTCGTGGGCCCGCGGTTTTTTTGTGTGCGAGCAGTTGTCGCTCACGGGGGATTGAGGTATCAACCATCCAGTTGTCTGCAGCAATCGGCCAGGTTTTTTGAAATCGTTGTTGGATCGATGTGCATTTCGGCCCACCCGGGCCATCAACATAGCAGCCCATGGCAACGCCATGGGATAGCTTAAACCGAAGTCAAGCATTCTCGCGGGGCCATTTCGAATGACAAAATCACAAACGACTCGCCGTTCGTTTCTCAGAAAATCCGCCAGTGCCGTTGGAGCTTTTGCTGCTCCAATGATTCTGCCACGCCGCGTGTTTGGGGCTAATGATCGAATTGCCGTCGCAGCGATCGGAGTCCGAAATCAAGGCTCCGGGAATGTGAAACGGTTTCTGGCGGCGGGTGTTGATATCGTCGGCATCTGCGATGTGGACTCGAAAGTCGCCGCCGACGGAGTTGCTATCGTAGCGGAGAAGGGACCGGCTCCGAAGTCCTACGGGGACTATCGGAAAATGCTGGAAGAAAAAGGCATTGATGCCGTTGTCATCACAACGCCGGATCACTGGCACGCGAAAATGACGATCGACTCGTGTGCTGCGGGCAAAGACGTCTATTGCGAAAAGCCGTTGTCGCTGACAATTGCCGAGGGGCGTCGAATGGTCAAGGCGGCTCGCGAACACAAACGCATTGTGCAGACCGGTTCACAGCAGCGATCTTCGAAGGAGTTTTGGCAGGCCTGCATGCTGGTTCGCAATGGACTGATCGGCGAAGTCAAAGAAGTCTTCGTAGGTATTCCCGATCCGAATCATCCGGGATCGATTGGCCCTGTCGAAGCTGTTCCGGCAGAACTCAACTATGACATGTGGCTTGGCCCGGCTCCGGAGAAGCCTTATCACAGCAAGCGAGTTCACTACAACTTCCGATTCTGGTGGGATTACTCCGGCGGCCAGATGACGAACTTCGGTGCTCACCACCTTGATATTGCTCAGTGGGGACTCGGGATGGACAACAGTGGCCCGGTCGCTGTGGAAGGCACCGCTGAGTTCCATCCTCAGAAGTTTCATGAAGTCACGGAGAAATGCCGTCTCGTGTACACCTATGCAAACGGCATCAGGATGACGTTGGGCCAGGGACAAAGCGATATCAAAGACGGCACTGTTTTCGTTGGCACGAAGGGGACCGTCACCGTGAATCGCGGCAAATTGGTGACGGATCCGGTGGATCTGGCGAAGACGCCGTTGGATGCGGCCGAACTGACTCAGTTATACCGCAGCACCGATCATACGAAGAACTTTCTGGAGTGCATGCAGAGCCGCGAACTGCCAATTTGTGATGTCGAGATCGGACACCGGTCGGCCACGGTTTGCCATCTCGGCAACTTCGTCGCTCGACTTGGTCGACCGATCAAGTGGGACCCGGTCAGCGAGACGTGTCCGGGCGATGCGGAAGCTCAGGCGATGACGGATCGTGTTTACCGAGCTCCCTGGGCATGAGCATGCTCATAACCATCAAGTGATTTGAATCGTGCAGACTGTCATTGGCCTGTACGAAACGCAGTCGCCACGAATCATGAGGCGGGATTTCGATGAGCTTTGATGAGGCTGAGGTGAAGCAGGCCATCAAACGACTGGTCAAAGTTGATCCGGTGCTGGGCAAAGTGATTCGTCGCGTGGGCGACTTTGCCCTGAAAACGGAATCAGGGGGTTACGAGATTCTGGTGCGATCCATTCTGTCTCAACAGATTTCCATCGCCGCAGCAAAGACCATTCGAACTCGCCTGCAGGAGTTATTGCCGTCAAAGAAGATCCGGGCCGAAGACATCCAGGCACTCAGCGATGAGCAGCTTCAGTCTGTTGGAATCTCACAACAGAAAAGAACGTATCTGAGGGATCTGACGCGCTGTACACTCGACGGTACTATTTGCTTTCGACGACTGAGGAATAAACCCGACGATGAGGCAATTGAAGAGTTGATTCAGGTCAAAGGCATCGGACGCTGGACGGCGCAGATGTACCTGATGTTCTCATTGGGTCGGCTGGATGTTTTCGCGGTCGGTGATCTCGGCATTCGCAACGCGATGATTGCCTTGTACGGTCTTCAGGAAAAGCCGACCATCACAGAGTTGGAATGTATCGCAGGACTCTGGTCTCCTCACCGCAGCATCGCCTCGTGGTACCTTTGGCGAGCATTGGACCAGAAATTGATCAGCACCGAGTACCCGGTTTAATGTTCTTTCGTGAATTGGTTACTGTCTCGGGTGTCGTCCTGGGCGTTTACTGAACTGCATCGTTGCTGCCGGAAAAATGTCGCGACTTGTCGCCCAAGTCCTCCCGACAGCAGGTCCCGGCTGCGGGGCGGGATTTCGCGACGTGTCGCGACGTTGGGTGCAGGTGGTTTTCCAAAGTCGGTTCCGAGCATGGTGGACAAAGTCGCGCGGGTATTAGGCCCCTGAAGAAATCTCTGCTTCGGGTCATCGATTTTCGCAGGATCGTCGACTAAGCTCCGCGACTTCGCTGAGATTCCAGAATGATCGATGAATGCTGAAACGAACATTGGTCGGCTGGTGATTCTATTCGCTTCGGACTGAGTCCTCTTCATACTTCTTCTCGATATATCCCATGACAGTCGAACATGTGCTGGTCATTCCGACGCCGGTCTTTCATAAGATTGGGCATTTTCAGGGCTTCTGCGATGATATCGATAAGTATCTCGAAGTCATCCTCGATCCTCAGCATGCCAGCTATCGGCCGCGGCCGGAAATGGAGCAGGATCCGACCTTCAAACAGTTGATTCCGTATTGCGTGTTTCGCTGCAACGGCGAGGTGTTTTACTACCAGCGCGGGACGGCTCAGGGGGAAGCTCGATTGCATGCCAAGCGATCAGTTGGCGTGGGTGGGCATGTGTCGACGCTGGATCTGAACAGCCATCTGTCGCCATATCTGGAAGGGATGCGGCGAGAAATCGAAGAAGAGGTGGATATCGAATCAGGCTGGGTGGAAGAATGCGTCGGCCTGATCAACGACGATGAAACGGAAGTGGGGAAAGTTCACCTCGGGATCGTTCATATTTTCGATTTAGAGTATCCCAAAGTTACGCCCCGTGAAAAGTCGATGATAAACGCAGGATTCGCACCTCCGTCAGAATTGGTGCGTCAACTGGACGAATTTGAAACGTGGTCCCGGATTTGCCTTAAGTACCTGGCAGAGCTGGAAGCGGAGTAAACCGGCAAGGACTGCCGGATCGATTCAAGGGAGTGAACCATGAAAGCGTTGAGTGCTGTACTGCTGCCAGCACTGCTGTTGCTTGGCAGTGTTTCGACCGTTACTGCTCAGGAAACAAAGCAGGAAAAATCAGAGTCACCTGAGGTTCAGCCGGCGCCACTGCCGGGACAGCTTTCCGAAGCCGAACTCGGTGAAATGCTATCTGCCGTTGGCCTGAAACCAACAAAGACAGAACAGCGTTATGACTTTGCGTTCAAGACCAGCTACCGTGGAGAAGAATGGAAGTTCTCCATGTCAGCGGTTCTGAGCCGAAATGGGCAGTCGATGTGGGTGATGGCATGGCTGGACCAGATTCCTTCCACAGCGTCAGAAGTTCCAAGGACACGATTGCTTCAGTTGCTGGCCGCGAACGACCGACTTGGCGAAGGAAAATTCTTCGCTTACATCCCGTCGAACAAGCGATTTGTGATGCAGCGAGTTGTCGCGAATCGTGACATGACCAACAAAAAGATGATGGAACTGCTGCAGGACCTTGCTGCCAGTGTTGCTGATGAGTATCCGGTCTGGGCGGTCGTGAATTGGGCTCCGAAGCCCGACGCTGCTGAGCAGCAGGTCGCCGACGGTGCTGAAGCCGGCAAGGACAGCGGCCGGGCTGTTCCGACGAATCCAACAGCGGCAAACCGAGTTCCAACGGCTGCTGCCAACAAGACTCCGGGGACTGCCGTAAAGCCAACCCGGACGTCGGACTCGTCCCGAGCTCTGGACAACAAATCCGTGAACTGATGACTCCGCGAAACGAGCAAATGCTTGTGTTCGTTGAAGGTTCTCAAGGCTCGATCGTTCAGCAGACGATCGAGCCTTTTTTGTTTTTACGTCAACCCTGCTCGAATTGAATATGCCTCACATTGGGGCGTCAGCTCAGGATTCAGGAGGTTCTCGTCTCATCCCGAATCGTTTAAAGTTTTGCGAGTTCCGGCAACATCGAGCCGGGGGAATGCATTCCTTTCGGTCGAGCCTGCCGAAATCGCCGAGCGTTTACTCCAGGCTTTACGTCAACATTGCGCGTTGTTCTCTGCCTTGTCAGAGGTTACCATAACGGTCCCACCTGCCCCATCAGCCTTCCAGAGCATCATCACCGGGGATCGTTATGAAGCGTCATCAACCGTGCGGATCTGCTGAGCACGGTCTCGGCCGTCGCGCGTTTCTTAGCCGGACCGCACTGGGGTCTGTCGGCCTTGCGGCAGGGCTTGGGGACATCATTACGTCACGGACGACGATTGCGGAACAAGTCCAGGCGAAAAGCAAACGAGTTCTCAACATCTTCCTTCACGGCGGTGTCAGCCAGCTGGAAACATGGGATCCGAAGCCGAACACGGATACTGGTGGGCCGTTTCGAGCCATTCCCACATCAGTGCCTGGAATTCATATTTGCGAGCTTTTGCCGTACACGGCGAAGCAAATGCATCGCCTGTCCATCGTGCGCAGTCTTGATACGAAGAATGGTGATCATGGCCGCGGTGTTGTTGAGATGACAACCGGCCGCGGACGTATGCCGGGCGTTGATTATCCCCACCTTGGCGCCGTGACTGCTCGAAGTCTCATGCCGGAAACGTTCTCGCTTCCGGGGCATGTCCTGATTCGCAGTTCTCCCGGCGGAAGAAACGTGGAGTCGGAGTTTCACTCAGCCGCATACCTCGGGCCGCGTTACGCCAGTATGGCGCTGTATGATGCTAATCCACCGAAGTTTGAAGAACGCCCCAGCGAAATTACGGACGAGGCCGACGTTCGCCGCAATGCTGTTCGTGAACGGGCCAACGAGCGATTTATACGCCGACGGCGCACGGCTGAGACCGAAGCCTATAATTTCTCTTATACGCAGGCTCGCGAACTGTTAGCCAATCGGCACGTGTTTGAAATCAGTCGAGAGTCCGCCAGTGACCTGGAACGATACGGCACCAGCCAGTTTGGAAAGCACTGTCTGCTTGCCAGGAGACTGCTGGAGAACGGAGTTCCCTACGTTCAGGTGAACCATGCCGACTACGACACGCATCATGAGAACTTCGATTTTCATATCGAACAGTTGGGGGAGTTTGACCAGCCGTTTGCAACGCTCGTCGCTGATCTTGCTGATCGAGGATTGTTGGCCGACACGCTGATTTGTGTGATGAGTGAATTTGGTCGCACTCCGAAGATTAACAAGACCTATGGTCGCGACCATTGGGGAACTGCCTGGAGCGTCGTGCTGGGCGGTTCATCCATTCAGCCGGGGGCGGTGATTGGCAAGACAAACGCCAATGGGACAGAAGTGACCGACCGTGTGGTTGATCATGGTCACATCTTTCATACGATTCTTCAGGCTGTCGGGGTTAACTCGATGGGTGAGTTCGAGATCGCCGGGCGAACATTTCCGGTTGCGGATCCTTCGCGAGGTGCCATTGCGGAGTTATTGACATGACTGCAAAGGCCACGGTCAATCCCCAACAGACAAAACTGCTGAAGGAGTATAAGCTCGACCGGCCTCTGACGGTGTGCCATTGGGATCCGAGTTCGCGTTTCATCTTCTGCGGTGCGGAGGACAACCTGATCCATCGGATCGATCTCGGCGATGGTCAGAAGATTTCTCTGGCCGCTCACGACAGCTGGATTCGCGCGTTTGGATCCTCAGGAAATGGAGAAACGCTGTATAGCGGAGGGTATGACGGTCGCCTGATTTTTTGGCCCGCTGCTGCAGAGAAGCCGGAGCCATCGCGAATTATTGACGCTCATCAGGGCTGGGTTCGGGCAATTGCAGTCAGTCCCGATGGAAAACATATCGCAACGTGCGGTAACGATCGCAGGGTGAGAGTCTGGGATTCGGCCAAGGGAACGCTCGTGCGTGAGTTTTCCGGCCATGCATCACACGTTTACAACCTGATCTATTCTTCGGATTCCCGTCAGTTGTTTTCCTGCGACCTGAAGGGCGTTGTTAATGCGTGGACACTTGATGCGAACATACCCAGAGCCCTTGTGACTGTTGAACAGCTGCATGGATATGACACAACATTTCGTGCCGACATCGGTGGAGCTCGCAGCATCGCGCAACGAGGAGATAGTGGTCAGTTGGCTTTGGGCGGGATTACGAAAGTGTCGAATGCATTCGCGGGTGTGGGGGAAATCATCGTCGCTCTTGTCGACCCGGCCGATGGAAAACTTGACCTCGTGCTGCAGTCCAAAGACAAGACCATAGGGACGACGTGGGGACTCGCGTGGCATCCGGATGGTTTTTGGGTGAGTGTCTCCGGTGGAAGTGGCGGAGGCTGGCTCTATTTTTGGAAGGGCGACACTGCCGAGGAGTTCTTCCGCCTGAAACTCAAGAACGACGGACGTGGAATGAGCTTGTCTCCGGACGGCCAGCAGATTGCCGTCGCTCATGTTGACAATCACCTTCGGACCTATTCGCTGGCCTGACGACGACAAGATGTCCCGGAGTAACAGGGACTCTCCTCGCATGCGGTCATTTACTCCTTTGATTTCGTACCAGTGGATTTCACTTTTGTTTGCGGTGCAGGTTTGCTGTCTGACGCTGGAAGATCTGGCACGAGGCTGGGGTCGTATTGAGATCCCGCCGAAACCTGAATCACTGTCATACGGACCTTTGTGGGAAAGAACTTCTCGTGATCCTTCCGCTTGTGCGCGTGGCCGCCGCCACCGCTGTTGTCTTTGATCACGAGGTGCATTTCCTTGATTCCCTGTTCCCAGACGATTGAGTCGTTTTGCCAGAACTTCGTCATGTCAATATCCGACTCGTAGACACCGGATTCTTTGTAAACCTGCGTATTGAAGCATCCATAACCCTTGTCCCGTCCCTTGTTGGGGATGTAGCAGACGGACCATGTCGTCGCTTCGCCCCCGGCTGGCTTCTCCAGAACTTCGAGACGAACATGTGCCGTTCCGTTCCGGTAGTCGACCGGGCTCGTCCAGTTCTCAGGACGCTCTGAATTTATCAGTTTGTCGCGCACGTAGTAATGGGAAGGACTGGCTCGAATTGTGTCTGCATCCTCCTTGGTGAACGTAAAGGTCGCATCGAAAAGCACAAACTGATCGGCCTTTGCAGAGGAGCCATCTGTCCAAAGCGTGCCCAGGCACGCCCAAACCGAAAGGCAAACGCAGACTATGTTATTTTTGGCGATGAGCATGTTGTTTCGAAACCCTTTGACGGCTGAGGAATGGCGTTGGACGGCTTGCACTGTGAGGGGTACGGCGCTAGCCGCCGATGTTTTCCAGTCTTTGTGACGACAACCACCGGTGGCTAGCGTGATTACTCGCTCTTTGACGATACTGCCCTGATGCATTTTGGCAACACTGCGGACGCGTCAGGAATTGAGGGTAAAGTTATCCGAAACACAGGTTCAATCGTTCTGAAAATTCTGCGGGGATTGTACTGGCAAATTAAGGCAACAGAAACGTAGACTCCCAAGCCGATGTTCTCGAAGGTTGGAATTTCTATGGCAACACCCTCTCAAACCCGTTCGGACGACCGGCCGCTGGAAAGCGTGCTTGGGTGCGTGCGCCGTGGTTTGTTGCTGGCGGTGACGCTTGGGAGTTTGCTCTCGTGGACACAGTCCGCCTCGGCGTCCTGCGGAAATTACTTGTTCCGCAATGGAGTGCCGGTTGCTGGGCATTCGATGCCTGAGCATCAGATTGTTCATGACACAACCGTTGACTTTGGCGAATTGGCTGATTCCGGTATGCCTGTGCAGGCTCCGGTTCGACGTTGCAGTGGTCCAAATTGCTCCAGCAGCCCGGTTCCATTGGTTCCCGTACCGGCTGTTCCGGTCAACTTGTTAAGAAGTGTTGAGCCGGCCGCATTGCTGGAGTTGGCTTCTGCTTCATCTGAGACTCGGCGATGCATTGAATTGCCCGAGTCTGAACGAGGTGCTCGCTATCTGCCCTCGTCAATTTTTCGACCTCCGGCGGCCTGATTTGCCGATCAGGATGCGTGCGTCTGCGCTCGCGATCAGTCACTTTGGTCGCAGTTTCATGATTTGGCTCAAATAGCCCCTATGTGTCGTATGCGTCACACAGGTCGTATTGGCCACAAGAGTGAACGTCTTAGTGGCACCGCATCCAGTCATTAGCCCGCGTTGCGATGTGGCATTGGTCGCGGGCTGCATTTTGAACGGTCGCCAAGCGCGGATAAAGACGCATCCCGCTTGTCCACAGACCGACGGTTCGACATGCGATGCGCATCGTTTTAGGCCATCGAATTACGTCCGCGTGATTCCATCACGGGGCGACACCGCTCTCCAGATTTCTTATCCGTCGCGATTGCTTCGGTTCGCTTTTTTGAAGTCATTTTTCTTTTTCAGGGACATTTCCATGCTCAGCATTCATCGAAAGTCACGAGGTTTTACGCTCATCGAGCTGCTTGTTGTCATTGCAATTATTGCGATTTTGATTGCACTGTTGTTGCCGGCGGTTCAGCAGGCACGCGAGGCTGCTCGCAGAACTCAGTGCAAGAATAATCTCAAGCAGATAGGTCTGGCCTTGCACAACTATCATGACGTGGCGAATTGTTTTCCGTTCGGAATGGGCGGAACCGGAATCAAGTATTCTGCGATCAGCCAATTGCTGCCTCAAATGGAGCAGGCCAATCTTTATGCCAGCATCGACTTCAACAAACAGATCACCGATGTTGCCAACAACAATGCTCGCCTGATGGAATTGCCAGCATTTCGATGTCCCTCAGACCTGCAGAATTCTTCGCCAACGGCCGGCGGAGCGATCAACTATTTTCCAAATAAGGGTGCCAGTATTCGATGGCAGGATACGGCCGCTGACGGAGTCATGTTCTATCAGAGCTGCATTCGATTTCGGGATATCACTGACGGAACCAGCAACACCGCGGCATTCAGTGAACGTATTGTTTCCGATGGTTCAAACGGTATCGTCACTCCACGGTCAGACACGTTCCTCAGTGCTGCAAATCCAAATACTGCAGCAGAAGCGGTGCAGATGTGTGAAGCCGTGGACATCACAAATCTGGCCAATCAGTTTCCGCAGTTCATGGGGGCTCCGTGGATTGACGGAAAGCATGGTTACCAGCACATCAGTGGACCAAATGCTCGTTCCTGCGGATTTCAGGCGGCTGGCAAGGCAACGATGGCAGCGAACAGTCGGCACATCGGTGGTGTTCACACGCTCCTGTGCGACGGTTCAGTTCGGTTCACCAGCGAGAATATTGATTTGGGGGTCTGGCGTGCTGTCGGGACTCGCGGTGGTGGTGAAACGATTGGGGAATTCTGATTTGTTGGATCGTGTGCCTCGATTCGATCGTTGTCATTTCAAGCCTGCACGCTATTCGAAGTTGCTTTGCGTGTCGGCTATGGTCGCCAATCCTGCTTTGAGTCTGCTACATGTTCTCTAGTTCTTCTGTGTTGTTGAAAAGCTCGTCTGCTGTTAGCAGACGCATAGCCGTCAGTCTGCTGTTGGGGCTCTGTATGTTCGTCGGTTGTGGCGAGCAGCGAGCTGCTCCTGTTGATCCAGTGCTTGCAAAGAAGTCACTGGTGGAGGTGATGGAGCACTGGAAGAGCGGTGGAGCCATCGAGGCACTTCGGAAGCGTCAGCCCGAAATCGTTGCTCAGGAGATGTGGTGGAGTCAGGGGCGAAAGCTCATAGGGTTTCAACTGGTGGGTGAGGGACGCGTTGAAGACGCAAACTGGTTTTGTGACGTGGAATTGGAAGTGTCAGATGGCGAGGGAAAAGAGCCTGTGAAAAAGACCTTCACCTATGTTGTCGGGACCGATCCAGTGATCACAGTGTTTCGAGCGATTCTTTAGTTGGGCAGTGCAATGTCTCAATTCGCCGGAGTGTGCTGGCACCCGGTTCATGCGGAAATTTACGGAAGAAGCGGACGCTAATGCGTTCCGGCTGATGATCTGCGACATCGTTAGAACTTGAAGGTGGTTTGATGCGTGCTGTTCGAATAATTCTGTGCATCGCGATTTGTCTCACCTGCGTTCCTGCAGCTTTGGCTCAGCAGCGGATGCAGGAACGGGAAGAAGAATTTCTGGCGCAAAAGCCGTTGATAGGCGAGCCTCTGCCGGATGTCACTGCGTTCAACGCTGACGGGACTCCATTCCGAACGGCCGATCTGAAAGGCCACTATACGGTCCTGACCTTCGGGTGCATGACTTGTCCTCCGTCGATGTGGAACATTGCCGGGCTGGAAGCCGTTCATCGTGACTACGCTCCACTGGGGGTGAAGTTCTTCTTCATTTACAAATCGCTGGCTCACCCGGAGCTGGCCGGTGGTTACATCCAGCCGTTCACAAACGAAGAACGCCTGATGCACGTTCAACAGGCCCAGAAGCAATTCGGAACTCAAATCCCCTGGATCGTTGATGACATTGATAATCGCCTCAAACATTCACTGGGTGATCGACCGAATTCTCAATTTCTGATTAGTCCCGACGGTGTTGTGGTTCGCAAACGAGCCTGGAGCAATCCGCAGCAGGTTCGAAAAGATCTGGTGGAACTGGTCGGCCCCACAGAAAAAGTGACCTCGGTCGAGGAGCTCCATCTTCCTGTTAAAGCTCCTCTTCCCGGCGGAGCTGCACGCGGAGTTGTCCCGCGAATTAAGCGACCGCAGATGTTGCCGATTCAGATGGCTCCCAAAGTAGAAGAGAATGGCTCACCATTCTTTGCAAAACTGCGAGCTGAGGCGGATCCCGGATTAATGAAAGATGGCACGGGCACTCTGTACGTTGGATTTCATCTTGATCCGTTCCATAACGCCCACTGGAACAACCTGACGCAGCCCCTGACGTTCACTTTGGAAGCCGATGATTCTGTGCAGTTCGAAAAGAGCACCGTAACAGCAGAAAAGGTTGATGTCGCCAGCGATGCGGATCCTCGCGAGTTCCTGCTGAAGGTAACATCGTGGCCGGAGGATCAGCCGGTGAAACTGACTGTGACGTATTACGCATGCGTCGGTGAAGAAACATGCCACACAGTTCGTCAGGAGTATACTCTGCATCGTGTTCGCGACATGGATGGCGGCGGAGCTCGAGGAGAAGGAGCGGGCTATTGGAAGCCCGAAGAGTTCACTCGTCAGTTGATGGTCAGTGACAAAGACAAAGACGGAAAACTGAAGAAGTCGGAAGTGGTGGGTCTGGTGGCGCCTCACTTTGAAAAGCTGGACCTGGATCAGGATGGCTATCTGACTCCTAAGGAAATGATGCCGGTCGCTGACTGGCTGAATTTCCATCATGAGCCAGGAACTCCGGCGGCCGTTACAAAGAAAGGCAAGCCATGAGAACCCTGAGACGTCTGGCGATTACAACGCTGGCTGCTTTGAGCTGCGCGCAGGTTTGTGTGGCGAGCGACGGAGTTTCCAAATCCCCTGATGACACAGCCATTCTTGATGTTCGTTCGGGGATGACTCGATACGACTGGTCATGGTTGGCCGCCAGTTTTGACGAGAATCAGAATGGGGTTGTGGAAAAGGCTGAGCTTCCCGTAGCTCCTGAAGATTTTGCAAAGCTCGATCGCAACTGGGATCTGGAGCTGACAGAGGCGGACTTTGACTGGTCTCTCGAAAGTCCACTGACGCGTCAAAAGGAGACGGTTTTTGCATTGTTCAAATCGGCAGACACCAACAGTGATGGTCGAATGCAGGCCGAAGAACTGCAGGCCGTGTTTACGAAGCAGGCTGGCGAGAAAGGCTATCTGAACGAAGAAGAGCTTGAGCAATTGATCTATGTGCCCAAAGTCCTGAAGGCTCGAGCCGAAGCAAAGAATCGACATCTGCATGTTGATTTTCTGGAAGACGATGATGGTCGTCTGCCGTCGAATCTGCCTGCACCTTGTGCGGTAGCTCCGGATTTCGAACTGCAGAACCCGGACAATTCGCAGAAAATTAGATTGTCGTCGTTTCGAGGAAAGCAACCGGTCGTGCTCGTGTTTGGTTGTTTGACTTGTGGGAATTACCGGACCTATTCAGAAACCCTTGAAAAGATGTATCTCGATCGAAAAGCCGACGTTCAGTTTTTGCGAGTGTACGTTCGCGAAGCCCATCCCGTGAATGATCGAGGTGTTTCAGAGACGAACAAAAAGGCCGGCATCCTGATTCGTCAGCCGAAGACAATTGAGGAACGCT
Organism: Planctomycetaceae bacterium; assembly: GCA_046349735.1. GTDB lineage: Bacteria > Planctomycetota > Planctomycetia > Planctomycetales > Planctomycetaceae > SXXK01. The sequence continues at coordinate 31,029 of JAXMBU010000023.1, forward strand.
GTGATGTTGCCGGTCGATGTGCTGTTGACCTGAATCTGCAGACGCCGATGGTCGTTGATGGAATCGACAATGCTGTCGGTCGCGCCTACGGTGGTTGGCCCGATCGACTTTACATCATCGATGTTGATGGAAATGTCGTGTATCAGGGTGGCCCTGGCCCGTTTGCATTCAATCCTAAAGAAATGGAACAGTCTCTGATTCTGACTCTGCTCGATCAGCGTCAGCGATCACAAAAATCTGAGTGATGTTGTTGACAGGAAAATCTTCGCCCAGAGACGCAATTCTTCTCGGTTGTTGAAAGCGATGTCTGACTCTGCGCAATTCAGTGTCCGCTTCGAGTGAGAGCTACGTGTACTTAAACGGTGTTCCGATCGAGGGACATCTCGGTTTTGTCTCGCAGGCGCGAAGTCTGTCTTTGCTTCCTGTGGGAACTATCTTTATCGGAACGGAGTCCCTGTCGCCGGGCATTCTGGAGTCGATCATCTGGAGGTACTGCACGTGGAATCATGAATGGATATCATTGGATGCCAAGCGCACCGCCGGTGCTGCCTTCGCAGAAATGTCTTGGTCCCCATGTTCGAAAAGCCCAACGCCCTACATGCCGACACCAAGCGCCTTCGGCGGAATCTGGTTCAGTTTTCATGATCCGGCCGCGTTGCTGGAGCTGGGGTTGCATAGTTCAGAGACTCGGCGAATATCGTTCGTGCCTGAGTCCGAACGAGAAGTGCTCGGTATTGGCCCTTGACAATCTTCCGCCCTCCAGAGGCTTGATCGCGTCGCTGATCGGGAACACTTTTCTTGTGTTCTGCTCTCGCAACTGCGCGGGTTTTCCTTCTACCGCGCGGGATGCTTCCTGAGTTGTCGAGATCCTTCGGGTCGGAGTTCGTACAGAATGCGAATGCAGAACGAACGAAAGGCCTGACCGACTTTACTGGGTCGCTTCGATCTCGCGGAGAAGTTTCACGAGCGTCGAAGTTCTCTGATCTCAGGTTGAGCTTCTCAGCGACGATTCAGACTCACAGGACTCGCGCCGTCATCGAGATGGCTTCTTCCACGGGGCCTTCGGTTATGCGCGAAGTGCTGTCGATCAGTTCATTTGTATTGCATTCGATGCAACTCTTTGGTGACCGCGCCGCTGACTCTGTTCACGTCGCGGCCTGGTGTCCAGGAACTGTGGACTGCTCTCAGTGCAGTGAAATGATCGAAGCGACTGTTTCAGTGTTTCATCGATCCGTTCTCTATCTGACGCATGGTTTTCTGCGTCGATCTTTATCAAGCCAATTCGCATATCTGGAGCTATGTCATGAATAAGAGTGTTCGCAAATCACGAGGTTTACGCTCATCGGCTGCTCGTTGTCATTGCAATTATTGCGATTTTAATTGCACTGTTGTTGCCGGCGGTTCAGCAGGCACGCGAAGCGGCTCGTCGAACGCAGTGCAAGAACAATCTGAAACAGCTGGGTCTCGCGATCCACAACTACCATGATGCTGGCAACTGCATGCCGATTGCTGACGTCAACGGAACTTCGAATCCGGTCTCTGCACACGCACGCTTACTGCCCTACATCGAACAGGCTCAGTTGTTTGCGTTGATTGATTTCAATGTCCCTTATGATCACGTTAACAACACTGTGCCACGAAACACCGAGGTCATGGCGTTCCGCCGCCCATCGGATCCGACGCCACTGCCCGCGTCAGTGGGTGGCCGCAACAATTATTACTGGAATGCCGGCAATGTTGTGGTGATGTACCACGAGCGGTGCCGCTGGTCAGCCTGAGCCCAACGGAGTGATCTATCGGCTACTGCAGGTATCGTTTCAGCGACATTACTGACGGGCTTAGCAATTCTGCCTGTTTGGCGGAGAAGCTGACTGGCGACGGTAACAACGGGATCTCTTCACCACGAACAGATACGTTCCGCCCGGGAACCTATCCTAATACGGCGGCCGAAGCGATGACGCAGTGCAATGCTGCAAACGTCAGCGATCTGACTCAACAGGGGTATTCGAACGTCGGTGGTCCCTGGTTGCAGCAATACCATTCCACAAACCAGTACAATCACATTCTGCCACCGAATGGTCGGTCCTGTATGTTTCCGCCAGGACGCATCGCTACCACTGCGAACAGCCAGCACATTGGTGGTGTGCAGATCTTGCTGTGCGATGGATCCGCTCGATTTATCTCCGAGAACGTGGACATCAATCTCTGGAGGAATCTTGGCAGCATCAACGGCGGCGAAGTGCTCAGCGAGTTCTGAGGATTGTCACTGTTTTGCTTTGCCGATTGAAGCAGAACGGCGCGAGCCGTCCGGCTCACTCAACCCGAAGCGTCAGTTTTGAAGTTGCGCGTTTTCATCAGGGCTGGAAGCCCGACATATCCTCTGCCGGTGCGCGTGAGCCACCGGAATGCTAAAAACACTGCGACTCAGGCCTGAAGGGCCGACACTTTAGCCCTTGTGTCGGCCCCTCCGGGCCTGAGAATGCGCAACTTCAAAAAGCGTCAGCGAGGGATCGAGTTGTGTTGCAAAATCCCTCAACCACGTTTCGGGTTGGGATTTCAAGGCATGAAAGCCACCGGAAGGTGATCCGAGACTGTTCCTGAGCGAGCGCTGTTCCGCGCACCGTGCTATTGTCTCCTCGCTAACTCTCTTGAATTGGAAGAATCAATATGTTCGCTGGTCGATTACCGCGTCGCGGTGTCGCGGGATTTTTTTCTTCGGTCCTGCTTGCGGGATGCACATCCGGAGACGCCCCGAGCTATCCGCTTGATAAAGAGCTGGCTCGATCGTCAGTTCAACAGGCCATGCAAGCCTGGGTCGATGGGAAGACTCCGACAGAACTACAGCCGGATGTCGTCGTTGGTGACCCTGCCTGGGAGCAGGGTAAGAAGCTGGTCTCATTTGAGATCCTGCCGGACGAAGAAACCACGGACGGTTCTAATCTGCATATTCGAGTCATAAGAAAGCTCGACGCCGCTGAATCCAAGGTGACCTACATCGTCGGGACAAATCCTGTCGTCACGATCTTCCCTCAATAAACTGGCCTTAGGAATCGTTGTCATGTTGAATATGTCCGCACTCCTCCTTCCTCTGGCGGCCATCGGCTTTTCGGTTAGCCTCGGTGACACGCCCGTGAAGACGCCTCGTCCCATTCCAGCAACCCGCGCGGAGATGAAAGAACTTCTGGAGGATATGAAGAAACGCCCGTATCGTGTTCCGCTTCCTGAACTGACGGACAAGGAAAAGCGGAGCTGGGCGAACGCAGCACCAACTAACAGCCGCGTTTGAGGTTTAACCATATCCCGCCAGCCGAAGGAACAGTCTTCGGTGCGGACGCCTCAGAACGACGACAACGCCAGCAACAAATGGATCAGCGAACACGCCGCGTCCGGATTTTTCTCGCAACGCCGATGAGAACATGACTCTGACGTATCAGTTCAAGACGATGCTGTTTTGGATCGTCGCACGAACAAACAACTGTCAGTATTGTCTGGGGCATCAGGAATGGAAACTATCGGCCACCGGCATGAGTGACGACGCTATCGCAGCACTGGATGCTGACTGGTCGTCCTACAGTGAAGCAGAGCAGGCCGCGTTTGCCTATGCTCGTTTGCTGACCTACGAACCACATTTGCTGTCCGACGAGCCATCGCCAAAGTGGCAAAGCAATTACGCCACTGCAGATTGTCGAAACGATGGGCCTGTCGATGGTGGTAACAATGCGATCAATCGCTGAAAGAGGGAATCGGTATCCCACAGTCCTCCGGCAACACATTTGGCGGACGAGGTGGCTCATGCCGGCCGCTGAACATTCCGATACGTTCCTGACGGCAACGTCAGCTCGCTTTAAGGATGCTCAGTCGATCGTTGCACTGCTCGAGATTTTCAATGGTAAACCGAGCGGTCAGGCATCACGAATCGCCCCGAGACGGAGTCTCGTGATGAGGTACTGGCGAAGCCTGCGGCTCACCGAACACCACGCCTTCCGTTGGTAGACGACTCTGTGGCTGCTGCATGGCTGAAGGAAAGTGGTCAGGATACTCCCGTCGCTGCGTGGGTTCGACTGATTGCAAATTTCCCGAATGAAGGGCGAGGTCGATTGCCAAGCCTGGCGTCGCGAGAAAAGAAAACCGGAGATCTGTCTGAACTGCAGAAGGCTCAATTGAACTGGATCATTGCTCGTCAGGATCGTTTCAGATGTGCTGTCGGTCAGGCGTTTAAGACGTTGAAATCACTGGGGCAAACTGGAAGACCAGATCTTTGCCCTTGATGGTGACTGGAGCGAACCCGCTGCGTCGGATCAGGCTCTGTTTCAATTTGCAAAGAGCCTGCCGCGTCACCAATTGCCTGACGGATGAAGAGGTGGCGGCAGCCCTGAAGGAAACGAGTCCGGAGTACCTTCTCGTGCAGACCGTCAATCATGTGGCGAGCTGTGCGTATTTTGATCGAGTGATCGAAGCTGTCGGATTGCCGGTGGAATAATCTTAGTTCTTCTGCATTGATGATTGATCCGAAACTGACTGCGCTCTGCAACTTGTTCTCAGCGTTGCTGGTTCAAGGCCTTCTTTAGACCTGTTGAATTGTTCGAAAGGGATTGCGTGATGTGGGCAGGAACGAAATGGCTCGCCGTTATCCTTACTTGACTTCTCTTCGTCTCTGTCGAACGCCGTGTTGGGGCAAGAAGCAGGCGTGACGCCGGCTCTCGTCGTGGAGGCTTCGGCGAGGGCGCTGCCTCTTCAACACTCTCATTGCCGCCAAAACCCGGGCCGGAGTTGCTGAAGTATACGCCTGAAGAAATTGAAGCGGGCCTATGCAGGACAGCGGATGCCCGAGGCGATTGCGATGTATCTGGTGATCGCTCGCGGCGGACAAATGGACGGTGATAGTGGGTGGTTCGGTCCGGCTGAAAGTCGCTTCTCGTGGGAGTGGCTGGCCAAACTGAATGGGATTGAACCTGATCAGCCGCTGAAGAAAGATAACTTCAAAGGCGACGAAAAAATCTTCGCACAGCTCGACCGAGACCACGATGGTTCCATCAGTGCGTTTGATCTGGACTGGTCCGATGACAATCCCTGGGTCAGGCAGTCGTATCTAATCAATCGAATGTATCGCCGTATCGATCCCAGTGGCGATGGCGAAATGACTGAGGAAGATTGGGAGAAATTCTTCAGGAAGGTGGCCGGAGAAAAGACCTCGTTTCGATTTGAGCAGTTTCGAGATGCTCTGATCCCGCCGGGCAACGGATTTCTCCCCGGAGATGAACCAAGAAAGGAGACGTTAATCCAGGGACTGTTCTCCGGCGAGATTGGCTCGATGCAGGAAGGCCCCGCGCTGGAGGACGTCGCGCCGGATTTTGAGTTACGGCCACTACAGGGCGGTGAGCCCGTCCGCCTGTCGGAGCGAATCGGAAAGAAGCCTGTCGTCCTCGTGTTTGGAAACTTCACGTGTGGTCCATTCCGATCGTTGTATGCGACCGTGGAATCCGTGCGAGAACGCCAGAAGGACAACGTAGAATATCTTTGTTTACGTTCGCGAAAGCCGCATCCGACGGATGGTGGGCGATGAAGTCCAATGAAAAGGTTGCTGCGGTCGCGCAGCCGACGTTTGAAGAACGTGCTGCCGTCGCCGAACAATGCCGCCGCAAAACTCAAGCCCTCGATTCCTTTGCTTGCCTACATCAATGACACGTCGGAAATGCTTACAGCGGAATGCCGGCCCGGCTTTACGTTATCGATACGAATGGCAAGGTGGCTCACGAGTGGACGGACCGTCTGGCTTTAAACCTGAAGAGATGGAGCAGGCTCGCTAATGACACTTTTTGAAGAATCGCAAAAGAAGCGGCCTGTAGCAGCTCTCAGTGATATCGAGGCGTGGAAAGCCGCATGCTCACACACAATTGGTGCGGGGCAGTTTTGCCTTCGTGGGCGAAGGCTGTTTCCGTCCATCTGCCAAGAACGGCCGCGGCGATGCTGAAACTGGATTTCGCTCATCGCACAAAGAGTCCGATTGATCCGGGCGCTGCGAGCAAAAAATGCGATGGGTTATTGCCAATGCCAATCATTGCTACTACTCAAAAGCCTACGCGCTGTTCGATCTCAGAAAGGCCGAGCCTCAGACGACGCGATCACGGTTCTGACCGGGGAGTCGGAAAAGTGGCCGGAGCCTGATCGCAAGCCACTGGAATTCGCGAGGTTACTCACGACGGCGGCTCCTACGATCCATGATGCCTTGTTCGAAGATCTGCGGCAGACGTACGGTGACAACGTTGTGGCTTCGATGGTTCTGCTGGCCGCTTATGGAAACTTCCAGGATCGCATTGTTCTGGGTCTGCAGCTGCCGCTGGAAGAGTCGGGGCCATTGGCTCCGCTGGATGTTGAGTTTGGTGAAGGCGCCTTGCAGGTTACCTCACTGATTCCGCCAACCGGAGAGAATCCTCAGTTGTCGACGAATGGCGAAGACGTGATTCCCGACGATGGCGACTGGGGCAGTGTCACGTTTGAAGAACTGCAGAGTCGACTGGAAAGTCAGCGAGATCGTAAGCCTCGGCTGCCAATCCCGACGTGGGACGAAGTGAAACAGAAGCTGCCTCCGGCCATGGCGACTCGGCCAACTCGTATTGTGTGGAGTCTGATGACCTACGGCTACGCGGCGGAGTTGCAGATTCCCTGGACCATTTCGACTCGAACCATGTGGGCAGAACGTCCGGGAAATCGAGTATTCGAGGAGAGTTTGTTCTGGGTTCAAACGCGAGCGATTGAATGCTCCTACTGTATGGGGCATTGCGAAATGCTGCTGGAGGTTGCGGGCCTCGACAAACAGGCGATCGCAGAACGCACGAGAAAACTTGCCAGCAACGATTGGTCTGCGTTTCCACCGGCTGAACAACGAGCGTACGCGTATGCTCGAAAGCTGAGCAAAGCTCCCTGGACATTGACTGCAGACGACTACCACGCTCTGGAAAAAGATCTGGGTGAGGCAGAGGCGATGTCGACTTTCTGGTGGCTTTGCCGAGGATTGTATATGACTCGGATTTCAGACGGGTTTCAGCTACCCTTGGAAAGGGAAAACGTGTTTGGAGACCCGGCGAGAAAGTAACAGTCAGATTTGCCCAACGCTGACGAAAGAGGTGCCAATTGAATCCTCTGGTTTTCCACATTGTCAGCGGCGATGCCTTCTTCAGCGGTGTGGCGATGCTGTTAGCGGTCGTCTGTTATCGTTGGTACTGCCGAAATGAAGCGACAGGTTCCGCAAAGGTGCGGTTACTCCTGTTGATCCTGTCTCTATCCGGACTGATTGGCGTGATCTTCTCATCAACGCCAATGCCAATGTGGCTTGCGATCATGCTTGCGGGCATCACGTTGACATGGACAGGAATGCAATGGTACGGATCAACCCGTCGTTTCAAAACTCAGCGCGTTGTCGTTGTGATGATGGTGTTCGGATGGAGCCTTGCCGCGATACGGGAGTTTCCATGGCGACTGCTCCCTGTCACAGCAACGGCCCCAGTGACTGCGATGTCCATCATCGGCGATTCGGTCAGCGCGGGGATGGAGGAAGGGGAGGCGGAAACGTGGCCTTCTCTGTTGTCGCGGCAGCATGATATCGAGATTCAGGATCTCTCACATGTGGGCGAAACGGCGGGATCGGCGCTGCGGCGAGCGATCAAGGTCGGCATCCTGCACGACTATGTTGTTGTGGAAATCGGTGGGAATGACATTCTGGGATCGACGTCTCCGGCACAGTTCGAGGTTGATCTGGATGCACTATTGAGCGCGCTGCGTCGGGAAAAGCGGCAGGTTGTGATGTTCGAACTACCACTGCCGCCGTTTTATCACTCCTATGGAATGTGTCAGAGACGACTGGCGAAAAAATATGAGGTCGCTCTGATCCCGAAGCGGTACTTTCTCAGCATTCTGGCTGCTGGCGATGCGACGCTCGATTCGATTCATTTAAGCCAGTCCGGACATCAGACGATGAGCAATCTTGTTTGGCGTTTGAGTCGGCCAGAATGAACGTGACACTGAAGTACTATGGGCAGGAGAGTCGTGAAGCTGGTGAGGCGAGGTTGTATGGTGGGCCCGGTGGTGCTTGGGTCTGTTGATTTAATCAGCCGGAACGCGTTAGCGTCCGGTTTTCGTGTCAAAAACACAGCAAATTCAACCCGGGGCTAACGCCCGGCGGCTGGTAAACAGATTAAATCAACACGCCCGCTTGCCTCTGGTTGGTCCGAGATGAGTTTTTGTTCCGTGAGGCATCGATGCGTGGAGTTCACGTCTCGATCGACGGGATCAAAGCGAATAACCGCAATCCGGACCGTAGCGGCCTGTTAATTCGGTTGTTGGTCTGTCCGTACATCCGTTCGTTTCCTCAAATCATCTCGGCGCCAGCGGAAGCCAGCCTGCGGCTCTCTTTCAGTCTCAACGCCTGTTTCGCCGACTATGCAGGAAGTTGAACTGGTCTACTGTGGCTGCTGCTGGCGATCCACTTCACCACGATGATCGAAATGGTGCGGACGGAACCGGCGTGGGAAAAAGTTCTGCTCGTAAAGTTGACGCCAGTGGTCAATTCGGCGGCCAGCAAAACGTCAACTGTGCGAGCGCTAATCAAGAAACCGAAAATCGACGGATGCGAACAGGGCGCAGAAACACTGAACCACGCTTCGACGGATTGGGATCCTCGCCAACGACACTCAAGGTTGCCTGCTGTTCATCAATTGACGGCCTGCGGCTGAGGCATTTTCTCCATGCAGATCGAACACTGTCTTCGGCGTTGCTCGCGGCGAACCCGGTGACTTGAGGAAGTTCTCAGCCGCCAGCTTTGCCTGCTCCATCACAATGGGCTGTCGGTGTACATACAATGCCTGAGCGGGGCGAGTACTTCGAGTTCGTTTGCCCGTCACCAGATTGGGATTTGCACCGTCGAAGATTTCAAACAGGTCCAGCATTGAGTTTCGGAACGACGGCACGTAGACACTGCGAACTCGCAAAGGATAGGCGGCATGTCGGTATTCATTGTCGTAGGTTGACAGTTTGGCAATTGTTCGGCCTGATAGCACCGAAAGATCCAGTATGCCGCTGATCTGCATCAGGAATCTCGCAGTGACCTGCATCAAGTCGGCGACGGAAGGCTCGCGCCAGCAGGCGGTTATCCGGATCTGCTTTGAGTTGTTCAGGGATCCGGCTGCCGACATACGGAACGTACGCGACAAGCAGATGCGGCGAATCAGCTTCTTCGTGGACCAGCTCCTCTTCCATAAACGTCGCCGCAAGATAATCCAGCAGTTCGGGATGAGTCGGTCGATCGCCGGTTTCCCGAAGTTAAGTCCGGTGTGCGAACAAGACCTTCCCCAATCAGATTCGCCCAGACTCGGATTGACGTACACACGAGCTGTCGCGGATTCTGAGGCGATGCGACCCAGTCCGCCAATTCTTTTGCGACTGCTGGTGGATTTAAGAGTCTCGCCGGCAATGCGGTCACAGACCGATTGACAGGAGTCGGGCACAGTAATGAAATCAGCGCGGCATTCCCCGTCCGGATTGGCAACTTCCACGCACATGGACATGCCAGCCTTCCGTTTTTTGCTTCGTCTTCGACGCACATCAAGATGGGAATCTCAGGCTTCTGTTTGGCAAGCTCCTTACGTTCTTTCTCCCAGCCGCTGCAGTTCCGTTTTTCTTTGTTCGACAGCCTCCCGAGTTTCCGTCTTCCCGCCGGATTTTGCGACGGCAGAATCGGTTGAAGGCATCATGGCCACAAGGCAAAAACTGGGGATGGCATCGACAAATGACATATCCGGGGGAGGCTTCGGATGCCTTGACGACAACTTTTGCCATCTGGGATTTTTCAAAGCGGTATCGTCCCAGTTCCGCAAAACACCGTCACTGTGCGGCTTGATTCGCTGATTGGCGTACGACACAGACCACCATCCGCATGGGAAATGACGACTGGAACCTTGTCTGAGCGACTTTCCGCGTGATTAATCACCACGCGAACGACATATTCACCATCTTCAGGCAGCATCGCTTCATAGGTTGCGGAAAATCCCCAGTCGAGGCGCACCGGAATGACGATAACCCGTGCCGAGAAAGGTCGCAGGAAGCTTGAACCAACCCATTCTCCGTCGAACTGGGCCTCCGAGTCATCAACGACAACGCCTGTGCAGAGACTTCTCACGTCGGAACTCCGGGGCGCTCCGGGAGTTTCAAGCCTGCCATGCGCCTTCAGGGCATTGATTTGTTTTTCCAGTTCGGCGTCTTTTTGCGGTCCACTGGATCTAAAGCGGCCTTGTCGAACCCCATTTTCAAAGGTAAAGCCGCCACAAAACCACAAACGTTGCCGGGTGTCAGATTTTGTACTGCGGAAGATTCCCGCCAGTGCGTAGTAGTCGGTGGAGGGGATTGGATCAAACTTTATGATCATGGCAGCGGCAGCATCCCAGTGTCAGGCCGGCGTCGTGCGGCCCATGGAATACCCTGCTCATCAACCACATCCATTCGCAGTTGCTCCTTGTCCTTGCCTTCGTAGTTGATTGCCCCCAGCATTAAATAGCCCGAGCCGATCACCTGTTCATCGTGCTGAGCAGCGGAGTCGGCAGGCAGAAGGTTAACTTTCCGGCCAGATGTTCACGAATCAGTTGATCAAACGGTTTGTCTTTGTTGAATGAGGCGATCAGCGTAATCGCGAAAACGCCAGCGCATCCGGCAGCATCATGCTGCGTCCGCCGCCGGTGGATTCGGTAAAGCGAGCCACGTCCAGCCAGTGCCGCCCCCAGCGTTCTCCGTAGCGAGGCGATTCGAGCAGTCGGTCGACGGTTGCGACGATGGCGGCGTCAGCATCTGACTTCATCGCTTCCGTAAACTGCTGTTGTTCTTCCAGAGTCGGCGCGAGACCAGTCAAAACAAAGGTCAGACGACGAATCAAAGCGTCGGCCGATGCATCGCCCGCGACGATTTCCGAGACGGTCTGCTGGCTGCCGAGCTTTTGCTGTTGAGTGGTCGCGACGAAGTTGTCAATTTCATTCTTCGCCCATCCGTCACCGGCAGCGGGGGACGAAGCTTTTGGGATTGGGCGAAACGACCAGAACTCACGTCCCTTATTGATATCGATTGATTGCTTTTTGTGGACAACTCCTCCGGTTCGAGGATCCGGGGCACCGTCTTCGATCCACTTCGTAAAATCGGCGATGACATGGTCAGGTAATTTGCGTTCCGGAGGCATCTCCAGAGACTCATGCTTCATAGCCTGCAGAAGCAAGCTGTCTGAAGCGTTCTTCGCCACCAGCGCAGGGCCGGAATCACCTCCCGTCAGGAGGCCTTCGCGGGAATCAAGGACGAGCCCACCTTTGATGGATTTGGCATCGGCGGAATGGCAGGAATAACAATGTTCGACAAGAACGGGACGAATCCGATCTTCAAAGAATTTCAGTTGAGCCGAGTCCGGCGCCCCGGTTGTTCCGGACTCAGATTCGTCCGTTGCCTGTACGGGAACGGTGACGATGCAAGCCGCAAGCAGCGTCAGGCAGCCATAAATCACTGCTCGAAAGGGGCGAGTTATCATGCGGACATTTTTCCGGTGCAATTGGGGGCGGGACTGTGCAAAGAGATTCGAAATGCGGCATTTCAGGCTCTGCATAGCAGGTCAGTGGCTCAAAATGGTATCCAGGATTCGTTCTGTTAGCAGCCGGACTCTGCAGAATTCTGCTCCGCCGCCCGCAAAATTCAGGCGATTCTGTGCGGACTGACGTAGGGAGGTTCTGTGAAATCTCAAGGCCATACGGTGTTAACATTCATCCGGAACCGTTGCCCTGATACACTTGGTCGCTTCAGGGAGTGACCGCCGAATGGGCGGGAGTATTCGCGGAAGAGGTGAGCATTGTCTAAGGAAGAAAAATACACGGACGCCCAGCTGGCAACTTTCGGGCTGGACCGCGCCACGATTCCTCGGCATGTTGCCATCATTATGGACGGCAACGGCCGTTGGGCTCAGAAGCGAGGACTCCCCAGAATTGAAGGGCATCGCCGTGGCGTCACCTCCGTCCGCAGCATTGTCGAGGAAGCCTCGCGTCTCGGCCTGCGGCAGCTCACCCTGTTCTGTTTTTCCAGCGAGAACTGGAAACGTCCGCCTCGCGAACTCACGTTGCTCATGCACCTCTGAAACAATATCTGGTGGAAGAGCGTCGCGAGATTCAGCGACAGGGGCTGCGTTTCAAAGTCATTGGCAAGTTGCAGGAGCTTGATCCGGTGATCTGAAAGGAGATGCAGAAGACCATCGAAGTCTGCAAACAATGACGGCATGACCTTGTGCCCTGCGGTAAACTATGGAGCCCGCCAGGAAATTACGGAAGCCATCTGCAGATTCGCAGCTCAGGCTTGAGGTCGATCAATTTCGACCAGATTAACGAGACGATCGTGGCTGACAACCTGGATGACGGCATCACGCCGGATCCGGATCTGGTAATTCGAACGGCGAGTGAGTTTCGAATCAGCAATTTCCTGTTGTGGCAGATCAGCTGGTCGTAATTGTGGGTGACAGACAAGCACTGGCCCGAGTTCCGTGAAGAAGACCCGCGAAGCCATGGCGGCTTTGCACGACGCGATCGTCGATTTTGGCGGGCTGCTGGCCAAAGCAGAACTCCGCGACGCAGGGGCAAGGCACCTGAGCGAGCGGAATGGGCGTTGTGCCACCGGTGCTCACGTTCCTCTCGACTCGCAGCGTATTGATTTCATCCCAACCCGTTGCGTCAGCGAGAGATTGTGCTCGAAACGCGGCGGACTGTCATCCCGCATTGACGTTTCAGGTTGCGGGAAGATCTTACCAGATCAATACCGGCGGCTAAAGCGCCGTACCGCTCACAGCTGACCAAAAAAAGCCGTCGCAGAATCCTGCAACGGCATTAATAAAGTCCACTCCGGCATCTGAGCCATCGGGAATCGCGTTCTTCATCAAAGTTCGAAGCTGTCTTCATCAACCGCGAAGAGATTGTCCAGCAGGTTCAGAGTATCCCGACCCGCTCCGCCATCGGCGTTGAAGTCATTGGCCTCGGTCTTGACGACCGACAGAGCATCGTCCCCGGCTCGCAGTTCAATGTCGATGTCATCGGCAACATTCACCAGGTTCAGGGCAACCTTTGTCACCAGCGTCACCGGTGTCGATCGACAGGTCGTCACCGATCTCGGTGGGCTTAGCGAACTGAACTGTGAATGGGCTGGAAGATGAGAGGATCAAGAATTTGTACCACGTCGGTATCTGCACCGTCGTGATCGTAACATCGCGCCGACTTGACGACGGCAAGTTGAACATATCGTTGCCGGGAGCAGAAGAGTTGACTCGGGCCGTGTTGATGTTGACATCGTTCTGATTTGCATCGATGCCAGCTCCACCAACCGTCACTCTTGCCAGAGCCACCTTATCGTTGCTATCCTGAGTCACGACGTTGATGTCGTCGGTTGCAAACACGTTCTGAATTTCAACTGTATCGTTACCAGCACCGGAGTCCACCGTAATGTCTCGAACTTCACAGGATCCGATTGCCCTTTGATTGCACCGTCGTTTCCGTCCCTGGTGTTGACCACCACATCGGTGACACCGGTGAAGGTGACCACAGATTCTCTGTTGACCGGAGCTATTCCGTTCACAATCGTCTGGTTGAAGCCTGCGATCGTCACTCGATTCGACAGGTTGCCGGCGATCTGTACATCGTTTGCTCCGTTGTCCCCTGTGACCGTGAGTACGCCGTTCTGAACGACGGCTGTGATGTTGGTGACCGGAACGCGTCGAATTTCGAGAGGACTCATGCTTTCGCAAACTGATGAAGCAGGACGATTGCGGCGAGAGGATTTTCCGAACATGGCTGAGCACTCCTGATTTCTACTGGGTTTCGTTTTCTTTTGGTCGTTCACCATTGATCCGACAATGACCCCAGCGGAGACCGCTCAGAACTGTTACACACCTTTTTCAAACTTTTCTTCAGGGCGTCCGGAATCGAGTTTTGCATCGTTTTCTGCAGCTTTCTACCAGAAATTCCTCGCTTCGGCCCGGCTGAGATGTCGATAGAGGCCTGAAAGCCCGAATTTTCCGGGAGGTTTTAGCCCCGATTGACATCCGAGGGCAGGCGGTTATCTCACGCGACTTCGATTTTGACCGCTTTTTCAGCAAATCAGACTTTGGGGCTCATGGGACGTACTGAACGACAACGAGAGATCGCTCGCCGCAGGAAGCGCAAGACAGGTTTGGCCAAGGTGCGAGCACGCTACGCCGCGTCAAAGAACGAAGGCGAAAAGGCTGAACTGCTGGCGAAAGCTCGCCGCATGAGCCCATTTATCGAACTCGGAATAATCTCACGGTGTGATTGCGGACGGCATTCCCTCGCCGGGATCAAAGGGGCGTCACATTGCCAGAGATCAAATATGAACGTCGGACGTGATTCGTTCCGACGTTTTTTTATGCGCGACGTTTGAATGCGCTATGATGAGACAGAGATCTTCCCGCATCGCCGGATTCATAAGAATGCGGGCTCTTGTTTGACATGCGTCCGAATTCTCCCGAATTTGACGGCTTTGAACATCGGCTGCAAAGACAAGCCTTTCAGCCGCATAAAAAGCCCGTGACGAATCACGGGCTAGAAGTTCTATGCCTTGAAGCGATCTTTGATGCGTCCCCTCGCGGCGTGTCGCCTGCTTCCCGGCAGGATCGGGACTTCTTCGATGTGTAGAAGAATTGCGAGAAGATCGTTTCAAAAACACAGGACAAAAGATTCATCGGCTCACGTGAGCTGACAATCCCAGGCAGTTCAGCGGAACCTGAATCTTTCAGGACGTGGCGATGAGGCGGCCTTAAAGTTGTTCAAGTAATTCGGGATGTGCCGACTGTAGCGTGGGCTATCTTTGCCGAATCAGGGCTCGATAATCGGCTCAGATCATTCGGCAGGAGCGACCAGTAGTACTCCCACAAACAAGTCGTATGCTGCATGACAACCGACGGTGATCCCAAAGCCTCGCAGCAGGAACACGGTGGCGAAGAAGAGCCCCGCAGCCGCTCGGAAAGAGAAAGCAAACAGATTAAACGCGTCCGCCGACGGTCCAATGTGATGAGCGAGGGCGAAGAGAAAACTGGTGGACACAGCGGCCATGACCGCAGCCCACCGTGGAGGAAATTCAAACATCCGAAACGCGAGGAACGCGGCCGGTACCAGGAGCAGACGAAACATGACTTCCTCGTAAACCCCTGCTCCAATGAAGGACACGGCCTGACCGATCGAGCCGCCCACGGCGTGTGAAAGCAATGCATCCGCATGCGGGGCAGCATTCATCTGGCGAAACAGCAGATCATGAAATTGCCCGACAGCAATCAGCACAATCGCCAGCAGAATACTCTCCGCCAGCATGCCGAATTGAGTCTCCAGACGCACTCGCCACGGATGACGGCGCGCCAAATGCCAACCCAGCAACATCCCGATCACGATCAAAGGCAGCAGAATCTGCCCGACGCCAGCTCGCATCAGCAGCGATCGCATCCAGAAATCCGCGCCGTTTCGCACGGCGTCCGGCTGATCCTGACCAATTGCGATCACACCCAGCTCATAGATCGCGATCCATGGCAACAGGAACAACAAACTGGAGAGCGGAGTGCGAGCTTCGCTCCAGTAATCGTCGGCCATGTTGTCGAAGGGTTCCGTATCCACGAGACTTATGTTTCCCGTTTCAATTGATGGCAACGTTCACGATGACCGTGTCATACGTTGTGGGGCCTGCATGCTTCAATCAACAGCCTGCAGGCTTGTATCGGTTGTATCGGTCATTTGACGCTTTGTTCGATATCCCTGTCCGTGATTCAGCCTGCCTCAGTGCCGTGCGAATCGGCAAAGTTGGCCGCAAGGTCCGACAGACTTCACTCATCGGAGAAAACCCGAAACTTTGCGGCCGTTCCGTGCGCAGCCGTAGATTGAAGAAAGCGAGGACGACGGATCGACTTTGAAGTTTGTTCACTGGTTGAGATTGTTTCGACGTGCGAATTCTCAACTTTATCGCTGCTCAATTCCCCTTCATGCCAGCGTAGCTTGTGGAACAGCACGAGTTTTTCATCGCCATCTTCTTCCAGGGCCGGAATCACCGAATTCACTGGCTCCGACAGTCCCAGGGCGGAGCAGACAGATTTTGCAAGTTCGCGCGAGGCCTCATCACGATCCAGCATTGATGGCCAGGTTGCTGCGAGTGCCGAGTAGTATTCGCGAATGCCGGGGGGAACGAGATTGTCGGCCGCTTTGAGTGAATGCAACTCCACCTGGTCAGTAAGCTCGGTCGAAACCTCCACAAGCCGGAAGCCGTCGTCGGAAATCCTGTGAGCAGCCGATGACGATTCCAGTGCCCCGTGCAGTTCGAGGAGGTTTCTCAGATCGGCTTCCGGAAGTGCTTCCGGCGTTGTGGGAAACCAGCCTGACTGACGATTAAAACAGGCAAGAAATGTCGCGGCGGCGAGATCAGCTCCGCGAACATCGGGCAGGATCGACATGCCCGCGTAGACGCACAAGCGAGCTTTTTCGATCGTGTTGGCCGCGAACCCGCTGGTGCCATCGTGAACAATCGCGATTCGATGACCGGGCTCCGGAAGCAGCAGGAGACCCTCGGGAAGTGCCTGAGTTTCGCGAGCGATCAACTCACAGAGTTCCCAGATCTGATCCGGTCCCGGCGATCCCTGTTGCAGCACCTGCTGCAAACGCCGCATGAGTTTTCCCTGAGATTCCAGACGCCAGATTTGATTCTCCAGTCGTTCTGTCCAGCGTTGCTGAGTCTGCAGGAGGCGTCGCAGGTCGGTGCATAATTCCTGCAGCCGGCTCTCGCTGGCGGAATCAGCACTGATCGCGATCGAATCGGCAATTCGGGAGACATCGCGGATCTGATGACACAGCTGATTGGGTGGTCCACGGCTGGCGGAGGGGATGGCTGAAGGAGCGGCTGAACGACGATTCTCGCGGACCAGTTGTTCACGAAGAAGACTCAGTCGGCGCGAACGATTCCAGAGATTCCGCTGATCCCAGATGCTCTGCGAGGACGCGGACACACAGGGAGCTTGAGCCACATCAAACCTCAGAGACAACATTGCTCAGCCGCTCAGAATCCATTTTTCTGATGCAAACTGATGGTTTCAGATGGGCAGCCTTACCCAGATCCGGGTTTCGGTTCAGGCTTTCTTCGGCCTTCAAAGTTTTCCGATGAAGTAGGTTTGGCAGGATACACACGATGAACAGACCTGCGCGTGACGTAGTGGCTGAGACACACGAACCGACTGCACCTGTTGTTCTGAGAATGCAGAACAGACGACGCTGATGCCGATCTTGCTGGGGCGGATGGTATCGACGCAGATCAGCCGGAACGCGTTAGCGTCCGGTTTTCCCTGCAGAAGGCTGAACGACAACCGGGGGCTATCGCCCGGCGGCTGATGGAGCAACCGAATCAACCTGCCGGCTTCACCGCACCACGAATTCCACTGAACTCACTTTTCGGGAACTCTTGAGAAACATCATGTCCCAAAACGCTTCTGAGCACAGGTCGCTGGAACAGATCGCCAACACTCTGCTGGAACAGCTTGGGTGTTGTGGCGGTGTGTGCCCGGAAACGACGCCGTTGCCCAGCGTGGACAGTGTGATGGCGGTCGTTCAGGATATTCGTGAATTGCTTTTTCCCGGAGTGCATGGCAATCGCCGTTTGCAACCCGGCATGGCGACATCGGAATACCTCGCCTCATTGACGCGGATTCAGACACGACTCCGAATTGAGATCAGTCGCGCTTTGGTTCATTCCCGACAGGTTCAACTACGATTGCATCACGAATTCGAAGCGGTCTCTGCGGCGCCGGCCGCATCAATTCTGACAGACAGATTTCTGCAAAGACTTCCCGAACTTCAGCAAATGCTCAACAGCGACGTCGCAGCGGCGTTCAATGGCGACCCGGCGGCAAAAACTCCGGAAGAGATTGTGCTTTGCTATCCGGGTATTGAGGCCATTACGATTTATCGACTGGCTCATGAACTGCTGACGCTGGGAGTGCCCTACCTGCCTCGGATCATGACCGAGTGGGCTCATCGTGAAACCGGTATCGACATTCATCCGGGGGCAAAGATCGGCCCGGCATTCTTCATCGATCACGGCACAGGTGTGGTCATTGGCGAGACCTGCGAAATTGGCTCGGGCGTGACTCTGTACCAGGGCGTGACACTGGGGGCGTGGTCGTTTCCTCGCGATGAAGACGGACAGTTGATTCGAGGCACCAAGCGCCATCCGACTCTGGAAGATCGTGTCACTATCTACAGTAACGCGACCATTCTGGGCGGGACGACGGTGATTGGAGCGGGCTCACAGATTGGTTCCAGCGTCACACTCAGCCGCAGTATTCCTGCGAACACGATCGTGACGATTGAGAAACCATCATTGCGATTCCGGGAAGCCGCATAGATTCGGCGTGCACGGATCTATCAACTGGGCACGATCAGCCAACCGCAACACTTAGCCTGCGTCCTGGGACAGATCCTGGCCAGTGTTCGTCGACGGCAAAGTGCGGTCGCACGATGTCCATAACTTCGTGGATCTGATCTTCCGACATATTCTTCATCCACGCGTCCATCGGCGACTGTTCGCTTCGCTGCACAGAGAAGTATGTGTACTTCTTGCCCAGCAGACTGCGGATGTTGAACTTCGGCCTCGAGGACTTTGTCAGAAATGCTTCGACAGCAGGATCAAAGGAAAGGCCCATCCAGTCGAAGACCTTGCCCCACTCTTCCAGCGGATTACGAACAAGGTCACAATAGACAACGGTGCGAGTTCGCATGCGGCTGTTCTGATATTCGCGGAAGATCAGAGTATCCACCAGCCAGTTCACAGCCAGCACGCCGGCGGGAGACATCTGCGACAGCTCATGTGGAGTAATCCCGACTGGCTCAAGGTACTCTGAATAGAGTGCCCAGACATTGGCCGGATCTGCACTGTCGGCCGCCATGACACCCATCTGGATGCCTCGTAGCCAGGAACTGACCACGCCACAAGGGTGTCGCAGCAACAGTATGGCATCCGCATTGATCGCATCCAGAACCCTGTCGAGGTGCGTGGAAGTGACGATTCTTGATGACGAGCCGATGTTGATTGGTCAGTTGCCCGTGGCCATGTACTCAAAGCGGCTGGCTTCAGAACATTGCAGGCTCGGAGCGACATCCAGGTGTCGCTGTGCGAATCACGGAGTTTTCAGCAGAAAGTCTTTGCGAAAGAATGGTATCAAAATTGATGCATCCCTTGATAGGCCGGAAACCAGGAACTGAGCATCGGCATCTGTTCCCCTTGCCGTCCTTCAGACGCTCCAGAAGATCGACCAGGATTTGTCTTTTAAGGAGCTGGATAAAAACGGCTCTCATGACTACCACAAACCGCAGGATGAATCCAGCACCTTCAATGCCCATGACGTGCCTCCGCGAGCACTGCCGGCCAGAAGGACGCAACAGTTGGATTTGCTGTCGTCAGAGGATTCGATTGAACAGAGTCGGTTCCAGCCAAGCAGTTGAGAGCATGACCTGATTCTTCGGAAGAGTTTTCGTGTGATGTTGAAAAACGGCAACAGGATGCCGTCGTACTGAGCAGACTTTGGGGATGGGAGACCGTCGCGAATCACTTTATCGGAGACAGACATGTCAGCGACAAGCAGAACCTAACACATGCCCCGTCGCCGATTGACGCTCTTGACCAATAATTGAGGCTTGTCGGGACTATTTTCGGGTTTGAAGTCCAGAAGTGGATAGCTGTTGTTTTCCGGCCATACCCTCAGCATTGCAAACGTCACAAGACGGCGCAATCGCTACATTTGGATCCACGGTCGCAGCGCACCAGAATCGGCACACGCTCTCGCCACTGAAATCCAACAGCCTCGGCCCCAATCCTGATCGATTAACATCCCACTACCCGGTGTATAGTCATTTCCGGGGGGTCAGCCTTTGGGTTCAGAGATCGGGAGTCGGCTTTTGCTGCTGCTCGCTGTTTCAGATGCCCGGGCTTCATGAGTTTGAGCCGTCTCGGATGCGGATTCCATGGCCAACTCTGTTGAAAGAGTCGACTGAGAGATCTCTGATTCCGGTTTCAGATCGTTGTCGAGAATCATGATCTTCTGCCAGATCTTTCGGCTGATACCGTTCGTCAAAGTCTCAATGTCGTTGACAGACTGCAGCACAACACTATCCGAGTTACTTTGCGCGTACAACGCTGCGAGTTTCCCCACCAGCGACAGCATTTCGGTACAATAATCCAGGTAACGCGTGAGTTGATAAGCGGTCAGTGTTCGCTGCGGAGATGATCGTGTTCGATTGCCGACCCCGGCGATCACCTGGCTGGGGTCTTTGGTTAGCTGATGCATGTCGATCACATGTGAGATCGCTCGCAGTTCATTGACTGCCGTCAGAACTCGAGATCGCTTAATGCGAGATTCCAGAGTCACCAGGAACAACAGGGCCGCGCCCAACAGAAAGACAGCATTCGCGGCTGCTTCCAGATCCTGAATATCGATGCCACCCGCCTCAACCTTCAGTTGCTTCAGAACTTGCCAGCCGAGATACAACGCAAAGCCAATCACAACAAAGACCGCGATGCGAATCCAGGCATGCGGCCGCGACAACCAGACAATTCGCCCTGTGGTCTCTTCGGCAATTGCCAGCAACTCCACGCAGACTCGATTGAGGCTGGCTCCCGGAAAGCGTTCTTCAATACGATTTGACAACGTCCGCAAGGTGGCAATCGTCTTTTCCGGATCCAGCGCGCGATACATTCAGGGCTCTCAGGAAAGGTCAGGAATGTTTCAGGTTGAGACACTGCGGGGCAGAATGCTGCAGAGAACTCTGCAGGGGCCGACAGAATAGCAGTTTTCCCGACACAACGGCAATTTGCCGCACGCGGCTCAACGAAAACCTGCCCCCTGCAGGGAATTCGAGGCATTCATTGGCTGAAACCTATGGGAAATCAGGAGTTCCGTTTGCTGATCCGTGGGCATCGGTTGCCACGATCAACTCCTCACCTCGGCAAATACCAGGCAAAATTCAGGGCCGTCACCTTCTGGCACGCGAGTTGCCTTATTGTCCACCGTTGACCTGCAAGTCATGGCCCGCCTTGCAGGATTCAACATCAGGAGCGACCTGGGAAACCAGGTCGCTCTTTTCATTTGAGCCCTACTCCAGAGTCATCATCCAGGCGATCAGATCCGCCATGGCCTGAGTATCCAGATTCTTCTCCAGTCCTTCCGGCATCAACGATCGACCCGTATCGCGAAGAACATCCAGTTCTGATCGCAGCAGCGTTGTTTCTTTCGCTTCGGCTCGACGCAATGTCAGGCTGCCGGCGGACTCTGCAACAAGTACGCCGTTGTGAGTTGTCCCTTCGGCAGTCACAGCGACGTAATCTCGCCACGCCGGATTGACTTCGCGATTCGGGTCCAGCACGTTCGTAAGGATCGCTTCCGGTCCTCGATTCTTCATCGTGGCCAGATTAGGTCCGACCTGATTTCCGACTGTCCCGATCTGATGGCAGGCTGAACAGTTCTGCTTAAACAACGCCGCACCTTTTTCACGATCGCCTTTCAGCGTCAGTGCCACCTGGTAGGCGCGAATGACTTCGTCGCGAGATGACCCGGCCATGGATTCCAGCAACTTGATCGCTCGTGAGCGAACTCCTTCGTCCGGCAGGTCGGTCAGTCGTTGGACGTCGGTCTGTGTCAACGTTGTTTTTGGCAGCGTACCTGCCGTGATCGCATCCAGCAGCATGATGCTCCATGAGGCACGGCTCAGCAGACCGTCACGAACTCGTTCAGCCAGTTTTGGTGACAAGCCTGGCCAACGAGCCAGCAATTCTCTCGCAACGTCGTCGTCACTGAACTTGACAAGCGTGGCCAATGCGGCATTCTGCACGGCTGGTGGTTGAGTCGTCTCAAGGGAACTGAGCAGCAACTCTCCATCCGCTGCGTAGCTCGACAAACTCAAAGCACTTAACGAGGCCGCTCGCAGAGATTCCTCAAGATCCGCATTGGCCGCCTTCTCTCTGGCTGATGTGACCAGTTCGGCGACCAGATCTTTGAACGCCGGGCTGCTTTGAGCCGCCTTGTTGGCCGCATACACGGTCTGCAGAATCCTGACCTGCAAAGCTGGATCGTTGCCACGTCGGCTGACTACGGCGGCGATGTTTTTCCAGCCTTCTTCGCTGGACGTTCGGCGAGCAACCAGGTCCGCCAACTCGGGCAACGCGATGGCAGCGCCAGCTGGGCTCAGGCTTTCATCGACCGACATCGCCTGCAGCGCTGCTTCGGCTTCACTTCCCAGCGACGAAAACACTGCAGTCCGAATCCAGCGATCAGAACCGGATCCGGCCAGCAACTTCAGCAACGCAAATTGACGCGTGGGAGAGGCTGGGAATTCACCAAGCGTGAACCCCAGCTGCATACGAACTCGAGCATACTTGTCTTCCGTCATGCTGGTCAGTTTGGCCAACAGATCAGGCGAATCCACGAACTTCTCCGCGGCAAGGATGGCTCGTTCACGAACTCCCGCTTCAACATCATCCAAAGCGACCAGCAAATCGGCTGGCTGCAATGCTCCGAGACCTTCCAGGCATCCGATCGCATGGAAGTGAGCCAGGGACGACTTTGACTGTCGCAGAAGAATCTTCAGTTCATTGATCGCCTCTTTGTCCTGACGTTCGTAAATCAGCCTTGACGCTGTTTCGCGATGCCATGAATTCGGATGTTCGAGCAACTGCACCAGTTTGCCTGTGGCCAGGCTGCTCAACTGCGGCGTCGGTCGAGCCACATAACCCTTCGGAGCAATTCGATACAAGCGTCCTCGATCACGACCGCTGGTCAAATCCAGATGGCGTTTGATTTCCGGTGGAAGACTGGCCGGATGTTCAATCGTCTCACGATACATATCAAGCACCTGCAGGCAGCCGTCGGGAGCGTTGGCATATTGCACCGGACGGAACCAGACATCGGTCGATGCAACCAGTTCTTTCCCCGGGTCGATTCGCTCGGCTTTCCAAACAACACCTTCCGCGGTGACTCGCTTGCGATGAATGATATTGCTGCCCACGTCGCCGATGATTGCCAGGCCCTTCGTGTCAGCCGGCCACGCATCGCCGCGATAAATCGTAATCCCGGTGGCACCAGTGAAATAACCGGCTGGCTTGCCGCCACCTTCAACGATGCCCTTGGACAATCCCGATGCCCGAAGTCGAGTTCTCACGATTCGCCAGGGTTCGACCTGGCTGATGCGAAAGACCGGAGCCTGACCACCATCAACCGCGATACTGATACGAGCCGGTGCGGCGGAGGGCAGTGGCGAACGAGACAGATACTGATCGCGATAGATAATGGCCTGAGCATGATCGCTGTTCGCACTGACGAAACGATGGCCCCAGTCATCGAATGACATCCCGTGTTGGCCGCCACCGGTTTCTGCTCGCAAATCGAGCGTTTTCGGATCGAACGAGAAGTCGCGTCCGCGACATTCCAAAGCCTTGCGGTCCGGATACTTTGGACTGGTGATGCTTCCGCCAACTGTGCTGGCAGAACCGTAAATGCGATTGTCCGGTCCCCAGTGAAAGCTGTTGATAAGCCCCTGAACGTTGTTCCTGGCAAACCCCGTAAAGACCAGTTCCTTAAGGTCAGCTTTGGAGTCGCCGTCGATATCTTTCAGGAAATAGAGGTCAGGAGCAGCTCCCACAAAGACACCATCGTTGGCACAGATGATGGCGGTTGGCCAGCTCAGGCCCTTTGAGCGAACTCATGGCTCTTATCAAACTTGCCGTCATTGTCGGTGTCGAGCAGAACTCGAATCGCTCCCAATGCCTCCTTGTCCTGTTCGGAATAGTCACGCATCTCCGCCACGAACAATCGTCCGTCGGCATCAAACGACATCGCGACCGGATCCGTCACAAGAGGCTCCGCCGCGATCTGCTGCATCTCAAACCCGTCGACAAGCTGAAATGTTGACAAGGCATCAGCGGGTTCATGAGCAGGAATCCGAGGCAGTTCGGCAGCGTAGTCTGGTTCGAAAGGATCCGGAGTATGCTTGAGAACTCGATCCATCACGCCGTAGGATTGCAGTCGCATATCCGTCGGGAAATTATGATCGCAATCCGGTGTCAGCAGAATCAGCTCACTGCGAGCCTTCAACAGGGCATAAATCGAACCCGCAACCGGGATCGCTTTCTTCACACCATTGATATCGAAGTTAGCGTCTTCCACAGGCGATACAGAAACAAAGGTTCGCGGTGCAAGTGCTGCAACCAGTTCGTAAAAGTCGAACGGAACCAGATCCGGATTCAGCTCGTACTTGTCTTTCAACAGCGGCATGTAACGATCGCTCGTCCAGCCCGCGATCTTGCCACCATAGTAATCATGAAACGGACACCAGCCACAGCTGGAGACAATCACTTTGACTCGTTCGTCGAACACACCAAGGAAGATCGCGTTATGTCCGCCAAGCGAATGTCCGATGGCACCGATGCGTTCTGCGTCGACAAACTTCATCGCTGACAACAGATCCACGCAGCGCATGTGATTGACGATGCCCTTCATGGTTCCGGAGATGTATTTGTCTCCGGCGAAGTCGTACTTTTCATATTCGCCGAACGATGGATAGTCCGGAGCAATCACAACGTACCCGCGTTGAGCCATCTCGACGCCGTACTGCCGACCGGCTTTGCCTTCTCCGGCGACAATTCGCTTTCCCGCGGGCCCCGTTGGATGCAAGGCCACCATGGCCGCTAGTTTCGCAGTGCTGTCGGCCTCAATTAGTTTCTGGGGGTCGATAGAATCGGCGATGGCTTTGGGAAGGTACAAGTCGAGCGGTAAACGATCGGATTCATCCACCGCAATCGTCATTGTCAGACGTCGGACGCCTTCGATGCGGATATCTTCGGTAATCTTAATATCGAAGGCCGGCTGCTTATCACGAGGAGGCAACGGACCGGTTGCCTCCTGCATTCCTGCCAGAATCTGCTTTCGACGAATCGCCCAGTCTTCGGCGGTGCGAATGGGCTTTAAGGTCCCATCGTCAGCTCGGTAGACGCTTAAATCTGAATGTCGGAGCGTTGTCGCGGTCGGCGCTGCGGCTCCTTTTGCATCCTGACCATTCCCTGCAGGGATCGCCCCCAAAAACAATCCAGCGAACGCACACAGCGTCAACACGCGATTCATCTTGTATCACCCAAGGTAGGATGTCGATGGCCTCGGAAAAAGGGGTCAGGAGCCAATTGTGCGCAGCACCTCGGGTTGCTTCGGCAATTCTGTTCGACCCCTTTCCGGAGCAACGGCAGAGCATTCATGGAAGTGATGTTGTAACGTCTGGCCACGCGGCTGAAAACCAAGCAGCGAATTTCCGGTCGCATCATTGAGACGAATGAATCATCGATTCGAATCTCAATTCGTTCACGATACAATCAGCAGACGAATTATTCAGGCGTTTCTGCAGGACAAAGGATCAGGAACTTCATGGCGGAGGAGTTTCTTCAGGCATCAGCGCGCGACATCAGCGGACGTGTTGTCAGGATACGGAGATTCACGTTTCGCTGGCCGATGTTCGCAGGATTCAGCCGTACGCTGGCGGTGCGGAGTTCACGGAATTCAGGTCGCCAGGAGATCCCGTTTACGATCAGCGAATCGAGGATCCGTTCTGGCACCAGCATGTCTTTCGCCCGGATGGTACTCGGCGGATTTCGCCAGCAGCCTAATGGCGACTGCTTCTTTTTGGCCCGGTCGGCTGTCGTCTTCCGGCGGATGCGGAGCCAATCGTTTGTCGGCCTTACCCGTTCGATTACACCGCAGACGGCCTGACACCTATGCTGCTTCCGGATGTCCTTTGGAACTGCTGCCACCGGGGGCCGAGTTATTGCCAACGCTGGGGATGGATCGAGTGGACGCCGAACGGCTACGTGCTCAGTTGTATAAGGAAATCTGTGAATCCTGAGCTTCGGCCGTGGATTCAACCGTCGAAGATTCCCGGCCATTTGCTACGCTTCTGACTGAAACTGCAATCAAATGTCGCCACGGGCTCATCCCCAACGGCATGGACTCAGTGAGTGCGATAACAAGCAATACCGGTGTTTGTCGGTTAGTGAGCGGAATGGCGCTAGCCACCGGTGATTGTCGCCGCGAGGACTGAAAGTCACCGGCGGCTAGCGCCGTGCCGCTCACAGCAGAATCCTCAATAGAACCAGATCAACAACCCGCTGGTGCCCGGATGCTAATTGAAGTGAGTACTGAAAGACGCACGATGAAGATTGGGCTGACCTACGACCTGCGAGATGAATATCTGGCTGCCGGACATGACGAAGAAGCCATACGGCGTGAGTTCGATCGCGCTGCCGACACGATTGATTCGATTTCGAGAATGCCATCCGCACTCTTGGCCATGAAACCGATCGCATCGGTCATGCGTCAACTGGTGGCTCGCCTTGCAGCTGGAGATCGCTGGGACCTGGTCTTTAACATCTGCGAAGGCATGCACGGGATTGCTCGCGCCGCAGGTGCCGTGGCTTTGCTGGAAGCGCATGAGATTCCCTACACGTTTGCCGATCCTGTCGTGATGGCGGTCTGTCTGCACAAGGGGCTGACCAAGACTCTGGTGGAAAAGGCCGGGTTGCCGACGCCCGTTTTGCCGTCATTGAACAGATCTCTGGATGTCGAAAAGGTTGATCTGCCGTATCCGTTGTCGGTGAAGCCGATCGCGGAAGGAACCGGCATGTGGATTTCACCTGCGTCCTGCATTTCCTCGACCAATGAACTTCGCGAAGTCTGTGCGAGTTTGCTGGCGAGGTTCCGTCAGCCGGTGCTGGTCGAACATATCTTTGTGCGTCGCGAATTCACCGTCGGGATTCTGGGCACCGGCGTGGAGGCTCGTGTGCTGGGAACGCTGGAGATTGTTCTTCTCTCCAACGCCGAACCGGGCGCTTACAGTTACATCAATAAGGAACGCTGCGAGGAACTTGTCTATTATGATCTGGTCAGCTCGTTGAATGATCCGGAAGTCGCTGAAGCCGAACGTACCGCTCTGGAATCCTGGAAAGCCTTTGAAGGCCTCGCGATGGAGGTCGCATTGACCTGCGTTCTGGACGGCAATGGTCAACTGGAGTTTCATCGAAGCGAATCCGCTCGCGGGATTGCATCCTGAGTGACCTGATTTGCCGATGATCGCCACGAAAACCGGCATGGTTTACCAGCAATTGATCGAAGCGATTGTCAAATCTGCGGTCGTGAGTTACCCGTGAGCGGTACGGGGCGCTGGGGCTGCTGGTGCTCGACCACGTCATGCAATCAGTGGTGGCCAGCGTAATGCCCTCTCCAGTTCCTTCGTTTAACCCGTGGCCGGACAGGCCGTGTTTTTCGTTCCTGGCCTGTCGGCCACGGGTTAAACATGGCGAAACACTCTGTTCGAAAAGATCCGATCTGAGTGGACACTACACTATGGGGTATTCGCGTCCGGCGCGGATTCAATTGTCGTCCCGGACTCCGTTGGCTGCACCTTCTTTCGCAGCTCCGACAACTGTTCCTGCAACTCACGGACTTGCTTCTGCAGCTGCCTCACGGCGTTTTCCGTTTCGCTGGGGCTTTTCAACTCCAGAACCTCTCCAGTGCCCGGGGTGGTGATTGTAATCCGAGATTCTGTGTTTGAGACGGCCTCGGAGTCCTCTGCCATCTGACGCAGTTTTTCGACCAGCTCACGAACGTCTTTTTGTTCTCCCGGAACATGACCATCGAGCAGTACGCCTGCGTGAATGCGTCGTACCCCCAAATTGGGAACTCCCTTGCCCATGAGATTATGGATTTCCTCCGCCTCCATTCCGGCGGGAACCACCATCATTGGAACCTGCATTTTTCGAGGAGTCACCGAGATGTCCTGTCGATCGCCCGCTCGCAGAAGAGAGAGTTTTACGGCAGCACCATCCGATTTGGAGACGGCTTCCACGAGTTGTGAAAGGTTCTGCAGATCTTTTTCGTTGAGACTGATGATGATGTCGCCTTCCTGGAGTCCCGCCTCTGCCGCTGGTGTTTCTTCTCGAACTTCGAGGATCACCAGGCCGTTGGAGCCCAGCTTCAGATGGGCTCGAAGCAATTCACTGGCCTCCTCGCATTGTACCCCCAGCACATATCGCTCTTCCGTCTCTGACTGCAGTGGGTCACTCGGCTTTTTTTCGCCATCTTCGTCCGCATTGTCCGGCCTGTTGACTTTCGCAACGGCTGGATTTTGCATGAACTGAAGGACTCGAGCCTGATCGCCGTTGAACTGATACTCCTTTCGATTGCCATTGGCATCGATAATGACAATCTTTCCGTTCACCTGTGATTTCGGTTTTTCCGCAGGTCTATTCTCGTCGCCTGCCTGAGCCTCATTGCCGCTGCGTTTCGCTTCATCATCATCGGCTTCATACGACGCTGTCAGAGTCGATTCCCGGAATTCAATTTGTACGCTCTGATTCCCGTCGGCATTCAGCAGTGTTTCCAGGTCCAGCACTTCTTCGTCGTCTGTCGCCAGATCCGAGCGAGTTCGGTGTTACGAACTTGTAAGTGGCCATCGCTTCCGGAAGCTGGGGGAAAAAGACCCACAACACCGCCGCTCAAGAGTCCGCCAATCAAAACTACGGAAAGTGGTTTCATCAAATACTCCATTCAGCTGCGGGGAAACATAACGGGGAAATCGTTGAGAAACATTTGCCCTATTGCATGTTTGCAGAGGCGTCTTCAGACACAGGGATCAACATGGACTTGTTGCCTTCGACAGGGACAACCATCCATTGCACATTCTGTGCGCCGTTATTGGCTCTGGAAAAGATGGGATGACGTCGGTCCAGATTATGCAGCTCCCTCAGGTCTGTTACGACCGGGATCTCGACCGACCGACCCCCGGGGTGCAGCTCAACCTTGTACTGTTCAGTCCGTGCAGCGGTCCCCAGCGGATACTGAGCCGATCGCGATGGCGTGGATACTCCCGAGAGGCTGTTGCCACCGGGCGACTTTCCTGCATTCATATCCGGAATCAACAATCCACCAACGAAGGCAATCGCAGCACATAACGTCAGGGACGTTACGGGATGTGCCCACCAATGCCGCACAACCTCATTGACATTGATGACTCGGGGACCATCGGCTGATCTGGATACCAGCGGCCTGTGATCTTCCGGGGGCGTCGATTGAGATGAAACCAAGGGTGATCCGAGCGTCGCTGGCTGAGCAGCGGCAGGCTTCGACGAATGCAATGCCGAGCGAATTCGGCGATCCTCAAGCAGGCTACAAGCCAGTGTTTTCCAGCCATCCGTCAGGGAATCCAGCCGTCGGAGCAGTTGCGAAGTCTCCTGAGATGAAAGCTCATTATCGACACATTTTTGAATCGTCAGCTCGTCACTTTCCCGAATCAGCATTTTCCTCGCCCTTCATCATCAAACTTTACGAGCAGTCGTCGGAGGTTCCTGCGAGCACGCAGGAGTCGATACTCTATCGTGTCTTCCTGAACTCCAAGATGACTGGCCAGTTCTTTGTAGCTCCAGCCTTCTGAATACTTCAGCATCAAAATCTGTCGTTCGATCTCCGGAAGTTCTTCCAGAGCTTTCTGCAGGTTCTCCTGCTTCTCTGAAGCCAGCAATCCATCCAGTGGCGACGCCGTGGTCTCACTTCTGACGGATGGATCGGCAGCAACTCGATCATGCATTTTGCGTCGCCGACCAGATGACCGGCGATACATCAGGACCTGACGAACCGCAATCTGATAGAGCCATGCAGAAACTCGATTGACCTCATTCAGCATCGAGCTGTGCTTAACAATCGCCAGGGCGATGTTCTGCATCACATCTTCGACCGCGTCCGGCTCATTCAAGCGACTGCGCACGACTGTGCGCAGCCAGCCTTCATGCTCAAGAAAAACGGCCTGAGGATTTGCAGTTGTCACGCAGGGAAGTCCGGACGATGTTTTAGCAGAGAAAGAAGCACGACGTGGAACAGAGAATTATGAAGCCCGTGGGCTCATTTGCCCACGCTCGGTTCCGAGTCTCCCTGAGACCCTTTTCATGGGCCGTTCTGAGAGTTCATTCGCCATCAACGTGTGTCGATTCTTCGCTCCATCAGCAGTTCGCTTAAAACTTTCGCGTTATGAGTTGCCGACACGAGCTTGTTCCGAAAGTATTTCTGGTCCAAAAGCAAAAAATCGGCTATGGAACCCAGAAATATTGTCCAATTATTGCCGGCCTGTTCGGCAAATCTTCGCCAGGTTGACGCTCGACGTTTTTAATCTTTTTTTAAAATTGTCTCGGTAAAACACCATTGGTGGTCGATCTGAATTGCATACAACATTTTGTGTTGACAGATCGATTGGCCCCACTATATTGCGGTGGTTGTCGATTTGTCGGCTCAGCCACTGCGGTGGCCCCGGTGGTCGCAAACCGTTATCTGAAAACGGTTTGAGTGACCCGGAAGCCGGTTGATTGACAGTCCGATGCAGCTGAATATCCTGCTGCTCGTCCGGTAAGGATGCCCCCTTCGACAGGAGGTCGACCAAGATGACGAAGATGTCGTGTCAATTCCTTTCTGCAGTTCTCTTCGCAAGCGTTTCCCCTCAATCTGATTGCTGTGATTGAGGTGCCCCGAAAGTCACTAGCGATCGTTGCTGCGCGTCTGGATTTTAGCCGCGAAATTCGTCGAGTGTTCTGGTTTTGAACGTCTGGTGTTGATCGATTGTGATTCTGGATTTTGTTTCAACGTGATGGAGTCTCTGCGCAAGACGCGCAGTTTTCACCCGGAAGAAGAAAGAAGGGGAGTAGCGTCGAATGATTCGAGCAGTGTCTGAATGGATTATCCGTAAGCGAGATGGCCGAACGGTTCCGTTTGAGTCTCGCCTGATCAATAAGGCCATCCTCAATGCGTTCCGCGCAGAATTGAATCTGGCTGATAATCAGCCGATCGACCGCGACATTGAGAAGGAAGTGGCGTCGATCACCGAGCAGATCGTCAGTGACGCCAGCGGCGACGCGGCCACTGATCGCGGTGTGGGTGTGGAGCAGATCCAGGACTTCGTGGAAATGCAGCTGATGAAGCGCGGGCACTACCGGGTTGCTCGCCGCTACATCGTCTACCGTGCAGAACACGCCAAAATCCGTGCTCTCCAGCAACTGGACGCGGTCGAAGGCGCCGACGCTGTCGCGCAGCCTCGTATGTTTGTGAAGTTGGAAGACGGTGTACGAGTTCCATTCGATGTGAATCGTATTCGTCGCCGCATGGAACTGGCCTGTGCCGGTTTGGCGGAATGTGACGCCGAAGAGTTGACTCAGGAAGTTATGAAGTCGGCGTTCGACGGCATTTCCGTTGGAGAAATCTACCGAGCGATGATTCTGGCGGCTCGCTGCCGTATCGAGACTGATCCAGCTTTCGACACTGTCGCGGCTCGTCTGCTGCGAATGGTAATCAGCAACGAAGCCCTGGGCAGCTCACCGCACAACCCCGCCGAATACGCCAAGCTCTACCGCAACCAGTTCGAACATTACGTGATCGACGGGATCAACGAAGACCGGCTGACTCCGGATCTGCGTAATCTGAACCTGACTCGCATCGCCGGTGCTTTGCAGCCGGATCGCGATGGTCTGTTCAAGTATCCAGGTCTGCAGGCGGTTTATGACCGCTATCTGCTGCACATCGAAGGTCGTCGCATCGAGACGCCTCAGTACTTCTGGATGCGAGTTGCGATGGGCTTGGCTTTGAATGAGCCAAATCCTGAAGAGCGGGCGATTGAATTCTACAACATGCTGTCCACGATGCGGTTCACGTCCGCAACGCCGACCCTGTTCAACTCCGCAACCAATCATCCACAGCTCAGCTCCTGCTACCTGTCGACGGTGAAGGACGATCTGGAGCACATCTTTAAGTGTGTGTCTGACAACGCGAAGCTCAGCAAGTGGGCAGGCGGTCTGGGCAACGACTGGACCAGCATTCGTGCAACGAATTCTCACATCAAGGGCACGAACGGTCGCAGCCAGGGTGTGATTCCGTTCCTGAAGGTTGTGAACGACACGGCCGTTGCGGTCAATCAGGGTGGGAAACGCAAGGGTGCGGTTTGTTCGTACCTCGAGACCTGGCACATGGACATCGAGGAATTCCTTGATCTCCGCAAAAACACCGGGGACGATCGTCGTCGTACTCATGACATGCACACGGCTAACTGGATTCCAGACCTGTTCATGAAGCGAGTGGAAGAAGAGGGCGAATGGACTCTGTTCAGCCCGAATGAAGTTCCTGATCTGCATGATCTGGTCGGCAAGGCTTTCGAGACTCGTTATATCGAGTACGAAAAGATGGCTGAAGCCGGCGAAATCCGGATGTCCAAGAAGCTGCCGGCTCTGGAACTCTGGCGGAAGATGCTGACTCGCTTGTTCGAAACTGGTCATCCATGGATTACTTGGAAGGACCCATCGAATATTCGCTCGCCACAGGATCATGTGGGTGTGGTTCACAGCAGCAATCTGTGCACCGAGATTCTGCTCAACACATCCGCCACTGAAACTGCGGTCTGTAATCTGGGTTCGATCAACCTGCTGGCTCACATTGTGGACGGCCAGTTTGATCTGCCAATGCTTGAAGAAACCGTTCGCACGGCCATGCGAATGCTGGATAACGTGATTGACATCAACTTCTATCCGACGGATGAAGCGAAGAATGCCAATCAGCGTCATCGTCCGGTTGGTCTGGGCCTGATGGGTTTCCAGGATGCGTTGGCCGCCTTGAACATCAGCTACGCCAGCACGGCCGCTGTGGACTTTGCTGACTACAGCATGGAAGCCATTTCCTACTTTGCGATCAAAGCATCGACCGAACTGGCGGCAGAACGAGGCGTTTACGGCACTTACGCGGGTTCCAAGTGGGATCGCGGCATGTTGCCGATCGACACGATGGACCTGCTGGAAGAGCAACGCGGCTGCCGAATTGATGTCGACAGGTCTGCTCGTATGGATTGGTCTGTTGTGCGAGCTGCTGTGGCAACTCACGGCATGCGTAACAGCAACTGCATGGCGATCGCTCCAACTGCGACGATCTCGACGATCATCGGGGTGGCTCAGTCGATCGAGCCGATGTACAAGCATCTGTTCGTGAAGAGCAATCTGTCAGGCGAGTTTACTCATCTGAACAATTCGCTCGTGACAGAACTGAAGCAGCGTGGTCTGTGGGATGCAGATATGCTGGAAACCTTGAAGTACTACGACGGAACTCTGACCCATATTGGTCGCATTCCCGGAGACATCAAGGCTCGTTATCTGACCGCGTTCGAAGTCGAGCCAAAGTGGTTGATCGAATGTGCGGCTCGTCGCCAGAAATGGATCGACATGGGCCAGTCACTGAACCTTTACATGTGCGAACCAAGCGGCAAAAAGCTGCATGAGATGTACATGCTGGCGTGGCGCAAAGGTCTCAAGACGACCTATTACTTACGCACCCTGGCGGCGACCCAGATTGAAAAGTCGACGGTCGACATCAACAAGTTTGGTGTTCAGCCACGATGGGTCAAGAGCCGTAGTGCGTCCAGCGACATCCAGATGGCACGCATGGAAGAAGATCGATCTCCAGAACAGGGCCGCACAGATATCCCGGCTCCGCATGTTGTGCCAGTGACTGAGGTTTCTCAGTACAAGGCCTGCAGCATTACGGATCCTGATTGCGAAGCTTGTCAGTAGGCCCTGCGGGCATTTCAAATTTGAAATTTGAGATGACTGGTTTGAGATGGCCTTGTGATTTGGCGAGCGGCAGGGCGTCAGCCCTCCGTGTCCTACGCGTGACAATACACGGAGGGCTAACGCCCTGCCGCTCGCCCTGGTTCATACTGTTGATGACGGAGCCCTTTGTTTTGAACCACCTCAACCGACGAAATTTCATGAGCCGTTCTGTGTCAGCGTTCGCTGGCACAGCAGCGGCTTCTTTTTTGCCGTGGGGCGTGGCTTCGCGAACTTCGGCGGCCGCATGGGATGAGCCTCCGGTCGATCCAGCCAAGGCGGACCTGATCTATCGAACTCGCGCCCCTCGCAATGGGGAGCCGCGACTCGAAGAACTGGTCAAAGACTGGATTACTCCGACACCGCAGTTCTACATTCGTAGCCATGGTGCAAATCCGACCGTCGTGGCGGATGAGTTCAAAGTGTCGATCGAGGGCATGGTCGACAAGCCTGTAACGTTTTCGATTCCGGAGCTGCTGGAGAAATTCCCCAAATCCAGCGTGACCTGTACCGTCAGTTGTGCCGGCATTCGGCGGTATGAGTTCATCAAGATCAAGGAAATGAAGGGCGTCCAGTGGCAGGAAGGCCCGATCGGGAATGCAACTTGGTCGGGAGTTCGCCTGTCGGATGTGTTGAAGGCTGCTGGAGTCAGCTCCGACGCGAAGCATGTCTGGTTCGAAGGCGCCGATCAGGTTGTCGACGGCAAAGCCACGTTTCCGTTTGGCGGTTCAGTGCCGATGAGCAAACTGCTGGAAGAAGATGAAAAACTTCCGGGAGTTCTGCTGGCAACTCACATGAATGGACAGCCTCTGCTGGCGGATCATGGCTTTCCGCTGAGGACGATTGTGCCCGGCTACATCGGTGCTCGCAGCGTCAAGTGGTTGCAAAAGATTGTCGTAAGTGACAAGCCTTCGCCAAATCACTTCATTGCTGATGTCTACAAAATGGTGTATTCGGGAACGCAGGTCGAGATTGATGAAACTGCTCCGATTTACAGATACCCTGTGAATGCCGCGTTGTGTTCTGCGGACCACAAAGACGGCCAGGTTGAAGTGAAAGGATATGCTCTGCCAACCGGACGAAAGGGATGTTCGATTTTCAAAGTCGAAGTGTCACCGGATGGTGGAAAATCCTGGATCAATGCGAGACTTGGAACACAGACCGGCGAGTTCTGCTGGCAGCTGTGGTCTGCGACCTTGACGATTATGAATCCTGAAACAGAGGTCTGCGTGCGTGCGACAGATTCTCTGGGAAACACGATGCCCGAGTCTGTTCCGTGGAACCCGAGGGCTACCTTATTTATAACGCATATCGAGTTCCCGCTAAGCAGCTTTTGAACTGATGTCATGGCGATTTGAAGATTGAGATTTCAAATTTGAAAGTTGAAATCACAAGACGCAAATCTGAAATTTGAACTGATCAAAACCACTAAATTCGTTGTTCTGTTTTCCCCGACTCATGGAATGAGGTTGCCTATGTCTACACTCACTTTCGAAGATCAAACCACTATGCTGACCGGAACATCGGGCCGCGTGAAAGCCACTGAAAAGCGGCTGATCAACAATGCTCAGGTCGATGTCAATCAGCTGATGCCAATTAAATATCACTGGGCCTGGGAGCACTACAACAACGGTTGCGCCAACCATTGGATGCCGACTGAAGTTCCGATGAATCAGGACGTGGAAGTTTGGCGTTCTGATCGTCTAACCGATGACGAGCGACTGGTTATCAAGCGTAACCTGGGCTTCTTCTCCACAGCCGAATCTCTGGTTGGCAACAACCTGGTTCTGGCGATCTTCAAGCACGTCACCAACGCTGAATGCCGTCAGTATCTGCTGCGTCAGGCGTTCGAAGAAGCGGTTCACTCCCACACGTTCCTTTACGTTGTGGAAAGCCTGGGCCTGAACGAAGGTGAAATCTTCAACATGTACCGGGAGATCCCGGCCATAGCGAAGAAGGACGCGTTCGAGATGGAGCTGACAGCTGAAGTGCTGAACGATGGATTCACCACGGATACTCTGGAAGGTCGCCAGATGTTCCTGAAGAATCTGATCGGCTACTACGTCATCATGGAAGGGATCTTCTTCTACAGCGGATTCGTAATGGTACTGTCATTCCATCGCCGCAACCTGATGAAGGGTATCGGCGAGCAGTTCCAGTACATTCTGCGTGACGAAACCGTCCACATGAACTTCGGCGTGGACCTGATCAACGGGATCAAGGCCGAGAATCCAGACATCTGGACGGCACAGTTCCAGGACGAGATGATTCAGCGAATTCGCGCTGCGGTCGAACTTGAGATTGAATACGCGGAAGGCTGTCTGCCACGCGGAGTGCTCGGCCTGAACGCCGAATCGTTCCGTGATTACGTGCAGCACATCGCCGACCGCCGCCTGGAACGCATTGGTCTGCCTACTCAGTATGGCTCACCGAACCCGTTCCCCTGGATGAGCGAAACGATTGACCTTTCGAAGGAAAAGAACTTCTTCGAAACTCGCGTCACCGAGTACCAGAGCGCTGGCTCACTGAGCTGGGATTAATCAGGAGCGAGCCATTGCGGCTCCATCGCTGATGATGCTCCTCAATCACATCCTGTGATTAACACCATGCCCTCGCAGCAGAAGTTGCGAGGGCTTTTTCATTGAAACAGCACAAACATTTGGGGACTCTGTAAGTTTTGGCCCTGAAACCCTGGCACGACAGATCGAAACTCTCGGTCCATCAACTCGGTGCTTCACTATGGATCCATCCTGTTTTCAACACCCATTACGCTTTCCGCTCAACGTGAATGGGCCGTTCTACACAACCGGGCAGCTCACCGGTCATCATGTGGATCCAAATACTCCAAGACGATGGTGCGGGAACTGTCTGTGGTGTGGAGCTCCGGAAGCGGAAGCACCAACTCTCTTTGCGCCGTTCGACGAAACCTACAAGGACACCTATTTCATTCGTCAGCCGGAGACAGGCGAGGAAATCAATCAGGCCGTCAACGCTGCCAGAGTTTGCTGCACATATGCTGTTCGGTATGGGGGAAAAGATCCGGAGATCATCAGGAAGCTTGATAATAATCCGGAGTACTGCGATTTTGTGCTGATGAAGAATGGAGAACTTCACTGCACTGTCGATGAGGTCGGAGAACTTCTGCCGTTCGCAAAACAGCTGATTCGACAGAATCGAATTGGCCTCCGACAAGCCTTTGCTCGACTCTTGCGAAGGATCTGGCCTTTTAGAACTTGAGGCATCACCTGTTGGCTCCTGCCGCATTCTGAAGCTGGAGGTTGTCTCTCGATTTTATGGCTTCAATTGATGAACTCGTGTCGTGTCGCTCAAATCCCTTCGTTTAACCCGTTGCCGCGAGGCCAGAAGTCGAGAACACCTGAGCCTGGCGGCCACGGGTTAAACATTGCAAAACACTCTGTTCAAAAAGGTCCCATTTGACGGAGATACTACACCAGCACTGCTATGTCTCCCGCCGCCTGTTTCACACCTTTCTCCCTTAAAGGAGTAGTCCTGCATGGCCGCCGAACTTGAATCCTGGGACCGAAAAGACTTTGTGGATGGCGGTGGTGAGCCGTTTCTGTTCTATGTGGTTTATGGCAACATTAATCGCGCAACTCCGCTGTCGCGCAGCAAGTATCGGTCTCAGGGACCGACCGCAGGGCTCAGCATGATGTCGTACGGACCGGAGCAGCACCCGGAAGTTCCGGGCAGTTTTCTGGACGGATTCCTGTGGGATGAATTGAAGACCAGCAATCCGGGACTTGCAACAGAGATTCAGCGGTGCGATCGCTGCGTGATTATGCGGGGCACACCAAAAGACTCGACCAGCCTGAATTACCTGCGTGATACCGTCGGACTCATTATGTATCTCATCGATTGCGGAGGCTGCGCTGTGTACGACCCGCAGATGCTGCGATGGTGGAGCCCGGCGGATTGGCAGAATCAACTGTTTGCCCCGGCGCAACCGGCCGCACGCAATCATTCCGTCATTCTGGTATCTGAAGAAGACGACCCTGCTCTGAAGTGGTACCACACTCGCGGTATGCGGAAATTTGGTCGGCCGGACATCAGCGTTCATAATGTTCCCACCGAGCTGACCGATGCCGTTGTCAGTCTGGTCAATCGACTGATTGAACACCTGGCGTCAGGGAATGTCATCGCCGATGGCCAGCAGATTCGTATGCCGTCATTGCCCGCAGGGACAATCGCTCGAAACGCGGGAGATCATGATGATCCCGACTTCAACAATGTGCATCTTGATATTCAGCTAGGACAGCTAGGAGGAGAAAAGGGGTCAGGTCTCTTTAATTGCTTCTAGTTTTGCAGCACTCGAAAAGTTGCGGTCGCCGTACTTGTTGTGATCGCGGACTTTTGCGTTTGTCAGGCACTTCCCCGAACTGTAAGTAACACCGGGCACAGATCCGCAGCCGAACAGCCATAGTGGACATTTCGCTGACATCTACCTCGTCAGCTGACCTCCGCACTCTGGCCCTTGAAAGCATCAAAGTTGGTCAGCGAGTCCTCGCGAAGAATCCGGAGACTGGTCATCTCGAACGACGCACTCGCCGTGCGGAACCGGATTTTGGTCGATGGCTGCAACTGAGTCTGGAATTGCCCAAGCCCGATGGCAGCACCCTGCACATCGAAATGCTCCGATCCGAAGAATGGCTGCAGAATCCGATTGGATTTGTCGTCGCGGAAAATCCCGGTCCCTCCGGCGAGCGGCTGGGCGTCAGCCCTCCGTGTGCGATTGAAGATGGCAGAGAGCTAAATGCGGATGTCAGAGCCCGCGAATCTGAGATCTCAGATTTCAAAACTCCGCCCTGCGATTTTCCGAACACCTCAAACCGAAAACGTCCGGCGTGGTGGAAAAGGGGTCAGGTCTCTTTTAATTAGGATCGCGTTATGTTAGACTTCGCTCATGGCACGTACGAAACGCAATTGTCCAGCAAATGAAGTGTTTCACGTTCTCAACCGAGCGGTGGCTCGGCTGACGATTTTTGAAA
The DNA here is from genome assembly GCA_046349735.1 of Planctomycetaceae bacterium. Classification (GTDB taxonomy): domain Bacteria; phylum Planctomycetota; class Planctomycetia; order Planctomycetales; family Planctomycetaceae; genus SXXK01. The sequence continues at coordinate 69,785 of JAXMBU010000023.1, forward strand.
AGCCGGAAGACTACGCCGCGTTCATGCGTGTGGTCACAGAGACATGGGAAGTCGTGCCATTGCCAATTTATGCCATGGTGGCGATGCCTAATCACTGGCACTTTGTCGTCCGACCGGAAACCAGCGATCAGGTGAGCGAGTTCTTCCGTCGCCTGACGGTTATGCACACGATGCGTTGGCACGCTCATTACAAGACCGGCGGTACCGGACATTTGTATCAGGGGCGTTTCAAATCGTTTCCGATCCAGACCGACGGACATCTGCTGACGGTGATGAGATACGTCGAACGGAATCCCGTGCGAGCCCGTTTTATTGGGCTTGCAGAAGACTGGCAATGGAGTTCCGCCTTTGTTCGTCGCCAGCCTGCTGACGAACGCCGCTGGCTGGCCGTTCCTGAGAATCCAGCTCTGCCGCGAAACTGGCGGTCATGGGTCAACAAGGTCGAGACGGACGCGGAACTCACGTCGCTTCGCCACAGCGTCCGTCGCGGTTTGCCATTCGGTGATGATCAATGGACCAAAAGCAGTGCCGTTCGCCTTGGTCTCGAAACCACGACTCGGCCAAGGGGACGGCCCAGAAAAGAGACCTGACCCCTTTTCCTCGCCCTCCTTCTCGCGATCAGTCTAGGATCGGTGTGATTTCAGGGCCGACAACCCTTCGCGCACGGCGTTTTGGTAAAGCCAAAGATCGCCGCTGTAGGCCAGCATCCGAAATCCCTGATCCAGAAGTGACTTTCCGTTGCTGATGCTTCCGGCCATGAAGCCTGGAACTTTGCCATGGCGTGCGCAGGCCGCGAGGACTGAAGTTAAAGCCTGCTGGAAACGTGGATGTTCGAATTCGCCGGGAATGCCGAGTGAATTTGAGAGATCAAAGTGACCGATCCACAGGACATCAATGCCCGGGACCGCGGCGATGGCATCGACATTCTCGACACCGGCTGCCGTCTCGATCTGAGCAATCAGGTGGGTTTCGCTGTTGGCCGTCGTAACCTTTTCGACGATATCTCCACCGCTATAGTCATCATGAGCAATCCCAAAAGCCGCTCCTCGGCGACCAATCGGCGGATACTTTGCCGATTCCACAATCTTTATGGCCTGCTCGGCACTTTCCACCATCGGCACCATGATCCCCATCGCACCCATATCCAGCGTTCGGGCAATAAAGTGGTACTCTGTGGCGGGAATCCGAACGTAGGGAATCAAGTTCGTTGACCGAGTCGTTGCGATCAACATTCGCACCGACTCAACGCTCCATCCGGTATGCTCCATATCGAAGATCACGAAGTCCGCACCGGCTTCCGCAACGATTCGTCCGATTCCGGTCGTGTTGAACTCGAAGATGAACGTGCCGATGGACGTACCCCCATCGCATACTTTGTGTTTTACCGGATTGGGACGCATTTGTTGTCTTTCAGTTAATGGTTGTCAGGAAGCCTGGTATTTTTCAGGCCAGCGTAGTGTTCAAGTTTCGTGCGCAGTCCAGAGTGCTCGATCACGCTGCGATTGACGATCCCCTGCGGAAGCCGGCCTTGGGCAACGTCCAGTATCGAGCGACATGCGGACTCGCCATTTCCGCGGAACAATTCGTCCGTCCAGCAGACGGCATGGGGAGACAACAGTACGTTGTCGAGCTGCAGCAGCGGATCCTTCGAGTCAATCGGTTCTTTCTCAAAGACATCCAGTGCGGCTCCGGCAATGCGGCGATGCTGCAGAAGTTCTGTCAAAGCCGCCTGATCAACCACTGCACCACGCGATACGTTGATGAGAAATGCTGTCGACTTCATCAAGGCCAGCCGCTCTCGATTGAGAAGATGTCGAGTATCCTTATTGAGAGCACAGCAGACGCAGACGAAATCCGAGGTCTTCAGCAATTGATCAAGCTCGAGCAAGTCCACCTGAAGAGCGTTGGCTGTTTCCTGCGTTGCATAAGGATCATGGGCCACCATACGCATCTCCAGCGGAGCAGCGATTCGGGCTATCTCCTGACCGATGTTTCCAAAGCCGACGAGCCCCAATGTTCTCCCGGTCAAGGTCAACACCCATGTAGTCGAGCTTCTCATTCCAGCGTCCTTCACGAGTCGGAGATCTTTGGCCATGAGTCGGTGTGACAATGCCATCAACAGGGCCAAGGCTGATACGGCCACTGGTCGGCGGACTCCGTCTGGCGTAATTGTCAACAACACGTTTGAGGCTGTGCAGGCCTCCACATCAATGTTGTCGTAACCCACTCCAAATCGTGCGACGATCGCTAAACGGTCGCAAGTGGCCAGAGTACGAGCGGTGACGAATGGGGCCAGAACCAGCAATGCGTCAAACTCACGACCAAGGTCTGCTGGAAGTTCCGCTCCGTAGTCCGGCAGGAATTCAACCGACACACCTGGACTTGCCGTAAGCATGCTCAATCCGATGTCTCCGAACACTAGCTGTGATTCAGAGTTGAGGAAGTCTCGTGTAACGCCAACGCGAAAAGCAGAAGCAGGATTCATGGTTTAATCATCAGTTGAGTTTACTGATACCGTACAGAGCAGAGCCGTCAGGTCGCGTCCTGTTCATTCCGTGGGCGAGAAAATGATGCGTCGATAGCCTGACAGTGGGTGTGTTCCGTTATCCGTCACTTCACAAATCACATGAAAGCTTTTCCCGGCAGAATCACTGGGCACTGTGATTGTCGCAGTGCTGGTGTTGTTACCAGCGATGTCGATCGTCTTCTCGTACGTGCCAGCCGCTGATAAGACCCACCAGTGAAAAGTCAGGCTGTCGCCGTCCGGGTCATGCGAATCCGACGCGTCGAGTGTTACTGTCTCTCCCGGCGACGGTTCCTGAGTGAGGATCTTAGTTCCCTCTTTTCTGTTGATGATGACAACGGGATTTCGATTCCCGGCTCCGTTTCGAGCCCAGTCCATTCTGGCAGCAAAATTGTTGAACGTGGCGGGGTAGAAATGTTCAACGAGCGAGTGACAAATCTTGTTGGCGGAGTCGGCGTGATTCGTGAAACACGAGGTTGAGTTATCAGCCGTTGTGCCCCGCGCGAAATATCCTCCCCATCCTCCGTGTGTCGGCACGTCGGGATCGTTTAAACCGATTGGCAAAACATGAAGGAACGCAGGTGTGTCGCCCTCCACGCCATACTTGTATTTCGGGTAGGAATCTCCCAGAGCACCATGGCCCTGGATGTGGGTTTCATATTCGGCCCAATTCTTTCTTCCGGTGCCGTTTTGATACATCCACGCGCATTCATCCCACAGGAAGAGCAGATCTTTTTCGAACTCCTTCCGCATCCACATGTGTGAGCTGTCGCTGAAGGGCGTTTTCTGATCTCGGTCCTGATCAGTGATTGTGTACACGCGAAGCTTATGCAGAAACTGTTTCAGCTCAGCTTCGCTGCGATCCTGCTGAACTCGCCAAATCGCCTGGGCCAGCGTGTTGCCGCCGCCCCAGACTGTGATCCAGACAGGCCGTTCATCGGCTTCATCAGCGAGATCAATAATCAGTTGGCTTCCGGGAGAATCGTTGCCTTCGCCGATGTGACTTGCCCCGCGTTTCCTGCTTCCCAATAGTGTGCGTCCCCTGAGATATTCCGCGCGAGGCCAATATCCGATGGATTGACGTGATTCGTCAGTCTGCTGGGCACTTTGGTCGGACCGCTTGCGAAGGTTAGGCAGGTCTTTCTCATAGGCGTTGATCGTATTATGGATAAGATCCATGAAATCATCTCGAGTACTACTGAGGCTCCAGCCGGTGCTGAATACCAGACCTTCAATTTCCAGCATGTCGGCATGCACAAGCAGTCGCACCAGCGATTCGCTGTCGTCCGTTTCCCAGGAAGACACGTCAGTCAGCACCACGATTCGCGGTTTCAGCGACTCGGCTGAACAAATCGTCGTGCAAAGAAAGCAAATACAAATCCATGGCAGTAGGAATCGCCATCGTGAATGAACGATGTTCAAAGTGTTCTCCCGGAAGAGTTACGGAAGCGGGGCGACGCTAAAAAAATCCGTGAATGAAGTGCTCGCGGTGAGGCGTGAGTCTGGTGTTGAGTTACGTGATTGCGGGAACGACGAGGTTAAGGGCTCACGCACCAGTCGGCGCGTTCGGCGAATTCCTTCTGAAAGTCCTTCCGCCACTTTGAAATGCTGGTTCCACCAGCACCATCGATGAAATGATTCGTGTTGCCATCTCGTCGGAACTGCCCGCCCCAACTCTCCTGAGTCGGATCATCGGGATTGTTCAGTTTCCGGTTGGCACTAATAAGCCACAGGAAGGCTGGCGAATCCCCCTCGCACACACCGGTGCATCCTATTCCCTCGGGGGGATAGATGTCGCAGAGTGGTCCATGGTTGTGCCTGACATGTTCGTCGATCCAGGCAAGATTGGAGATCGGATCATCTGCGCCAAACATTCCGAAGTAGGTCTTCTCCGAGTGAATAATGAAAAGTCTCGGGAACGATTCTCGCAACCATCCAATTGTGCCATCCTGAGTCGCGATCTGATGAATTCGCAGTTTGCTCAGAAACGTTTCCAGTTCAGCAGCACCGCGAGTTTCCCGGACCTTCCAGATCGCCTGTGAGATCACACTGCAGTCACCCCAGATGCAGACATAGATCGGGCGAGGATCGGGTTGATCAACGATGTTGATGAATGCTTCCGACGCTTCACTATCCTTGCCCGCACCGATGTTTTCTGTGCCCTTCCTGCCCCATGTTCCGTCTCGTCCCTCAAAAGTCACCGCACGGAGATCGTCTGGTTTTGGATACTGCTCATCATGTTTCCTGAGGTTTTCGTAAACCTGTTCGTATCGGCCGATCACATCAAGGATGTTCTTCTTCCTGGCTTTGCCCGCAAACGTCGCTGATGTTGCGATGAGGGCTTCGACATCAAACTCATTGGTATACAAAAGAAAGCGGACCATCGACTGCATATCATCGGGATCACTTTTCTGATCATTCGGAACATCGCCCGCCTTGACCACGCCAATCGGTGGGAAGTCGGTCGAGACGACGACACGCAGTCTGTCGACGCGAGAACTTATAGAAGGGTTTCGACACAGCACTGCCCCGGAGATAGCCGCGATTTCACGCAGACGACCAGAGTGCTTTGACTCCGGGATCGCAGCAGTCTGCACATTAAGTCCTGCGGATTGATCGAGATTCGGTGTGAGCGTGTTCGTTGTTTGATACCGTGAGCCGATTGCTGTGGATGAATCCTGTGGTTGTTTCGACGAACCGGCTGGTATTGTTCCGGGGGTTGGTTGCACTGCAAACAACACGACGATCACGAGCCTCAGGCACGAGACATCGCACCGAATTTGGACACGTTGAAACTCCCGGGCTGTTTGGTTCAGCGATGAGGCCATTTGCTATAGGTCTTCAATACACTGGCACCCCAATCTCCGTACCACGTGTAGCCGTTACGGCGCTCGCTGCCGATCTGCTGGAGGTCGTACTTTACGACGCCATCCCGATCACTGAAGATCGGCCGGTTGGTTTCGATCTCGTAGAATCTTGCCCAAAGAGGCGCAGCACCTTCTTCGGGAATCAATGAAGTCTGCGACTCATTCCTTTGATACCGATAACCTTCAATCTTTGTCTTTTCGAACCACTCGACTCCCGCTTTGACAGCGCGAATGATTCTGGGATCGGGATGTTCAATGCTCATCAGGAATCTCAGAACTCCGGCACTCTCGGCGCCGCTGAGTGATGGAAGTTCATAACTGCGAGCCTGCACAGGAGCCAGTGTTTCCGCGTCATGTTGAGCACACCAGACCGTCAGGTCACCTTGCACCACGACCTGGCATCGCAGGATGCATTCGATTCCTTTTTCGACAGCTTTCAACGCCGCAGATCGACGTTGGTCATCGAGAAATGCGAAGTCTTCGTGAGTTGGCGCATCACGAAGAAACTCCATCAGTCGAATCATGGTGCCATCGTTAAATGTCACGTGCCGATGATACTTCTTGCTCAGCGGAAAGAACTGTGGCCAGCCGCCGTGCGAGTATTGTGCGGCAAGGATATGATCGAAGCCGATGAGGAAGGCACGCTTGTATCGTTCGTCCGCAGTTGCGCGATAGGCTCTGGCCAGCACTCGAAGTTCCCCCACGGTCGCCCCATTATCGAACGTTCCGGCTGGCTTTTTTTTTTCGGTGCATGGTTCTCGAACCGTGTTTTCGTTCTTGGGCCAGTCGCCGTAACTGGTCTGCCATGTCAGAAGATTCTCGACAGCAGTTCGTCCTTCGTTTTCGCGAAACCATGCGACCGGTTTGCGGGTGATCTTCTCGGCCGGAGATTCGGCGAGGGCGGACTGGCAGATGGCAGAAACGGCGACGCTCCACAGTACTGCATACCGAGTCATCGCTGCGCAGGACGTCATTGTGATGTGCCACTATGAAAAAGAGATCTGGTGCGTTGATCCAACAATTCGTGTGTCGATGGAGACCAGAATACTCCTGAGGAAACCGAATGTCTTCCTGTCATATTAGAAATACTCACGGTATCCTAAGCTTATGAGGAGGTTTGACCCCAGCCGCCCTGAATTCCTGCCGTACGGTTTCGCGTGCGAATTGTGGACGCCTGCGCAAATGCCACGGCCGAATCGCCACAATGAAATTGAGCTGAATCTGTTGACGGAGGGTTCGTTGACGTACCTGCTTGGCGGTTCCCGAACGAAGATTCGGGCTGGAAGATTGGCCGTTTTCTGGGCCGCGATTCCTCACCAGATCGTCGCCTTTGAAGGCGACACTCCCTACTACGTGTTGACGTTGCCGCTGAACGAGTTTCTGCAGTCCGGACATGAAGTATCGTTCGTCAACCGAATTCTAAGGGGCGAGCTCATCGTCGAGCCCGAAGTTGATGAATGTGATGTTCAGAAATTTCGTCAGTGGGAGCGAGAGCTGGGCGAACACGTCTCCGACAATCAAGCTCCGGTGCGTTTGGAGGTTCAGGGGCGACTCATGCGACTGGCGCGACGGCTTCGCAACTGCTCTGCTGTTTCGCGTCCCGCGGCGAAGCTTTCACGCGCCGATCAAATCGCCTGCTACATCGCTCGCAATTATCAACAACCATTGACGATGGAGACGATCGCGGAAGCGGTGGGGGTTCATCCCAACTATGCAATGAATCTTTTTCGACAGACCTTTGGAACGACGATGTCAACGTTCATCACCGAACATCGCATCTCACATTCTCAGCGCCTTCTCGCCACAAGCAACGACTCCATTCTGAGTATCGCCATGTCAGCCGGATTTCAAAGTCTCAGTCGGTTCAATGAAGCCTTCAAGAACATTTGCGGTTGTTCGCCGCGGCAGTATCGAAAAGCCTGCCGAGGTGATGCGGTAGGATAACCGGGGCAGCACAAGGCAAAAGCGAATTCTTCCCGCCTACTCCAACAGGAGTTCATCGACGAGTGCTTCAATGGTTTGATCTCCAGTCGCACCCTGCCAATTCAGTTCGCCCTGCCACCACGAACGAATGTAACCTTTCTTGTCGACCACATAGACGGTCGGCCACATTGTGTTGCCCCAGGCATCCCAGTTGGAGTTCTCCAGATCAATCAAGACAGGAAATCCAAACCCCTGTTCCTTCGCCGCCTTTTGCACAAGTTTCGAATCGCGTTCTGCGCTGGTCTCGGGAGTCTGAATTCCAATGACAGTAACTCCCTTCGTCGAAAGCGACTCGTGCCATCGATTGTAATGCTTGAAGTTCGCCACGCAGTTGTGGCATTGGAACGCATAAAAATGAACCAGCACCACTTTGCCTCGTTCGGCTTCCAAAGTCGTTCGTCCAGTACCGGCCCATTCATTCGAGTCGATCAGTTCCGGGGCCAAAGGGTAGATGCGTTTCAGGTTCCTCAGACTCAGTGGTTCCCCGATCACGTTCGCCAGCGCCTTGCGTTGTGATGAGCTCAGAAGTCGATCAAGCAGAATCTGTTCTTTCTCGCGAGCTGTTCGTAATTGCTTCTCCAGATCCGCGTCTCCGCCTGGCTTCGCGTTGAGTTGCCTGGCGAGCAGGTCAGTCGCACGGAATGCGGTTTTGATTGTTCGCAATTGTTTGGGCTCCAACTTCACAGACTCGCTGACATCCTGACGAAGCAATGCTCTGGTTCCCTGCGATTGAATTTCAATTTCTTGCAGTCGTCTGACCATGGCTGGCGTAGAAATCTGGCTCAGAGCATCTAGCAGGCGATTCTCGAGTTCCCGTGTGGTCTCGATCTGTTTGGCTTCCGGCAGCAGGCGAGATGGCCACCAGATGCGATCGATTTCTCTCAGTAGATTCAGGAGCCGCGGATCATCCTCCAACTCCAGTACTTTCTGTACTTCCGGCGTGTGGATGAGTTTCAGCAGGTTTTGCGGAACCAGCGGCTCCTTGTCCACAGCTTGCGAGAAGCCTCGGTTCGAGTCCAGGCCGAGTAGAATTGCCGCTAGCAGGACGAGAAAACTCGCGGTTCGAAATGGGTGCATGTCATGCCCTCGAATACCTGATGGATGGCGTCACTGGGCGATACCTGTCGTCATGATGAAGTGAAATCCGCTGAAACTATTTCGCGGCCTCTTTCTGCAACTCGACCAGTTTCGCCTCGAAATCCTTGATGGGCAAACGATCCGTATTCGACTTACCGATATAGCGAAATCGTTCCTTGCCGCTTTCATCGAGGATGATCAACGCGGGATAGTGAACCGTCTGACCGTGGAACTTATAACCATCGGGAACGCGGTATTTCACCGCGAGCTTCGCGTCGACGTCGCGATAGATCTTCGGGAGACTTTGGAGCCCCTTCTCGTCCAGACTTTCCGCCCACGCTCGAATGTCGTCTTCGCTGTCGGGTTTGAGAAACACATGGACCACATCGGGAGTTTTCTCCGCCAAAGCCGCGTAATCGTGCGTGTACCGCAGGCAAACGGGACACTCTGTCTTTAGCAGAAAGTGCAGCACCACGATCTTGCCTTTGTGTTCCGACAATTCGAACGTTGACTCATCAAGAACGGACTTCACTTTGAAGTTCGAAGGGTTCTCGGCCTGCGAAACACAGGCAGACATCAGCAGGCAAACAGCTGCCAGAATCGTAATTTTGAAATTCATTTTGGTGTCCTCATAAAGTTCAACGGGCAGGGAACATCATCACAGAGACTATGCATCCACGTTCAAATCCGACTGTGGACGGGCCTGGCAGGCGAGAACAATACCACGGGCTTTCTCCGCAGCACTGAGTGCGTCTTCACAGTCCATCTGCACAGCACCGTTCAGCAACTTCGTTTTACATTGTCCACAGATCCCGGAGCGACATTCGTAGGGAATTTCGATCGAGAGTGCCTCGGCGGCTTCAAGAATCGACATGTCGGCATCAACTTGCGTCGAGTGACCTGAGCGCGAAAAACGGATGGTATCGCGCCCCTTTGCAGTCTGTTGCGACGTCGAGGTTGATGTTGCACCAAAATTCACAGGCGATGATTCTTCCCGGGATATGTTGCTGGCTTCTGCATTTGTTGCCAGCGACTTCTTTCCAGCGAATGCTTCTGTGTGAATCTGCGATGAGGGAACTCCAAGCTGGATGAGGAGTTCGGTTGTGTGATCCATCATTTCATTGGGACCACACAGGTACACGGGAAGTTGAGTCAGATTTGGGATCACTCGAGTGATCAACTCTGCGCTGGCACGGCCTCGATTACCGGCCCACTTGCTCTGAGGCTCAGTGCGAGTCAATGTGATGCAAACGTGCAGATTATGATGCCGGCTCTGCAGCCATCGGAGTTCGTCTCGGAAGATCAGGTCCTGCTCCGTTTGCGCCACGATCAGGAAGTGAATGGCCCCCTTCCACGCGCGATCTGTCAGATACCGCAGGATAGACATCACCGGCGTGATCCCCACGCCTCCGGCAATCAACGCAACTCCTGAAGCGTTCTCTCCTTTGAAGACGAATCTCCCCAAGGGGCCGGAGACCGGAAGGACATCGCCAACCCGAAGGTGCTCGTGAATGTAACGAGAAGCCAACCCCGATGGCTCACGTTTGATTGTCAGTTCACAGGCATCACTGCGAGTTGGCGATGAAGCCAACGTGTAAGAGCGATTGACTCGCTTGCCGTCGATCATCAACTGGATATTGATAAACTGCCCGGGCTGGTAGACGAACGGAAACTCGCCATCATCCGCTGACATCAAACGAAGAGTTTTGACGTCTGGGGTTTCCTGAAAGATGGCGGCGATCCTGAGCTCACCTTTCCAGCCTTTGCCGGGCTTCGTTGAAGCCAACATGGGCATAGAATTTGTGGGCTGGACAGAAACAGATGCCGATCCGGAAGCCGGCTGTGCCGGTTGGACAATCGTTTTTTTCTGTGAAGCCTGCAGCAGGTCGGAGTAATGTCGCCCCACGCGACTTCCCAGCAGAACAGTCAGCACTCCGGCAAAGGCCAACGGCTGGCGAATATCGGACTTCACCAGCATGTAATAATGCAGCACACCCAGAATCACGACCACATAGGTCAGGCGATGCAGCTGCTTCCATTGTTTCGGCCCCATGCGCTGGATCATGCTGTTGGTCGAAGTGACTGCCAATGGAACCATCAGGACGATTGCGACGGATCCAACCTGCAGGAATCGACGCATCCAGATTTCATTGAGTGTACTGCTCAGGCTGAGAGCCCGATCAAATCCCACATAGATCACCAGATGGACGACCGCATAAAAGAACCCGTACAGCCCGAGTGCTCGACGGAACGCAAGCCATCCGCCCCAGCCCGTCATCCATCTCAGTGGAGAAATCAGCAGGGAAAGAAACAGGAACACCAGCGACAGAATCCCGGTGATGTGGAGCGAGTTATTGACAGCGTTCGCTCCGAGCTGACCTCGATAAGCATCCCAGCCCAGCATCACAAGCGGAACAAGCCCGTTCAGAATCACCAGGGCTCGGAGAAATTGCAGTTGGTTCATGATCTCTGTCTTAAACATCGAGCGAGACGGGTGGCACGTACAAACCCAAGATGCAATCAAAAGTACTTCGCCAGATCCATGCCCTCATACATGCCTGCGACCTGCTCTTCATAACCATTAAACATGAGCGTTTTGCGACGGCCAGATTCGCCAATGCGCTGTTCCGTGGCCTGACTCCAGCGAGGATGATCAACCATAGGGTTCACATTGGCGTAGAAACCGTATTCCGTTTCTGAGTACCGATTCCAACTGGTCGCGGGCTGATCGGCAGTCAGCGAGATGCGAACGATCGACTTGATTCCTTTGAATCCGTACTTCCACGGAGTTACCAATCGCACCGGGGCACCGTCCTGCGGGGGCAGCGTTTTCCCATAGAGTCCGGTCGCCAGCAGTGTCAGCGGATTCATTGCTTCATCAAGTCGCAGACCTTCGATGTACGGCCATTGCAGGACCTCGGTTTTCTGTCCCGGCATGCGTTCCGGATCCAGCAGCGTTTCGAAAGCGACATATTTCGCGCCGGAGGCTGGTTGAACAGATTCCAGCAGGTGAGCCAGCGGAATTCCGGCCCAGGGAATTACCATCGACCATGCTTCGACACATCGCATCCGATAGACACGTTCCTGGGGAGGGCTGAGTGCATGCAAATCGGCAATCGAAAATGTGCGAGGCTTATCAACCAGCCCATCAACAACCAGTTGCCATCCTCGGTCGTGAAACCTGCGGCGACAGACGCGACCGCTTCTTTGTTCGTGGTGAACTCATAGAAGTTGTTGTAGGTCAGAATGCTCTGTTCCGGCGTTTTCTCCTCGTCGACTCGCCAGCCGTTCGCCAGCAACTCAGCTTCCGATTCTGTCGCCGCCTGAAGTTCGACCGGGGCCGCCTTGCTGGTATCGACGTGTTTAATCGGATTAAACAGTCGGTACACGGAACCAGTCGCCGCGGCCGTCGCCGCTGCCACTCCTGCTCGCATGAACGCGCGGCGATTGGCATACACCGAAGGGGGAGTAATTTCTCGATCAGGAATCTTTGGAATATCGGCCACGTCTGATGCCTTTGTTGATCAGCCTCAGAAGAGGCCGTTTCCATAATCAGTTTCCGATGAAGAACGAGCCCTGTTACTCGTCCCGCAAATCTCTTTAGCCACGGTAACAGGCTACGCGTTGAATGTCTGTTCCCAGGTGTTTCCTCATGTGATTTCGGGCCAAAGGCCCGGCCAATCAGGCAGCCTGGGCCATCGGCCCAGGATTGCGATTCCCATTGTATTCTCAGGCCCAAAGGGTCGACCATTCGTGTCCATAGCGAACTCAGTCGACAATGTGAACGGCCGGCCTTTCAGGCCTTTATGCTATGGTGACCATTCTTCCCGGGCCCATGGCCCGGGCTGTCTGAACGGATGGGCCTTTGGCCCGAATCGCAGTAATTCCTCGAATAGAAATGCCTCACAGCGTTGGCCGGAAGCACTACTTGCTCTCTTCCTTCATCATGCCGTCACCTTTCATCGCCTCGCCCTTCATCATTCCCTCGCCTTGCATGTCGCCTTTCATCATGCCATCGCCTTTCATATCACTTTTCATCGCTCCGTCATTCATCAACGCCCCACCTGCCGCGGGGGCAGCCGAATCTGAACAACCGGCTACAACACTGATGCCAACAACACAAAACAGCGACAACAGGCTCAATCGTTTCATGGCAATTCTCTTCGTTTCCACGCGAAATCTGACTCGTGATCATCGACCCGAAGAACTCGAGTCGCAACATGTCGTTTGGACGCAGTAATTTTCTGCGTCTTACGAAGATTCTGCGAGAATCTTTAATCACGAGGATAATTGCGATCAGGAACAGTGGCATTTCGATTGTTTAGCGATTCGGTAAAGCCGAGCCTGACTGACCGAATCAGTTCTCAGCCTCGAAGAACAGCCGAGTAGCCTCGCAGGCGTTCCAATAGTCCGGGCGATTTGCGACCTTCTCCAAAGCGGATGACAATCAGAGTCTCGTCATCATTGGCAGATCCGCCGGCAAAATCGCGTACTGCGTTCACCAGTTTTCGCCCGAATTGATCAATCGAATCCGTCTGTGGAATTGATTCCGCGAGCGACAATAATCCTGGTTCACCGAGCAGTTGCAGATGATCCGTTCCGGCCTCAGTGAATGCATCTGTATATAGAAGCAACATATCGCCCGATTCTATCTGCAGGGCGGCGTGTTCATAACGTGTCGAATCGTCAATGCCCAGCGGTAGATTTCCCGTCTGCTCATCGGCACCGACATGACTCAGATACTGCCACCGTCCAACAGATTTCCGAAACAGAAGAGGTCGCGGGTGTCCAGCATTTGTCAGCAGCAATCGATTCTTATGACTCAGATAGGTAGCGATCACGGCCGTTGCGAATCGCCCGGATTGCTCCAGCCCGGAGAACTCACGGTTGAGCTCTTCGACCAGTCGATCCTGTCGCTTGGCGTTCATAAATCGCCGCAGCAGTTTTTTCAGAATATTGGAGGTCGCGTCAACCTTGATGCCGTGGCCTGAGACATCCGCCAGCAAAATGCGAGTAACAATTCCGCCCACGCAGAGCGAAAGATAATGCACATCGCCACCGGTGGATTCGCCTTGATAAGGCTGGCTGAAGATCCATGCTTCCAGCCCGGTGCTGGAGGCCATACTTTCCACGGACGAATTTCCTGTCCACAGTTCCATGCACTGCAGAGTATGTAAATTCGCTTCAGGATTCTCACCGACCGTGTCAGCCATGTTTTTTCTCAGAGGGGCTTTGTTCTGTGCCGAACCTGTGGCGATTCGTTGTCGGGGCCATCAGATTGAGCGGTCTGCGAGCTATCTGCCAGAGCTCGTCAGTATGATCTTGTGATGCAGGGATTGGGAGGAGTACGGACGTCGAAATGGAGTGTTCGCCTGGATTTTGAGAATGCTGCAGTAAGACATCCGTAAAATAGAGCGTCCAGGTGATAAACTAACGGGACTCTGGCGAAGGAAAGTGCCGACATTGGGCGGCGTGAAACTGAACTGGTTGAGGTTTCTATGTACGAGGATGATGGCTGGGTGGAGCGACTTCGCCCGCAACACGCTGAGCGGGAAGCCGCGATCGCTGAATTGAGGGCGATCCTGCTGCGTGGCCTCAGCAAGTCGCTGAATAATCGCTATGGAAAGCCGTTTTCCGCTGAGGATATTGTGCAGGACGCTTTGATCCGAATTCTTGACTCGCTGGATCAGTTTCAGGGGAAGAGCAAGTTCATCACGTGGGCCATGACGATCGCAACGAGGATTGGAATCAGTTCGCTTCGTCGGAAGTATCACGAGGATATGTCACTGGATGCATTCTCTGCCGATGATGGGTTTCGGATAGAAGTGGCCAGTTCGGAGAGCATCATTAGTGACGACGCCGAGAAAAACAAAATTCTGGATGTGCTGCAGCGTTTGATAGAGGACGCATTAACGGACAAGCAACGATTGGTCGTTCGATCGTTTTTGGCGGGCTATTCGACGGACGGAATCGCTCAGCAAACTGGAACGAATCGCAATGCGATCTACAAATTGTTGCACGATGCACGGGTGAAATTGAAAACTGGCTTTGCCGAAGCTGGTTTTTCAGCCGACGATGTGGCTATGGCACTCGCCTAGGAGATCCTGAAATGAAACTCGATGCAAAACAACTGGCCGAACTCATTCAACTGACGGCAACCGCGCGGGGCGAGGATACCCTTGGCTGTAATGGCTGTTTTGAACTCATGGACCAGCTTGCGCAGGCAGAGCTGGACGGACTTGAGATTCCGCATGCGCTGGAAATGGTGCAGATTCATCTCGAGCAATGCACATGCTGCCGTGACGAATATGACGCCCTGCTGACGGCGTTGCGTGAAGTGGAATCGTAGCTCAGCCGATATGGATGGTCCCTGACGAATGGAAAACAGGTGTTGTTCCTCGGAGTCATTCCGAAGGTAGGTCATCAAACAAACCCGGGGGCTGCTTTCGCGGCGAAACGCGTTTGCGGCGGGTTGAAGCGGGCTGCTTTCTCGTACTCTTCTTCCTTGAACCGTGCTTGAAAAGAACGGCCGGGGTCGCTTCTCGAGCGGCTGCCGATTTGCGGATTCCGTAGAGCAGACTCGTCATGTGTTTCGAGCGTTTCGCAAAGTCCACGATCGGAGACGGATAGCCGGGAAGTGCATCTCTGTTGAGGATCTGCTCTGCCGGAACATTTTCTAGTTCAGGAATCCACTGTTTGACAAAGCGGCAGTCGGCATCCCAGTCGGTCAGTTGTTTGGTCGGGTTGTAAACACGAATGGTGTTCAAGCCCACAACGCCGGCCTGCATCTGGAGCTGATTCAGGTGGATGCCCGGATCGTAATCCCGGAAAACTCGGGCCAGATGAGGATGAATCAGCCGCCAATCGAGATGCAGTACATGGCAGGCAAAGCTCACGACCATGGCTCGCATCCGGAAGTTGACAAATCCCGTTGCCGCGAGGCATCTCATGACGGCATCGATCATCGGAAACCCCGTGTTGCCTTCCCGCCATCCCGCATGCAGACGTTCGTCATTCTCGTATGGCAAATCGCGGTAGCTCGGGTGGAGACTTTGAAATTCCAGCACGGGTTCCGATTCAAGCCTCTGCGTAAAATGGTCTCGCCAGTGCAACCGACTGAGAAACGACTGCAGGCTCAGTTTCCATCTTGCGGATTTTGGGTCGTCAGGATCGAGTGCTGCCAGTCGTTCCTGCACCGCGTGCCAGACTTGTCGAGCTGTCAGCGTTCCCCAGGCCAGATGCGCACTTAACCGGGATCCCGATGTAAAAGCCGTATTTGGTGAACTGATCCCTCCACGATACCATCGGCCACGGTGGTCTAAGAAATTGGTCAGAGTTATACGAGCATCCGCTTCACTAACGGCCTGCCATTGATGATTCTCTGCGAATGCCGTCAGCTGGGGAAACGTTGTTGAGGCGGCTAATTTTCGCAGAGGATCCGCCTGCTGAATCGTTGGAATTGGCAGAGGTGACGTCTTGACGATTCGAGCCTGCCAAAGCTCATGCAGTCGGTCACGGTTGATACCGCTTCGTCGAACGCTGGATTGGGGAAACTCGCGGTACATTACGCCATTCCGTCGGCACCAATCCGCGACGGCTTTGTCACGTCGAAAGGTCAGGTCGTTCCCGATCTCTTCGTGGGCCAACACGTGAGTGAACGGTACGATCGCGTGAAGTTTGGCCAGTTTCTCAACCACTTCCCCATGCGCAATAATAATGTCGGCTTTGTGCGTCCGGAGCGATGTTCGCAGCCCGCTGACCGCCTGCCACTGCGTCTGAATGTGCATCTCGGAGGTGTCGTCGGCCGCCAGAAGTGAGGGCTCGAACGCAAAGAACGGCAGCACATCAAGACCGAGCCGCTCCGCTTCGGTCAGGCAGGCGTTGTCGGCTAGTCGAGCATCCCGCTTCACCCACCAAATGGCGACGGCCGACATCGAGCGAGTTCCTTTCAATTTTTCGGATTTCTCCGGTGCAGTGGCGACTATACGTGGGCGCTGATGGGAACGCATTTTGCCCAGAATACGTCGCGACGCGACTGGCGGCACCGGAAACCACGTCCGGGGTTTCCGTTGACGAAACTCGGCGGTTGTTGCCTCAATAGCCCCTGCCTGCAATTTTAGACCGACTTCGCAGTCTTCAAGGGCGTCAAAATTTACGATGCAGGTTTGTGCGACTCGTTCGCAGCAGGTTTGAACGCTGAGGAGTTTGCCGATGGCTCTCGGGAATAATCGCCTTCCTTGATCAGGATCGTTCGGTCAGCTGCTTACGTAATCGGTATAGCTCCTGTAGCGCCTGCATCGGCGACAGGTTATCCACTTCCAGTCTGCGGATTTCCTCCAGCAGCGGATCCTCGGGAAATTCAAACAACGACTTCTGCTGTCTTCGTTGTTTGGTGGTTTCGCGTTGAGGAACCTTGGGGCGTCCGTCAGCACTGACGTGATCGTCTTCCAGCGTCTGCAGAATTGTCGCGGCGCGATCGGTCACCAAACGAGGAACCCCGGCAATTTTTGCAACGTGAATCCCATAACTTCGACCAGCTGCACCTTCGACGATGCGGTGCAGGAAAACGACGTCTTCATTGCTCTCCTGAACAGCAACGTTCCAGTTCGCGGCGTGTTTTAATGTCGTGGTCAGGTCAGTGAGTTCGTGATAGTGAGTTGCGAACATCGTGCGACAGGCGATTTCATCATGCAGATGTTCGGTGATCGCCCAGGCCAGTGAGATTCCATCATACGTGCTTGTGCCGCGACCAATCTCATCCAGAATCACCAGGCTTCGCGACGTCGCTGAATTCAGAATTCGAGCCGTCTCGGTCATCTCCACCATGAACGTACTTTGCCCGCGAGCCAGCTCGTCGCTCGCACCGACTCGTGCGAAGACTCGATCGGCAATTCCGATCGTGGCGGACTTTGCCGGGACGAACGACCCCATTTGAGCCATAATCGTGATCAGCGCGGCCTGACGAATGTAGGTGCTCTTACCGGCCATGTTCGGACCGGTAATGATCTGAACTCGACCGATTGCTCTCTTTTCGTCTTCCGGGCACGGCAAGCCAAGTTTCACATCGTTCGGCACAAACTGTCCGGCTGGCAGGAGTCGATCCAGCACCGGATGTCGACCATCCCGAATATCCATTATCGGTTCGGCCGTCAATGTGGGGCGACAGTATCCGGCTTTCCCCGCGAGGGTCGCCAGGCCTGCGATGACATCAATCTCCGCCATGGAATCGGCGGTTCGCAGCAACAGCGGCACGAAGGTCGCCACCTGATCTCGCAGAGCCGTGAACAGTTCCTGCTCCAGCGCCTTCGCACGATCTTCGGCGCGGAGCACCTTGTCTTCGTACTCCTTGAGCTCCGGCGTGATGTAACGTTCCTGATTCTTAAGCGTCTGCTTGCGAATATACTCGGGGGGCACTCGCGAGCTGTTAGCGGCCGTGACTTCCAGGTAATAACCGAAGACCTTGTTGAAGCCGATCTTCAGGCTGGAGATACCCGTGCGTTCGATTTCTTTGGCCTGATACTGAGCCATCCACTGGCGACCGCCGCGCATCAGGTCGCGGAACTCGTCCAGTTCGGCATTGAAGCCCGGACGAATCACGCCACCATCGGTTACATTCATTGGCGGTTCATCGACCACCGCCATCGTAATCGCTT
This sequence comes from Planctomycetaceae bacterium, assembly GCA_046349735.1. GTDB lineage: Bacteria > Planctomycetota > Planctomycetia > Planctomycetales > Planctomycetaceae > SXXK01. The sequence goes on from JAXMBU010000023.1 coordinate 87,889, forward strand.
CATGCGCCTGCGGGCACAGTTCGATTCGCTGTTCTAGTGTTTGCAGCCGCTTTGATTTCCGCTCGGCCAGTTTGGCTCGCAGTCGAGGCAATTGTTCCAATGTGCGAGCAAGACAGACGAGATCTCGCGGACTGCATCGTCCCGTCGCAATACGTGACGTCAGACGCTGCAGATCGTAGGTTTGCTTCAGCAGTTCGCGGACGTCGTCGCGAAGAGACAGCTGCTGCAGGAATTCTTCGATGGCGTCCTGTCGCTGAGTAATCTGTTCGGGATCGGTCAGCGGACTGGATAACCATTCGGCCAACAAACGAGATCCCATCGGCGTGCAGGTTTCGTCGAGAATACCAAGCAGCGTGTAATCTCGGCGACCATCGCGCAGCGTCTGAGCCAGTTCCAGGCTGCGCCGAGTCGCTTCGTCGATAATCATGTGCCGACTGCGGCGCCAGACTTCCATGCGGACAATGTGCGGCAGCGCGGTTCGCTGAGTTTCCCGGACATATTCCAGCAGAGCACCAGCAGCGGTCACGGCGGGAGTATCTTCGACGTCAAAACCTTCCAGTGTCTTCGTGCCAAAGTGCTCGTTCAGCAGGCGTTTGGCTTCTTCGCGAGCAAAACACCAATCCGGCCGAGTCGTCATGACAGGCGAGCTGGGATCCGGTCGCCTCATCGGCAGCTGACCATCCTGAGCCGCACTTTCAGGGATGAGACATTCGGCCGGGCGAATTCGAGCCAGCTCGTCCTGCAACTGTGATGGTTCCAGATCGGTCAGCAGAAAGCGGCCGGTGGAAACTTCCAGCCAGGCCAGGCCGATCATGTTCTTCGATGGAGCCACGCAGGCCAGAAAATTACTTTGACGAGGATCCAGCATCTGGTCGTCGGTCAAAGTTCCCGGCGTGACGACTCGCGTAACTTCGCGGCGAACAAGCCCTTTGGCTTTCTTCGGATCTTCAACCTGATCGCAGATCGCGGCGCGGAATCCGGCCTGAATCAGCTTCTGGAGGTAGCCGTCGAGCTGATGATAGGGGAATCCGGCCATCGGCACGGGATTCTCCGAGGACTTATCCCGGCTGGTCAGGGTGAGTCCCAGAACTCGCGAGGCGTTCTGAGCGTCTTCGTAGAAGAGCTCATAAAAATCGCCCATGCGAAACAGCAGAATAGCCCCCGGATGCTCAGCCTTAACGACCTTGTAGCGTTCCATCATGGGGGAGAGTTTTGTGGTCATGGCGCGGATGTTATCGCCGTGATGTTTCGAGGCAACCGAGCCCCGCCAAATTCAGAGTCGTCCCGGACATGTGTCGCGAAATCCTGCGAATTCTCTAACTCGTTAGGAATATTATGAATCCGATGACCTGGCCATCCTCCCATCGGGAATAAGCCATACCACAGAGAAACACCATCGGCAGATTGTTCGAGCCGTGAGTCGAAGCGGCGAACTGTGATGTCTTCATCCGGACTTCAAAAAAGCCTGGGGAAAACCCTGATCGGAGAATTGATCTGATCTGTATAGGCGGAATCGTTGCCGTGAGATTGCCCAGGCTGAATGAACGGGGTCTCCTTACGTAATCGAAAAAAGATGCCCGGTCGAAACCACCAGCAGACTCTGTGGAGCTTGCGCAGCTTTTGTGCGCAGGTTGCGCTGATGGTGGTTGTTTGAGATTGGGATGAGGGCTCCTAGTGCTGAGTGCCAGGTTGGTTTGGTCGCGGGATGAAGGCGGAACAACCGGGGGCTAACACCCTGCGGCTGATGACGCGACCGAGTTGTGAGGTCGACTAAAGTTGACTCTACAACATACCTGGCGAAAAGCAAAAAGACCCGCTCCGAATCCCTCAGGACAATCACCTCCAGCAGAGTCACCAAGACTAGATACATCAACGCTCGACAGGATTTGAGTCATGGTGCTGGAGTTTCCGTTTAATCGCCGGAATCGTCGCCGATCCACGAAATCTGATAACGTTGCTGATGTTTTGCTCAATGCCGTGCGGCAATCCGGCGTCACGCCTACTCCGCGGCGGAAGGCAAGGCGAGGTCAGGTGGCCGGGACTGCTCATCGCATTCAAATGCTTGAAGAGCGTCTGTTGCTGGCGGCCAATATTGATCTGACGACGTGGGCCGGGACTCCGTTTTTGCTGGAAGCGTCGGGTTCCGCGAGTAATGCCACGATTACTTTGAAGAGCCGTACGGATAACTCCGTCCTGACGACTCAGGCAGTGAACAATGCGACTGGATCGCTGACGATTACAGGCTCCAGCAGTGCGGATGATGTATGGATCGATCTGAGCGGCGTCTATACAGAAAATGGTAGCGGTGTAATTACGAAAGAAATTCCCGTCTCATTCGCGTTCACCGGCGGAGCGGGCAACGACTCCGTGAAGTTCACGGGCAATACGGCCGTTTCCAATACTCTGTCCGTCGTTGCGGAAACAATTACCGTCGATGCGTCCGTACGCGTCGATGCTCCAAATTCCGTAAGCCTGACCGCGACGGCCGATGCCGGCACCGTGAACGAATCGGGACTGCTTGCGGCCTCAACCTGGACCAATTCTGCCGCCGTGACGGTCAGCGGCACCGTGACCAGTTCGGCTGTGACGCTGTCCGCCGCAACCAGTGGTACGATCTCCACAATTAGTTCCGGCAGTCTGGGATCAGCGACGAACACCTGGACAGACTCCGCCGTCGTGACCATCAATGCCGGAGCGGTCGTCAAGGGCACGGGCAGCGTCACAATTCTGGCTGACCGTGCTACGTCGTACTTTGCTCAGGGACGAAGTGCGAAGAATGAAATCACTGGTGACACGAAAGTGGTCATCGGTGGTTCAGGCACCGCCGCCCAGATTACTTCAGATGGTGACCTTTCCATCAAAGCGGACAACCGGATTACGGCAACAGCAAAGAGTCCTCAACAGACGATTGATATCGGAGCACTTGGCTTTCCAGCCAACATTGCCGTCTCAGCAGCCCAGAACCTGATCACGGGCGACACCAAGGTCAACATTACCAATGCCGCAGTTACCCAGACTGGCTCAGGCACAACCAGCATCGAAGCCACTCGTCGATTGGTTGCCACAGCGGAAGCCGAAACAGATTCGCTGACCTATGCAGTGATTCCCGGCGGGCAGACGGTCTCTCTGAATGGGACTTACGCCGCCAATCAGTTGTCCGGCAGTGTGATGGCGATCGTCACCGGTGGTTCTTTCACCACTGGTGCAGCGACAGTCGCGGCCAATGATGACGCTACGGCCAGTGTGAAAGCCGGTCTGACTGCGCGAACAACCAGCTTTGGGACGGCGTTTAACACGTCGTCTTTGTCGTTTGGTGCGTCAATTGCCTTCAATCTGATCGGCGGATCCGGACTCAGCGCGGCTTTGCGCACGGTGGACACGTTACTGGGCACAAGTATTACTCCGGCCACAGCGTCTCAGACGCTGGCGCTGTTTGATAACACAGCCATTGATGTTACCGGTGCATTAGCCGTTACATCGGATTCCGGCGCGCGAGCGAATGCGACGGTCAGCAATACCGTGGATTCCAATGTTTCTGGAATCAGTGGGGCCACGGGTTCTGCGGCCTCCGGGATTGTCGCAAGTAACCTGATTAACAGCTCGTCCGCCGCCATCGTCAAACCGTTTGATAAGCTCAGCAGCGTCGGCACAGTGAGTCTGGCAGTCGGTCAAAAGGTCAAAGTGGCTGCCGGACATTCGGCAGGCGGAGTTGTAGGGTCGATCTATGAGTTTATCGGTACCGCCGGCAACGTGAATCTGACGACTCAGGACTATACCAACGCGTCGAACTGGAAGCTGGCGACCGCTGCGACCACTGCCGTCTCCGGGGCGTTGAATATCACGGCCACCGACACCACAGCCGCCTTCAGTAACGCCAAGCTGGTGTCGTCATCGACAGTGACCAACGACGGCGGCATGCGCCTGCTTCAGAATGGAATCAATGCCCTGCTGGACTATGACCACTCCAGTTCCGGCACGTCCGTGAGTCTTGCGTTTGGCGATAAAGTACGAGTCCTCCAGGGGGCAAACGCCGGCGGCATCGTGGGCAGCGTTTATGAGTATCTTGGCACGGCGGGAACGAAGAACCTCACAACTCAGAACTATGCCGATCTGGATCTGTGGAAACCGGTGGATGCCACAGAATACATTCCTCAGGGAATAAATCTGACGGACTCCAGTTCTGTTTCCGTCGGCGGTATCGTTGTGCGAAACGATATCAAGTCCTCCGCAACAGCGACCTTGCTCAACGCAACGCTGGCCGACGCTGGCTCCGTAACCGTGAAAGCCGTTGAAGATGCTACGATCAAAGCCGAAGCAGACGCCACCGTTCAGTCATCCGGCGGCAGCGCATTTGGCAGCGGGATGAGTCTTGCCATTAACGGAGTTATTGCCACCAACACGGTGCTCAGCAATGCCTCCGCACTGATTGAAGGCGGTTCGATTACCACGAACTCCACAACACCGAACACCGGAAATGTGTCCGTTGTGGCTGAGAATACCTCAACAATTGATGCTATCAACAAGAGCATCGTAACGGCCGGGCAAAATGCTGTCGGGGCTACTCTGGCGTTCAATACGATTGGCTATGAACCGCAGAACACTCTGTTCAATTCCATCGATGCCATCCTGGGCACCAATATTGGAAATCAGACGCCGGCGAAGACAAACGCTCAGATTCTGAATACTCCTGTTTCTGCAGCCGGTGATGTTGAAGTCACGGCGACTTCGACGGCAAAGATCACTTCGGCTCTCAGCAATGAAGCGACCTCGGCCGCGTCAGCGCTGATAAATGCCAGCGGGATGTCCGTTGGTATGGTTGTGTCGTCGAACATGGTTTCCACGGACGTCGATGCGGCCATCAAGAGTACCGGCTCAGCCATTTCGGTGACGGCCGGCAATGTGAACGTGGCCGCGACAGATGACAACAGCATTGAAGCGGAAACAACGCTGTTGTCTTCCTCCACAACGACCAACGATGCCGGGGCGAGCCTCCTGAATAAGCTGGCGACTCAATTGCAGCAGGACTATGCATATTCCAGCCTGTCTGGAACGAAGAGTCTGAAGTTTGGTGACAAGGTGCGAGTCGCCTCGACCTATACAACAGCGGCTGCGCGAGGGCTCATTTATCAGTACATGGGCACTGATGCTTCGGTCGATCTTGCCGCCACTGACTACACCAACTATGGACTTTGGAAGAAGCTGGATGCTGTAAATGTGCTGCCAGTCGGGCTGAACATCTCCGACTCTGACTCCATGGGGATTGCGGGTCTCGTCGTTCGCAATGATATCATCGCAGATGTCGACAGCGTGATTGAAAAGGCGACTGTTAACGCGGCCGGCAATATTGACGTCGCGGCGAACGGAACCCAGCAGTTGACCGCATCCGCCGATGCCACCGCGAAATCATCCGGCGGCAGCGCGACGGGAACGGGAACGTCGCTGGCTGTCGGAGGCTCCATTGTAACGAACACCGTTCAGAGCGGAGCAGAATCGCATGTTTTGACGAGCAATCTTACTACGACAAGCAATGGAAACGTAAGCGTAACCGCAGCGAACTCGGGGACGATTGAAGCGACCAATGCCACGGCGATCAGCAGCGGGAATCAGGCCATCGGAGTCACGATGGCCTTTAACACCGTCGGTCATGAATCTCAGAACGTGCTGTTTAATACTCTGAATGCCCTGATCAAAACGAATCTTGGCAATGCGCCAGGTGCGAATGCGACGGCATTCATTCGAGACACCCCGGTCACTTCAGCGGGCGATGTGTCAGTCACCGCGACGGCCGGGGCATTGATCACTTCTGAGATCAGCAATGAGACAGCATCGGCTGCATCCGCTCTGATGAACGCAAGCGGCATGGCCGTGGGGACGGTGCTGTCCAGCAACATGGTCAAGAGCGCGGCGTCAGCAAAGATTGAGTTTACAACGCCCGGCAACGGGGCGGTTTCGGCGGCCGGTGATCTGAAGGTGGAATCCGAGGATGCAGCTGGAATCTCTGCCACATCAAACCTCGACGTCACCTCTGAAGCCACCAATGACGGTGGCATCAGCACTCTGCAGAACTATGTCGCGCAGGCTCTTCCGAATGATTACAACTACACAAGTCTCTCGGGAACTCGTGATCTTGGTGGTCCCGATTTTCAGCATGAGACAACATCGGGCACTCAAACGATCAGCCGTGGTACTCGAGTCATGAAGCGTGGCACAAGCGGTGCCAAGGATCAGGTCTATCAGTTTGTTGGAACCGCCGGCAGCGTCAATCTCGGGACTGAAAATTACAGCAATACCGCTCGGTGGCAGCCAGTTTATCGCCGAACTTCACAGAAGGTTCGAGTTGCCCCGGGCCATACCGCAGGCGGTGCTGAAGGCGGTGTGTATCGTTTTCTTGGTGCCGCTGGCAGTGTCAATCTGGGTACCGAAAACTACGGCAACACTGCTCGATGGCAACGAATTGATGAGAGTGCCACATTGGCCGACTTTATCCCGTCATTCGGGAACATCACGGCGACGAACGCCACAGGAGTGGGGATCCACGTTGTTCGCAACGATGTCGTCAGCAGCGTCGTGGCGAATATCAACAAGACCAACCTGACAGTCAGCGGCGACATTGCTGTCAACGCAATCGAAAAGGCCGACCTGCAGGCTGCAATCAATAGCACCGTGACTGTCGCTGGCGGAAGTGAATTCAACGACTCAACAGTGCTCGGCGTGAATGCCACCGTGGCCAGCAACCTGGTTCTTAGCTCTGCTACCGCCACGATCACCAACAGTGACATTGCCACACCTTCCAGCACGTCGGGCGCGGATGTCACCGTGTTTGCTGAGAATCGTTCGGGCATTGAAGCGACGGTCAACAGCAGCACTGAGAGCGGTGGACCGGGTTCGCAGGCGGTCGGTGTCACGCTGGCCTTCAACACGCTGGGCTATCAGTCTCAGAACGTTCTGTTTGACACCATCGATGCATTGTTGGGAACGAACATCGGGACCGCTCAACCAGCGAAAGTGGAAGCGGCGCTCGTCGATACCACCGTTGACGTCTCCGGAAACATTTCCGTGACCGCTGACAACGAGGCTTCTCTGAATGCAGCCTTTGGCAGCGAAGCCACCGGCGACGCCGCGGCCAGTGCTCTGGTTGCCAGCAACATGGTTCAGACAGACGCAGATGCCTCGATTCGGTTCACATCAACGGCCGGAGCCGTCACCGCTGGCGGCGATATCACGATTGATGCAACAGACAAAGCAGCGATCATCTCAGGAGTCACTGCCGTCGCAGGCGGCGACGCGGGGCCGTCGTACTACCGAGAGACTCTGACGAACGCCCTTCGTCCGCTGAACTCGCCAACGTTTAACTTTATCAGCTCGGACGGAACTCAGAATCTTGCCTTCGGCAACGTGGTCAAAGTCGCAAAAGATCACGAAGCGGGTGGCGAGCCGGGCTACTATTACAAGTACATGGGAACGAACGGCGCGGTGAATCTGACGGAAGCCGACTACACAGACAAGGGCTACTGGCAGTTGCAGGTTCCGTTCTCCGTTCCGGCTGCGCTGGACATAGGCGACAACGAGGGACTTGGTGTTGGCGTTCTTGTCGTGAGGAATGATGTTCGGTCGGATGTCGACAGTAAGTTGAGCAAAGCGACCGTGAACGCTGGCGGGGATGTTACTGTTCAGGCGATTGAAGACTCTTCGGTTCATGCACTGATCGACAGCGAAGTCACGGCGAATGGGAGCAGTGCATTCGGCGAAGACACGTCTCTGGCCGTCAATGCGGTGATTGCCACAAACCTTGTGCTTTCAACGACCGATGCCCTGATCGAAGACAGCAGCGTTACGACAACCGCCAGTGGTGGCGGAGATGTGATCGTCAACGCTGAGAACACGGCTCTGATCAATGCACGCACCCTGGCATCCACCAGTGCGGGCAACTCCAGTGGAACGGGAACTCTTGCCTTCAACACTGTCGGCTGGGCCGCTCAGAATCTGCTCTTCAACACCGTTGATACGCTACTGGGATCCAGTGCAATCGGCAGCGAACAGCCCGTCAAAGCATCGGCCATTATTGAAGATTCGACCATCAATGCTGATGGCGACGTGAGTGTGACGGCCACTTCTGAAGCCACGGTGAAGGCTCTGTTGAGCAATGAATCGACCTCGAAGGCGGCAGCCATCCGTGGCGGAAGTGCGTT
>JAXMBU010000024.1:0-93661 GCA_046349735.1 Planctomycetaceae bacterium
CGACAAGCGTACGATTCGTCAGATTGCGAAGCCTGCTGCACCAATGGCGGCGGCACCAACCGGCGGCGAGCAGAACGAGTATTGATCGGCGGGGTAATCACCATCGGCGAGTTGACTCCACTCAGCCTGGAGGCTGTCGATTGAATTAGCCGGAACGCGTTAGCGTCCGGTTTTCGCGACAAAAACCCAGGAAAAACAACCGGGGGCTAACGCCCTGCGGCTGATGAAGTGACTAAATCAACACTCACCGGACGGCTCGCGCCGTTACGCTTCAATGGGGAACAGGAACTCGACGGGATTCTCCTCCCGTCGGGTTCTTACGCTTCGATCAATCCTTCGCGAATCGCCCAACGGCAGAGATCAACTCGATCTGTTGCTCCGACGGCCCGCATGATTCGGTACTTGTGGCTTTCGACAGCCTTTTCGGAAATCGAAAGGGCTTCGGCCACTTCGGAGACTCGACGGCCTTCTGCGATCTTCAGCAACACGTCCCACTGACGATCCGTCAGCTTCTGCATCTGACTGCTGGCTGAGCAGCGGAAGTGACCATCACGCTGCAACTGAACTCGAGCTGCAAGGTTTTCAGAAAGCACAGCCTGGCCGGCTGAGACCTGAGCAAGCTGTTCGCTGATCTTCTTCATCGTGTCTTCGCGAGACAGCAATCCTGTCACCCGATTGTTCACTATAAGGTCAAGCTGTCGGTCCGTCAGGCCATCGCCAAAGACGGCGACGCGTGTCTCTCCCAGGCGTACTGCCAGTTCGGAAAAGACATCTCGCAGAGCTTTTACGATCAGCTTTTCACACACAAGCACAGTCTGAGGTCGCTGGCTGCGAATGGTCTGAATCAGTTCGGCTGCTGTTGAAACAGCGGTCACATTTCGAAATCCCCCGTAGGCCTTAAGGCACCACGCGATGGATTCAGCGTTGAGTCGATTGGAGTCTGCAATGACCGCATCACCGGGCTGGATAGCGGAAAAGTCCATCGCGGCGTTGTGTCGATCCGTCTGTGCCTGCATGGAGCCCTCACTTCTTCCTGAACGTGAAGAACCGAAATATTTCGGCGCTGTTGAACTGCCGTCAAGAGATTCAGAGGCGTCTTCGCTTCGGTCAGGTTTCAGTCAGATTCATTCCGGACTGAGAACTACCTGCCAACGTCGAGGAGAACTCCTGATCCCGTTCCCGCATCCATGCGGGGGAGCAGTTGAGTGGTGGGGTTCTAATCCAGCTGCGAATGTTTTTGAGAGAGGAGAATCCCACGTAGGATATCCCCGCATTGGTGTCGCGTGAAATCATTCATCGCGAAGAGATACCTTCCAGCGAAGAGGATCTCTCTGTGCTCGGTTCGTGATGTCTGCGATGCATCAGCAGAGCACTTTCTTTGAAGAGACCTTCTACACAGAACAGAACTCTGCATCAACTCCGATCGCGAGACCTCTGAGCAGCAGAATTCCAGGAGACACTATTAGATCTGCTCCGTTCCGTGAGTGAATTTATTGTGCTAATTCCCGCATAAAGAATGCGGTTCTGCGTTTTGAAGCCCATGGAGTTTCACAAGCGCCATGCCCCGCGCCGGGGACCAGCAGGAACTCAAAATCCTTACCCGCATCAATCAGCTTTTTGGCCACTTGAGTTGTCGTGGCGGGGTCGACATTCCGATCCAGCTCGCCAACGACAAGCATGAGACTCCCTTGAAGCCGATGAGCATTCTCCATGTTGGAGTTGTCCTGGTAGTAATTACCCTCCACGACGCCCATCCATTGCTCGTTCCACCAGATCTTGTCCATGCGGTTGTCATGGCAACCGCAGTCAGCAACGGCCGCTTTGTAGAAGTCTCCGTGCCATAGCAGGGCGGCCATTGCATTCTGCCCACCGGCCGAACCACCGTAAACTCCGACGCGGGTGAGGTCGATCTGAGGCACTTTCTGCTTCAACGATTTCATCCACAGGATTCGATCCGGGAAGCCTGCATCTCGCAGGTTGCGATAACAGATATCGTGAAATGCCTTGGATCGCCACGCGGTCCCCATGCCATCGATCTGCACAACAATAAATCCGGCATCTGCAATTTGATGTTGATGCCCAAAGCCTGGTCGAAAGCCCTTGGGAACATGATGATCGTGCGGCCCGGCGTAAATGTTTTCAATCACCGGATAGCTCTTCGATGCATCAAAGTTCCTTGGCCGATGAACGATTCCCCAAATGTCAGTCACGCCATCTCGCCCCTTCGCGACGAATCGTTCCGGGTAGGCGCCACGCTCCTTGAGAACTTCAGAAGCATCCGCCGACTCCAGCGCGCATAACAGTTTGCCGTCAGCCGTTCGCAGTTCGGTCACAGGCGGAAGGTCGACTCGAGAATACCGGTCAATAAACCAGCGTCGGTCTGGCGACCATTCAATTTCATGTGTGCCATCGCCTTCGGTCAGAATCGTCAAATCAGTGCCATCTAATCGAACACGGCAGAAGTGTTCATGGTAGGGATCCTGATCCGGACGAATCCCAACAGCAAAGAACCAGAGCGTGTCGCTGTCTTCATCGATATGCTCGATGCGACGCAGATTCCATTCGCCGGATGTCACCGGATTCATCACCTGTCCGGACGAAAGATCGTATCGATACAAATGATTCCAGCCGGATCTTTCACTGGCCCACAACAACTGGTTGTCCTGCAGCCAACGCTGCTCATGCTTGCCTTCGGACGAGTAATGAATAAACGTCGGGCTGTGTTCATCAACAATCGCTCGCACCGCACCGGTTTCGGCCGTGACTTCCAGAATCCGCATTCGCTGATGGCCGCGTTCGTTGTACATCATCCAGAACCGCGCACCATCGTCACTCCAGCGAATCAGATCCAACGACCACGGGTTCGGAAACAGTTCGTTGGAGACTGGAATCTCTTTGCGATCTTCGACCCGAAATAATCTCGGCCGCGCAATGGGAAGCGCATCACCCGGTTTGAAGTACGGGTACGACTGCAGCTTTGGTTGCAGTCGATCGGCCGGCGTTGATTCAATGTAGTACGTGATCCGCTCTTCGACGCGCGTCGTCTGAAAGGCAATCACAGCTTTCGAATTGGGTGCCCAGTGAGCATCCACGCTGTCTTCAGGGAAATCAGGCAGGTCGTATTCCATCCCCATGCCTCGAGCCCGTGATGCGTCGCGGCGAAATGTGTTTTCGGCCACAGCATCAGTCGTGAGCTGCACCTCGGAGTTGTCGGCTGTTATCTTGAGCCAGAGATTACTGGCTCGCGTGAAGACCGACGCGGAACCATCCGGCGAAGTATAAGCTGCCGACTCCGGAGCTTGTCGATTGCGACGTCGACGACGAGGCGGCTCATCAACCTTCACGTTCTTGATCACGGTGTCATCAATTATCAAATTCGAGCCACCAGACTCCGCGCGGACGCAGCCTAGGTCTTTCCCGTCGGCATCACTGAAGAGCCAAACATGCCCAGCAAACGTATGCTGGCTGCGAGTTTCACCTGACTTCACTGTTCCGTATTCTCGCCTACCGCCCGACGAATCAATCCAGATCAAAGTTAAGGCCCGATCCAGACGATTCTCGACCACAATCTCTGTGTCCTCTTGTCCGTCAGTGGACGGGCGAACTGGCAGAAACAACGATGTGACATTGTTTGCAGGTCCGGTGCTTTCCGCGGTGACTCTTCCCGAATCACGTTGCAGACGAAACTTCCCATCGGGGCCAATCAGCAGAATCTGAGTCCCGTCTTCACTGAATTCAATCTCGTTCACAGGAAGCTGTTCGCCCGAGACATCTCGCTTCAGCAGTTCTGCCAACCCACCCGCAACCGCCACATGGTCAAATGCCGGGGCTCGAGTCGCCTTGTTGGCATCGACCAAAACGAACTCGCGTTTGGCATCCGGAAAGTCGTTGCGGTACCAGAACTGCGATTGATCGCCAAACCATTTCGGCTGGACTCGATCACGATAAACCCGCTGCGCCTCGGCTGTTTGTTCGAAACAACAGGTCGCGAGCAACAACAGGACACTCTGAATCAGAGTCCGGCCGTATCGTTGATGTAACTTGAAACTGGTAGTCATCACGTGCTCCGAATCAGAAGCGTGGACTCGAGAAGAGTTGGGGCTGTGAGCCGAATGGCGCTAGCCACGGGTGTTTGTCTTCGCATTTCTCAACGACACCGGCGGCTAGCGCCGATCCGCTCACACTGCTGCGGAATGCGCAACAGATTGTTCAGCCCAGCGACGACGAACCCAATCGCTTTCGCAAATAATTCGCTCGGGCCACATTACGGTCGGCGGTCTCCAGTTCGGCACCGTGCAGCTTCTGCAGATGCGCGGGCTGAGTATGGATGAACAACTCATTGACGGCCGCGACATCGAGATTCGACACCAAACCCAGCCGAATGCCCATCCGTAAACTCGACAGCAGCAACATCGTTTCTTCGGAACTGATTGAACGAGCGCTCGTCAGCGTTCCAAATGCGCGGGCGACCTGGTCGTGCAGTTGAGACTTGTTGTCGCGAAGCAACAGATCGCGAACTTTTCGTTCCCAGCCAATGATATGTGAGACCACTTCCTGAACTTCCGCGATCAGATCGGTTTCCGATTTACCAAGCGTCATCTGATTCGAGATCTGGTAAAAGTCACCCATCGCCTGGCTGCCTTCACCGTAAAGTCCTCGAACAGCCAGATTGATTTTCTGAGCCGCCTGATGCACTTTCTGAATCTCGCGAGTGACTCGCAGTGCCGGCAGATGCACCATTACGCTGACTCGAATTCCGGTTCCGACATTGGTCGGGCAGGCGGTCAAATATCCCAACTGCGGATGAAACGCGAACGGGACCGTCGATTCGATCTGATCGTCCAGAGCATCACATTCCTGCCAGCATTCATCGAGAGCAAATCCGCTGTGCAGCACCTGAATTCGCAGATGATCTTCTTCATTGATCATCACACTGTGCCGTTCACCTTCACTGATCGCGACTGCGCGAGGGCCATCTCCGCGAGCCAGCTCACGACTGATCAGCTGGCGTTCCATCAGCAGTTGGCTGTCCAGGGGAGCGAGCGTTTCCACGTTCACATGATGCACGGAACGGCCCTGAATTTCCGACTTCAAAGCAGCCTGAACCTGCTGCACTATTTGAAAACGGACGTCGGCAGCGGCGCGCGTAATAAATGGAAAACCGGCCACATTGCGAGCCAGCCGGACTCGGCTGGAAATCACAATATCCGACTCCGGTCCATCCCCGCGCAGCCATTCGCCACTGGTGCGAGCCAGCTCAGCCAGACAGAAGGATTTGTCCTGACGATCTGAACTCAACGAACTATTCCTTGCAGAAAAACGAGTGCAACGACATTACGAAACAGTGTGTTAACCGCGCTCGCGGTCAGACTTCCGCCGGAAGCCAACGGAGTAGCGGGGCGGAATTGTAGACCGCTGACTCCGTCCGGTACAGGCACGCGAATCCAACACGCGAATTCCCATGAGTTGCGGGAATTGTGCATCATCCAACGATCAGCTGCGGGATAGGTGTCTATTTTCTGAACCGCGAATAGACGCGAATTCACGCGAATAAATGAAGTGATCGCCAAAGAGTGTTCCCGGAAAACTACCACTCCGTACAGAAAGCCCCCAAATAAACTTGAAAGTTGCGAGATTCCCCCGTTCCTCCCTGTGCTTATTCGCGTTGATTCGCGTCCATTCGCGGTTCAAACTATTTCTTCCGCGATGCAGCAGTTTGGCAAGCGAACAAAGTGAGCGATTACTGTGGTATCGGGCCAGCAGGCCAACCAGGTCAAAGGCCATGCCCTTGCTCCTGCTAATCGGCGATCGGCATGCGAATTCGATTGCCGCGAAGTGATTGCAGCTTTGCGATCGCGGCATCAGCAGATCTCAGCCGGCCTTCCGTTGTGCGATGAGTCATAATCACCAGACGAGCCACCCCGGACAGATCATCAACGTCGGCCGTTTCATCCTGGCGAACACTGCTGATGCTGATTTCGTTGCGGCCCAGAATGTCGGCGATGTCCGCCAGCACATGAGGTCGGTCAGCGACAGTAAATCGCAAGTAGTAGCGACGGCTGAGTTCTTCCTGCGGCTGCAGCGGAATGGATTCTCGTGACTGAAGTCGCTGCAAAGATTGAAACGTAATCGCGGCCCGACCCGTGGCGTAATCGATCACATCCGCCATCACCGCGGACGCTGTCGGCATCTGCCCCGCGCCGGCGCCGGAGAATCGCATCAAGCCGACCGCGTCGCCCTCAATGCTGACGATGTTGTCTGCTCCGTTTGTCAACGCCGCTGGTCGATCCGCTTTGACCAGTGTCGGCTGAACGGCGATCTCAAGCCGCCCCTTCGACAATCGCGATGTTGCCAGCAACTTCACGCGGTATCCCAGCTCAGCAGCGACCAGCAGGTCGAGCAATTCAATGTGCTGGATTCCCTGACGCACGATCGCATCCAGCGGCACAGAAGTTCCATACGCCAGTTGAGTCAAAATAGACAGCTTCTGCGCGGCATCAGTTCCATCAACATCCATCGCGGGATCGGCTTCGGCGTATCCTCGAGCCTGAGCTTCCGTCAACACATCTTCATAAGTCTGGCGACGATCCAGCATCCGGCTCAGAATGAAGTTACTCGTGCCGTTCAGAATCGCTTCGATGGAAACGATTCGGTTCGCAGTCAAGGCAGTCGTGACCGCGGAGATGATCGGGATACCGCCCGCAACGGCCGCTTCAAAACAAATTGTGCGTCCGAGCTTATGAGCCAGCCCAAAGAGTTCGGCACCGTGAGCATACAGCAGGGCTTTGTTGGCGGTGATCACATCTTTACCAGCTTCCAGCAGACTGGTGATATCGGCTCGCGCAGGATTGATCCCTCCCACGACATGAATCACCACCTGAATCTCCGGATCAGCGATAACGGTCTGGATATCATCTGAAATCGGGATACCACTCAGATCCACATCTCGCTTCTTTGCAAGATCTCGCACGACGATTCGACGCAGCCGAATCGACCGGCCTGTTCGCTGAGTCAGCAGGTCACTGGACGTCTGCACAATCCGCACAACTCCACTTCCGACAGTGCCGCAGCCGACAAGCGCGATATTCAGTTCTGAGTTGCCCGGCATAGTGAACCCTTTTGAAGTCAGCCAACAAACGCATTTGACGTTAACGACATCGCTGGATTCCGGTTGGATCGGAAAGAAGGCAGCAATCTCATCAGTCCGGAGAACAGGATCAGCCGACATTCACCCGGGCGGTGTCACCAGAGCCGAAAAAGTCGACCGAAGAATGAGAGCGTCCCAAACCTTTTCCCGTTCAGCAGTTGAGCGATGTCGCACGTGTCATATACTGTGCGATATTCGGCTGCCGTTGGGAACGAAAGCCAGTGATCTCCATGTTTCGAATCATGACTAATCAAACACAAAATTCCGTTCTCGCAGCTCAAATGCAGATTGGAGCCGTCAGCTACCTGAACTCACGTCCACTCATCGAGGGACTTGAGGGGTTGTTGCCGTCCGCCAATTTGGTGCTCGACTATCCCAGCCGCTTGGCCGACGCTTTGTCGAATGGTCAGTTGGATGTCGCTCTGATTCCGTCCATTGAGTATTTCCGTCGACCGGGGTACGAAGTCATTTCCGACGCCTGCGTGGCAGCTCGCGGTGAAGTGCTAAGCGTCAAGCTTTATTGCCGAGTTCACCCGGGACAAATTCGTACGCTGGCTCTCGACGAAGGTTCTCGGACCAGCGCCGCTCTGACGAAAGTGATTTTGGCGGAACGTTACGGTGTGATTCCGAAAACCGAACCACTTCGCATGGAATCCGCCACGACCGACAGTGGTGCTGATGCCGTTCTGCTTATCGGCGATCGTGCGATGCACAGCCCGGAAGAATCGTTCGTCGAGGTCATGGACCTTGGACAGTTCTGGTATGACTGGACCGGTCTGCCGTTCGTCTTTGCCATGTGGGTGGCTCGTCGAGAAGTCAACACAGAAGGTGTCGACGAAGCGTTGTCCCACGCACGCGATCTCGGGATTGCTAACGTGGCGGACATTGCTCGAGAAGAGGCTCCTCGCCTGGGCATCTCCGAGACTCTTGCACACAACTATCTGACCCGGAATCTTCACTACCATTTGACTTCAGCCGAGCGAAGCGGACTGAAGCTGTTCAGCGAGCTGGCCGCTCAGCATAATCTGGTGAAACCCAATGTCGACATCGTCTATCGAGATCTCATCACTGCTTGATAAAGCTGTTGCTGGTGACCGACTCACTCCCGAAGAAGGCCTCGCGCTGCTGCAGTCCAACGACCTGGCAGCAATCGGTGCGGCGGCGAACGCTGTGACGATGCGGATGCATCCCGAGCCGTTCCGCACCTACAACATTGATCGCAATATCAACTACACAAACGCGTGTACTGCCGTTTGCGATTTCTGTGCGTTCTATCGGCCGCCCAATCATCCGGAAGTGTATGTACTCCCGATGGAAGTGCTGCTGAAGAAGATTGAGGAAACCGTTGCTCTGGGCGGCGATCAGATTCTGTTGCAGGGCGGTCTGCATCCCAAGCTGCCACTGGAATGGTACGAAGATATGCTGCGAACTCTTCGCCAGCATTATCCCCAGGTGAATATTCACGGGTTCAGTCCACCCGAGATTTATCACTTCACGAAGATCAGCAAGCTGCCACTGAAAACGGTTCTGGAACGACTCAAGGAAGCCGGCTTGGGAAGTCTGCCCGGTGGTGGCGGCGAAATTCTTGTTGACCGAGTTCGCAAAGCGATTACTCGCGGCAAGGTCCTGTCCGATGACTGGCTCGACGTCATGCGTGTGTGGCATGAACTGGGCGGCAAATCTTCAGCGACCATGATGTTCGGCCACGTGGAAACTTTGGCCGAGCGAATCGAACATCTCGAACGAGTCCGCCAGTTGCAGGATGAGACCAGTGGTTTCACCGCGTTTATCTGCTGGACCTTCCAGCCGGAAAACACCGACATGGCACACATTCCTCCGGCCGGTGATTTTGAGTACTTGAAAACTCAGGCCGTTAGCCGCCTTTATCTCGATAACGTGCCCAACATTCAGTCGTCCTGGGTCACTCAGGGAGAAAAAGTCGGCCAGCTTGCATTGCTGTTTGGTGCGAACGACATGGGCAGTCTGATGATCGAAGAAAACGTTGTCTCCCAGGCCGGAACGGTTCACCATCTGACTGTCGAATCCATCCGTCGCTGTATCGAAAACGTCGGCTACATTCCTCGCCAACGCAACGTGTTCTACGACTACATCGATCAGGCCGTGGTGTAGCTGGCGTTAAACCGCAGGGCCGACCTGTCCCGTGTCGGCAACTGTGCAGCGTCATTCAGCTCTTTAGCTCCGGTAATCAGACGCAACTCCTAGGCCCAGCATTCCTTTTCCCGTCCCGACGCGGTCAACTGACCGCTCGTCGTTGCCAAGTCTTCCGGAATGTCTCTTGTCGCGTGCTTTCTTTCGCGTGCAATGCTGGCAATAATATGCCGCCTGCCAGGATTGCGACACGGTTGGATCCTGCTGATTTCCAACAACTTCCTCCGACGAATCTGCCTCCGCAAATCCGCCGGAACTCCCACCTCCTAATGAACGCGGAGAATTTCATGACCACACCCTCCAGCGGAGCCTCACGACGAGACTTCCTCAAGACATCTGCCACGGCGGCCGCAGTCACAGCCACTCTGAGCAACGTTGCCTCCGGCATGTACGTTTCTCAGGACGACACCATTTCCATCGCTCTGGTTGGCTGCGGTGGACGCGGAACCGGAGCGGCCGGTAATGCTCTGTCCGTCGATAACGGGCCTATCAAAATCGTGGCCATGGCCGACGTGTTCCAGAAAAACCTCGATGCCAGCCACGGCAACCTGAGCAAAGAACACGGTGCAAACGGCAAACTGGACGTCCCACCAGAACGACGCTTCATCGGCTTCGATGCTTACAAACAGGCCATGGACGTTCTGAAGCCTGGCGATGTGGTGATCCTGACAACTCCGCCCGCCTTTCGCTGGGTCCACTATACCTATGCAATCGAAAAAGGCCTGAACGTATTCATGGAGAAGCCCGTCACCGTCGACGGCCCCACCACGAAACGCATGCTGGCTCTGAACGACAAGGCGATCGAAAAGAATCTGAAGGTCGCGGTTGGTCTGATGTGTCGCCACTGCGAAGCTCGCCGCGAACTGTTCGACCGTATTCAGAACGGTGAAATCGGCGACATCACCATGATGCGAGCCTACCGTATGGCAGGTCCAACCGGAACGGCCGCCACTGGTCCAAAACCAGAAGGTGTCAGCGAGCTGCTGTATCAGATCAGCCGCTTCCATGGTTTCCTTTGGCTCAGCGGTGGCGCTGTGAGCGACTTCCTGATTCATAACATCGACGAATCCTGCTGGATGAAGAACGCGTGGCCTGTTCGCTGCAAGGCGAGCGGTGGACGTCATTATCGAGGCGACAGTGTCGATCAGAACTTCGACTCGTACTCGATGGAGTACACCTTTGACGACGGCACCAAGTTGTTCGTCAATGGGCGAACGATTCCTGGCTGCCATCAGGAATTCGCCAGCTACGCTCACGGCACCAAGGGGCTGGGAGTTATCTCGTCCGCATCACACTGGCCGTCACGTGCTCGAATTTACAAAGGGCACAACGAAGACGCGAAGAATCTGGCCTGGGAGTTTCCTCAGCCAGAAAAGAACAATCCTTACGTTGACGAATGGAAGCATTTGATTGCCGCCATCCGCAACAATGAAAAGTACAACGAAGTCGAACGCGGCTGCATGGCCAGCGTTGTGACCTCGATGGGCCGCATGGCTGCTCATACCGGTCAGGAGATTACTCTGGAGCAGATGATGAACTGCGAACACGAGTTCGCACCCGACATCGACAAGCTGACTCTGGAATCCGAATCCCCACTGGTCGCTGACACCGAAGGCAAGTACCCAATCCCACTGCCAGGTCTCGAGAAGACTCGCGAATACGCATGATGAGATGCCGCCATTGATCCCACGAACTGTGGTTTCAGGGCATGCTCAACCACCAAAACCAAAGGGCCTCCGAGTTCGATCTCGGGGGCCTTTTGCATTGGTGTATTGACCGCTATGAATCACAGTGGAGGTCGATCGTCTGTAGCGTCCGCCAGAACCACTCTGTCGGGCAGGCCCAAACCTGCGCATCAGATGAGTCGCGATCTCCATTTTGACGGATCTGAGGCGGTATGAAAGACTCCGAGAACTTCTACAGAATCGGCCTTCATCTCAAACAAAAGCAGATACGGAAAGCCGCGCACCCTTGCAGCTCGAGCGTCGGCAAGCACGATTCCAAAAGATTCTGGATACAATGAAATGGAGTCGAAACGCTGCTCCTCTGAGGCTCGAAACCGATCACCGAGCGATGGCGATATTTCATCGTACCAACCAACTGCGGCCTTCAGGTCCATGGCAACAAGCGGGTGAAACCGCAGCTCGCTAGCCATCGACGCGTCGCCAAAGTTCTTCGCGACTAATGGCAATCGACGGATCAGCCTTCAATTCTAACGACCGCCGGGCAACTTCGGTGGCTTGCCATGGATGCAGGACGATGGGTTCATCGGACGCTCCGATGTCGTCCCATAGGAGTTCCACAAGTCGCAGTTTCTCTGCGATAGCCTCAATTGCGCACCCCGTTCCAACGAAGACGCCTCCACGGTCGTATTAAGTGGTTGATACAGCATCACTTAACAACGCACGGGAGGCGTCAGATGGATCGAACAGAGTGTACAACGCAGTTGGAGTTGTTTGAAGTCAGCCGTCAGCAGGTCACGCTGGACTATGAGGGCGAAGGAATTGTCACCGACGCTGGCTTGCTGCCGGTCGCCAAGCTCGATCGAGAGCTGGGAATTCTCGCGGAAGCAGCCAGTCGGTTGCCGGATCCAAGGACGCAGGAGTTTGTCACTCACTCCGCTGAGCAGATTTTGCGTCAGCAGGTCTATCAGATACTCGCCGGTTATCCGGATGGAAACGACGCTCAGCTGTTGCGGAATGATCCGTTGTTCAAGACCCTTGTCGGTGTCGATCCACGACTTGAGAACAGGCCGCTCGCGAGTGGCTCGACCATCAATCGATTTCAGCACGCGTTCACTCGACGTGAAGCCGAGAAGCCGATCGAAGACCGCGATGTGCTGTTTGAAGTTCGACGAGCGCAGATTGAACGCATCAACGGGCTCAATGAGTTTCTGATCGATGCTTTTGTGCGAACCAGAAAGCAGATGCCAAAACGAGTCATCATCGATCTTGATCCCACAGACGATACGGCTCACGGCAAACAGCAGTTGACCTTCTGGCATGGCTACTATGATCAGAATCAATACTTCCCGATGATGATCTTTGAAGGAGGCACAGGAATGCCACTGGCCGCGTGGCTGCGTCCGGGGACCGTGCATGCCAGTTGCGGAGCCGTCGACATGCTGAAACTCATCGTCGATCGACTTCGTCAGCACTGGCCTGATCTGGTGATCTCTGTGCGAGGCGACAGCGGAGTCGCCGGCCCCGAAATGTACGATTACTGCGAAGCGGAAGGCTTCGAGTATGCTTTTGGCTATGCCACCAACGACACGCTCGTACGCCGTGTGAAAGAGTTGGAACTTGAAGAGAACGCGAAGCTGTTGTGGTGGATGACAGGTCGTCGTGGATTTCAGTTGTTTCACACGTTTGATGACTATCAGGCCGGCTCATGGCCTCATGCTCGTCGCATCATCACCAAAGTGGAATTCACAAAGCTGGGCGGTCTGAATGCGACGGCGAATGTGCGTTTCGTGGTGACGAATATGAGCGGCATTTCGAAGGATATTTATCATGGCTATTACACTCAGCGAGGTCGCGTGCCGGAGCGTCCGATCGGCGAACTGAAGAATGGCCTGCACATGGATCGACTGAGCTCACATCGCTTCCTTGCGAATGGTCATAAACTGATGGTGCACATGCTGGCGTATCTGCTGTACGCGTTGTTTCGAGAAGCTCAGTGTGAAGCGGCGAAGCAATGCTCAGCGGAGACTGCGGCCGATGAGAAGTCTCGTCTGAAAGAACTGTCGAAGATGGAAATTGGAACAGCTCGCGTGCGTCTGTTCAAGGTGGGCGCTCAGGTGAAGGCGACTCATCGCCGCATCTGGTTTCACGTGGCCAGCCACTGGCCGGGCCGCGATCTTCTGACGACGGCGATTCGCTCTGTCACGGAGCATGTTCAGGCCTTGCATGATTGCTGGCGCAGGCTGGCACTGTTCGTGTCTGCAGAAGAGCTTGTTCGCCGAATGTGTCTTTCTGCGGCTCCAGCCAAAACTGAGTTCGCTCCCCTGCCGCTCAAATAACCGCATCAAACCGCCGTCACGGAATCGGTCTTCGCCCGGTGCCGCAAGGGAGACTACGCCCGGGTGCCAGCATTTTTCTCGCAAATCACCAATTCATGAGCGATTCTGCTCGCACTTCCGCCAGGTTTCACTCCGTTAAAGAGGACTGCAGGGAGGACCGAAAAACCACCCGCGTCGCACTGACTGGCAATGCAGCGCGGTGCGCAATTGAGGATAGGCAGGCTTCTCAGTTCTTTTGGATCAATGCTCATTCGAGCTCCCCGAGGTACGCTCAGATACCGTGAATGCTGTACCACCATGTAGTCATGGCAATGGTATCGGCCGCTTTTCGTTGGCGAAAGCCGCATGTTTGTCCGAGCGAATAAATCGTCGGGCCGCCTCGTCATGATCCGATCAGGGACTGAAAAAGTGCTCTGTCAGGCGGAAGACGGCAGAGGATAACGCAGGTTGTTCGTTGTTCCATATGCTGCGAAGTGCATGCGGCAGGGTCGAAACACCGGGCCGAGATTGTCGATCTGGGACAGATCAACCTACGTAGACCGATCTGTCCTCAGATCGGTGAGTCTGCACAACGCTATGCAACGCCGCTGAACATCAGCAGAAAAGTTGGGAGTGAGCTTGCTGTTCCATAGGCCAGCGAAATGCATGCGGCGGGGCTGAAATTACAGGCCGCCATTGTCGATCTGAGACAGATCGACCTACTTGAAGCCCAATGGCCCTCAGAACGACTGCGGCTGGTTCTTCACAGGGATCTGCTGCGTTTGCTGCTGACGGTAGAGCCCGTTGGGCATACCCTGACCGTGCGGCTGATAAAGCTGCGGGGCACTGAGATTGGAGACCGGTTGAGAAAGCATGTAGCCGGAAGGCTCCGCAGAGCTTCGCATCGCGGACAAGCTCTGGACGATGGTCACAACAGCCAATGATAGCGAGCATACACTCAGAGCAGCAACCTGGACGTTAAACCGGCGAGCCAACGCCGGGGTCGTACGACGTTGCTGAATCTTCTGAGACACATTGGCCCAGACAGAGCGGGTTGCCGAACCAGAATCCGGTCGAGTCGCAGGGTCATCTCGCAGGACGTAGAGGGCGTTCATCGCTCGAGATGTCTCGGTATGATACACGCGGCACTCTCCGCAATGTTCCATATGACCGGCCAACAGCGTTTCTTCTTCCGCTCGCAGGTCATTCCCGACGTCCAGATGAATCAGATGTCGTGCGTCAGAACATTCCATAGTGGCATTCCGTATCAACGATAAACTCTGCGTTCAACACTCAGAACAGAACTCCAATCACTCGTCCGATGCTGCTTGTCCCCGGCTCGTACGTCGTTCTCGACGTTCCCACGATTCCTTAAACATCTTGCGAGCTTCAGCAAGTCGCCAGCGAATCGTGGCTTCACTGCGATCTGTAATCGCAGCGACTTCTGACGTGCAAAAGCCTTCCAGATCTCGCAAAATCAAAACCGTGCGATAGGCCTCGGGAATCTCAGCCAGCACCATCTGCACTTCCTGCGACAAATCCAGCTCAGCGCGAGGATCAGCCATGGACGGATCTAGTGGACGATCCTGGCCCACATCCGAAAACAACGACCATCGACCTCGACGACGCACCTTTCGCAGATGATCGTACGTCAGGTTCACAGCCAGCCGGAACAACCAGGGACCAAATCGTCGAGCCGGATCGAACTGTTCAATTCGCTCGAAGGCCCGAAGAAACGACTCCTGCACCAAATCCGTCGCCTGCTCAAGATCCAGCACAAATCGTCGCACAACCTTGAGCACGCGGCGTTCGTACCGCAGAACAAGCTCCCCAAATGCGTCATGATCCCCGTTTCGAGCCGCGTGGACCAGGCGCACTTCGCTCGCGGACGGAGCTTCGCCATTCCCGGGCGAATCCGCTGCGTCGAGTGACAGGTCTTCTGCGTCCGACTCGGACATTCTAAGCATTTCGAGGCCTTTCCTGCGTGTTTTACGCGGTCCAGCCGGTTTCTGTTGGAGAATTCTGCCCGTCTGACGACACTTTTTCCGTCGCCACCAGTGCCAAAGAATAGCTGATCCTGAGTCTGTCAACGAGCGTGATTTGCGGTAGGATGGGCGCTAACGGCGAACCAAAACCCAAGGATGGACGAAGTGAAGACGGATGTTCCTGCTCTGAAACGATTTGCAAACCTGCCGGCTCCCGGCTGGCTGGCCGTTTCACGCGGAGCCGGATTTGGACTGGCAATTCTTCTCGGCCTCAATCTGATGGAGGTCTTTGTCCATTCCACCAGCGCCGTCGAAAACTGGCTGACCGATCTCAGCCCGCTATCGCAGCCGATGGGGATCACCGTGCTGGCGATGGCGTCGACATCTCTGCTGATGTTCGGGATGCGGCCAGCTTTGCCAAGACCTATCCAATTCGCCACCTTCGTATTCGTCGCGGTCTTTACAGGCTTCTGCGGGCGAGAACTCTGGCAGATCTCTCGTATCGCGTCTGAGCCCGATCGCACGATGGCCATGATTCAGCCGCTGGGAATACTGATGCTGTTTGCCGTGTCGGCGGTTGGAATTCTGGCAGGGAACTCTGATACAGCTCGAGGTCATTCCTCGTGGATTGCAATCTTCGTCAGCACGATCCTGACGATTCTGTGCTTTGCAGTCGTGACGGTTCAATCCGGAGGTCTGTCGGATGCGAAACCTGTTGAATCCGTGCCAACAGTCCTGGTCATCGGCGGCCAACAGCCCGCAAACGGAGAACTCTCTGAAGAATTGACCGACCGAGTCACAACGGGCTGTCGTCTGATCACCGAGAAATCCGGAGATCGGCTGCTGCTCGCTGGCGGCTCGGAAACTCAGGCAATGAAGGCCCTTGCTTTGGAATCCAAAGTGCCGGAGGAAAAGATTGAGGTGAACTCGGAGAGCGGGGATATTGAATCCGCCATTCGCATCGCAACGCCATCAACGAAAAACCAGTCCGACAAGAGAGTCATCATCGTCAGTCATTGGTTCGAGCTGGCCAGAATTCGCATCGCTGCAAAACGCGCGGGGCTTCAGGTAACGGCTGTCGCGGCCGAGCAAAAACATGCTCTGTTCAACCAGAATCTTCGCGTGGGTCGGGAAGTGGTCTCTTTGTTAAAAACACTATGCGAACCGACCATTGCCTATCTTCGCAACAGTCCAGCCCACACCGAGCAACATAAGTGAGCGGATCGGCGCTAGCCGCCGGTGTCTGTCGAAACAAACACAAACACCCGTGGCTTGCGCCATTCGGCTCAAGGATTTGCCAAATGGTATTCCTCAGCGAGTGCGACACTCTGACTGAAGCAGTTCATCCCACGTCAACACAAACCAGAATCGAAACAGCTCACACATGCTGTGCAGACGCAACTTCTTCATCAGCCGACCTCGATGCTTTTCCACAGTTTTCACACTAAGCTGCAACTGTCGGGCCACGGTTTTGTTCGGCAAACCGCTACTGACAAGTTGCATGACCTGACGTTCGCGTTTTGTCAGACATGCGAGCATTCTGGCGGCCTCGCGTTGTTGATCACGAAGCCGCCGGACAGCATCATCGAAGCTGTCCGAGCGGTGTATTCCGTCAGTGTCACATTCGCCCGAAGGCGGCAAACAGTCAACGTCTAATCGATGGATCGTATCCTTCAGCATCATCCCACATGACCTTTTCGATGGCACAGCGGCTGTCAGTGGAACCCCCAAGCGTTACCGGGGTGTTCCACTGCATCTCGACGTCATGGTATGAGCATCCTCACAAAAACGTATGGCGGGTTTCCGACATCAGTGGGCAATGTGAATTGAGCGTCCGCATTGTTGAGTCAGGTCCTGAACCGTCCGAGTTTCGACATCCGGAACATCACTGACCCTGGAAAATTGTCGAGATCGGCGACTTCGATCGCGGGTGACTTTCTTGTGCGACTCGTTCAGGTAACTCTTCAACAGACAGCAAAGCGCTATGTGAGTACGATGATCCAACAAAGGCGATTGATCGCCGTTTTGGATTCGCGTTAAGTTCGAAGGACATGTTGAGGCTGTCGGTTCGGCTATAATAGACACGACGGTTTGCGGAACGACCGTTTGCCACTGACACAGGGGAGAAGAGTTGTTCTGACAGCCTGACGGAAGCTACTTTTGCCGCTGGAAGGCCATAGATCGCTCGTGCTCTGCTTCCGCAAAAGCGGATCCTCATTCGACCAACGGGTAAGCCGGGAAACAGACTTCACGGAAGTCGAGTCCGGGGGAATGGAATCGGATGAAGACCGATTGACGCCCTAAAAGTTGAACATCGAATGCGGTTGAAAGATGGGGAAACACCCGCGAGCAGCCACAATCTTTGACTGCGGGCACGTGATAATCAGGTCAGCAACGCGGGATTTATCGATTGAATGGCTCATTTTGGGCCTTCGTGGCAGAAACCCGAGCGACATTTGTGTGCACAGTTCGTCTGCCTGAGGGTTTTCGCTACAATCGGGCAGTCGGAAAATGCAACGCGTGGGAATGGTCGCTGGCGAGCGTTTTTCCCTTTGTAAACCGAGCGGTTCTAACACCATAACGCCGGTTGTTCTGTGCGGAATTCTGCAAACCGCCCTGGTGTGCGGCCGCCTGGTAAATCCGCGTCTGTTGTTCGGAGTCTGAAGACCGTGTCTGGAACTATCGCTCAGCGAAAGTCGATTTTGGTTGTCGAAGATGAACCCATTATTCGGGAAACTCTGGCTGAGTTTCTGATGGGTGAAGGTTTTGAAGTGCGCACCGCTGGCACAGCGGCCGAAGCCATCCGCGTGGCTCAGGAACGCGATTACGACGTCGGAATCTGTGATATTCAGCTGCCCGACGGCGACGGTGTGAAGGTCCTCCGCCAGCTGCATCGCATCAATCCAGCGATGTTCGTGCTGATTATCTCCGCCTATGCAACCGTCGAGAACGCGGTTGAAGCATTCACAGCCGGAGCCTTTGACTATCTCGTCAAGCCTGTTCGCTTTGAAGAGCTGGTGAAGCGTCTGCAGCGACTGTTCAAGTTCCAGGATCTGTATCGCGAAAATCAGCGACTTCGCAAAGACCTTGCTCGCAGCGCGGGCTTTGATCAGGTTGTGGGGTCCAGCCATGCTCTTCAGGAACTGCTGAAGACCATTCGCAAAGTCGCGGCCACAAATTCCAACGTCCTGCTGGTCGGAGAAACCGGCACAGGCAAAGAATTGTTCGCTCGCGAAATCCATGTGGCCGGTCCGAACAAGGACGAAAAATTCCTGGCGGTCAGCTGCGGAACTCGTCCTGTCGAATTGCTGGAGACTCAGCTGTTCGGAAACAAAGACGGCCAGGAAGGTGCTCTGGTCACCGCTGGAACCGGAACCGTGTTCCTTGACGAGATCGCTCAGCTTCCACCGGGAACTCAGTCAGAAATCCTGCGAGCAATCGAGTATCAGGAAGTGACTCCGGTTGGTGGTGCGAAGCCAGTCAAGGTTCAGGCTCGCATCATCGCGGCGACATCTCGTGATTTGAGCCAGGAAGTGACCGACGGCAACTTCCAGGAAGATTTGTTCTATCGACTGGATGGCGTCAAGATTCGTATTCCCGCGCTGCGAGAACGTCTCGACGACATTCCGGAACTGGTCGAATATTTCATCGTTCGCCATCGCGAAGCCATGGGCAAGCGCGTCTCTGGTGCGACCAGCGAGTCGATTCGTACTCTGATGGCCGCTCATTGGAAGGGCAACGTTCGCCAGCTCGATAACGCGATCGAACGAGCCGTCATGATGTGCGAAGGCGAGGAGATTACTCCGAACGACCTGCCGCCGGATTTGCTGGGAGGCGGATCTTCATTGCCGGATACCGACGATCTGCGTTCTGCTCTGCGACACTACGAACGCCTGCACATCACGCGAGTTCTTCGTCAGTGCCCGGACAAGAAAGAGGCGGCTCGCCGCTTGAAACTGGGTTTGTCGAGTCTATACCGCAAGATCGAAGAACTGAAGATCGAGCTGTAAGGCGATCGGTCACTGCAATCACACAGTTTGCCTGACACAGGCCGGGACAAAATTTGTCCCGGCTTGTCTCTTTGGTACTCACAACACTCCCTGAACTTTTTCTGGCTTCGCCCGTGAACACCGACGAAATCAAAGCCTGCATTCCTCATCGTGATCCATTCCTGTGGCTGGATGAAGTCACCGAGATCAGCGAAACGCACATCGTGGCTCGCAAAGTTCTGAAAGAATCGTTGCCCGTCTTTCAGGGTCACTATCCGTCTTTTCCGGTCTTCCCTGGCGTGCTGCAATGTGAAGCCTGCTTTCAGGCCGGAGCGGTGCTGATTTCGAAACTGGTGCCCACCGGTTCAGATGAAGTGCCCGTGGTGACTCGACTTAACAACGTCCAGTTCCGCAAAATGATTCGGCCCGGGGAAACCATCGAGCTGAGCGTGGAACTCACAGAGCGAGTCGCCAACGCCTTCTATTTGAAGGGCAAATGCTCGGTCGACGGCAAAGTCACCGCTCGCCTGGAATTCGTCTGCACCGCCGCTGCGGTAGAGGCGTAGTGAAGTCGCAGTGTTCACAGGATGTGCGTCGCGAAGGTATTCATGTTGTGCGCAGGTCTCCTGACCTCGCACGGGCGTCGACCGCAGGTCTAAAGAAGCTTCCGCTGCGCCGGGCTGATCAAGGAGACCGTGCCGGTCGGAACGAGTGGCTCGGTCAGGAGACCGGCCACAACTCTGCGGCTCGGCCAACAATGCCGCTGGCCGCAACCATGCGAAGACCACAGCCCGTATGAGTTTCGCCGCAAATGCGGCGGTAGCATATAGCCCCACGCTTAAGCGTGGGGCTACGCGCTTTGCTCGTTCCACGAGCTACAACGACGTGAACCTCGCCGTAATCCGCTGTGCGTGATGAAATCGCGTTACTCAATGCGACCTTACGGGCAACGTGTCGCCAGTTCATTCGCTTCTGTGTGGCGACTTCTGGCTCTACAGTTCCACCATGCCACTAGACCTTGATGACACCATCGTTGCCCTCGCTTCACCGCCGGGTTCGGCCCTGCGCGGGATTGTGCGTGTCAGTGGAATGGCAACCGCCGATGTCGTCGCCGCGTTGTTTCGGCCGGATGAATCCTCGAACAATTGGCACTCGTCGAAATTGCCTCGACGATTTACAGGCCACCTGGAACTCTTTTCGATCATTGTTCCAGTGCCGGTCTCTCTGATGTTCTGGCCGACAAAGCGAAGTTATACGGGCCAGCCGATGGCTGAGTTCCATCTGATCGGCTCGCCTCCGCTGTTGGAAGCCACGATAGAGCATCTGTGTGAAAAGGGTGCTCGCCTGGCCCGGCGAGGAGAATTCACGATGCGGGCATTTCTTTCAGGCCGCATCGACCTGCTGCAGGCGGAAGCAGTGCTGGGGGTCATCGAAGCGACGGATCACGAAGAACTCCAGAAGGCATTGTCTCAACTTGGTGGCCGCATGACGTCGCGGCTGGGTCAGGTGCGAGCCGATCTGATTGCACTTCTGGGAGATCTCGAAGCGGGCCTCGATTTCGTCGAAGAAGATATCGAGTTCATTACGAAGCCCGAGATTGCTCGTCGACTGGAAGAAGCGTTGCTCGTTGTGAGGCAGTTAGCCGAAGATTCCGCCAGCCGATTGCCAGCCGGTTATCGTCGCCGAGTTGTTTTGGCAGGGCTGCCGAATGCTGGCAAGAGTACTCTGTTTAATCGACTGATCGGGCAGCAAAAAGCGATTGTCTCACCAATCGCCGGGACAACCCGAGATTATCTCACCGCCACGCTGCCGCTGGATTCGATGGACGTGGAATTAATCGATACCGCTGGATGGGAAGACGCGGCCGATCTGATCATGGCACGTGCTCAGGAGCTGCCGGTGAGCAAGTTTCGGCCTCGGATCTTGTCGTCTGGTGTACCGCCGCTGATCTTTCGGATCAGGACAAAGCAGAGGACGAGCAACTCCGCACGCTCGCGGCAAAGCAATCGTCGGCCATGATTCATGTGCTGACTCGGATGGATCTGATGACGGGGGGACCGTCGGATAAATCCGACGCTACGGCATTGTTGGATGAATCCAACGCTACAATCCGCAGCGCTTTGTGCGTGAGTGCGGAAACGGGACACAACATCGAAGCTCTGCGCGAAACAATTCAGGCCTGCCTGAGCTCTGCAAACGCCTCTCGCAGCGAGCTGCTGGGCACGACGGCTGTGCGTTGTCGAGACAGTCTGCAGCGAGCTACCCAGTCTCTGGAATACGCTCTCTCGGCCACGGAAGCCAACCAGGGAGACGAACTGATCTCCATGGAAATCCGCTCCGCCCTGCACGAACTGGGAACGATCCTCGGCGATGTCTATACCGACGACATTCTCGATCACATCTTCAGCAATTTTTGTATCGGGAAGTAGTGGTCATTGCCGCAGTAATCACAGGGCACGGAGGGCTGACGCCCAGCCGCTCGCCTGAATTGAACCAGACCGCATTAAGTTGAGTCCATTTTCACTCGACGATTACAGTTCCCTCGAAGATTATCACTGCCGTCACGAAACAGGCTTTGGTGTTCGCTCGCCATTTGTCTATTCTCAATGCGTAGGCCTGACGACAGTCACAGAATCTCAACTGCAGGAGCTATTCCCAGTGAAGTCTCGCGTCAAACGATGGATCCTGCTGATCGCAGCCACGATGCTGGTTCCGGTGGTGCTTCGGCTTCAGAGGCCCGAAGAAGTGCAGGCCTATCCGGCCGAAAAAGTTCTGCGAACAACGACTCTGGAGGGCGTTCCATACGTACTCGCCGATGACGGAAACGTCTTTCACGTCATCACCGAACGAGGCACCTGGACGTGGGTGGATCGGATTTTCGACCCCGAAAGTATCGCTCGCAACATCGTGAAAGAGGGAGATGCCATCTTCCGCGTCGACCCCGATTCGGGCAAACGTTATCAACTGCTGAAAGAGTTTGCAGATGGATTCGAAGATGTGCCTGAAGACGTCGACGGCCTGCGATCGCTGATTGGGGAAGAACGCAAGTGGACCGAGTTCACTCTGCAAACACCTCAGACACCATCCGTTTCCGATTACGTTGCTCTCCGAAATCAGATCCTGAGTGACAAAGCCGGATTCCTTGATGCTTCTGTCGGTCCATCAAAGCTGCATGCTCACACCGGCCAGCAGTCCCTGCGCTGTATTTGCCCGGCGAAGTCATCCCGCATGGTTTGCGCAAAAGCATCGCTTGGCACTGGCTTTGTTTACTTCGAACAAGACGAACACTTCTGGTTTCAGGCCTGGTTCCGAATAGACGGTTCGACTCGGCCTTTCACTCTGGCCGATCTTGAAGGGCGAGAAGTCAAGGAATCACCGGGGATCAGACTCATGTTGTTTGATGGTCAGGAATTGGGTGTCGAACTGAAAGCCCTGGAGAAGCCCAAATACCGCCAGACTTCTGAAGCAAAGGTTGTGTTTCCAACCGATCAATGGGTTCAGGTGACGTGGCATGCGTTCCTGCACCCAGATGAGGGACACGTTCAAGTCTGGCAGGACGAAAAGTTGGTCGTCGACAGCCACGGGCCCACATTGCCGTTCCGAGGCATGATGTATGACAGTCTGGAAGTCGGCATCTCCGCTCACTCGTTCGGAGATGAACCGGCCACGTTGTTTGTGGATGATGTCAGAGTCACAACAGAGCCACTGATGGAAATCGGTCCATAGCGCGTCGTCAACACTTGAAGTTGGGGTTGCCAGCATCAACCGCGGGGCGCTAACCCACGGTTCTGAACCGGACGCGAGCGCGTTCCGGCTGATACTGCAAGACCATCTTTCTGGCCGCGAACAAGCCCCCATCGAACACGCGGCTCGTGCGATGTGAGCGACTCCTTTTTTGCATGAGCAGACAAGCGGTGAAACTCACATTACACTTCGCCATCGCTGATTGGCCGAGTTCTGGAATTCGGCACTCTTCATCAACGGGAAACACGCCATGACCTCCGACACGCTTCGAAACGCTCTGTTCTCGCTGCAATCCCGACAAAATCTTGCCGCCGCTTCGGCGCTGGCGGCGGCCATGGTCGTCGGGTCTGTGTCGGCGGCTGAACCTGTTCCTGCTAATCAACCACTTTCCACGAGCCAACCTGCTGTGAATACATCTTTCGATCTGTCTGCTGACAATCCGTTCTCATCGCCAAGCCCTTTGCTGTTTCATACGCCAGCTTTCGATGTCGTCAAAGTTGAACACTTTCAGCCAGCCTTCATGGCGGGAATGAAGCAACAGTTGGCCGAGATGGAAGCGATCGCAACTCAAACAGAAGCTCCGACCTTCGATAACACCATCGTGGCCATCGAAAAGTCCGGCGCTTTGCTGACACGCGTCCGCAATGTCTTTTCGAATCTCACGTCCGCCCACAAAAACGACGCCTTGCAGAATATTGAAACGGAACTGGCTCCTCTGCAGGCGGCTCATTCCGACAATATTCTGTTGAACCGACGGCTGTATGAGCGAGTCGCCAAATTGTGGGACTCACGCGAGTCTTTAAAACTAAATGGCGAGCAGGCCGAAGTGCTGAAGCAGCATTACGAAAGCTTCGTCCGCGCTGGAGCAAAACTGAATGATGAGCAGCAGGCTCGCATCCGATCACTCAATGAGCAGCTGTCCAAGCTGGAGACGAAGTTCGAAGAGAACCTGCTGGCCATCAGCAAGGAGCGAGCGGTCGTCGTTGATGACGTCAAAGAACTGGACGGTATGGACGCCGCCGACATTGCCGCGGCCGCCGAAGGAGCGAAAGAACGAGGACTCGAAGGCAAGTATCTGCTGGAGATCACCAACACGACCCGCGTGCCAGTGCTCTCGTCGCTGAATAATCGAGCCCTCAGAAAACGCGTTTGGGAAGCATCAGCGTTTCGAGGTCTGGGCCGCGATGGCGGGATCGACAATCGTCCGCTGATTCTTGAGATCGCTCAACTGCGAGCCGAACGAGCAAAACTTCTGGGGTTCGAGGACCATGCGTCCTACAAGCTTCAGAATCAGATGGCAGAGACTCCGACGGCCGCTCGCAAGATGCTGACCGATCTGGTCCCCGGCGTATTGGCTCGAGTCAAGGTCGAAGCGGCCGACCTGGAGAAGATGATCAAGGAATCAGGAGCCGATCATGAGCTGGCTCCATGGGACTGGGAATACTACGCAGAGAAGGTCCGCAAAGCCCGATTCGAAGTCGATGAAGCGGCTGTGAAGCCCTACTTTGAACTCGACAGCGTGCTGAAGAATGGCGTGTTCTTCACGATGAACAAGCTGTACGGGATTTCGTTCCGCGAACGCAAAGACCTGCCGGTCTATCATCCTGACGTGCGTGTCTTTGATGTGCTCGACAGCGACGGTTCTCAGATCGGGCTGTTCTACGGAGACTTCTTCAAACGTGACACCAAACGCGGCGGGGC
Source organism: Planctomycetaceae bacterium (assembly GCA_046349735.1). GTDB lineage: Bacteria > Planctomycetota > Planctomycetia > Planctomycetales > Planctomycetaceae > SXXK01. Next base: position 24,736 of record JAXMBU010000024.1, read on the forward strand.
GTGGATGAGTTCTTTTGTGGACCAGTCGGCTCTGCTGAACGAAAAGCCGGTGATCGTCAACTGCCTGAATATTCCACGCCCAGCCGATGGCGAACCTGCATTGATCAGTTTCGACAATGTGACCACGCTGTTTCATGAGATGGGACATGCTCTGCACGGCATGTTTTCCGACGTGACCTATCCGTCTGTTTCGGGCACGGCAACGCCGCGGGACTTTGTGGAGTTTCCGTCGACCTTCGAAGAGGACTGGGCCATCCAGCCAGCCATTCTTGCGAACTACGCGAAGCACTATAAAACCGGCGAACAGATTCCAAAGGAACTGCTGGACAAGGTCATCAAGGCCAGCAAGTTTAATCAGGGATTCGACACGCTGGAGTATCTCTCGGCGGCATTGCTGGATCTGGAATGGCACTCCTTGACCAGTGAAGAGATTCCAACAGATGCAGAAACCTTCGAAGCCGACTCACTGAAGAAGCTGGGAATTGATTACGCTCCTGTGCCACCTCGCTATCGCACGGCCTATTTTGCCCACATCTGGTCGGGCGGTTATTCGTCGAGTTATTATGCGTACCTGTGGAGTGAAGTTCTGGCGGCTGATGCGTTCGCTCGCATGATGTCGCACGGCGGATGCACTCGCGAAAACGGGGATCTCTTCCGCAAAGAAATCCTCAGCCGAGGCGGCAGCCGCGAACCGATGGAATCCTACAAAGCCTTCCGAGGCAGTGAACCCACTGTGGAAGCGTTGCTGATTCGCAGAGGCTTGAAGTAGCGTCTTTTGGAACGAACACTAAAAACGCTCGTTGGTGAATCACAATGCTGGTGAATAAGGACGATCAATGACACAGTAGCCATGGCCGCGGCATGGCTACCGGTCGACCTTCAGCTCGCTGGCCCGCAGTACGCACTCCTGCACCGCCAGGTCATGTTCCACACCAAAGTCACTGGGCTTTTCGCCGCGGAGTATCTTGGCCATGTCGGCGGCGTCATCAACGTAGCGAACATACTTCGGAAACGTCACATCCTGAGTTCCCTTTTTATAGCTCTCGCGATCTTTTGAAAGCGTGATTCGGGCCGAGGGGTTGTCCAGCGGCTGGATGTGAAATGTTCCCTCCGTGCCACACACCACAAAATGCCGACGGCTGCCCCCGTCGATCTCCACAGCGCTGGATCGAACAGTGGCCGTTGCTTGTTCGTACTCAAAAACCGCCAACATATTGTCCATAAGACTGTCATCGTGACCTGATGTCTGCCGTGGAAACGCGTGGATATGTTTCGGTTTGCCAAGCACCCCAATCACCAGATCGATGATGTGGCAGCCCAGCTCGAACATGATTCCGCCGGGATACTCCGCCAGTTCAACACGATCAGCGTGACCCAGAACCTTGCTCATGACGGTGTGAACTTCAAAGATCTCCCCCAACCAACCGTTCTTCAGAAACTGTCGCAGAAGGACAATGCCGGGGTTGTAGCGATACATGTATCCCATCTGCAGAAGAAGCTTCTGCTTTGCGGCAGAGTCCAGAATTCCTGCAAACTGTGCAAGCGATTCTCCGGCAGGCTTATCAACATGAACGTGCTTGCCGGCTGCGACGCAAGCCTCTGCCACATCCAGCAATCGGCGAACTTCGGTTTCAACAAGCACCGCCTGCAGGCCTGGAACATTCAGCAACTGCTCCTGACTCATCCAGGGAAGATCCTTGTACGGCTCCTGTGCAGCAGCTCGGTCGCGAAGTTGCTCATTGGGTTCGCAGATTCCGACAACTTCATAGTCCGGTGAGCTGCGATAGACCGAAAGCTTGCTGGCATGAGCATGAGCCACGCCGATCTGGCCGATTCTGATCTTTGGCGGAGCGTTCGATGCGGCCCTCGCGAGCCTGTTCTGAGAGTTGTTCCAAAGTGCCGCGGTCGCCGCACTCAGTGTTGTCTGAGTAAACTGTCGTCTTGACGCTTTCATGGTGAAAATTTTTTTCCTGTCCGCAGTCAACGGTTGAAATGACGGCCGATATGAACAGAGTCAGAGTATACCAGCATTCGATGGGAACACATGAGCAGCGTATTGAATCCCGTCGCAGTACATCGTACTCTGGGAGCCCTGCGCCCTCGAATGACGATGCTTTCAGTGAATCAATTCGCATGTACTCGCTCGCACAGACCTTTCGTCAGTCGAAACTTCCCGCCAAAAACACTTGCCTTGCCAACGGTATAGATATGTCCCGCCTTTGTTCATTGCCGATATCGCTGGCTATTTCGATGCTGGCTTACTGTGCTGGCTGCAACCGCGTGGAAAAGAAACCCGAGGCTCCACCACCGATGTCCGTGATGTTTGTATCTCCGGTCACCGAAGAAGTGACGGAGTTCGAAGAATTCACGGGACGAACCGCGGCAACAGAAGTTGTCGAACTTCGCGCACGTGTCAGCGGATACCTTGATGATATTACATTTGACGACGGCGCTCTGGTCTCCGCAGGGCAGGTGCTGTTCAAGATTGACGATCGCCAGTTTGTCGCCGAGGAAGAGCGAGCCACAGCAGCCGTCCAGCAGATTGAAGCACGCATCAAAAGACTCACCAGTCAGCTTCGGCGATCTGAAGAACTGATGGCCAAAAAGGCGCTTTCACAGAACGAGCTTGAAACGGCTCAGTATGACCTCGATGAAGCCAATGCCGCTCTGAAGGAAGCTCAGGCCGCTCTGAACGTTGCGCACCTGAACGTTCAGTTTGCGACCATCAAGGCACCTCTTTCAGGACAAATCGGCCGCAGCATGGTCGACCGCGGAAACATTGTCGCCACTGATCAGACAGCCCTGGCCACGATCGTTCCACTGGATCCGATCCATGTCTACTTTGATATCGATGAGCGGACCGTACTTCGCCTGCGACGGCTCGAGAAAACCGGCACCATTGTCAATGCGATGAAGGAACAGGTTCATGTCGGAATCGCACTGGCGGACTCGGATGAGTTTGGCATCGAAGGAAAGGTGGACTTCCTCGACAACCAAATCGATCCAGCCACCGGTACGCTTCGAGCCAGAGCAACCATTCTGAATACAGACGGACTGCTGACTCCCGGGCTTTTTGTACGCCTCAAGTTTCCCATCGGAAAAGCAGAACCGGCATTGCTGATCCCGGAAGAAGCCATGGCCTCCGATCAGGGACGACCGTTTGTCTACGTCGTTGGCAAAGATGGAGAGAAATCGATTGCTGAAGCCCGATCGGTGGAACTGGGGCCTTTGGTTGGGCAGCGTCGTGTCATTCGAACCGGTCTCGCAATGGACGATCGTGTCATCGTGACGGGGCTTCAGCGACTGCGACGGAAAATGGAAATTAATCCCAAACCCGCCACGTCGGATCCCTGACAGATTTGCGTGGTTTCTCTCTGTCTCGGCTTCAAACAATAGATTCGGATCATCAAGGCTAAATCGCCGCTTGACGAATTCCAATGATCAGGCGTACGATCGAGAATCAGGGACACAGACAGGATCAAAGCCCGATTTCGCCGCAGTGACATGATGGCGCAGAAAACACTTTTTCAAAGAGAATCACTCCAGCGGCTGCTGATTGCAGTCGCCGTTGTTCTGGCTCCGCTGTTCTCTGATCTGCCTTGTTGCTGCAAACGAGCTGACGCTTCCGAATCGAGTTGTTGTCAAAAAGAAAAGACAACGTCATGCTGCTCCGGGCGATCTGGCAAGTCCGCTCAGGCCAGCCGATCCTGTTGTGACTCTCGCAAGGATCCCGCGAAAACTCTGAAGAGCCGGACCGTCAGCATTTCCGGATGTGAATGCTGTGCTCGACCGGATGTCCCGGAGGCGATCGTCAAAGATGCGGATCGCTCTGCCCAGAAGCAAAAGCTCAGTACACCTGTTGACATGTCGGTCGGTGGCGTTTTGCCCCGAGCGGAATTGCCTCTCAGCATTGCTGGAATACAACGGGCGGAAAACATCTCGGACAAACACAATCGCCATCAGGCGATGCTTTGTGTGTGGAGGAATTAGCCAGATCAGAACACCGTTGAGATACCTTGTTTGACTCAATTCTGTTTCTGAATTCTTTCTGGAGTACTCCGATGAGAAAGTTCTCGTTGTCCGCGATCGCACTGTTGCTTGCGTCACCGTTTGCCGTTTCGGCCGTTCGACCATCTTCGACATCGCCACAGCCTGATTCATCTCCTTGCCGCTGCTGCAATGTGTGCACCTGCGACAACTGCGTTTGTGATGAAGCTGGCTGTGCCTGCAATATCGGCGGTGACTGTGCCTGTTCAGGCTCCTGCTGCGAAACCAGTCAATGCTGTCAGACAGGTATCTGACGTGCCAGACAGCGTTTAAGTTGCTGGTCTGAGACCCTGAACTGGAGCTCACGAAGAACAATGGAACCTCGTGGGCTCCTTTCCGTTGCGTTAATCGACAATCACCAGACCGCGCTCACCAACAACGAGGCCGCTACAAGCACCAGCACAAACGTATCTCGCCGACTCCAGTTCTTGCTGCCATCGCCAATGTAGTCCAGCACCGCACCCGTCGGACAGCCGAAACGGCAATAAGCCATGGGAATAAACAACGACGCAACCAGCCCAACCACGGCAACAACGATCGTGGCCACGCCGGCAATACTCCACAACCACGCGTCGAATGGCTCGAGATCCACGGGACTGAACGGCAAATGCAGCAGCCCTATTGCCATAACCCAGACGATCAGCAACAACGGCAGATAGCGCAGCCCCGCAAGCATTCTCGGTGACAACTTCGTTTGCCACGGCAGGCGTCGACGCACCAATTGCTGAACGGCTCCGTGAGGACAAATCTGGGAACAATAAACATTGCGACCAGTCGAAATCGGCACCAGCAAAGCAGCCACCGTCAGCAGACTGAGACCCAACGCGTTCTGCCACGGAATATCACTTTGAACCCATCCCACCAGAAGAGCCTGCGAAACCATGTCCCCGTTGATCAGCCCCAGCCAGCAGATCACCACGACCTGATAACCGATCCGCAGCCATTTTCGACCGCGCAAGTGAGTCAACCCCAGAACGACTCCGCAGAGTGTGATGACGATCGTCGACACATCTCGCAGCGAAATCACATCTCGACCACTCGCCGCTCCGTTTGAGGATTCCGCAGAAGCCGATCGTTGTTTCTGCTCGGCTGCCTGCCGAGCCTTTTCTTCATCCACGAAGGCCTGAGCAGTCAGTTGCAGTGACCGAGCCACAGACTGGCTAGTCATCGTCGCACCCGAAACTCCTTCAACCGTATTTCCGTCCATCGTGGCTAACGACGATGGATCTCGTCCGTTGAACAGCTTCCGGAAGTATTCATCTTCCCTGACGTAACCAACATAAGGTTCGTTGTCGTAACTGATACCGACAGCAATGCCGGTCACAACGAATTGTTTGTCCACAGCAATCAAAACATCCGTCGGTCCTTGATACCCAACATTATTGTCCGCTGCAGGGGACGCACGGAACAATTTTCCGATCTCCGCGTTGTCAGAGCCCAGAACTTTCCAGACCACGGCGCTGTCACCATCCGGCTCGACCTTCGCCGCCTCGCCATACAGCAACCTGACATCTTCCAGCCGAGGTGGCTCAGGGAACTTCAACGACGTCAGTCGTGATGGACCAGCTCCATCAGTGCTCAGCTTTGAAACACGAAACCGTATCGATTCCAGTATCGCGTAACTGGTCAGCGTCGCCCCCGACACCGCGTCAACATCCTGCAGGTTGAGCAAATCCTGCTGCGACCGACCGACGAGCGATTGCAGAAACGTTTCATCGTCCAGCACTTTTTGAACATGATCTCGCGTATCCCGGCTGGACAAGATCCTGGCCGCGATCAATTCCGAATCCGGATTCATGACCAGAAGAACATCTGTCGGCCCCGAGAAGCCCAGAATATGATTCGCAGCGGGCGACGTTCGCAGAACTCGAGCAATCACCTGCCCGTTGGCATCGCGCACCTCAGCAGCCGTTTCGACGTCCGCCTCTTCGGTTGAACCATCAACAACCCCATCTGCTGCAGGCAACACCTCCTGAATGACCGGCAGCACGTCCGACCAGTCTTCAACACGCACCTGGCGCTGGAGATACTGACGATGCTGCCAGTGAATGCACAACAAAATGCTGGCAAACATCAGAACTCGGAGAACATGAACGGTCCGTGGCTTCAACTCTGACGAGATCCTTCAAAGGGCCTGCGTACAAAAACAGGAAGACCCCGGACACCCGAAATCTTCCTGTATGAAGAACAGAGAATTGCTCGAAAGAGCTCGATTACTTTCGAGCTCCCGCATACTTCATCGGTACCCAGGCACCATCCTGCTTGCTGCTGGCGACGCACTGCTGAATGAAGTACATGCCCTCAGCCCCGTCATGGACGTTTGGATAAATCGTATCCTTCTTCTCAAACTTCTCGCCGGTTGCTCGAGCGACCATGGAGTCGTAAGCGAAGCGATAAACGTTCGCAAACGCTTCAAAGAACGCTTCCGGATGACCTGATGGCAGTCGGCATGCGGCCTTGCCCATGCTGTTCATGAACGGAGCATTCGGATCGCGAGTATACATCTGATGCGGTGAACCGTTGCGTCGGACGATCATCACGTTCGGCTCTTCCTGTCGCCACGACAACGCACCCTTCGTTCCGTCGACTTCGATAAACAGATCGTTCTCGCGACCATGAGAAATCTGGCTGGCTGTCACAGTCCCCACAGCACCATTCTCGTAGCGAATGACGGCGTGACCGTAGTCATCCAGTGCTCGACCTTCCGCGAAGATCGAAAGATTGCAGGAGATCTTCGATGGAATCAGCCCGGTCATGTAGCGACCAAGGTTGTAAGCATGAGTTCCGATGTCACCGAAGCAACCAGCCGCACCGGACTTGGTGGGGTCTGTTCGCCACGCCGCCTGCTTCTGGTCGGATGTCTCCAGACGAGTTCTCAACCAGCCCTGGATGTAGTTCGAGCGGATCGCGTTAATCTCGCCCAACTCACCGCTCAGAATCATTTCGCGAGCCTGTCGGACCAGCGGATAGCCGGTGTAGTTGTGACTCACGGCGAAAACCACGCCGCTCTTGTCGACAACATTCACCAGCTCTTCAGCCTGAGCAAAATCGAATGTCATCGGCTTGTCGCAGATCACGTTGAAGCCCGCTTCCGCGGCCGCCTTCGCAATCTGGAAGTGAGTATGGTTTGGCGTGGCCACACTGACGAAGTCGATTCGCTGATCAGCAGGCAGAGCTTTTTCCTTTTCGATCATTTCCGCGACCGAACCATACGCTCGTGATTCTGCAATGTCATAAGCCGCCGCACTGGCTTTGGCTCGAGCTGCATCCGATGACAAAGCACCCGCGACCAGGGCCGCTCGATTGTCCAGTACCGCCGCCGTCGCGTGAACTCGACCGATAAATGATCCCTGCCCGCCACCGACCAGTGCCATCCGAAGTTTACGATTAAGTTTGCCGTTCGTTGTGTCTGACATCGTCAATAGAACCTTTATGGAAATTTACGTGGATTGAACCGGTGGTATGTCGACTCCGCAAAGTCGCCGCAGCAATTTACAGCGACCGAATTCGAGGTACAACCGACCCTGTTAATCTAGCAGCCCGTGGAACGTGATTGTTTCTGATAACGTCTGCCGAGCTGGAAGAAGACGAAGGACCAAAGTGCACCGAACAGAATAACGGCAAAATCCGGTAGTGCAGCGATCGTCGGTGCGAGCACAGCAAAGAGTCCGCCAATCACGTAGCAGCCTCCCCAAAGTTGCCCACCGAGGACGAGCAGAATGACGCTGCTCACAAGGCTCATGATGGCGTAAAGATTGAATTCCGGCTGCTTGACGATCCTTACCATGATCTCTGTCGTGAGATAAGTCAGGATATAACCGATCCAAAGGCTCCAGATGGTTCGTTCGACCGGATTCTGTGGCGTCAGGATCCCATCCCGAGCACGCCAGATGACACCCAACAACAGGACGTATTTTCCGGCATTGACCAGAGTTGATTGAGTCGCAGTCAGCGGCAGGAATTGCAGTGCGACATGGAATATCAGAACGATGGCAGAGACTGCATACAAGGCACGACTCCAGCCTTCCAGAAATTCACTGTTGCGTGAGCTTCCAAGCACTCGGCCCAGGTATCCGACAAGATTGATCGATGCCGCGCTGACAGACTCGCCGCGCAGGAAACTTTCAAGATCCAGTTTCAGTTCTTCTGCTGTTGAATAGCGATCGGCAGAATTCTTTTCGAGACATTTTAAAATGATCGACTCAAGATCCGGATGCACTGATCGATTCAAGAGCCGAGGTGGGGCCGGAGCATCGTGAGTCACCTGCTGCAACGTCGCCACCGTAGAGCTGGCTCGAAATGGCGGGCGACCCGTTAGCATGCAATACATGACAGCGCCCAGCGAGTAGATATCGGTCGTTGGGCCAACGCTCTCATTCTTTCCGGCTGCTTGTTCCGGCGACATATAACCGGGAGTCCCAAAGATTTGTCCAGCCGCCGTCAGTTGAGTTTCATTGTCGTCATGGCAGCGAGATAACCCAAAATCCGTGATATGGGGATTGTTGTTTTTATCGAGTAGAATATTGGCAGGCTTCAGGTCACGATGGATCACGCCCTTGCTGTGAGCATAGTGGATCGCTTCGACAATTTTCGTTGAAAGTTGTGCTGCGGCGATACTGTCAAAGAGTTCTGATTCAATCCTTCGTGCCAGATCAGTCCCTTCGACCAGAGCCATGGCAAACCACGTTTGTCCATGAAGTGGTCCGGGTTGATCGACAATGCCCACGTCATAAACGGGGACAATTCCCGGATGATTCAGCCGGGCTGCGGCCGCAGCCTCACGTCGAAATCGCCGCTCGGCTTCTTCCGACGCAAATGCGCCAGCCAGCAGCATCTTGATCGCGACGGTGCGACGCAGAGTCGGATGTCGCGCCTTGAAAACAACGCCCATCCCGCCTCGATCAATCTCCTCGAGCAAATCATACTCACCGACCCTTTGGAGAGGTGTCGTGATGGCCGGAGCTGATCCCGCTGATTGTGAGATTCCCGAGAGAATTGTCTTGTGGAATGCGTCGGAATTCGTTTTCGATCGATCACGAAACTGCTGATCGATGGCAATGAATTCCAGCAGCTCACTTCGATGTGCAGGGTAGCGTTCGGCAAGTGCCCTGGCGTCCACGGAGATTCCTGCTTCCACATCCTGCAGGTATTCGGCAAGAACCTCTTCAAGTTCTCGAAAGAGCGGTGGCTGAGATCGATTCGGTTGACTCATGGGACAATCTTTTCTTCAGCCTTTTCACGGAGTGTTGCAAGGCCTCGTTGAAGCAGACCTGCGACGGCGGCCGGAGATTTTCCGAGCGTCTCCGCGACCTGTTTCAATGGGAGCTGTTGCCAGTAGTGCAGCACAATCGCATCTCGTTGAGCATCCGGAAGTTCTTCCACAAGGTCGGCGACACTTTTGGCGACCTCCTCCTGATGCATCACGACGGACGGCGTCTTCAGCGGTGAGATCAGAACATTGGCAAGAAACATTGAGGACTGATCAAGTTGCTGCTGAATGTTCTGTTCCTTAAACACATCGCGAACCCCGCGGTGTTGGTCGCGAACGGCATGAGCTACGACACCAGCGAGAATCGTTCGGAGCCACACCATCAGTTCCGCATCGCTGTTGCCTCGAAAATCATCTGCAGCCTGATGCGCCTGGAGCATCGACTGCTGAACGATGTCCGATGGATCCAGTCGAGCACGGAGGTGTGTTGGTAACTGAGTTCGTGCGAGGAACCGCAGGTAGTTTCGATAACGCTCGAATTGTTGCTCGCTGATGGTCATCAGAGTCGATCCGACGATGGGCAGAAATAGAACTGCTTCGAATGGTAGTCGGATTGACGCTGTTTGGGGATTCCTGCGTGAGGTGATTGTCCAGAGCATCCTGTCGTGGTGGAAGTTCATGGCGACAATGTGGTAAGAACCTATGCTGTGACGGTCCTTCGACGCAGATTGCGGGCTTCACGTTGCATAAAGAAAAATGTCGCAAACAGGGACCAGAGGCATACGGAGCTGAGAACGAACAAGAAGGTGCTCCAGCCATAGTTCTGTGCGATTCCCCCGCCAAAATAGTAGAACGCAGCCGTCGCTGCGAAGCCCATCGCATCAAGAATGGCCACAAGGAATCCCGAATGGGGACCGCCGAAGTCGATCGAAAACACGCTGGCAGGAATGTAATAACAGGGAGACAGGCAGAGACCGAACACGAACAACAGGATCAGAGAAACCAGCATGGCTGTTGTGCCCGTGAGCTGCCACTGCGGAAGAGTCGCGAAGACCACCAGACAACTTGTTGCGGCCAGCAAAAGGCCCGCCATCACCCAAGCCATCTTTTTGCGATCAAGTCGGTCAAAGACAAACCCGCCAATCAGGACTGAGATCAGACTTCCCAGAGGAAAGGCCGAGGCTGCTCGGGACGCCTGCGCGGTGTCGAGGGCTAACGTGTCCTGAAGATACATCGGGACCATCAACAGGAAATCCCACAGGATGGTGAGTCCCATCAGACTGGCCGAAATTAACCAGAATCGCAGGCTCGCGAAAAAGTGCGGAAGAGTCTGAAGCAGCGTCAGGCCGTCAAAGGCATGCGGGGCTTTGGCTGCGACTGTCGTTGTGATTGTTTCTGGTGCCGTTGAATCGTCATCTGGAATTCCCTGCTCGGGTTTGTCTTTCATGGCGATCGCATAGAACACGGCGATTCCCATTCCCGCAGCGGACGCGATCCACAGCATCCCGCGCCATGAGATCCATGCGAGCAGCGAACCCAGAACAAACGTGGCTGTCAAAGTGCCGACTCGGGAGCTGGTGGAAAGAATTCCCCAGACTCGACCATACTGTTTGGGGGCCACCCAATTGACAATGATTTTTGTCATCGAGGGCCATCCAGCCGCCTGAGCCATCAGTGTCACAAAGAACGTCGCCTGGAACATGATGAGCGATGAAGACATCGCGAAGAGCCCAACAAATAACGACGCCACAAATAAGGCGATCGTAAATGTCCGCTTGCCTCCAAACTTATCAGCGGCCCAGCCACACAGAAATTTTCCGGTGAGTGCTCCGCACGTCCCGGCAGCCAGTACCCTGCCCCAGCTTTCGAGATCGATTCCCAGCGACGCGTCTTCACGAATCGAAGTTCCGGCAACCGTGGGAATCATGCGCAGTACCATCGACATGGCATAGCCGATGTACATGGTGCCGATTGTTGTGACTTGTTGTCGTCGATAGATGGAGATGCTGGTGTTCATTGAAATGGATTCCCGATTCGCGAATCCCGTCGACGGAGCGACGGGTGTACTGTACGCCCGTCGCTCCGCCGACGGGATTGCTTAGGCTTACATGCTCTGCAACGTTCGCCTTGAGTACATCGAACAGTCCGCGGCCGTTACTTCCAGCAGTTGTTTCAGTTGATGCTCCACAGATTGCAGCAATGCATCAACTTTTGAACTTCGATCGCGTTTGGGATTCACCTCAATCGGATCACCAACCTGAATGATGGCCTTCATCGGCCCGTGAACTGTTTCATCGCCGTTCAGGTGCTCGTTGAATCGTTCGACAGTTTCCAGAATCCGCTCGGCGGTCGGTTTCGATGCCACATAACGGGCGGGATAAAGGCTGAGAGATTGAGCAAAGCCAGCTGTTTCCAGATGTTTCCAGCGGCGATCAAGTTCTGCCTGAGCCAGGTTGCCATCAATCATCGCTGGCAAGATGGCTCGGCGGAGTTCTTTCACTCGCAGAATCACGGCTCCTTCTTTCCCGCTGCCGAGCCATTCTTTTTCCAGTGGAGCCAGCAGATGATCAATCAAGCGGGCCAGTCGCTGCTCCAGATCGCCGCTAAACGATTGGCCAAGGTATTCCTGCTCCTTCAGGGAAAGCAGAGCATTGCCGACTCGATAAATTCGCTCAACCAGACATTGCCCTTCCTGAGTCTTCCAGGACAGTCTCTTTTCGATGCTGCTCAGCAGTGCTCCGGCTGTCGCATCAATATCGCCCTGATAGACATAACGAATCGCGACGGGAACAGTGAAGACTTTGCGCGGAGTTGAAGAGCTCTCCGCGGTAACTTTCTCCAGTTTTGCTGCTGCCGAGCGAGCGATGAACGAGACGCCTTCCTGAAGTTCGTTCAGGTGGTCGTTGGCCTGACTAAGTGCTCCCTCGGGAAATAGTACCAGGGGTCGCTGACCTTCAACCAGAATGTCGATGCCTTTCTGGACGGCCTGCCGATCAATGCCTTCTCGATAGACACTGAAAGCGCCCAGTCGTCGCAGTAGCCAGGCGAGCAATCGACTGCCTCGAAAAAGATGCGAGCTCGCCATGATGTAGAAAGGCTGATTCAACTGACGAGACAGGCTCTGCAGGACAATCGCGTCCGACATCCGGCAATGATTGGGAGCCAGCACGATTCCATGTCCGGATTGTTGCAGTCGTCGGATCGCCTCATCGCCTCGCACTTCGATTTCTGTGATGCCATGCTTGCGTTTCAGGAAATGAGGCATCAATCGGCCGAGAAGGCGAGGCCACAGTTTCCCTTCGTGCGGCGGAACAAACTGGTACTTTGAGTCAGCGACAAGAACGGATGTCATGACGGCAATTCCTCAACAAGCAGGTCCATCGCGACACTTTTGTGTCGCCTCTGTCGAGAAAGAGCCCACCCCGTTTAAAGCGCAGCGCGGGATTTCAAAGTTTTTCAAATATTGGCGATAACGTCAGAAAATGGCCGAGTTTACGTTTGTATGCAGACTGGCGGCGGTTGCCATTCGGCCGAAGAATTCGCCGGCGGATCGGCGTCTGAAGCGACAATAGTCCCATGCTGCTGTCTCGATGGGAATCAGATCCCCATACTGGAAAGGCCGTCGGTGATTCGTTCGAGCAGTCCGCCGAGATGGGGATGTCGCGCTTCGAATTCGATCAGTGTCGTTCGCAGTTGCTCTGCAAGGGAATTGTTGGACTCATCCGCAGCAGCCCCGGTTGTGCTTGGCTCCAGTAGCCGTTGAATGTCACTGGTGACGGTTTGAAGCATGGCCTGAGTTTCAGCGTCGATCTCACCAGTTGTGGAAAGCTGCGCGTGAAGTGTTGCCAATGTGTTTCGCAGATCTTCCTGATTCATTGAACTGACTCCGGACAGCATGGTGGTTGTGATTCTTTATCTCTTTACAGAATCTTACCCGGAAACACTTCAACAACCTAATCAACACAATTGTTTACCGCCCAGCCGCAGGCTCTCTTGCAGGCCGGCGCCTGCGGCTGGGCGGTAAACGGATGAGGCTTGATTGTTATTGACGTCAGTGTTGAGTTGTCCGAAGTTGCTCCAGAAAACTCTTCAGCAGCAGGCTCTGAAATCGATAAGAATTCGACACCATCGCAATCTTGCGCTGTGGGCGAGTTCCCGCGAGAGATCGATAGACTCTGCGATCACTGGTATCCAGCCTTTGAGCCATGGCCGGAACCATGCTGATTCCATGATTTAACGAAACGAGCTCCTGAACCGTCGCCAGTTGACTTGTGCGTTCAACCGACACCGGATGAAATGATTTCTGACGGCAGAAGGTCACAATGTTGTCCGACAGGCAATGCGCTTCCCCGAGCAGCACGAACGGCAACGATTCGATATCAGTCAATCGAATCTGTTTCTTTGCTGTGAGCGGATGATCGACTGCCATGAGCAGTAGTAGCTCCTCCTCAAACAGCTCTTCAATCTCCAGATACTGAGCCTCAATCGGCAGCGCCAGAATAGCGACGTCAACGGCGCCGTCCGTCAGTGCGCGGATCAGATTGTCGGTGGTGTCTTCCTGAACGATGACCGTTGCTTTCGGAAACGACTTGCCAAAGTTTTGCAGCACCTGCGGTAGAAAGTAGGGAGCAATTGTCGGGATCGCGGCCACACGAATTCGGCCTGTTTGACCGTCGTCGGTGATCTCTGCTTTCGTATCTTCGACCAGAGTCAGGATCTGTTTTGCTCGCGATTGCAGCAGATTGCCGGCTTCCGTCAGGACAAGCTTGCGTGTCTGGCGCTCAAACATTGGCTGCTCAAGCTCCTCCTCCAGTTTCTGGATGGAGCGACTGAGTGCTGGCTGTGAAATTCGCAGATCTTCAGCCGCTCGCGTGAAATTTCCGTGCTCTGCAATCTTTAGAAAATACCGCAACTGATCAAGTTCCATGAAATCCGTCCCTCGCAAAACGACCCTGAATTGCTCGGAATATAGAGATCGACGATCCATGCATCAAATGCATGAACTGTATCCAAAGAATGCATTGGGATAATCGACCGCCGCCTTCTATGGTGTCTGTGTTGCTCAACAGCCCGTTGAGTGAATCAGCCGGAACGCGTAAGCGTCCGGTTCTCGCCGCTGAGACTCAGGAAAAGCAACCGGGGGCCAACGCCCTGTGGCGGATGAAGTGACTGAATCAACAGGTTGTTAAGCAGTCTGCGTTCCAGAGCTAACGTTTCACCTCCCATCTCAGGAGACACCATGACCAGAAGAACTTTATTCGCCCGCGCCATCGCGAGCGGCACAATGCTGTGCCTCGTGGCATCCGTTTTTGCCCAGAATCGCCCCAATCCTACGAAAGACAGTGAACAAGGACCCGGAGGAAAGAACATGGAGAATATCAGTCAATGCCCCGTTATCGGTGGCACTCTTAAGGATCCGTCCAATCGAAATACAGCCGCTGGAGCCATGGCAAATCGAGACTGGTGGCCCAATCAGTTGAATCTGCAGATCCTGCATCAAAACTCGCCGATGGGCAATCCCATGGGAGATGACTTCGACTACGCCGCCGAGTTTCAGACCCTCGATCTGGCCGCCGTGAAGAAAGACATCAAAGAGCTGATGACCACTTCGCAGGACTGGTGGCCCGCAGACTATGGTCATTACGGTCCATTCTTCATCCGCATGGCATGGCATAGCGCCGGAACCTATCGCATCTCTGACGGGCGCGGCGGCGCGAGCTATGGGACTCAGCGTTTTGCTCCTCTGAATAGTTGGCCGGACAACGCCAACCTGGATAAGGCTCGTCGGTTGCTCTGGCCCATCAAACAGAAGTACGGTCGAAAACTTTCATGGGCCGACCTGATGGTCCTCGCCGGAAACTGTGCTCTTGAATCGATGGGCTTCAAGACGTTCGGATTCGCCGGTGGCCGTGCCGATGTGTGGGAGCCGCAGGAAGATATTTATTGGGGCCCGGAAAGTGAGTGGCTCGGTGACAAACGTTACTCCGACGGCCGAGATCTGGAGAATCCTCTGGCGGCCGTGCAGATGGGTTTGATCTACGTCAATCCGGAAGGCCCGAATGGAAAACCGAGTGCCTTGGCTGCAGCCAAAGACATTCGGGAAACGTTCGCTCGCATGGCGATGAATGATGAAGAGACGGTCGCTTTGATCGCGGGCGGCCATACGTTTGGAAAAGCTCATGGAGCTGCCAGTGCGGAGAACGTCGGTCCCGAGCCAGAGGCTGCCGGTATCGAAGAACAGGGACTCGGCTGGAAGAATAAATTCGGCAAGGGTAACGCCGGTGACACGATTACCAGTGGCCTTGAAGGAGCGTGGAGCAATACTCCGACGCAATGGTCAAACGGCTACTTCGACAACCTGTTTGGTTACGATTGGGACCTGGTGAAAAGTCCCGCTGGAGCCTGGCAGTGGGCGCCCACAGATCCTTCCGCGCAGGAAACAGTGCCGGATGCTCACGATCCTGCTAAGCGTCATGCTCCGATGATGTTTACGACGGACCTGGCTCTGAGAATGGATCCGGAGTATGGAAAGATCTCAAAACGCTTCCACGAGAATCCTGACCAGTTCGCCGAAGCTTTCGCTAAAGCCTGGTACAAGCTGACTCATCGCGACATGGGGCCCGCTTCTCGGTTGCTTGGCCCGGAGGTTCCCGAACCGCAACTGTGGCAGGACCCAGTGCCAGCCGTGGATCATGAACTCATCGACGAACAGGATGTCGCGGCATTGAAGAGCAAACTTCTGACATCCGGGTTGTCTGTGTCAGATCTGGTTTCAACGGCCTGGGCTTCCGCGTCAACGTTTCGTGGCACGGATAAACGAGGTGGAGCCAACGGGGCAAGAATTCGACTTGCTCCACAGAAGGATTGGGAAGTCAACAAGCCCGCACAACTGGCGAAAGCGCTGCCGGTGCTGGAAAAAATCCAGCAGGAATTTAATTCGGCACAGACTGGCGGAAAGAAGGTCTCGCTGGCCGATCTGATTGTCCTAGGTGGTAATGCGGGTGTTGAACAGGCCGCGAAGAAGGCTGGGCATGAAGTTGTTGTTCCGTTCTCCGCGGGTCGCACTGACGCGACACAGGAGCAGACAGATGTCGAATCGTTTGCTGTGCTGGAACCGACCACGGACGGTTTCCGCAACTACTTCGGACATACTCATGATCGACCGGCGGAAGAGTTGCTGATCGATCGAGCTCACCGGCTAACGTTGTCAGCTCCGGAGATCACCGTGCTTGTCGGAGGCCTGCGAGTGCTCAACACAAACGTCGGATTTCCTCAGTTAGGTGTGCTGACAAAGCAGCCTGAAGCGTTGACCAACGACTTCTTCGTGAATCTGCTCGACATGAACACCGAATGGCAGAAGTCGGCGGTCTGCGATCACTTCTTCGAAGGGCGAGATCGCAACACGGGAGAAGTTCGCTGGCTTGGCAGTCGAGTGGATCTTGTGTTCGGTTCCAACTCACAATTGCGAGCACTCGCTGAGGTCTATGCCAGTGAAGACGCCGAGCAGAAATTCGTGAATGACTTCGTGGCCGCGTGGACCAAAGTCATGAACCTGGACCGCTTCGACCTTGAACCCGCGATGCGAAGTGGGGCAAGGGCAACAGCATCTACCCAGCGGTGATGCAATGGGCGTCAACAAGGCGGGCTGCTGCGCAGTCTACGTGCAGCGGTCTGCCCTTGCGCTATCAGCCGGCACGCGTTAGCGTTCAGTCTAAGGCCCTGTAAATTGGTGCGAATTGCAGAACCGGATCACACTCCAGCAAAAACGGCAAGATAGGGATGAACACCACATGATTCCCTGCAGCTGGTGAGTCGCATCACCCTAAGTGCGATTGTTATGTGGGCACTCTAGAGTGTATTGTCTTCCAGTGTAGACTGTTGCACCGAAACTCGGCCTGAGCGATCACCTGCCCATGGAAGTCTTTATGAAACACGGCGTTTCATTATCTCCCTTTGTCGGATTGATCTTGGTGCTGTTACCAGCGCCCGACGTATTGGCTCAGGTCTATATGAGCGGGCCGCAACGGTCGATGAGTGCTTATCGTGCTCCTCATGCCTCATCAATGAACTCTGCCGGGTCCGGTCAGGTCTATCAACCGCAGCAGCACCCCGGCGTTAAATATGTGGCTGAGCCCGTCATTGACCCGGTCGAGATGCCTGTGAAAACCTATGAGCCGACGTCGTACGATTTGCCGGATCCTGCGATGCAGCGACCGCCCAGTCCTGAAATGGAATCTGCGAAGGCGAGCGGCTCATCTTCAACGCGAGCCGGGTTATTGGGGCAGTCGTATCTGGATGCTCGGTTCATGTGGCTTTCGCCCCCTCATAATGGCTTCGTTGACGGCGACTCCGTTAAAGTTGGACTTGCTAGCCTTAATCTCCCGATTGCCTGGCCGAACGATGAGACTTCACTATTTCATCAGGACATGTTCGTAGAATTCATGTACCTGGCTAATGGGGACAAGATTCCTGGGGTGCGATTGGATCACGAGTTAATACAAGGGGCGATCGGCACAACACTGTTTGCTGATGCGACCGATTGGTGTCGACCATTTCTGCAGGTTGGCGGCAGTTACCGGCAGGACTCGGTTAATGTTAACAGCCCCATTATCCATTTCCAAAAGGCGACTCGTGAGTATGACATGAAGCTATTGCTGCGTGGTGGTGCAGAGTTTGACTTGGCCCAAAACCTGGCGTTTCGCATCGCTGCGGGTAACGAACAGCTCGCCACTGCGGAGCTGATCACCTGGCCAAGTCCACGCATCTTCTTTCGCCTCGGCGGCGTCATGGAATTCGACGTGCATTCCTACGGTGGCCTCGCCGGCGTTGGCTTCACGTATTGAAATTGTTTTTTGTGACGTGTGGATTGAAAGACCGTCTGAGCCACGATCTCCACACGGCGATGCAATGCTGGTCCTATCTTCTTCCTGCCCGAGCTGTTCTCGATCACTCAGGCATGACATACAATGATGAGTTAGCTAATTCGCCTTTGTTTGTCGCTGCATAGCTGAACAGCTCCAAGTTGGGGCGGATGTACAGGCTTCATGTGAAGCTCCGTCCGCGACTCTCTTCCGTGTTATCCGTGTTATCCGTGGTGAAGATGCGATTGTTTTTTCACCACGGATAACACGGAATACACGGATAAATCGCAGAGGTCACAAAATGGTTGTTCATGACGTGAAAGAACTGATGTTTTCGCACTTCTGCTCAATGCTGGAAACACAAACGAAACCTCGAGCTTGGTGGTGTCCGGATAATTGGAGTTGTGATGAATAGATGCCTCCTGTGTTTGCTCGCACTGATCGCAACATTTGTCGTAGGTTGCGGATCGGGAGATCCGGTGGTGAGCATCGACGATTCGAATGTCGAAATGAACAAAGCGATAGAAACAGCACGCACTACGTTTCCTCAGTTTTTGAAGAACTGGAAGTCGATGCCTAACGATGGGGCCAGCATTAAATTCGGGCTGCCGACCACAGAGGGTGGTGTTGAGCACATTTGGTTTGAGCCAATCGAAGTCAATGATGACACGGTGAAAGCCACTTGCGGTAATGACCCGGTGAATGTGGACGGGTTGAAGTTTGGCGACGTACGCACATTCAAACGATCCGAAATCACCGATTGGATGATACTCTCAGGTGCACGATGTTACGGCGGCTACACCGTTCGAGTTCTGGTCAAGATGGAACCCGAAAACGCGCCTGCATTGGAGTTTGTCGACTTCGAGTAGACAATGGCGCACTGGAAGAATCGGAAATCCATTTTCCGCGGACAAATAATCACGCCCCAAAAACGGGCCATAGCCACCGCGGAATAGACATCGTCGTTTGCCTCTCCGACATGCTTGTTTCGTATGAGTTGAAACGTGGCTACTGGCTGCTTAGAGTCTCGCACTTAAGTCTTTTGTCAGCGAGGGGTTCCATGGCAGATATTTTTGCAAAACTGATTCGCCGTTTTTTTGTCGGTTTGATGTTTGCAGGTGTCTCTGGTGGCAACTTTGTCGTAGAATCAACCGATGATGTGAAGGCGGCGTCTGTCGATTCTGAAGATACGGGTGTCACTGAGGCTCCTGGCAAAGGAGTTCCGGACGAAGCAACTTATCAGGCCGTCGTCAGGAAGATCGAAGAGTTGTTTCCCGAAGAAGTCAATGATGCGCGGACAAAACAAAATCGCGGCAGGATGCTTGCAGAGAAATTGATGAAGCTGGCACCCGATACGCAGGATCCCGTTGAACGATACGTCATGTTGTCTGAATCGATGAAGTGTCTGATCAAAGACGCACCTCAGGTTCCCGCCGCGATACCGTTGATCATGGAATGTGCGGATGCCATAGGCTTCGGGCATGAGCAAAGCCCTTCTCAGCGGAAGGCGGATGCAATCCAGAGGATTTCTGCAAATGAAGATGCCACGCTGTCAACAATCGGCAAATCCACAGAGTGATTATTCCCAGCATCCAGCAGGCGGCGGATCGTGACGAATTTGAATCGGCCGTGAAAATCCTCGAGCGGGACGAGAAACATCCAAGCGACTTCAGGACAAGAAACGTGCTGCCGACCTCGACCAGATCAAAGTCGATCTTGACGGACTTCTGGAACAGCTAAAGGAATACCGGATTGCGTCAGAGACATTGAGCAAGCAGCCGGATGATAAGGAATCGAACCGAGTGGAAGGGCTTTATCTTGGCCTTCGACGAAACGACTGGCTGGCGGCAGAGCGTCATATCAATCTGCTGAAGGATGAAAGCCTGCAATCACTTTTCATTCGGACCACAGTCGAGTCCAGGACACCGGAGGAGTCTTCTCGATTGCCGGATGATTGGTGGAACTGGGCTGCAGAAAACAGAACGGTTTCAGCAAAGCAGGCCCGGTTGTACGCCTCTGCTTTATATTCGGAGAGTGCTGACAAATTGAAGGGGCTGTCGAAGCTGACGGCCATGGACAGAAAAGGATTCAGCGATTCGCTGTTATTGAATGTGACGGCAAGCAGCAGCGTTGCTGTCGCGGCAGATTCAGAAGGCAGCGCGGCCACGAGACTTCCGTCGCCCGACGTACTCACTAACTCATTGGGCATAAAGCTGGTTCTGATTCAGCCGGGGCGTTTCAGAATGGGTGACGAAGCGGCTTCTCAGGACGTGACATTGACAAAATCGTTTTACATTGGTGCCTATGAGGTCACTCAAACCGAGTATGAGCAACTGACAGGAGAAAATCCCAGCGAATTCAAAGGCCCCCAGAATCCAGTTGAAAACGTGTCCTGGACCAAAGCCGAGGAGTTCTGCAGAAAGCTGTCAGAGTTGCCAAAAGAAAAATCTGCCGGGCGTCTTTACCGCCTTCCAACGGAAGCCGAATGGGAGTATGCGTGCCGTGCAGGAGCAGATACTGTATTCAGCTTCGGAGATGACGATTCTGTCATGACGAACTTTGCCTGGATTGAACAGAACTCAGAAAAGAAATCCCATGCCGTCGGCCAGAAGGCCCCCAATTCCTGGGGGCTTTTCGATATGCACGGGAACGTCTTTGAGTGGTGTTCCGACTGGCATGACGAATACACCTCTGAATCTGTCATCGATCCAGTCGGTCCCGCTTCGGGGTCTGCACGACTTGCTCGAGGTGGCAGCTGGCTTCACGAACCCTATCACTGCCGCGCATCAACCCGCGTATGGAACCCTCCAGCGAACTACAGTAACGTTCAGGGGTTTCGAATTGTCATGGATTTTGGCAAACGCAAGTGATTGTTGTGAGGTCAGCTATCGCGAAATCATCGTCGCTGATGAAGCGAAGCTTCGCACAATCTTCCGTGTAGATTTCCTTTTGCCCTTGGCAAGGTTCTCAATGCTTTTGACTTCATCGGCACTGAGATACCGAAATCCCTGCGGTGGATGAAACCCCGGGATCGAATTTCGAAGATCGGTCAATGACACCGGGGCTGAATATCGTTGCATGTTGGCGATCCAAATCCCCACGCCTTTCTCCAAGCCGTCAAAGTAAGCCTCGAATTCCGAATTCGAAACGGCTGCAACTTTCCGTGTGCCCTGCCAGAGGTCATGAAGCTTGCTGAACTCGACACTCTTGACCGTAAACTTCCCCAACACGGCTGCAGTTGGGACGGTGGCATAGACAATGACTTCGTCCCCTGCCCTCAACTTTGGCGCGCGTCTCCGCAGTTCAACCTTCTTGGTCCCGTCGAAAATCGCTTCAGCAAACCTGGGGTGAATCGAAAGCAAGAGCATAGATTTCCTCAAACACCTTCGATGAGATTGAGACCGGGGATTCGAGATTCGTACGAACGTCGTTTGCCCGCAACACTTCCTGAAAGACATCCCACTTCACGGGCCTGAGCAGTTCCGTGTCGTGGAAACGAATTGCCATCACGTTTGTGTCGAGATCATTGCCTGCCGTTCTGAAAACATCCGACCATTCGTAGACGCCTAACCGCTGGAAACGGCGGAATAGTATCTTCGGTTTGTCCACGACGACTTCGGCAATTCGCGAGCAAGCGCGAATGGATTTCACCCCAGAAAGTTCACCTTTGTCACTGATGTACCAGAGAATTCGCCCTGGGTACTTGACGATCTGCTGGCGAGCGGAGCGATAGTACACGGATTCAGAATTGAGAGCGAGGTCAATGTCCGCTCCATAAAGTGTCTGACTGGCAAGATGTTCATCGAACAACGCCTGAGCAAAATCTGGTCTTATTGGTACGATGAAATTGTGTTGCAGCGATGTTCGGAACTTTGCTGGCCAAAGAGCATGCTCGAGTTCTGATTCGACTTGGCTCGTTAGTGGGTTGTTTAGGTTCTCAGCGAAACACCGCACGATAGGATCGTTTACCTCGGACGACTCTACGATCTTTGCCAGTTCAAATTGATCGTGGATCCCGCAAATCGTCAGTTTTGTCCAACCATTTGGTCCTTCACGAAAACCGATGTCTTCACATGCTGCCTTTTGACGAGTTGCCATCGAAGATTCTGAAATGATCAAGCCACAACGTTTTCTTTTAACAATATCACGCAACAGTGTCGTCAGAATTGCACGTGACAGTGTGCCCGTCAGATTGGCTGCAGCAACTCGAAACAGAGGCACTCGATGAAAATCAGATTGTGTGTCGACGACGTAGAACGCCAGAATTTCGCCGGTTACGAACGAGATTTGTTCACAGGAATATCGAAGTGGATCGGCAAGGAACTGTCTCAATCGAGTTTGCAAGTCGCGATTGGATTCATTCGGACCCACAATCGCATCAATCACTCTGTCTTCAACAACGGAAACGCGTTGATGCAGGACTTGTTTTGTCCCAGCGAGGACAGTTCGTTGATATTCCTCTTCTCGAGCCAGTTCGTCGAGGCGTGCAATGAATTCCGACGGACGCACAATGGACAAGCCTGTTGCTGCGTAGATGGCCTCTGCGTGTTCTAACACAGGGCCGTCTCGTGAAATGAACACCTTTGCTCCAGCAGCGACTGCTCGAATCAAATGCCGGACGTCGGATTCATCGCGAGGTGTTTTGCTTGCTGGGAGCAATGGCTTCAAGAGAGATTCTGCATTCCTATACGCCGGTGGTGAACAAGTCAGCCGGTGGTATGCTTCTGCATCAGTGAACCGGGCGATACGCTTGGCATCATCGGGCTGCCGATTGAAGTCATTGAATATTTCGTCCGTGATGCAGAGTTGTAACTCATCCTGCAGCCAGTCTGCGCAAGCCCGAGTGATTCGGTATTCCGCCGATCAACAGGTCGATCAGCACGTTCGCATCGATTACCACCTCCAGTGCGCGGGACTGGGATCGCCTAGTCAGGAGTGTTGGCTTTCCGTAGTCCATTGCCCAAACTGTCAAGGTGCTTCCAGCGAGGGCACGACCACGACGTTCGCCGATTGGCACAAACCCAAGCTTCGGCCAAAGCGCTGATACCGCAAAATCACGGCGACATCTCAATTCAATGCCGTTAAGGTGCTTTGTGGATTTTATCAATTCGTCGATCAACAACCTTGAAGCACCTTTGCCACGGCAAGATTCTGCGACACAGAGGTGTACGATGTTGGCTCTGTTCCGCGAGACGCGATACATCAAATAGCCCTGCAGCCCCGATGCATCTACAAGGCCAAGAATGCGTTTCCGCTCGGCATGGTCGTCAAACCCCCCATCGGGCATCATTCCCAGCGTATCGCTGTTCTTTCTCCAAAGTCCCTTCACGTCTACGAGGAAGGAGGAGCCCGGCAATACTTTCACAACCTTCACGCTGTTGGCACTCCAGAAACACGGCGAACAGTAGACCGGCGAGCGAACCCACCGTAGTCCCATGTCGATGGCATAGACGAAGTACATGGTTGCACAGCAGAGCAAGAATCGCCAGCCACAATAGAAAGTAGACTTGGTCTGCAGTCAGAGAATTGGAAACAAGCTCGCTAACTTCTGCATCGCTTGGGCTCCTTGTGGGCTCTACTCTGCCACACTTTTCAAGTGCCTACTTTCTTTGGGGAATTCCATACGCCACTATTCAAGGTCGTATTCGCGCCTTGCGTAAAAGAGTAATTCACAATCATCCAGTTCACTAAACCCTCCCATGTAAAACAAGCATTCAGTGTCAATGCGATCCCATAGTCGTTCTGACATGCATGCATCGAGGTTTGTCGCAACAACTTCTATGCTTTCAACGTCAAATTCTGTTGGTTCACGGTCCAGATAATACCTCAGCGTTGCGTTCACACTCGAAGACTTGATGGCGATTGCGCGAATGCTGGGGTAGATCTCGCCGAGCAATGCGATCGACATGGAATGATAAAGCCAGTCCGGTAGTTTTTTCTGCATCTGCTGTTCCTTCACTTTGGCATGTTCGGGTTGTGGGGCACGATGTGTGCGCCATGTTTACTCGAATGAATCTGACCGTACTTTGTTGGCAATCCGGAACTACTATCTACCCCAATATTACTGCCAAAATCAACGATGGGATTTCCGCGCGCTCCATATCCGACAACTGGGTACTTGCCGGCATGCGCACCATCCAGAAGAGTTTGAGGCGCGACTCCGGGGTCTAGAAAACTACGGCCTGCCACGAAGTTATTGTGGCCAACGATGTGTTTGCCTTGTGCACCCGGATGAATTGTGGTCGCCCAGTTTTGTGGCAGATGCACTATGGCCGGCGCCGGTGTTCCATATGGTTGCCCATGTCCGTTGTTGTTTAGAGGTGGCGTTTTAACAGATGGCCCAACTTCCTGTGTGGGTGTGACGACAGGATTCTTCCAATTGAAGCCGCCACTACCCGAGCTCACTGTGACCGAAGTTCGGGTAGAAATTGTGCTACGCCCACGTATTGACTTGGAGGGCCTGCATCTTTGGCCCAGCGTAGGCACCGCCAGCGAGAATAGCGAGTTGCTGGTCGAACCCGTTGGGAGCGATAGCGAACTGCAAATATTCTCCTTTTCGGAGCATCTTGCTCCAGAGATCAACTTCGGCCGATTCCGTAGAAACGATTTGCTGTCGCCCGTTGTCGGTGAACCGATTCGTTGACGAAATGGATGGGCCATCCAGCGAAGTTTGTGGACGAATAATCAGACCAGACTCCGGCTCTACGTAAATGACCCTCGCTTGGGATTTGTCAAAGAACAGTCCGACATTTTCGAAAACTGTGGGGGTGACTTTGGCTCCGGTAATTATTGTAGAAGGTTCCGCCAGTCAAAGAGCGTCCGTTTGTGATTACAGTTCCGATGGCGGAACCTCCCCCCGTGTCATCAATGGCTGCAGTTAGCACATCCGCAGTTTGGTACCCTGAGCTTCGAACCAGTGATCCCAATTGTCGGGCACGTCCCATAAGTTGTTGTGATACTGGACTGTTTCAGCGCGCGAAGCCACGTGCGACTTCCATCGGTTCCAGTGACAGACCGTTCCACCCATTGAGCGTCCGAGGTAACTTCCGTTGCTTCTGAACCTAACTATGTTGCCGACATCCCGTTTTCGAACCATGCATCGTTTGCCAACGGCCTGTCATAATGGACTTCACGTTCTCCGTGTGGAGCAACCAAGACCACAAGTGGATCTTCCGCTGTACTTTCTTCCTCGTTGCTAACCAGTTGAATGTTTCCGCTATTCCTGCGTCTCACGGGTTCCACGGGTGCTGGCTTGAGGGCTTCGAGAGCTGCCTTGACTGATGTGGATGTTGTTACGACTGAAGATGCTGTATTCCACACCCCACTCGCAATGCTGAGTGCTCTCAGTGATTGTTGCAGGCTGCGGTCGCCGGAGCTGACTACGCTGGCGGTGCCGACGGCGAGGTTTAGGCCGACGCCGAAGCGCTGAGCGTTGGTGGAGTGCGGGCTGAACATGGTGCCGCCGTGGTTGACGCCAAGATTTGACACATGGAATAAGCTCGAAAGCGTCCCGTCCCCGATCATGTCGCCACTGGCGATTTCGTAGCCGGAGATCAGTCCACTGGCTCCACTCAATGTGCGGCCTACGGTGCCAAACGAACGGACGCCAGCGGCGAAGAACCCACCAGTGACGGCTGCTGCGGCACCGAGATATCGAGTGAACGATCCATCGCCAATGCTGTTGCCAGTAAAGACCTCATACGAACTGGCGAGTCCCGAACCGAAGCCCAGTCCTCCGGCGACGACTTCTGTTCCCAGCCACGAACCGGACGCCAGTCCAAATCCCAGCATTCCGCCCGATGCTAATGTTCCGGCGGCTAAAAGCCCTTTCTGAATACTGCCGTCGTCCCATGCATCTTCGAAGAAATCGCCGACATCGTGAAACACATCACCGACGGTACTTGTGAAATCATCCCATGCATGGCTGAACCACGACATACCATTGCGGTCCACGTTGTTGATCGGATCGTTGGCTGAATACCGGCTGACATTGTTGTCGCCCGCATCAAAGCCCAGCGGATCTTCAGACATGAATCTGCCGGAGACAGGTTCGTACCAGCGTGCTCGAGCATAGTACAACTGGCTGTCGGCATCCCACAGGAGACCGCTGAATGATTGCTCATACTTTACCGTCGGACCAGTTTGAGAACTCACTGTCCCAAAGCTGTCGAGGACTCCTGATGATCCAGAACGATTCCTGCCGTGTTGATGATGTCGCGAGCTGTTCCCGCTCGATCTTCCAGCGGCCAGAGAATACCGCTGACAGAACTCTGGTCGGCAAAGATCTGGTCCAGAGAAGTGCCGTCAAAGTATTGATGCTGGACTGCTCCCGATGCATTCAGCGTCGCAACAAGCTGAGCACCGTCGTAGACATAATTCTCCGTGGTGATCGCGGTCGTTGTGCCAAACGTTGTCACCTTTTTTGCAGATGCGATTGTCGTCGCTGTCGTAAGTATGTTCTACTCGTTTCAGCAGCACGCCAGCCGCACTATAGAACTCAACTCTTTGTCAGGTGATTGCGATGATCCCACGCGAAGTTGGTGTATTCCTGAAAAGTGTCGGGCTCCTGAGCCGTGATGACTCGCCGACGACGCGTGATGTTGCCTTCGGCGTCATACGTGTAGACAAAGTTGCCATCGTTCTGGATTCGATTGCCCTTACCGACAATCGAGTTGCCCACGATGCGATTACCTGTGCTGTCATAGGCGAACGATTCATCAGCCCCCTGCCCTCGATCGGCAGACGTTAGTTGCCCGGTCGCGTCGTAGCCGAAGTTGTTAACGATGTTGTTGAAGTTCAGCGGGAAGGGAACGTCCGAGACTTCGCTCATCTGGTTTGCCGTCGGCGAAGTACTTGTACTTGGATACGAGGAGACGTCGTTGTGCCGGTGCCGTTGGGGCGAGAATGAATCAGAGAGATCAGGCGTCCTGAAGCATCCAACCCAAAAGCCGTATTTACGACGATGTTGGTCCAGGTGGCATCCGAATAGCGAGTGATCGACTCCATCGAACCATCATCGCGGTAGCTGAGGCGAACCGACTTATCCTGCCAGTTTGCGAAAGGCCTGCGGCTGTCTGACTCATAGCTGAGTCAGACGGTTCAGGTAGTCGTATCCTGAGTAAGCCGTGGTCACCGTGATCAGAGATGTTCCGGACCCCGTTTGTTGATCGCGCGAGGTGAGGTGCCCAGAGGCGTCATAGTCGTAAGTGAACTTCGAGAAGTTCTGGCCGGGTGTGGAACCATTGTTGATAGTCAGCAGACGGTCGAGATCGTCGTAGATTTTGGTGCTGGTACTGACCAGCGTTGGGGTTACGGTGGCGAGGTTCCATTGTTCGGCGACATAGGGACGACCGTAATGATCAAACTTGTAGCGAAACTCTGTCAACAACGATGTTCCGGTTGCGTCGGATTTCAGCCATTGTTCGTTCGTGACGCGATCGAAATTGTCGCGTACAAATTGCGTCCGGAAACCTCGTCGATCTGTCACTGCAGTGACGTTGCCGATGAGATCGTATTCAAAAACTGTGCTGAGACCATTGGCATCGGTCTCGGCAATCACGTGTCCCAATGCGTCGTATTGCCATCGACTGGTGTTCCACGAAGCATCTGTCAACCGGATTCGCTGGCCGTTGTTGTCATAGCGATACTGAGTCGCATCACCATTCGCGTCGATGACTGTTGTCAGGCGATCCAGCCGATCGTAGAGACGAGTTGTGCTGGTAAACACATCCGCTGACGACGCTGTGGCCAGAATCGCATTTTCATTTCGACGAACGCGAGTCGAGGCAAGGCTGCCGGCTTCATCGTAGGAATACAATGTTTCAGCCGGAATTGTATCGGCAGTCGCATTGCCTGAAGCATCGGGATCATGTCCTACGACGCGGATCTGTCGGTCAAGGTCGTCGTAAGAGTAGGTGATGATGCGGCCAAGTGGATCCTTTTCTGTCAGAACCCGACCAACAAGGTCATAGGTCGTCATCGAAACCGGACCGTCTTCAGCCAGGCCGGTGACAGGATCAGGAGACCTTACCTCTGTTCGTCGATTACCCTTGTCGTAGACGTAAACCGTTGTCTTCTGTACGGCATCAGGGGCCGTGGTCGTCTCCGTAACGCTGATTTGATTGCCGAAAACATCATAGCTGTAGATCGTCACCATCTGGGCATCAGTGCTGGCCGGAGGTGGAGCTGTTGTCCTGATGAGACGGTTCAGATAGTCATATTCGTTCCGAGTGATCCGGCCGACGGTAGCCGATCGATAGCTGTTCGAAGTCAGCTGATTTCCCACGGCATCATATGTGTACATGGTGATCAGCGGGGAATTCGAAATACTCGCGCCATCCGGATCCGCCGTGCGATCCTGAGTCTTTCGATTAAGCAGGTCAAAAAAGGCCAGAGACGTTCGACCACCGGCGTCGGTGGTCGAAATTACGTTGCCCGAGAGATCGTAACTGAAAGTGATCTTCGGCCGTCCCAGACGATCGTTGACCAGAGCGTCCGGCAAAATTTTTGCAGTCAGGCGATTCAGATTGTCGTACTCATAGTTGGTTGTGCCCCCAAGGGCATCTGTTTCCTGAATCTTGTTCCCGATCAGGTCATAGGCATATCGTGTGACCGGGGCGGAAAAGTCGTCTGTCAGATCAGCATCCGGCTGAGTGACGGAGAGGACTCGATTTCGTGAGTCATACGTCGACGCGGTTGTTCGGCCGAGTTGATCGGTCGTCGACAACAGATTCCCAACTGCGTCGAAGCGGAAGGTGTTTAGAGGAGCTGACAACGGACCTTGTAATCCATCCGGATCCGGGGACGTGGTAGTGCAGAGACGTCCCAGAGCGTCGTAGGTGTTGGATGTGATTCGACCGAGCGGATCGATCGTGGCTTCGAGATTCCCTGCAAGATCATAGCGATAACGTGTGACAGGTGAGCCACTTGTCCCTGACGGAGGCGGAGCGATTTCCGCAACCTTTCGATTCAAGCGGTCATACTGAAACGACGTCGTTTGATTGAGTGCGGAGGTTTCACCCTGACGAGTGACCGTCAGAACGTTGCCCACTTTGTCATAAGTTTTGGTTGTTATTGATTCCTGTGAAGGCGAAGCGCTGGCGGGAACCTGTGAGCCGCGGACCGCAGTGCGGATCACGCGGTTAAGTTCGTCGTAGGTGGTTTCTGTCTCAGTCCAGACTTCGGAGGTGCCAATTCGACTCATGAGAACACTTTGCAACACAACGTTTCCAGCAGCGTCGTACTCGAACGTTGTTTCCGGGCGAGTGATGTTTGTACCGGGCAAAGGCAGCAATTGTCGTGTCAGCCGATTCAATTGGTCATATTCATTTTGTGTGACCCCGCCTCGTGGACCGGTCACTGTCAAAACATTTCCCCATTGATCGTAAGCCGTTTTTGTTATCGGTCCGGCGGTTGGGTTTAACGTGGGCGATGGAGGGAGGACCTGAGTCTGCAGATTCCAATTGTTAAACGTATGAACGGTGACTCGTTCCAGCGGGTCGATGATTCGCGTTGCGTTGCCTGCAAGGTCATAACGCGTTTCTGTTTCAGCCCAGGCGGAACCATCCTGAACGGCCGTCAGTATCTGTCGATTCAGGGCATCGTATTCAAATCGAGTCACTCGTCCGAGAGCATCCGTTTTTCGAGCCACATTGCCGTTGATGTCGTAACTGATCGTTTCCAGCGGTGCTGACTCTGCGTCATCGGCGTATGGGTCTGGCTTCGTTGTGCGTATAACGCGATTGAAGCTGTCGTAGGCAGACGTGGAGACTCGAGCCATGTGGTCTGCGACGCGGATCACATTTCCATTGGCATCGTAATCCGTTGTCGTCGAGAACGAACGCAAGCCGGACCACGCTACGCCATCCGGATGAGGCATGATCGTTAGTATGACTCGTCCCATCGCGTCATGATCAAATCGAGTTATTCGCCCCAATGCATCTGTTTGCGCTGTGACGTTTCCGAAAAGGTCGTACGACTGCAATGTGGTTGAACGAGTGGTGCCTGTTGGCAGTATGGGGACGGCTGGCAGTTCTGTCTTTGTAGGCTGATTCAGAAGATTCCACGTGTAGTTTGTAACTCGGCCGAGTGGATTGGTTTCGGCAATGAGATTTCCGTTGGCGTCGTAGGACCATGTCCTGACGGGTGAAGCAGCAGGCCCGGAAGTTCCATCCGGGTCGGGAGACGTTGTTCGGACTCTCAGATTGAGAGCATTGTATTCATGAGTAGTGAGTCGTTCATCTCCTTCGAGAGACAGACTGCCTTTCTCCAGTTCTGAAAGCAGATTGCCGAATGCATCGTAGGTAAATTCGGTCACGGCGGCCGTGAGTGTGCCAGAGCCATCCGGATCGGGAAGTGTTTTGCTGAGGACGCGTCCGAACATGTCATAGGTGTATGTCGTTGTACGCGCTGCCGGATCGACTTCCGAGGTCATGTTTCCAAGGGCGTCATAAGTCCACTTCCAAACAGGGTTTGCTGGAACCTGGACACCATTGAGATCTCGCATAATGGTCGGAGCGGTTTTCTGAATTTGTCGATTCAGTCCATCGTACAAGAATGTCGTCGTCTGACCTGCGGCATCGGTCACCCCGACAACGTTTCCGGATTCGTCATAGAAAGTAGCTGTCATCGGCATACTTAGGAGCGTTACAGGCTCCATTGCGGCCGAAGGCGACGCGACGATCACTGGTGGCAATACTTCGCGAACGACTCGATTCATACTATCCAGAATTTTGAATCGGCTGCGCCTTGTTGCGTCGATGGATTCAACAACGTTGCCTGCCGGGTCATACGTGACACGTGTCATAAAGCCCATCGCATTCTGAGTTGCGATGACACGTCCAAGAGAATCGTAAAATGTGCGAGTGACCCTGGGAGAATCTGCGGCGACTGCTGAAGTGGGTTCGCCAACGCTGTTTCGCTGGACAGAGCCTGTTGCGTTGTCTTTCTGATAGGCCGTTTCTCGAGTTTCCACCACACGTCCGAGGCTGTCACGGCGATAGACCTTTGCGAGCCCTGTCAATTCTCCGGAGCTCGCAGTGGGCATCGCCTCAAATTGAATCTGGCCTGCCAAGTCATAGAAGAACGATGTTTGCGCTCCGCGGGCGTCTTTTGAGGATGCAACATCCTGACCTGGTAAGTAGGTTTTCGATGAGACCCCTCCAGCTGCATTAGTGCTACTGATCGCTCGATCACGAAAGTCAAAAGCGGACGTGGTAGTACGTTTGCGGCTTTGATCAACGCTGGTGGATTCTGCGATGTTCACAAGACTATCGGTGAGACTTATGATCAGGCTGTCCGGCATCAGCGTTGGATCAGGACGGAGGTCGATACTTTCCGATCGTACCTGGTTTCCACTTCCGTCATAAAAGAATCTGTCGACACGTTCTTTTTGCACGACCGCTGTACCATTGACTGTTCGCCTGGACTCGTACAACGTCTGGATAACCTGGCGATTTGCATTAAACAGATTGGTGATTATTCCCTTCGCAGTGGAAATCGAAATCTGATTTCCGAATGTATCGTAGCTGTAGGTCGTTTGCTGATTCTGTGCATCGATCGTCTTAAGTAGGCGTCCGGCCGAATCGTATTCGTGGCGAGTGATAAAGCCGCGCGGATCAATCTCCTGCTCGAGATCACCTCGCGCATCGAAGATTCTCCTGCTGGTCGTTCCATCGGGGAAGAGTGTCTGAACAAGTCGATTGAGAGCGTCATAAACAAATCGTGTGACTTTGCGGTTTGGATCGATGCTGGCCACGACGGTGCCGCTTGTGTTGTACTGAAGTTCCGAGAACGTACCGTCGGGGCGAATTTCTCTCAGGAGCCGTCCGGTATTGTCGTATTCTTTTCGCCAAACAGAGCCGTCCGGATCGATACGACGATCCAGGAGACCCAGAGAGTTATAGAAATACTGTGTTCGCAGTCTTTTGCTCGAGACATAAGGATCCGGTGTGGAAGACTCCGTGAGCCGTCCCAAAGCATCCCAGGTATATTCGGTGACTCGATTTCTTGCTCCGGTGCTGTCGTATTCCCGGACCTGATCCAGATGTCCGGTATTGTCGTAGATTGATTCCGAGGCATCGTCCGTGGAGTAAACGCCATTTGCAAATTTCTGGTAATCAACACGCAATGGATTGCCAAATGTGTCATAGCCCGCTGCGTCAAAAACTGTCTTATGCCAACGAGGGGAGATGACTTCTGCGATCAGTCCCTGCGGCGTATATCGGTATTGTGTGGCATTGCCGAGAGCGTCCGTAGATTTGTACAGGGCGCCTCGCGTCGTCTTCTGAACAGCGTCGGTCGAGTTGAAGTACTCGTTGAGAGTGATTCTCCGTTCAACTCCATCCGTCGATCTTTCAGTGATAGCGACTACCTGATTGTAAACAGGATGGTAGGTCATCAATTGTGTGATACCAGCCGCGTCACGGTGTTCGATGACATTGCCTTTGTTGTCGTACGTCCATGATTCGGATCGACCATTTGTGGACAATGTCCTGTCCGTCTGCCGGACGTTGGGGGCCATTTCATAGAGGATTCTTTCACCCGACGGCAGTGAGGACATCTCCATGTCCCCAAGGTCTGAAAACTGTGTGGTTGACAGAGCCCCGCTGGCATCAACAGTGGAGGTGAGGTTTCCATTAGGATGATAGAGGAACGTGGTTTGCTGATCTTCAGCATCGCGGACGGAACAGAGTCTCCCATTGCCATAGTATCTGTAGAGTGTCTTTGAAGAATCACCGTTGTCATTTGTGGTGCCGGAGTAGCCAGTTGCTGATTTCAGAAAACCTTCCAGCCGATCGCCTCGCCAAGTTTCCGTTCCAGAGCTGATTTTGTCGTACCATGAATACGCGAAGCGAGAGATCGTGGAAGTTGGATTCCAGGCCGGATCGGTGCCGGAGGCTTCGGAGACTTTGACGCGTGTTAGTCGGTTTCCGGCGTCGTAGAAGTAATCCCAGATACGTGTCCCGGTCACGTTGGTGGTTGGAGAGTTGCCAGTCGATGTCTGGGGTACCACAATTCGGGTGATCCGAGAATTGGTGTAAGTAAAGTTGGCGAGAACTCGCTGAGTTACGGGATTCCTGAGCGACAAAATCCGTGAACGATCTGCTGGATCACGATTGATCTCGATGGTGTTTCCAAATCGATCCCTGATTGATACGAGGTACGCAGTCGTTTTACCGGATTGTCTGACGCTGGTGCTGTTGAAGTCCTGGAATCGGTAGATAGCTCCATCGGCCTGGACGATTTCGTAGGAGTCACCGTAGACGCCAGCGGTGATTCCATCGATTCGACGAACGACAATGCCCGGCATGTTGAACGGATTGTCGTACTCGGCTGTTTTGACCTGTGTTGAGTTGACAGTCGTTGTGCCGCCCTTACCGTTAGGAGAAAACACTGCGGCTGTTCCGTCCTCGCGATGCCACACAAGTGATGCTGGTTCGCCGATGCGATCTGTGTTGTTCTGAATAGGAACGTAATAGTAGCCCGTGAACCAGTTTCCTTTCTGGATATAGTAGACCGTTGAGGGAGTCATTGTCGTGACATCCAGCTGCTGCGAAAATGGATGTGTCCAGCCAACTCCAAAGCCACTGATATCTGTTCCGTCCAGGATGCGTGTTGTCGTAGAGGCATCGCTTCTGGACGAAGTCCATGTGCGAGTGAACGGTATCGTCATTCCTGGAATTGTGACCGTGAAATCTGTATCCGATCTTCGGAGGACACCTCGGTAAAGGTCAGGGGTGATCCCCGTGTCGCGGAACTGTGAAAAATCGGATGAATCCGTCGTGCCGCTGTTCGAAACAACTCCTCCATGCAGCAACGAACCGTCGTTATTGGACAACATAAGCGATTCAACAAGTGAGTCGGCCGAAGAAGCAGATCCGGCAGCGGTTGCAACATACCGCTCATGTAGCCAGGCAAACCCCGTCCATCCGTTCAAGGACTGCATCGTGGATGTTACGGTCACTATGCCACCAGCGTTCAACTGCTGTTGAATTTGATTTAAAGCAGAGAGCTGGTTGGGAGACGTACCAAAACTCAGGAATGATGTGAGTGTTGTGGATGCCGGGGCTGAGGGGTTCCACTTGTCACTATAAGTTCCGTCAGAATTTCTCTTGAGTTGCCGCAGGATTGCGCCATTTGCACTTGCAAGAGATAACACCTTCAACGCAGACAGGGATGAGTCATCTGAAATCTCCACTAAGAGATCCTGTTCGCGAGCCGATAATTCAGCCATGCTCAGTCGAGCCTGAGACTGTTGCACTTCATCGATCTGGCTCGAGATTCCGTCAGCTCGTGGAACATAAAGGACCTTGCCGACTGGAAAATCGACGGTGATGTTCCTGGGGCGAACAAAGAACACAGAGTCAGGCTGTACTGTGTTCGACTTGCCTGTAAGTAACCCTGCTGTCACGCCGGGGCGCACCAAAATAGCCTGCGTCATTCGTGCGATTTCATCCTCCGATTGTTCGCTGCTGCTTAGCAGACGCATTGCTGAATACGAGAGAACTCTATCGAGGAGGGATTGCAGGTTGTAAAAGCTGGTACTACTTGCGACCTGGTTATTGATAGCTGCCAGCGGGTATTGATTGTAGGCTTCTGCCAATCCACTGGCGGCATTGGCGACATCAGTCGCTGAGTATTGTCCGGCTCTGAGGAGGATCTGAGAGTAACTGTCTGGCTGCAGCGGGAGGATTTGGGTTTCGGCAATGTCCGTTGGTGATGTTCGATGTTCAATACGAAGCCTCAATGTGCCGTTGCCCGTGAACGGCACAGTCTTGATGTAGGTGACATTGTTCAACAGCAGACTGGCCGATTTACCATCGGGAGCCGTTCGCACAACGATGTTGCCGCGAACAATTTCGCTGAGTTGCTTCGGCAGAAACGTTGCGAGTCCAGTACTGGAGTCATCGTTGACGACAACGCCATCCGGACGCAGAAACGAAATGGTTATCGTTTGATAGTCGCGGGCGTTCCACAGTGACATCGGAAGTCCAACGGGGGTCAGTGACAACGGCGTCAGATTTTGAGCCGATCCCAGTATG
Source organism: Planctomycetaceae bacterium (assembly GCA_046349735.1). GTDB lineage: Bacteria > Planctomycetota > Planctomycetia > Planctomycetales > Planctomycetaceae > SXXK01. The sequence goes on from JAXMBU010000024.1 coordinate 59,895, forward strand.
GTCCGAGTCTGGCCGATGGCGGCGACGTTTCCTGAAATTGACGGATTCGTGCTCGCCAACTTTTGCTCGATAGTCCATTCCAATGGACTTGAATTCGGAACATCTCGCGCTTCGACCTTAATGTTGTCAAGGTAATGATGTCCTGAGCCCGCCGTATAGATCCCAAATCGACCGCTCCCCACACGTGACGCCACTGTTGAAGTCAGCTTGAGTTTGTAAACAACAGTGCCGCTCTTCCACTGGACAAACGCGGTCAACGTATTGTTTTCAATGGTGAGATCGACCTGACACTGCATCACCCCGGCTGCTGTGCGGCTCGTGTCACTGGCATTTGGAACCATCATCTGAAAAGCAGGAGCCCCAACGCCAGTCGCGTCCACAGTCGCGTTCAGGTAGGTCAAATTGTCCCCAATGCGTTCATAAAGCTTCTGCGAATATGCTGCGTTGGATGCTCCCTGAGGCCAAATGAAACCAATCTCATAATCGTCTGTCGCCCTGGCGTAGACTCGAAAGTCCTGCACCGTGCCACCGGCGACTTCCTGTGCAATGATGCTTGCTGAGAATTTACCGTTGACGGCAGGCTGCCCTACAAGAACATTAGTTGGAGAGGCATGATTGGTCATCAGTTTATAGTCGTCGACCAGACCATTTGCTGCGACAAGTTTCGGCCACGTGTTTTCCGTAACGATACGTCCGCCACCCGAGCTAAACAGGATTTCTGCAGGGACGGCATTCGTGTCCTGAGCCGTCAATGCACCACCCGAATCGAAGTCGGCCGAAAATGATCGCGTGATCGGCGACAGATATGCCTTCAGGTCGTCAGTCAGAAATGGTGCGGGTAACGCAGTGGGAGCAGCCGCCAAAGATGATTTGAATGAAGGATTAAGGTCGACCCAATTGAGTCCTGTTGCGGTCGGTAACCATGCCTGCAACCATGCATGATCAAACTCGATGTTTCCGTTGGCGTCGACGGCACCGTTCAATCCGGCAAGGTTGAAATACGTCGCCGAAGCATTTGTGGTCGTAAGCCATGCATTAACCTGGGCTGGCGTGAGCTTCATTCGCCCGGTCACGTAGCGAACGTTCGTCCACGGGCGTTCCTTGATCTGTGTTCCGAGCAAATTGGCCTGGTCCCACGCATTCCCGGACTTTGACGCCAATGTTCCATCCGCACCCTTCTTGAGACCGCGATACCCTTCGTATTCGACGTTATCACGGATCGATTTGAACGCATTTTCAACCTCGCGTGCTCGATATTGATAGTCGACAACTGAAACTCCGGACCACCAGAGTTGGGTGAACCATGGACTAATTGAGTCCACCTGCCAGACTTCTGGAGGTTTGAACCCACTGACAGTGGAGAGCGCGACGATGGAATTGTATGCACTGTCAAATCCAACCAGATCTGCTCGTCGATCACCGTTGACATCGACGGCGACACTGTTGGATGGCATCAGGACGGACTGCCAGATGGTTCCCGATGCGGTTGATTCCAGCTTCTCAAAACCTGCGAAGGCAACCTGAAACCCGCCGGCAACGGGTGCCACCAGATCTTCTCGGCCGTCTGCATTCATGTCGGCCACCTGCAGTGTCGCTGTACCGCTGACGCTATTGAGAAAAGCCGGTACATTCCACGATTGCATCAGGAACGACGTACCTGTAGACAAGCCAACGGTCCATACGGAGCTATTCCCGCTGCGGTAAACGAGATCTTTGCGTCCATCACCGTTAACATCGGCAATCGCCGGAAGTGACATTGAGCCGCCACCCAGTTCAGACGGACTCCATACACTTCGTTCGAAGAAAGTTCCATTTGCCAGCGCGACGACCCACTGCTGTCGTACCGAGTTGTATGCCGCGATATCATCACGATGGTCGCCATTGAAATCGCCGACAAAGTAGCGGGACCAATTGGATGTACCAATAATTGAATTTGGATTCGGAATGGAGAATGAGAATCCGTCTGACCACTGTGACGTGCGACCCTCAACTGTGGTGCGAGCGAAGACGGTGTACTCACCTGTGGTGAGAGAAGTGAGGTCTGCGGTGAACGTCGCTGCAGAGTTGTCCCTGCCGGTGCGGTTGACGACCTGCGATAGACTGGATGGCGTATTGCCGGATCCGTTCTTTACGATTCGCAGTTCGTAATTTCGATCGAAATTGAATATGGAAGAGATTGGTTTCCAGGACAAAAATCGGGTCTGAACATTCCATGAGAGTGCTGGGAGATCAGGATTCAACAAGCCATTGACCGGCGCCAATACTTTCTCGAACCTGTTTTCGGTGGTGGATCGCATGACGGCCCACGTACTCGAATCCATATCGGGCTGCAGAAGATCGTCCCGACCATCGCCGTTAAAGTCGCCAACGAGGATTGATGATGCCACCCCGTTGTTTACGAAGTCTGTTGGCTGAGCAGAGAATCCGTCCCACGGTGCCGAGTCAAGATCTGTCGAATCGTTTGCGTAAACCTGTATCTGGCCGGTTGCGGTGTTCCTGGTCAGCAGATCAGTTCTGCCATCGCCATCAAAATCCCCTCGAAATGGTCCGGTGAGATTTACGCTGGTGGTTACGGATCGAACCCCGTTTGCCTGCAGGGAGTTGATCGTGTTTCCGTCGAATGAAAAAATGGGGCCGGATTTCCATTCGAACGAACTGAGGGGCGAAGTTCGTTGCCCAATATCGACACGATAGAGTCCGGGAGAGTAGCCGCCTCTGACAGAATACGATTTTCCTGCTGGCGAGTTGGCAGAAAAGTAAGTCTGTTCTCGAACGACGTCGTTCTCGGGCTGCTCAATCCTTACCAGTCGTATGTCATAGAATCCGTTCGCAGAGTTGACCCATTTGATCACAGTGCGTTGGTCTTCGAGTGAGACGCGGATATCCGACGAAGCTGAGGCAGGGAGAGTCGACGGGATAACAAGGCCGTTTAATGATCCCGTTGATGTGACAGCACCGGGCAAAGTTGCTTCGACGTTGATCGTGTAGGTTCCGGCCGGAAGTGATGACTCCAGCTGAAAATAGGGAACAACGACTCCGGCTTGGTCGATTACGGCAACTGTTGGTGTACTTGTGTTGAAAACTCTTAGTCGATACGAGACAGCCGTTGGGAGGTTCGTCCATTCCACGCGGGGGCGTCGATTGTCACTGTTAGGTGTTATCCGGACAGTAAGCCCTGGATTTGACGAGAGTGAAAAGGTGACGTTCTCTGAGTAGGTGCCTACTTCCCCGTTGGCCATCACGGGGCGAACATTGACTCGGTACGGCAGATTCTCTGCGAATCGATGATCCAGCGGAAAAAATTCATTTTGAGTCGACTGCCTAACGATCGTTGTATGTACTGTCGTCAGATCTGTGTTTAGGCGAGCAACAACCACGTCATATTTCACTGCGCCAGAAACGCGAGGCCATTCCAATCTTTGACCGCTTCCGGATTGAGCGAGAATCGGATTTGTGGTTTGATAGGTCGTTGCCGTAACGACGAAGTTATCGCTCCCTGAAAGGGATTCGGGACCTGATGTGTTTGACTGGTCGAAGGCTTTCACCGTCGCAACATAGGTACCGGCTGACAGCTTCGGGAACGTAAAGCGTGGCTCCGAAAGTCGCTCTTTCAACCGAACAGAGTTTGTTGTGCCATCTATCCGTGTGACCGTTACCTCATAACCGCTGGCCCATGTTAATTGATTCCATTCGAGGTTCCGCACTCCAGAAACCTGGATACCGCCGGGGCTGGAAGTGATGACAGGCTTGTAGGTCGTACTTATCACTGTGAATGCCAGAGAAGCACTCCATGCTGACACGAGCCCTGCAGCGTCAATCGACCTCACTCGCGTGGTGTAGACGCCATTCGACAGAAACGTGCCCCGCAACTCAGTTCCGTAAGCCATGGACGTTATGACATCGGTCGATCCCGTCCTTCGGATCTCGACCTCGTAGCGAACCGCATTCTTTTCACGGGTCCAAGTCAGGGCTCCGCCGAGACCGATGGAAGCGGACGTCGAAGTAATTTCAGGGGTACTCGACTGCGTACCAGCAACTTCGAACTCCACTGGCTGCGACCATGCATTTAGTTGACTCAGGCTTCTGACCCGAGCGCGGTATTCACCAACTGGCAGGTCGTACTCAAGGACGTTTCCTTTCACAGATCTCGGAATGGAATCCGAAATCTGTGACCATCCTGCGGCTGATTTTTTGTCGATCCACACGTAGTATTCGTTATTGCCTGTCATCGCCGTCCAGGACAAGTTCATCTCCTGTCCAATAACAGGCCGAGTTGTTGGCGTCGCAGAAATCTCTTGTCCGCAGATCGTCAGGATCTCGGGAGGCAGTTGCTCGATACTGAACGTTGCTGAGATTTGCAGGCGAAACCACGTTGCTGAGCGCCTCGAGCCGCGATGAATACAGAATATGCTCCAGGAGCAAGTGGCTCGGCGATTTCATAAACTTCCATTCCCCCCGCCGGAACGGTCTTTAGTCGTGCAGGTTCGTTGATCACTGTTTGCAGGCCACCGGACACAAGGCCAGTACGTTTGATGGCGATATCAAAGCTCACCGCGGGATCTGTATCCTGAGCCGGATGAACCCATTGGATGGTGATTGGGTTCTGGCTCAAGTTCACCACAGGCAAGCTGGGTGGCATCACCAGCAACTGGCGTGCTTCAAGCACTTCACCAGGGGCAGAAATCTGGTTGCCCTGTTGAAGCAGACGGCTTCGTGTTGTCCGTCCAGTCAGCTCAGATTTGAAGAAGCGGCGGAGTCGAGCCAAAACAGCTTTACTGGAGCGTGACACGGCATGCACCTCACTAGTGCCCAGTTAGTAATGCTCAGTCCGTTGATCTATACCCATGCCCAAGTCCATGGCAAGGAGTGGGGAAGGGAGTTAAGACTACCCTATATCCAGTGCGTGTCAAGCGACCACAGGGGTGGTGTCAGGGCTGATGCTCGGGGCACGTCGCTGAGTTTTGCAGGGATTGAAATGCCAATTGTGGACTTGCACCGTTCGTGGAATGCGAAGTTGCTCCTGCGAGCCAGTCCCGGACGTCCGTGCCCGGGACTGATTTCAAATCGTTGAGGCGATCGGCAGACGGCAAAATATTCATTGAGCGAAGGACGGGTTCGATGAGCAGACAGGCTTTTGATATAAGATGAGTGGCAGAAGATTTGTTTGCTTCTGCTTCTGACATTTTGCACTGTTCCACCATCGATCCACACCGCACAAACATTTGCGAAAGTGCCTCAGGCTCAGCTCTATAGCGCTTGGTCATAATCTTTCTGCTGCGGTTACACACGGATGACTTCATTTACAGGTTGACAATGCCAGCTTTGGTTCCGGATGACGATGGTTTGATTCTTGGTATCGATGGTGGTGGTACCAAGACCGTGGCGTTGCTCGCAAAACGAAACGCCCCCGATGTCATTCTCGGAGAGGGAATGAGCGGGCCGTCTAATCAGCGGGCGGTTGGGCCCTGCATGGCGATGAATCATCTGGATCTGGCGGTGCAGGCGGCGTTCGATCATGCCGGGCTGGAACGTCAGACTGTCGAAGCCGCCTGTCTGGGGCTCGCCGGTGCTGATCGACAATCGGATCGCAGTGTTGTGGAAGACTGGGCTCAGGGAACTCGCCTCGCGTTTAGAATTCAGGTGGTCAACGATGCCATGCCGCTGCTGCATGTCGGTAATGCTCCCGGCTATGGGATTGCTCTGATTGCCGGCACCGGATCATTGGCCTGGGGCCGTAATGCTCAAAATCGAATCGCGCGCAGCGGTGGCTGGGGATATCTATTTGGTGATGAAGGCAGCGCGTATGCTTTGGGGCGATCGATTCTGCAGGCGGTGACATGGAGCTATGACGGTCGCGGCCCGGACACCTGTCTGGTGAGTGAGGTGTCTCAGGCCCTGAAGATTGAATCGGCTGCGGAGATCATCACAGCCGTATATTCCAATGAGATTCCTCGTGCGGTCATTGCCGGGCTTGCGCCGCTGGTGTTTGATGCGGCCGACAGATTGGACATCGTCTCATGTGATATTCTGAACGGTGCGGCTGTTGAGTTGGCGGCGATGGTCGTCTCCGTTGCTCGAAGACTGGATCTTGTTGAGAGCGTGGCCTTATCACTGACGGGAAGTGTCCTGTTGCAACAGGCGAAGTTCCGCACAATGGTGCTGGATGCAGTTGCGTCTCGCGGTGTCCGAGTCAGTTCTGCGGTGCTGGTTGAAGCTGCAGCACGCGGAGCGTTGAAGATGGCCAGTGCTCTGTCAGCAACCGTCTGATGGATGTAGGCCGGATCGAGCGGAGCGAGTTCCGGCTTGTTCACGGGTTGCGAAGTTTCCGGAACTCGCCGGCGCTTGGTCCGGCCTAAGAAGCTGGGGCTCGAATCGGCAATTTCTGCCGCTGTGCAGGCGAAGATTGGTCTGTCCGGAATTTTTGCAGGTCGTCAAAATGAGCGTCAGTCTCCTGCAGACGGTTAGTTTATTAGTTTAGTCGTTTACCGCCCAAGCTGGAGGCGCTGACCAGGATTAATGCCGGCGCCCCCGACTTGGCGGTAAACAAAAGACAGCAGCTCAGGATGCGACCAAATTAAAAGCCCGCATGCGGCAGGTGGCTACCTGAAGAATTTCATCTGACCAGCTTTGAGCCTTACACCGATGGATTTCGCGTCGACAATTAAACTATCACATTTGACGAAATGGCATTCAAGGCTGCGAAGAACCGCAGCCGTTTTCTTCGTTTGTGCCATTGCATTATCGGGCTGTGCATCAACGCCCTACTCTTTTGGCTCGGCGGCTCGATATCATACGTCACCAGAGCTGGCTGCTCGTACTGAAGTACAGATGGAGCGAGGTCGTCCGCACAAGGCGATTGACACCTTTGGCTGGATCTGGGGAATTCCGTCAAAAATTCTGCTGTGGGATCGTCGGGTCGAGAATCATCGCATTGATGCTCACACGGAAACGCAGTTGGCGACCTATTTGAGTGAGAATGAACTCTCAACGGTGAAAGTGCGACTCAATCAATACCATCCGCGAGACGACTGGCATCGATTGGTCGCGAACAAATCGGTTGGAGCAGGCTGGAGATATACCGTCGGCGCGGTTTCCGTTGCTGTCGAAGCAGTTTTTCCCGGGCGACTGTTTGGCGGAGATCATTACAACCCGTTTACCAACACGATTCATCTTTACTCCGGGTCACCTGAGATTGCTCTGCACGAGGCCGGACACGCAAAAGACTTTGCTCGCCGAAAATGGAAAGGCACGTACGCCGCCGCAAGAATTCTTCCCATCGTTCCTCTGATTCAGGAAGCAATTGCGACGAGTGATGCCCTGGGCTATCTGGAAGCGACTCAGAGTGTCAGTGCTCAACAGGAGGCGTACGAAATCCTGTATCCGGCGTATGGAACGTATGTGGGAGCGGAAATCAAAACGCTCGGTCCATTCGGCGTCATTCTTGGCGCCATTGGTGGTCACGCTGTTGGGCAGTGGCAATCGTGGCAGCTCGAAGAAAAGCGAGAAGAGGAAGAGCGGCAGTATCGTGAGTCCCAGATCCGAAAATCGCAGAACTCTCTCGCTTCTCCGCGCTCAGAAATGCCGTCGCAAAGTGCAATGAGCGAGAAAGAGCCAGCGGTCGCTCGATAATAGCTGCGGTTCAGGTTTCATTCGCAAAATCCTGCCAGGATTCGACTCGTCTGAAAAAGCAGACGGTGTGGAAAACGTTGGTGGAAGTCGGGAGCGAGCAGCGGTCGAACCGTATCGCGATCACGTTGGGAGATCGCAAGGACTGTCTGGGCATACTTCTCAAGGGAGCCAAAACACGAGTTGTCTCAAAGCGGGCGATCAATGCGACACCACTATTCCCGCCAGTGAAAACAAACACTAGAGAAGTGAGCATCGACTAACGTCAATAACTTACGACATGAAGCAGGCGGATATCTTTCTTGAGAATCGTCTTGTCAGAATGGCTCGTAAAGAAACGGCCCGAACAATCTCGAAGGGCAGTGGCGTCGTTGAAGTACACGGAGGAAATCGCTTCCGATTGCTGGACCTCTGATCTCTGCCACGGCCAGCATCGGGTTCTGTTCCCTTAGGAACAGTCCCGAAATAAGTTCCCGATATCACAAACCGTCGAGGCTGTGAACTTATTCGTAGAACGGCCTTTTCAGGCCGTCGTTGCTACAAAACCCCTGCGATTTCGACGCCCTGAAAAGGGACCTACATTCTTTCACAACCTCGTCGGGTTGTGATGTCTCGCCTCCGGAAAATACGGATGCTATTTCAGCACTGTTTCTTAGCAGTTGGGGTCGTTGGGAATACCGCCGAGGTGAATCACATTGCGTCAATCAGAGCTCGCAAGTTTCGTCAGCGACGGATGATATAGTCTTGCCCTTGTTCAGAAGAGGAACCAAGGCAGCGCGGAAAAAACGAGGCGCGAGAAGCTGGCCAGAGTACGCAGGCAATTGACGTGTTGGGGACGACTTATTCAGGCGTCACATTTGGATCACTGCGCCGCTGGCAGACAATCCTCAAAGTGCCACGCCGCTTGCGCGCAAAAAAAGACGGCTGTCGATTGCTCGACAGCCGTCTTAGTAAAACAGATTGAGTAGTGAGCCAGTTTTGACGCGAATCGTTTTTAATTGATGATCACAGTTCGTTAGAACTATGATGGAATATCCTTAGAAAGGAGGTGATCCAGCCGCAGGTTCCCCTACGGCTACCTTGTTACGACTTAGTCCCAATCACGAAGTTTGCCCTAGGCACCTGCCTCCTTACGGTTAGCACAGCGACTTCAGGCACCCCCCGCTTTCGTGGCTTGACGGGCGGTGTGTACAAGGCTCAGGAACATATTCACCGCAGCATAGCTGATCTGCGATTACTAGCGATTCCAGCTTCATGCAGGCGAGTTGCAGCCTGCAATCCGAACTGAGCGACGCTTTTTGAGATTAGCTCCCCCTCGCGGGTTTGCTGCCCTTTGTACGCCGCATTGTATGACGTGTGCAGCCCTAGACATAAAGGCCATGATGACTTGACGTCGTCCCCACCTTCCTCCGGTTTGACACCGGCGGTCTCCTTAGAGTCCCCAACTGAATGCTGGCAACTAAGGACAAGGGTTGCGCTCGTTAAGCGACTTAACGCGACGTCTCACGACACGAGCTGACGACAGCCATGCAGCACCTGTGCATGTTCCACCCGAAGGCGTGGCCCTGCTTTCACAGGGTTAATCCATGCATGTCAAGTCTAGGATAAGGTTCTTCGCGTTGCCTCGAATTAAGCCACATCATCCACCGCTTGTGTGAGCCCCCGTCAATTTCTTTGAGTTTCAGCCTTGCGACCATACTCCCCAGGCGGAGCACTTAACGCTTTCGCTACGGCAGAAAGAAGCGAACTTCCTCCCGCCCAGTGCTCATCGTTTACAGCCAGGACTACCGGGGTATCTAATCCCGTTCGCTCCCCTGGCTTTCGTGCCTCAGCGTCAGTTATCCCCCAGTGTGCCGCTTTCGCCTCCGGTGTTCCTGCCAATATCAACACATTTCACCGCTCCACTGGCAGTTCCGCACACCCCTGGGACACTCCAGCAATCCAGTTTCAAACGCAATGCCTCAGTTGAGCTCAGGCATTTCACATCTGACTTGAATCGCCGCCTACGCACCCTTTAAGCCCAGTGATTCCGAATAACGTTCGCACAGTATGTATTACCGCGGCTGCTGGCACATACTTAGCCCGTGCTTCCTCTGAGGCTCTGTCAACTCCGGAGGAGAACCTCCGGAGATTTCATCCCCTCTGACAGCGGTTTACAACCCAAGGGCCTTCATCCCGCACGCGGCATCGCTCCGTCAGACTTTCGTCCATTGCGGAAGATTCTCGACTGCAGCCACCCGTAGGTGTCCGGACAGTATCTCAGTTCCGGTCGTGGGGGCCATGCTCTCACACCCCCTAGACATCTTCGCCTTGGTAGGCCATTACCCCACCAACTAGCTAATATCGCATAAGCCGCTCCTCAGGCGGAATCACACCTTTGCTCCGCGGAGATCATCGGGTATTACCTACAGTTTCCCGTAGCTATCCCCGTCCTGAGGGTACGTTCCTATGAATTCCTACGCCGTTCGCCGCTCCCATATTGCTATGAGCGCTCGACTTGCATGCCTAATCCACGCCGCCAACGTTCATTCTGAGCCAGGATCAAACCCTTCAAAAATATGCTTGACCAAGGTTTCCCTTGGCTGATAGCAAAAAAGGTAAGATCTCTGTTTGCCGTCCCGGTCCAGGACGGCGAACAAACAATTCGTTAGCCAAAACTCAAAGGCTCACATACTCAATCATGTTGTCAAAGATCACTGCTAAGCGAGGAGCTTTGGGCTCCTTAACCAGTTGGCTTCTTTTGGGTCGCCAGTGGTGTCGGTCAGCGAGGGGGGAAGTGTATCGGGGTTTAAAGAACTGTCAATCCTTCTGTCTCAAATTTCTTTTGAGCTTTTTGGATCTTGTTCTTTTTCCGATTCTGACCTCTGCTCCATCGCACCGGTCCGATCAAAATAACAGTCGAAGGACAGCCACAGTGATCGGGCATAGCGGAAGAAAACAACAGGGAAAATCACACAAAATGTCGCCAATCCTGGAATAAGCCATCCGCGGCCGACTTCAAGGACAAAGTGCAGGACGATGTAGGTCCAGGTTGTGAGAAGGGTGGTCAATCCATAGTTGATGTAGGTTGACCCCAAAAAATAGCCCGGATCTCTTTCGAATCGAAACCCGCACTGATCGCAGGTTTTCTCCATCCGCAATAGCCCAGAGAACAATTTGCCTTTCCCGCACATCGGGCATTTCAACGATGTCGCTCTGGAGAAGGCTTGTCCGACGGAATCCGGTGGGGCAATCGTGACGGGTTGGGAATCCTGGTCCATTGTTTTTCGAGACCTTGCTTAAGGCGTTCAAACATTCCAAAAAGCTGTCCAAGCATATTGAACCAGTCGAATGCTCCTCTTCGCCAGTCGATCCTTTCTGCTTTACTCGTGGTCGGAATTCTGAGTCCTCCTTTCTCCATGTTCAGAAATTCTCTGGGGCTTTCTTCGGAGTAAATAGTGTGAGGGGATCGCGATCGTTGTCACTGGGGAAACACTCTATATCTGAGAACTGCTGGGCCAATTCCTTTGCTAGCTGCTCAACGCCCGGCCGCTCACTGGCGAAATGGCCTGTCAGAACCAGGTTGATTCCTCGTGATTGTGCTTCAAGGACCGAATGAAATCTTGCCTCTCCCGTTACAAACGTGTCGCAGCCAGCTTGAATAGCATCGTCGAGAAATTCTGCGGCTGATCCGCAAGCCACGGCAACGCACTTTGCAGGCTGATTGTTGTGCCACGAGTATTCAAGCGATCTTGCCCTGACGGTGATCGCGACTTTATTCAGGAACTCGTCGCGATCCGTGGGGTGCTCAAGAGATCCGCAGCGACCAGCTCCTGAGTCAACTGTTTCGCCAAGTTTTCGCAGTGGTTGAATCTGCTGCAGTCCCAGGCTCTCCGCCAATTGTTGATTGATCCCGCGCGCCGCGCTATCGAAGGCTGTATGCGGGCTGTAAACGGCAATGCCTGCTTCAGCGAGTTCCAGCAGGATGCGACCTTCTTCGTTTGCGTCCGTGATTTTCTTTGCGGCGCGGAACAGTACGGGATGATGAGTGACGATCATCTGAACTTGTCGTTCGACGGCTTCAGCGGCCACCGGTGCCGTCAACGTCAGGCATGTCATCAATCGTTGAACGGGTCGTGTTCTGCGGCCGAGCAATAATCCGACGTTATCCCAGGACTCCGCGAGGCTGGTCGGGGCAAGCTTTTCCAGATAGCTGCAGATCTCGAGGACTGTGGCCATGCAGAACCTTTTCGACATTGTCTGTCAAATCCGTCCAGCATGACAGCTTGTCAATGTACTGAATGCGGATGACAGACAACCAGAAAGGTAGTGCAAATGTCGTCCCGAGAATAGTGCGGGACGACTATTCGTTTGTCTGTTTCAGGGCGAGCAATGTGGCTCGTTCCGGCATCGCCTTGTAGTGCGGATCCAGAGGATAACAGCCGGAGACAAGTCCGTTGCGAGGTGCGGTGGTGCAGTCGCTGAATGTGCGGCAGATTTTTTTTCGGCCCAGTTCGCGACCTGCGGAGACATCTGCTGGAAGATCCGGATAGGACAAGACCATTCGTCCGAGCCCAATGGAGTCGGCCATTCCGGTACGAATCACAGCCTGACCGACATTCGGCAGCCATTCCTGCAGATATGAATAGCCCGATCCCACGACAATCAATTCGGGGACCTTTTTCTTGAGCTCTGCGGTAGCCGTGATCTGCCGGCAGACACCTGCAAGAGGATCCTCTGGCGGTTGATAGCCATCACTGGGCGGGAACAAGGCAGGTCTTTGGATATGGGGGTTGTAATACGGACTGCCGCATGTTGAGCAAATGAGATCGATGGAGAGCGACTTCAGAAGTTCCAGAAAACGTACGGGCTCCGTGAGGTCAATCCCCTGCCCTGTTCCATCGCCGCCAAAGGCATACCGATACAAATCGGTTGTTGATGGTATGCCGGTCCGTTCTTCTGTGGTTCCAGGTTGAAACGGCACAAAATCGAATACGCTCAGCCGGACACCAATTCCAAGCCCAGGTGCCTCGGCTCGAATGCCAGCTGTAATTTCTCGGAGGAAGCGCGTTCGATTTTCGAAGCTGCCGCCGAAGTCCCCTGCTCTGTCAAACCCAGACAGCAGCTCGTGACCGAGATATCCGTGACAGTGCTTGATGTCGACCCAGCGATATCCAGCCTTCGCGGATAATTTCGCTGCGGCGATGAAATCGTCGATCAGACGACGCAGATCATCATCGCTCATCAGAGGACCATCATCCCCGATGCCAAATTTTGGATCCAGAATGGGGTGCCGATAGGCGATCTGCGGTTCGAGCTTCTTTTTGTCGAAAGGGCGAGCAAACCGGCCTGAGTGAGTCAGCTGCAGGCCAATCAGCAGGTCGTCCGTCGAGCCAATGTGTTCTCGATGAGCATTTTCCAGAATTTCTCGCAGGTTGATCAGGTCGGGAAGCGTCTGAGCATTGATCATGAGCTGATTTGGATTGGCACGGCCGTCGGCACGAACGGCGACGGCTTCTCCTCCCCAGATCAATTTCGCTCCGCTGAGACCAAAATTCTTCCACCGGCGCCGCGTTAAATCTGTGGGGCGTCCGTCCGTTGTGCCATCCCAGCCTTCCATCGGCAGGATGCACCAGCGATTTCCGATAGGACCACAGACAGAATTCAGTGGCTGTTCGAGAATACTTTGAGGACCACTCTGTACGACTTCGTCGAATGGCAGGTTGAGCTGCAACTCGTGCAGGCGTTCCTGAAATTGTGTTGCTGTTTTGATTGTGGAAATGCGAGGGTAAGCCATGGACGATTTCTCAGCAGATGCATTACGAAGCCAACAGCGTTACTCTAAATGGAAACTTGTCGCGGCTCCTATCGACTGGTGCCCGTGTTTTTAAAAAAGCGAAGCATCGATTCGCGGTGGCTCTTTCTGTCTAATAGGGTCCTGTATTTCTGTTGAGGAATAAACTATGGCCAGGATAACACCGTTTTCTTTCGTAGCGGCATGTGCAGTGCTCGGGCTTTCTCTGACGCCGGCGACAGAGTCACTCAGCTTCGATGAAAAGTCTAATGTTGCAGAAAAATCCAGGGGGACGGCCACTGATGCAAAGCACCGTGAAATCTGTGTCAGGGTTCTTCAGCCGCTGGGAGTTCTTGTGGGCGAGTGGAAAGGTGTGGGGCAGCCGAAACGCGGATCGAATGCAGGAGCCTGGTCGGAGAAAGCTGTTTCCGCGTGGAAGTTTGATGAAAAGGCTTCGGGATTATTTCTGAACTTTGAGCTCGGGAAACAGTATCAGTCCGTTTTATTCTCGGTGGCGAAAGATGGAGCAACGCCAGAGTTGTCACTGACGTCAGCGGGCGGCGAGACAATTCATCTCACAAGAAAAGATGACGCGACTGCCGCTGAATCCTCAAGCAAGGACAAAAAGGACGTTGCCTGGGTCTTTGAGTCATCGCCCGATACGTTGCCGCAAACGCGTTGCACCATTCGCATTATCAGCGATATCCGCTTCGCGATGTTGTTTGAGGAAAAACTGACAGCGCAGGGCTCTTATCGCCGGCTTTCGGAAATCGGGCTGACTCGCGTGGGAGCTCGATTGGCCAGCGGCAACACTGGCGAACGGCAATGCATCGTGACTGGTGGTCTTGGGACGATCAAAGTGAGTCATGAGGGCAAGACGTACTACGTCTGCTGTGAGGGATGTCAACAGGCTTTCGATGCGGATCCGGCCGGTACCATTGCGGCTTATCAGGAGCGGCTGAAGGACGCGTCGAAGAAATAGTAGTGTGATGCGTCCGTCATGAATCGGACGAAATCTGAAATGCAGCTCAAACACCACCACGCGCAAAGAAAAACGGTCAGAGCCATCTTCAACCGAGGCGTCTGACCGTTCTGTTTTGAACGACACACCGTGGCCGGTGACAATCAGTCAATAATCTTGCTGATTGGGTATTCCACGATTCCTTTGGCACCCGACTGCTTCAGTTGCGGGATAATGGTTCGTACCAGGCTCTCATCAACAATCGTGTTCAGCGCGACCCAGTCTGGATCAGACAGATGAGAAACGGTTGGTGTTTGAAGGGCGGGCAGCATCTTCAGAACGGAATCGAGATTCTGGCGATGCACATTCATCATCAGTCCAACTTTGCCTTCCGCTTCAAGGCAAGACTGCAACATCAGGGCAATGTTGTCGATCTTTGATTTCACCCACGAGTCCGCATACGAAGTGCGATTCGCAATGAAGCGTGTGGTGCTCTGCAGAACCTCATCCATAATTCGCAGGTTGTTGGCACGCAGGGAGCTGCCAGTTTCGGTGACTTCCACGATGGCATCGGCCAGTTTCGGGGGCTTCACCTCAGTGGCGCCCCAGGAAAATTCCACGTGAGCTTTCACGTTGTGGCGTTCCAGGAACCGATTTGTCAGGCCCACGGCTTCTGTGGCAATCCGTTTGCCCTCAAGATCTTTCACCGTCTTGATTGGTGACTCTTCAGGCACGCACAGAACCCAGCGAACGGGCCGACGACTGACCTTTGAAAAGACAAGTTCGCAGACCTGATGCACGTCCGCGTTGGTTTCCAGAATCCAGTCATAGCCGGTGATGCCCGCGTCAAGAATTCCGTTCTCCACGTAACGCGCCATTTCCTGAGCGCGGATCAGCATGCATTCGATTTCCGGATCATCGACCGTTGGAAAATAAGATCTCGAAGCAAACTTGATGTTGTAACCCGCGCGGCTGAACAGGGCTGCTGTTGATTCCTGCAGACTGCCTGCGGGAATGCCTAACTTAAGTACTCGACCAGACATTCGATTTAGCCTTCATCGTCAAAATGAATTCGGGGAACACGGAGCCAAACCAGACCCGAGATGCGTGCAGCGGTGGCTCGTGGAAAGTTTGGTTACTTTGCGTAGAACTGATTTAGGGATCGAACACGCGCTCTCCCTCAACGGCAAACTGCTGAGTGGCCGGGTCGATCTTGCGAAAGAAGCAGCTGCGAAACCCTTCGTGACAGGCCGCGCCGCCGATCTGATTGACCTTAACCAGCAGCGTGTCGCCATCGCAGTCAAAATAGATGGCATGCAACTCCTGAACGTTGCCGCTTTCTTCGCCCTTTCTCCAGAGCTTCTTGCGGCTGCGGCTGTAGTAACAGACGCGACCCGTTCTCAGAGTTTCCTCGTAGGACTCTTTGTTCATCCAGGCCATCATCAGGACATCGCCTGTTGCGGAATCCTGAGCGATTGCCGGGATCAGTTCATTCTTCGAAAAATCCGGTCCAGTGACTTCAGCCATGGGAAAACAGCCACATCCAGTCTACAAAATCAAAGGCGATACCGGCCTGTTCGACGCAACGGCATCGATTAGGCCAAAGAAGTCCACCCTGACGCACAGGAGTGTTGATCGCCGCAGCCAATTGAATTCGCCCAGGATACCGTCCTGGGCGAGCGTTCTCCATCCGTGACACCCGTCGACGGCTCGGAAGAGCAGAATTCCTGGAGATTTGGCCGGTTTACTCATATCGCGAACCGCTTTCGGCGCCGTCGCAGCGAGTTCCGCGGCCGGGAAAAATCTGGGGAACCTGCATTTTTGAGCTGCATTCCTGGTGCGGAGCGATTTTTTAACTGCGACGGTCGGAATTTGAACCCTTTCGATCGAGCACGTCGATTGAAGTGAGTCAGTCTGGTTATTGACCGCCCAATAACTCAATCAATTGCTTCGAAAACTCCCGCACCGGCGCGGCAGAAACAGTCGACCGGGCATTTGTGGAGCGAAGCATTTCGAACGAACCGTTTCCATCTGTGACGAGCGAACTCAGAATCGTTGCGGCTTGAGCTTCATCCGGTGGCTGCGGGGATGAAATCTGAGTTGATGGTCGGACATAGAGAATGCCATTTCCCGCGCGGCCGAAAACTTCGCATCCGGCTTCCTGGAGAACGCTTAACGAAGAGACAACTCGAGATGGAAGTGTGATGAGTCGTGCGAGCCACGGATCCATGTTGTTGTCGGTCGCCGCACGTTGAGCTGTCCGACAATAAATCGGAAAGGCATCGGCGCGAGTGGCAAAGTGGCACCAGACAGCCGTACCTGCGAGTTCGTCCTGTAATGTCTTGGTCTGCCACTGACAGGCGACAGGAGGGCCTTCGAAACCAAGAACCAGCACTGCCGCAGCATCCTGCCCGTGAATGGTCTCCGTGAGTTCCGGCATAGAGTCGGCCAGGAGACGCGACGTCGCCGAACGGCCCAACACGTCAAGGATAACCGGCGTTGTTGCGGTCAGATTAAGTCGCTCCAGAGCGGATTCGAGGTCACGAAGTGATCTGAATCCAGCGGCTATGAGGGATTGTTGAGCGGGGAGCGGCTTCAGTTTGAATGTCAGCTGAGTGATCGTTCCCAATTGATTTCGCGAGCCAACCAGTAGTCTGCACAGGTCGTAGCCCGCGACATTCTTGACGACCCGTCCACCGGCATGAAAGACTCGACCAATGCCATCCACCGCTTCAATGCCGATGACGTAATCACGCAGGGAGCCATAGCCAAACTGTCGAGGACCGCAGATGTCATAGGCGACCAGGTCTCCCAGTGGAGTGTCTTCGTTTGCAACATCGATTGGCAGTTGCTGATTCTCTTTTCGAAGGACTGTCCGCAGTGTGCCGTATGACATTCCCGCACCGACTGTAATTGTCATGTCTCTGGCCGGATAATCGACGATCATCGAGGAGACAGGAGAACTCGCGTTAAACTGAGGATCTGGCATAGTCAGGACTGAATTTCGGCACGGAGAGAAATAAACCCGGCGAGCTGGAAACAGGACAGAGAGTTGGCAAGCGAATGCCGCGAGCCCTCTGGTTTTCATTTGAATAGGATATCGCTCAGATCAGAAGTCTAGTTGGCCGTGTGACGGGAATCTATGCTTCAGGGGCCGACCAGTTTCGGATGCTCAGAGACCACGGTCATTGAAATCATTCGCCGAACTTGTCTGCGCCACCAGAAGCACTTCGTCAGCTCAAAAACGATTTGTGTTGTACATTTCTCGAAGGGCATCGAAGAACGCCGGTTTGAATCCTTTGATCCAGAATTGCCTTCCGTCCTTGTGTTTTGCGACCGTGATTGGAAGGCCGCCAGCGTAAAGCAGTATAAGTCCGATCAGAAAAGACACGGTTCCAACAGCAAATCCGATCTCGGGATAGTTTCCGGACCCAATCAGGACGCCCGAAATGATGCCACCGATCATGGTGAGTACGCCAACGAGGGTTTTCATCCGTCTCGCGTTTCGGACCGAGCGCGACATGGCATAGCTCACTGTGCATTTCTTGCGAACGATGAGATATACAATCAGAAGAATAAGCAGATTGATCAAAAGCAGCAGGTAGATCCATGAAGGAACCCAGATCAGAGTCTTTCGAATCCTGACCAGATCTTCTTGATCTCCAGTGACCACACAGATTTCGGGAAGATCGGTGTTCTTGAAAAAAGTGACCTGATCGCCCTCCACATAAAATCGACTGTCGGTCTCAACCAAAGGAGCGCTTCCAGACAACGACTCTGAGACGGCATACGGGTTGTCATTGCTCATGAAAATGGATCCGATCCTGTTTCAGCAGTGCTTGCCGGACAGAAGGCTCTTGAGTGTTCTGTGGTGCAAGCCCGAGTGTTTTATTGATCAGACTACTGAGTTCGAAGACGAAAATGGTCGAAGCTGCGGCCGAGGGTCGGTTAAAGACCGCTCGCTTCCGGCAGAACGCGACGAAGGAAGCGAGAAGCAGAACGGACGCGGGCGCAAAGCAGGCACATGGTGAACCACCTGGCCCTGCAGGCGATATTCTGGTCCTTCCGTACGAAGGTGTCAAACTTCCCTGCGGACGATTGGCTTCTCGATTGTCCGGAAGAGATTGGCCGCATCACGGCAGTCACGCGAGCTTACAATCAGAGACCGATGACGGGGAAAATCGCGGAGATTCTTCGAGAGGGCGATGCCGATGCCCGCGAACAGACTGGGGTTCACAGGTGGGGCGAGATTAACTCACAGCATCAAGGGCCGGGATTCGTCCCTCATATTCGTCTTTGCGAGCTTCCTCCTGAATCTCCAGAAATCCGGCTCGCAGAGTACTGATGACGGATTCCGCAGAACGCCAAGCTTCCGCAGATTCGATTCGAACCTGATCGAGGGCGAAGACAACCAGGCGAAGGACTTGAATCGGGAGTTCGCCGCGCTGCAGATTCAGTCCTTCGGCGATCGCCAGCAGGGTCTTCATCGCACGGAGCTTAACCGCTGGCAGTTCAGTCCTGCGGTTCTGTTCGAGAAGACGGGCGCCCTCGCTGAGTGCAGCAACAGCCTGATCGTAAACCAGGATCAGCATGTCGACCCGAGTCCAGGAGTAACTTTGAACGGTCCTATATTTCAGATGCGGGTTCATCGACGGTGTCCATCAGTACTTCATTGCGACGCATCAGCCCATGTTATTGGTTGCTGATTTTAGGAAGGTTGGCCAACTGCCCGCCAAGATAACTGCTGGTCGAGTTCAGTTGGCTAATCGCTGTTTCCAGAGCCTGAAACTGTTTTCGAATACTTTGCTGCTGAAGGTCGAACAGTTTCGTCTGGCGATCAATGGATGTTTGAAGACTTTTGAGTTGTCCGTCAAAGCCGTCATCGACAGACGTCAGTAAGCCATCTTCATTATCCAGAAGTTTTCCGAGAGCTTGATCGAGTGATGAGGCAAGTCCTCGTGAAACTGTGATTGTCCCCTCTGCACCTGCCACAACCTCGGACGGTGAAAGAGTGATCTGGACCTGCAGATCGGCGGTGTTCTCATTATCCGGGTCACCCGTCAACAGGCGTCCTCGCCCAACGGCAGCCTCTGTCTTTCCGTTGACGATAAATGAGCCGACAACATCTCTCCCGTTGTCTTTTTGTCCAACAGTTAATCCCAGTGAAGAGAGTGAAGTACCACTGACCACTTCCAGATCCGAGGTCAGGCCATACTTGGCTGAGGTTAGCTTGAGTGCTCCACCAGTGAGCGAGATTTCTATTTCCCGCCCCGCGAACTCATCGGATTCATTGATGATCTGTTCGACATGATCGGCCAGTTCCTGAGACGTGTAGGTTCCCGCATTCAGTTGAACAGTGGCCGTCTTTCCATCCAGTTTGAGTTCCAGACTGCGGTTGGCTGACGTGATGACTGTCGATGCTGAAACCGCGGTTCCTGTAACTGAAGCCTGTTCAGCGGCTTGGCTGATGTCAACCTGATACCCCGAGGTTGAAGCCAGAGTACGTGTGCTACCCAGGACAAACGACATGCCTGAATTCGAAGAGTCACCTCCAAACGCAAACAATTTTTTCACGTCGTCCGCGGTGACTCCTTCAATTTTTCCGCTTAGAGCATCATCCAGTTTCGACTTGTCCAGAACGAGCGCACCAGAGTCATTGAACTTTATGCCGATGGTGGAAAGTCGATTGGCGAGAGGATTCGCGCCAGGCACGACATTCTGAATCGTTGTTCGAAGAGTCTGCTGAACTTTGGCGGCACTTTGATTTCCCAGGAACACGCCGCCTTCGCCCGCTGATTCGTTGTATTTGGAGTTTTCGCTGATGTAGTTCAGAACCCCGTTGAAGGAATCCACAAAACTTTGTACTGCTGCGACGGCGGCGGTATTGTCCTTGGCCACGGTGAGTGAAACTGATTGCCCAACGGTCGGCTGCAACAAATCGAAACTGACGCCGCCAATCGCATCTTTAAACTGATTTGTGTTGCTGGTGACTGAGATAGCACCGGCCCCGCTGCCGATGGTCACTCGCGCATCACTGGCGGCCTGCACGGGAGTTGCAAAGTTGATCACAGGTTTTACGGCAGAGCCATTATCTGCGGCGAGGTTGTTGGTGATGGCGATCTGATTGCTGGCTCCGGTCTTACTACTGCTGAGCAGAAGACGATACGGAGTTGCACCGCCTGCAGAGTCTTTCACCACGGTCGCACTAATTCCGGTTTCCGAAGAATTGATGGCTGCGGCAAGATCGGACAGCTTGTTGTTGTTGCTATCAATCGTGATGGTCTTCGGATCGCCGGCCCCCAGACGGATCTCAAACGTCCCCTGAGTAATTTCTGAATTGGTGTCAGCAAATCCCTGGGATGCCACCTGATGCGCCTGAGCCGTGGCGTTGATGGTCATCTGATAGACGCCGGGAATCGCCGAAGCCGACGCGGTGGCTTTGATCGCTTCCTCATCACTGGCTGTTACGGAAAGTCGAGTCAGCGGATTGTTGGTGTTTCGGCTCAGCACGCCCGTATCAGCGCGAAGACTGAGCAACTTCGATTCGATGGATTTAAAAGCCGTTTGCCGTTGCTGAATGTCCTTCTTTCGAAGAGCCATTCGGTCAAGTTGCTGCTGCTGAATCTTCAGCAAGCCAGTGACGATGTTGTCCGTATCAATACCGGAGACGACACCGTTAATATTGATTGCCATGACAGATGCCCCCCGAGAAACAACTTCGGAGTATCAGCCACATCAGTAGTCGAACAAAGACGACGTACCTGCCGGCCCCGGATCCTTCCGAGAAATCCGAAAGTGTGTGGCTCTAAAACAATTCCCTGGTGAAGTCCTATTGAACTCTCGTGAACTGAGAAACGGTCCGACTGGGGACTGGCACTCCAGTTCCAGGCGGACCGTTCAGATTTTGTTACCTTGCGGCGGATCAGATTATCGCAGCAGTGACAACACTGACTGAGGAATCTGGTTCGCGTTGCTCAACATGGAAGTGCCAGCCTGAACGAGAACCTGACCCTTCGTGAAGGCTGCAATTTCTGACGCAAAGTCGGTGTCACGAATGACGGACTCGGCGTTTACAGTATTCTCCAGAGTTGCCCGCAGGTTATTCGCAGTGGATTCCAGAGTGTTGCTCTGGAAGGCACCCAGTGCACCTCGCAGGTTTGTGACATCATCGATCGCGGCATCAATCACTTCGAGAGCGTCCTGAGCCTTGGTCGCAGATGTTACTTCAATTTCGTTCAGGTTGGAGAACTGATTTCCAACAACGCCCAGACCCAGGCCGTTTGGATTCACTTTCTGGATCGCGATGTTCGCGGTCTGATCCTTGTTGGCACCAATCTGGAAGACCAGAGAGTTGTCTGTAACCGTCAAGTTACCCTGAGCACCAGTCACTGTTGAGAAGGCATTGGTACCGGTATCAGCGGCCAGTGACACTGAGAGGCCCTTTGCGGCACCGGAATTAGCTGTCAGTACGTTTCCGACTCCGGTGAAGGATGTGCCTCCAATTGTTCCAATGACGTCGATACCCGTATCTGTTGTCGATGTTGTTCCGAATCCGCTGCTGTCACCAGCTGCAGCGATGTTGGAAACGACAGTCAGTGACTGGGCGGATCCAAAGGCTTCGGAGTAGAGACGTGTTGCACCACCATCGACGTCAGCAATGACGCCGGTCTGAGCGGTGAACTCATTGATGCGGTTAACCACCTGAACCTGAGACATGCCTGCGGTGAGTGATACGCTGACGTCGTTGATCGTCAGAATTTCGTCCGCCGCCAGGGCCGTTGTCTGAGCTGTACCGGAAGTGGCGGTGTCTACGAGAGCTCGTTCGCCGACAGTCGTAACGGCAATGGCATAGGTGCCAGCCGTTGTTGTTGACGTGGCTTTCAGGAACGTTACATCTGAGTCGGTTGCTGTTCCGGTGATGCCGGCAGATCCGTCGAGAAGTTTCTTTTCGCCGAACTGCGTGTTGTTCGCAATACGGTTGATTGTGTCGAGAGCGTTGGTGATTTCAGCCTGGTTTGCTGCCAGAGCATCATCATCGTTTACGCCGCTGTTCGCACTGTCGATCGCCAGGGTTCGAACTTTGACCAGCAGTGAGTTGATTTCGTTCAGAGCACCTTCAGCTGTCTGTACAACTGAGGTTGCCTTTTCCGTGTTGTCGATGGCCTGATTCAGACCAGCAATCTGAGCACGGTGTTTTTCTGAAATGACGAGTGCTGCCGGGCCATCGGCACCACGATTGATTTTCAATCCGGAAGACAGTTTCTCCACAGACTTGGCGACACCCATCGATGCCTTGTTCAGGTTGTGCTGAGCAGTGATCGAGGTGACATTGTTTGCGACTGACAGACCCATTTTCAATTCCTTCTTCGAAAGTGCTGCAAGCCCGATCCCGCTCAGCGGTGAAGATGACTCGCATCAAGGATGTAAGAAACCAGCTGTGCTTTCAGCAAGAAGAGCCACATGCTGCCTGGCCTGAACAGGCCCGGAAGACCGAAGCAACACATAGTCCCCCTGTGTCACTTCAAGACAGAAAGCTTCTCTAAGCATCCTTGCCCAGAATTGCTGCTGCTGTTTTCTCAGCCGCAGCGCGAGTCAGGTAATCGCCTCGTTGCAATCTCACTTTCGCCGCCTCAACAACGTCGGCCCGAACATCACTGATTCCGTCAAGCTGACGTGTCAGTGATTCCAGTTCGTCGCTGCCAACAACCCCCTCGGCATCGTTTTCCCGGGACACAGAACCCTGCAGACCACTCTTCGCACTGCCACCGGCAATCCAGTTCGGGCGTGGCGCCCCTGTACTGCTGACGTTATCGAATCGTTGTATTTGCATGGCCTTGTCTCCCGGTGAGAAACCTGATTCAGACTCACTTATCGAAGCGTCCAGCAGAAACTTGCGAAGAAATTTTCTCTCAACATGCCCTAAGGCACAGACGATGAGGTTGAAACAGTTGTATCGATTATGCCGACATCGGGGTTCGCGCAAGAGGTTGCTATCGTGTCTGATCAGCCAAAAAACAAAGGAATACCCGCCATTTTGCGGCAGATGATGATGCTCTCTTTGGTTGCGGGAACCTCTGCACTTGGGGCATCTACCGCCATCTACCTGCAGTCGGATAAATCTCCCGCAGACGAAGAGAAACACTCAAACGCGGGCGCTGACTCGCATGATGAGTCCAAAGATTCTCACGCTCAAACGGGCGAAGAGTCACATGACTCCGGCCATCCGGAATCAGACTCGCACATGTCTTCGCCTCACGGTCACGATGATGACGGTTCGGCTTCACCTGGGCATCAAGACAAAGTCACCTCGGCGAAGAAATCGGCGGTCCGTTCACCGGGGCGGAAGGCGTTGTCAACCCATGCAGTTGATACTCATGGGGTGGAAGTTGATGCTGACAGCCCCTTTGATGAGTTCGCCTCTGCTAAAAAGAAGTCTCGTCTGGCGACTGATCACGAAGCCGATGTGCCTGATCATTCGGAACATGATGTCCAAAGTCCTCAGGACGATCCATTCAGCGTGGAAAGTCTGGGATTTGGCCCGTCGGGCGACGTTTCCCATGGCGAATTCGCAGGTTCCGGCACTCATCACGCAGATGAAGCCCTGAGTGAGTCGGACCACCAGCATGACGACAGTCATGATGGTTCAGGACACGATTCATCGCCTGTTCATGAATTTCACAACAAGGCCGTGCCACAAAAAAGGCAGCACGAGGATCATGCAGACTCACTCCATGCGGGTGTATCTGACCTTCCGGAAATGGAACCGATCCCATTCGATGACGAACCGGAACCGGGTCTGGATGAAACCGATCTGCACGAGGCCTCGACATCAGGAAACAAGAGAACGACCGGGGCTTCATCTGTGACGGACGAAGCCTTCGCCGCCTCTGAAGCGAAGGCCCACTTGTCGCCGTCACGACACGAGCGCGTGACCAAGCAGGCCGTGAACATGATGGCCGATGCTGACGAAGAATTAGCAAGCGGCGACTACGTACAGGCCATGCAGCATTACCAGACGCTGCGTCAAAAATCGGATGGAGTGCCGGGAGTCGCGATTCTGTTCCGCCTCGCCCTGTGTGCAGAAGCCTCTGGTCGCTACGCGGCCGCGATTGAGGCGTACCGCCGAATCTCAGGGACACAGTCGGATCCTGCGTGGGCTGGTGTGGCTCGCTACGGAGAAGCGCGATGTCTTTCTGCGCTGAAAAAGCATCAGGGCCTGCAGGCCGATTTACTGCGGCGGGCCATCCTTGATGAAACTGAGTTTCTTCCAACTGTGCGAGGGGAGGTTCTGCATCTCATCGGGCGAGATCTCTGGAGGGAACAGTCGAACGTCGTCAGCACTGACCTTCTGGATGATAAGACTTTGGTGGTACCGGAATGGTCAGCGGATCCTGGTCGACTGCTGGATGAGCTGCCGATGCTGATTCATGAGACGCCAGTCAAGGCTGGTCCGACCGAGTTTCGAGTCATGAATCTGAAAGCTGAGTCTCCGGAAGAAACAATCGTGCGGCTCAACTGCGGTACGACTCGATGCGAACTTCTGCTGCGAAATCTGGTTCGATGCTGTGAATACGAGATCGAAGTATCGGACGCTGCCGCGCAGACGCTCGACGGACGAACTCAGCAGGTTCATGTCACGGAACAGAATCTGGCCTTGCTGCTCGATGGAATCACGATTTCTGCTGGTGTGGCGTGGACACGAAACGGCAACGTAATTTCGATCGTGCACCCTGAAGAAATGTCGCCCGACGAACTAAGGCAAAGTCGCCTCGGTGCTGCCGAACGAATTCTTCGCTCCGCCGTGATGGAGATCCCGGGATCTCAGCAGGCCGGACACAGTCGTCTGGCATTGAGTACGTTGCTGTTTGAGCAGAAGCGTGCCACAGATGCGTTGCAGTTCCTTCAGGTCCAGATGGAGTCGTCGCCCCGATCCATTGTGGAAACGGAAGCGGCTTTCAACCTTGGTAAGTGTCTGATGCTGCTTAATCAGAGGGATGACGCGATCGCGGCGTTTTTGCGAAGTATCGACTCATCAGGCGGCCTCGCCGATGTTCGAATCGCGGCTTATATCTTCCATAGCCGCATGCTGCTGGAAGACAATCATGGCAAGCAGGCGATTCAATCAATGATGCGTGGCCTTTCGATGAGTGAAGGATCATCTCTTGAACCGCTGGCCGCAATCCATCTGGCCAGTCTGTATCTCTCACTGGGGAATGCTCAGGGCTGTAACACGGTCCTGATGGAACGGCGTGAAGGTCTGGTCGATGGTCCCGGCCGTGAAGGAGCTGCATTTCTGTCGGCGCTGTCCAGATTTCGAGCGGCCGTGCTGGCGGATCGACGAGAACGTGAAGGTGCTGCGGTTGTGTCCGCACTGACTGAATTCGATGCTGCGAATTACTGTGGCGGACATTGGGCAGTGCTCGTTGCGTCGGCCTGTGAGGAGCTGGGATTGTCTCAGGAATCGTCAGAAGCCTATTCGCTGGCTCTTCGCAAATTGCCTCAATCACATCTTCGCAACCAGACGGTGCTGAAATTGGCGTCGCATTATCAGGCTGACAACCAGCTTGAAAAGGCGAGGGTTCTGCTGGCAAGTCTTTCGTCATCCGAGACTGATCAATTGGTTGTGCACGCTCGACTCCGTTCTGCAGAGCTGGCCTTGGAGCAACGAAAGCCCGATGAGGCCATTGCTGTGTGTCGACTGCTGATGGAATCAGACAAAACCTCGAAAACACAAAGAGCGTCCCTTCGAATCATGGGACAGGCTTACGAACTGAAGAAGGATCATCGGGCGGCGATTTATTGCTTCGCCGGAATGTTGCCTGATGGAGAACCGCCGCTTGATGCGGATTCCAATGAACACAATTCAGAAACGACAGGAGGGCACGATCAATGAGTGCCTTCGATCAAAGTTTACGCTTGTTCCCGATTTCTGCAGCCCTGCTGAGCGGAATACTCGCCAGCATGGCTGGAGCAGGCAAAGATTCTGCATTGGCGCAGGAAAGTCCCGTAACAGGGTCGAGCTTTTCTTCAGCGACTTCGGTTCATGACGATAAGCGAGTAACGAACGCCGTACTTCAGCATTCAATGAGTGAGGCCACACCGCTGGGGGAGATTCAGCGTGGCTGGACAGCGGCTCATGGAAAAACGTCGTCGCGAGCCAAAGATGTTGTAAGCCTGCAACCAGCAGACGCCCGCCCAGTCGCGTCGGGAGCTAAAAATCGCGGGCCTAAAGCGGCATCGCCATCGAGGCCCCGTCCCGTTTTCATGGTTTCTGCCGGTCGGTCGGCGATACCCCCGGTGCCAGAGCCCGTTCGAGAAAATTCGCCTTTGGAAGATCCGGAGGCTGTGGAGTTATCGCCCGTTGATTCCTCTACTATTTCAGGGCCCTCTGAGGTTGAATCTTCGGTTCCTGTTCTGCCTGCTTTGGATCCGTCCGCTCCGGAAACAATTCCCGTGCAGCAACCGACTTTGGTAACGCCTGTTCCCGCCGAAAAACCGCTGGCGCGATCTCAGGGAAGCGCGGAGCGGCCAGCACTTTCCGCGACGGAGCGATTTAAACTGGCGTTGGAGGAGGAGCGACAAAGACTACTGGCGGAACAGGCTGCGGACAGTGACGAGCCCACGGAGCTTCCGTCGCTGGATAGTGGAGCAATTGACTTGGCTCCGGTGGAAGATCTTGTGGAAGATATGACCGCAGAACAGTTGCCGCCGGGTTCTGATTTGAATGAGCCTTCGGAAGTTCCTGTCGACGATTCTGAAACTATGCTGCAGGATGAACGAACGCGTCGTTTTTCCAGACTCAAACAGCAGTTAATGCAATTGAAAACACAGCTGGAAAAACCTGAAGAGGCCGCAATGCCTGAATCACAGCCATTGAAGGCTGATGAAGAGGCCAGTGATCCTATGCAGAGTCACCCTGCTGCAGATCACGAGGCCGGAAACGAAGAGCATTCCGAGGAGCTATTGCCCCCCGTTGATGGACATGACTCTCACCATTCTGCGCACGCCGAATTGGAGCATCAAGAGCCCGACCACCACGAAGGCGATGCAAAGACTGATGCATCAGTGCAGGGGCATTCTTCAGATGTTGCCTCGGACCATTCAGCAAAGCTGCAAGGTCATGATCCTGCCCAACACGAGCCCGCAGGCGATTTACATTCTGGATCCCACGCAATTGAGCAGTCTCCGGATGAAGACAGACGTGACGTGAATGACTTGCACGGTAATAACCTGGCCGACGTCCATTCAGCAGACAGTGGTGCTGCCCACGCGGCATCAGAACACGCCGTGGTCCATGGGACGATCGATAGGCTGGGACTCGCAAACAATCTGTATGCTGTCGGAGAGTACGAGCTGGCGATGGACATGTACGAAAAAACAGACATGACTGAGTTGACGGCTCAGCAGCAGATCTGGACAGACTATCAGATGGCCAATTGCCTGCGACGGATGGGACGAAACGGGGATGCATCCAATCGCTATCGGCGAATTGCCGAACAGCCTGAAGCGGGATGGCTGAGTGAACAGTCCCGCTGGTGGGTCGATGTGCTGGAGCAGATTCGCCAGCTTCAAAGCTCTCTGGAAGAGAACCCCGAGAACACCGATAAGAATCTTCAGAGTCCATTTCAGGGTGCCCCGCGAGAAGCCAAATCTTCGGGAGGAACTGTTCGACCTTCGGAGTCTACAAAGTCTGGTTCGACGAAGTTCAGGTCAACGGAGCCCGGCCACACAGTCCATCCATCGGGTGCAAACAAGAATTCAGAACATGATTCATCTTCGGCCTCATCCTCCGGGCGAGCTTCATCCCGCACTGCGAGGCCATCCAAAGAACGCATCACGCATTTTGCGCCTGTAGAGAAGGAGCCGAAGCATGGTGAACATTAGAGACAATCAGGCCACTCCTATAAACACATCTTCCGGTCTGATGGGCCCCGAGCGAGAACTTCAGGCCTGCGTCCAGGAGCAGAGCGTTGTTTTTGAAGCGGCTGTGGGTGTGATTGAACGGCTTGAGACAGCTGCAGCGATGAGAAATCTGGGCAATCCGGACGCTGTCAGTCAGCTGCAGAAGTCTCTGGATCTGGTTGTCGCCGCGCAACAGCGAGTTTCTGCTGCATATGCTCGTTTCAGTCAGGGAAAAGGGATGCTGACCACGGATCTGAAGATCACGCTCGGACGTCATGAAGCTTTGTTGAAAGCTCTGATCAGCCGCATTGATCATCTCCAGCATACGTTTGAAGATGTTCGGTCTGAACTGATTCCTCATATTGATGCGGAATCCCGCCAGCGAAATATGCAGGCTGCATATCGGCAGTCTATGAGATCGCTCTGAAACTCCTCTCACTTCTCCACGGCTGCTTTCACCGGTTTACATACCTCTCCTTGATGCAGAATCCTCATGCTGATTTTTGAATCATCTTCCATGCAGGACACGCTCGCACGAGCCCGCCGATTCGCACGTTCGTCCGGGACGGTTCTGATCTCCGGCGAAAGTGGCACCGGGAAAGAGCTGCTGGCTCAGTACCTGCATGACAACAGTCCACGCGCGTCGCGTCCCTGCGTCCGAGTCAATTGCGCTGCTTTTCACGATGGGTTGGCGGAGAGCGAACTGTTTGGCCATGAACAGGGTGCGTTCACAGGTGCGTCTCGCCGACATGACGGATTCCTGCACGCTGCTGGTGATGGAACCTTGTTTCTCGACGAAATCGGAGAGCTTCCGCTGCCAACTCAGGCCAAGTTGCTGCGAGTCCTCGAGGCTCAGGAGTATCTGCGAGTTGGAAGCACAGAAGTGCAGCGCATGAATGCACGAATCGTCGCAGCGACAAATCGAGATCTTAAGAAGGAAGTTGCTGCTGGCCGGTTTCGTGAAGATTTGTTTCATCGTCTGGATGTTCTTTCGCTTCGACTCGCACCGCTACGTGAACGGACCGAGGATATTCCGGTGCTTGTGAATCATTTTCTGAGAGTGTTCGGACAGGAGAACGAGATTCCTGTGACGGCGGTGAGTGATGAAATGATGCCATTGCTGATGAACTTCGACTGGCCGGGAAATGTTCGACAGCTTCGCAACGTGATTCATCGTGCCTGCGTTGAGTCAGAGACGAGTACAATCGACCGTCTGGATTTCGGAGTGGGTTCCGAACTTCGGATCGCGCCGCAGACAAGTGTCTCCGGCACTGCGACGTCAGAGTTGCCCGGTGGGTTTCAAAATATGCCGCTTGAGGAGATTGAGCGATTTGTG
This sequence comes from Planctomycetaceae bacterium, assembly GCA_046349735.1. Taxonomy (GTDB): domain Bacteria; phylum Planctomycetota; class Planctomycetia; order Planctomycetales; family Planctomycetaceae; genus SXXK01. Next base: position 89,493 of record JAXMBU010000024.1, read on the forward strand.
ATTTTGTCTCGCATCGAGCGATGTCGTGGGAATAAGACTGAAGCGGCTGCTGAATTGGGTGTCACGGCAAGAACTCTTCGCAACAAACTGGCCCGCTGGAACGAGCTGAAGAAAGTCAGCTAATACATGCTGCACTGGGTATGTTAAGCCAACAGGCACCGGATGCCCGGATGACCCTTCGAAAATCGCCGAGGCCAGCCCACATTTGTTGCGTGGCAGTTGCTATTCTCAGGTCGCCGAAAAGTTGGACGTCCTGGAGACGTGGAAGTCTCTTGCCGTCTGCGCCGCACCGGTCGAGCTTGTTGGGAATGCCCCGTTTATTCCGCGACGGTGATACTAAGGTGATCGCCATTCCGGTATTTGACGGCCCGCTTCACGGGACGCTTTAATTCCGAGTCGAAACTGCGAGACTTCGCGCGGTAGTACGCGAGCCTGATGACCTGCCATGTCGACAGATTCAAGTTGGCAGCTCCCGGTGAGGATCATAGTTGCGGGCGTTTTGCAGTGGAATTGCCCAATCAGAAACTCGATGAATCGTCGAGCGAGGCGACGGCACAGAGTTCTTCGGAGATCACAAACTCGAAAGTGATTGCCGAGATGGTGATCGCTAAACTGACAGCATTGGGGTTCAGGCTGTCGCTGCTCCGTTTGCATGTCTGATAATCCTCGCAATCGTCGTACGCGATCGGGTGTTCTGATTCCAGGCACCATGGTGAGATGATTATCGATGCCACCGAGTGCATGCAGTTGGTCCGAGAACGAGCGACTCTATTCGAGCAGCCATCTTTACTCATAGCCATGCTGATCACATCATATGGGCATTGATGATCTGGAGGATTTTTGCCAACTGGATGATTCCGTTCCTCTCTATTGTGAGGAAGTTGTTGAACAACAAATCCGTCAGTCCTTTTCCTATGCCTTTTCAGATCCGGCAAAGTTTGCACACAAGTATGCCGCGCCTCGACTGAGGTTTGAACGCATCGCTGAGGAGCAGGATGTTCCTTTGCTTGGGCTGAATTTTCGTACGATCCGTCTGAAGCATGGAGAACTGCCTATCTCTGGCTTTCGGATTGGCAATGTCGCGTTTTGTACGGACGTTTCCACAATCCCGGCCGACAGTCGCGAGCAATTGAAAAATCTGGATGTGCTTGTGCTCAACACTTTGCGTCACAAGCCTCACCCGACGCATCTGCATCTCGACGCGGCTCTGAATCTTATCCGCCAGCTGCAGCCGCGCCAGGCTTACCTGACTCATATGTCTCATGAACTGGACTACGACGAGCTGCTGAAAGAGCTGCCGCCCAACGTCGCGCCCGCGTACGACGGATTGCGGATTGCAATTTCACAGTAATATTCGTTGGGGCAGGAAGAGTCTGATTTGGGCATCTTGCTCTGCGTAATGGATCGGGAAAGAGAACGAGTGTTTAGGCAGGCAGCAGTTCCAAAGTCACAGGCGTCGCTAACCCCCGCGGTCACGATAAATGTGGTCATGCATGTGGACGTGGTCATGCATGTGGTCGTGGTCATGATGTGATCGCGGTCAGCGCATGTGGTCGTGGTCATGATGTGATCGTGGTCATGATGATCGCAGTCATGATGTGATCGTGGTCATGAGGTGATCGTGGTCATGATGTGATCGTGGTCGGCGATGTGATCGTGGTCATGATCGTGGTCATGCAGGTGATCGTGGTCATGCATGCGGTGGTCATGCATGTGGTCGTGTTTCTGTTCGTCGGGCCTTTGTGGCTTTACACGAGTCAGTTGCGATGCGTACGCGGACTCAGCAGCCCGATAGATATCGGAGAGAGGAACGCTTTTCTCACGAGCGATTCGAGCGCAGTCTTCGAACTCCGGGGAGAACGTTGGTTGCATGCCCGTTCGCCACGCTCGCTTGCCGCTGACTTTGCCCCAGGGCGTTGTCACTTCCACGAAGTCGCGTTGCTGAACGCAACGCTGAATCTGCAGACGGCGAACTCCCAGCGTCCCCGTTTCTGTAAACATGATGTCTTCGCAGCGAGCCGCTTTCTCGGGCCGACAGAGTACGCTCAGGATCACACCCGGGCGATCTTTCTTCATCTGCACTGGTGTCACATAAACATCTAAAGCTCCAACCGAGTTCAGGCGTTCGCGCACATGGCCAATAATTTCACCGGAGACGTCATCGAGGTTGGTCTCCAGCAAAGTCACATGTTCCGTATGTTCCGGGATGATTGCCGTTCCCACAAAAATGCGGAGCACATTCGCACGCTCAGGGAATGTCTTTGTGCCGCAGCCGCAGCCGATGGCTTCAATCGTCATCGCCGGCATGGGGCCGAAGCTGGATGCCAGAGTCTTCGCGATGGCCGCGCCGGTGGGAGTTGTCAGTTCGGACTCGATTGGTACGTCGGCCAGCGGAATCCCCTTCAGAATCTCAGCGGTTCCCGGAGCAGGAATCGGGCAGATTCCGTGGTCGATTTTGACGAAACCGCGGCCGGGCGGAATTGCGTTGCAGATCACTCGATCAATACCGAGCAGGTCAAAGGCGACTGCGACACCCACGATGTCAACAATCGAATCGATCGCACCGACTTCGTGGAAGTGAATCCGTTCGACCGTCGACCCGTGAACTCGAGCTTCTGCTTCAGCGACCGCCAGAAACATCTGCAGCGCGAGTTGTCGCTGGCGAGGTGTTAACGCAGACGCCTGTTCCACAATCCGGCGAATGTCCGTGTAGTGGCGGTGAGCGTGTTGCTCCGGATGATCGACGAGAACATGCAGCGATCGAAAGCCGCCTTTGATGACGGTCTCGATACGAACAACCACATCCGGAAGATTCAACGAGGCAATGGCTGTTCGAACTTTATTGGCGTCGGCACCAGCATCAATCAAAGCTGCCAGTGTCATGTCTCCACTGAGACCGGTTGCACATTCAAACCAGGCGATTCGCATCGTGGGTTTTCGGTTCTAAGTTTTCGGTTTTCGGAAAACGTGAAGACACGGGCCAAAGCCAGGATTATCGCCACAGGCCTTCAGAGAAATTTTGGGGCGTTCAGCTCCTGATTCTCCGTTTGTCCGAAAACTGAAAACCGAAAACTGAAAACCATCCTCGACTACAGCAGTTTGCTGATTGGAGTTCCATCGTGAGCGACTTTGAACGGTCGACCGGTTGGTGAATGAACGATCTCCGCCAACGGAAGCCCCAATGCAGTCGCGATCGTGGCGTTAAAGTTAGCCGGAGCAACGCCGTCCTGATCGACCGCATGTCCCGCGGCATCGGAGGTACCGTAGAATTGTCCGCCCTTGATACCGCCACCGGCCAACATTGATGAGAAGACCGCCGGATGATGGTCACGGCCCGCGTTGTAGTTGATTACGGGCGACCGTCCGAATTCCGTTGTCAGAACGACGAGCGTCTCATCCAGCAGACCTTTTTCATTGAGATCCTTCAGGAGATTTCCGACGGCTTTGTCGAGGATTCCGGCTCGTGCAGGAAGAGTTCCGCCGTTGTAAATATTGGCATGCATGTCCCAGCCGCCACAGGTCACTTCGACGCAGCGAACATTGTTCTCAATCAGGCGGCGAGCCAGCAGGCAACCCTGACCAAATGCATCTCGACCGTAACGATCGCGGTCAGCATCCTTTTCTTCCTTCAGATCGAAGGCTTTCAACTCACCACTCGATAGAAGAGTCGTGGCTTCCGTGTAAAAGTCGGTATAAGTCTGAACGCGGCGCTGCTTGAATCGATCCCGGAATTTCTTGTCGAAGGCATCGATCAGTTCAACTCGCTTGCCGAAAGACTCGGCGGTCAGATACGCAGGCGTCGTAGTGTTCTCAAGGCCTCGATTCGGATCACCGATCGGCAGCGGGCTGAAGGTTGGATCAAAGAACCCGGCTCCCGGATGTCGAGCCGGCGCGCTAATGAGAACAGTGTCGGGCAGGGACTTGCTCTGTCGTCCCTTGAAGTGCTGAATCCATGGCCCGATTGAAGGATGTCGCTCTGTCGCGATCTCTTCGTAACTTGTTCGCATCAGGTACTCACCGTCTTCATGGTCGCCGGTGAGCGTGTACATGGAACGGATTGCGGCGATTTTATCGAACTGAGTCGCAAGGGTTGGCAGAAACTGGCTGATCTGCAACCCCGCTACGTTCGTCGCAATGCCTTTGGTTTCCCCTTGATTTTCGTGACCCGG
>JAXMBU010000025.1:0-92477 GCA_046349735.1 Planctomycetaceae bacterium
AGCCTCACAGATCTCGCGCATGAGTTCACCTGGCAAGGACAGGATATTCCCGCCGACACGGACGAGAGAGTCCGGATTCTGCATGTCCCGCAGATCGTGGCTCTGAAAGATCGCAGTTTGAAATCGTTTGATGTTGTCGTTGCATCAGCGGACGCAGCGCAGCGATTGTCCGGAGTCGCTCAGTTCACTGTTGAATTCTATGTGGCAGCTCGTTCGCGAATGAACTCGGAGAGCGTGTTTTGCCAGCGTTTTCGTCAGCACGAACTGGGGCCGGAACCTGTCAAGCAGGCGATGGCGACCATGCTTCAGGTCTTTTCTCATGTCGGCGCAGTTCAGACAGTGCCCGGAGAAATTGTGCTGTTTGCCACTGACAGCAGTAAGGGGCTCATTGATCCGGAGATTCTCGCCCGCCTGCAACGGGAACATGTTCAGCAGGAAATAGCATCCACCGGCTGGGATTGGTCACAGGTTGCTGTCCTGCCGCTCGTCGATGCTCGAGATCCTATTGGAATCTTCAGCCAGGAACGGCCTCCCAAAGCCATTTCGATCAGTGGTGGTGGATTTGCTATGCAATTGCCGCTGCATACAAAACGAGCAGGCTCGTACGGTGAAGAACTCCGTGCGGCGTTTGCCCCTCATCAAATGCAATTACTCGCGAGGATTCCGACCGGCGAGGACCATTCCGAGGTTCAGCGGCGGCTTAGTGCATTGACCCAGCAGCTGGAAATTCTTGCGGGAATGCCTGATCAGCCATGGACCTATCGCAAGTCTTTGCGAATGGAAATGCAGCGCAGCCCGCGACCGCCTCAGGAGATTATTCAGGCGGGACATGTCGTCAAGACTTCCCACCCGCTGGATGAATTCAGCCGGGATTATTTTGTCGCCCTGGGCAATGCCCTGACAGCCGTGACTCAGCAACTGCCAGCCGACGACAAGATCGAGGAATTAGAACGATTCACGGATAATCCGGAACCTCTGTTAAGTCACTTCGCGCACTACGAGATTGTCCGTTTGCATGAAATGGCAAATCATCCGGATCCTGTCAGTGAGTTTCAACACCGGCTTCATACGGTCTTCTTCACGACTTCGACCGACGCGTCAGTCCGACCGGTCATCGCTGCGATTGAACAACTGGTTCATCAACCCGATCTGGTGAAAGCCGAATCAGACCGGTACGACATGCTCAACTCGCTCGTTCAGAAGCTGATCGAGCGCTGGGAGGCCAGAACCAACTGGGAACCGAAATCTGCTGTTCGAGTTCAGCATGATGTTGATGAGTCGATCAGGGTGACGAACCTGGCCGTGGATCGGATGGAACAGTACGCGGCATCAGCCAGCGTGAGTCAATCTGATTTTCTTTGCCGGCGGCAGTACATCAACGCAGCTCTGACAAGTCCATTGAGAGCTTACCGAGACCAGGTTCTTTCGCACCGAATCAAGTCCGAGAAGCCTGTTGAGAACAACTCCGACGATCCCAACGATACTCCTTTGCTGCTGAATCCTGACAGCGATTTCAGCACGAACTGAGATCGGACCGGTACGGCGAGGGTGATAGCGTGTGTGGCGCGTGACCGAGGTCGTGTCATTCACCGTGAGCTCGACGACGTGTTGATTTAATCTGGTTATTAGCCGCCGGGCGTTAGCCCCCGGTTGAATTTGCTGTGTTTTTGCCACGAAAACCGGACGCAAACGCGTTCCGGCTGATTAAATCAACACGCCGTTACGCCACCGGCAGAGGATGTGCCGGGCTTCCAGCCCTAACGAAACTCGCAACTTCAAAACTGGCGCTTCGGATTAGTGTGGTATTCGATATTCATTCGCGACTAATTCAACACTCCGTCGAGACGTTGGCCGATTTGATACCTTGCAACTGGCTGGTGTCTAAGGCTTTTGTGGACTGGAATCTCTAAAGACAGACAGGGCAGCGTCCATGAGTAACAAAAATTCTTTGTCACGCTGGTTGGTTCTTGTCTGGGCTCTGAGCATCTCGCAAGTGGCCGTCGGGCAACAGGGAGGATTACCATCGAAAAATCTAACGGAGAGCGATCGTACTGAACCAGAATCGCCAGTCGTTCGCAACGTGGAGCTCGATGTGCTGATTCATGCAGCGCCGAGTTATCGAGTGAAAGCGCAGGAGTGGGGAAGGCTGTTTCAGGAGCTGGGCTATACACCGAAGTTTCGATCTCCAAAACCTGGTGAAGAAATTCGTGTGGAAGACGTTGTTGACGGGGACTATGTCTCAGTAAAAATCGTTTGTGGAATGTCGCAGGATGGTTCCATTCGCATCGGTCAACAAAAGTTTACGCTGGATGATTCGGCCAAACTTCGCAGCTACCTTGATGAACTCAGGAATTACGGAAGTGGCGGCCCACCGGAAAGAAATCCCACCTGGGGGATGTCTGAAGAACAGCTGATGGAGATCATGAAACTTCTCAGCGAACCTGTCACTGGTGTCGTTCAGCTCCAGTCTCCTCTCGTGGCAGTCGAGTCATTGGGGCTGCCTGAAGGAGTAAAATTGACATTTGCTGACTCCGCACGGGAGCGGGCCTTCGGACGTCGCCCGGCATCGGCTCCGGAAGAACTGGACCTGAAAGGCTGCAGCAAAGGCAGCGGCATTGCAATTCTACTGTCGCAGTACGGTCTCGGATTTCGTCCCCTGCGAATCGCGGCGAATCGATTCGAACTCCAGATTGATGCCGGTGGAGAAAGCAACAATCTGTGGCCAACTGGCTGGAAAACGCAGGAGACGGTCAGCAGGGTTCTGCCTGCGTATCTGAAATCGATTCCCGTTGATGTTCAGGACGCTGAAATCTCAGCCCTGCTCAATGTTGTTTCGGAACGCTTGAAGGTTCCCGTCTTTCAGTCCAGCTTTGAATTGGCCTCGGCAGGGAAGAATCTGGATGAGCTGACTTATTCACGCAGTGAAAAGAAGATCGCTCCTTCACGACTGCTCACGTCCATCGGTGACAAGCATCAACTCGGCTTCGATGTGCGAGTTGATGAAGGAGGGAAGATGTTTCTCTGGGCAACTACTGCGGCTGAATCCAATGCGTTTCGAGTAAGGTTTGCTCATGTAAAGCAACTGGCCGAATAGTCTGCCTCGGTCGGCTTTACCCGCTGACTCAGGCTTTGGTCTCATGATCGTGAGCAGGCTGATTTCGAATAAGCTGATCAAGCTCCTCAGCCGCAGCCTGCCACTCACCAGTCCGGGCCTGATCAATAATAGCCTGCAGTGCGGACATTGCGGCGGGCGAAATCCGTTGTTCCGCATTGAACTTGTTAAGACTCACTTCCACAGCGTCCAACAACTCCGGTCGACGGGACGTGACAGCCGTATAGAGCGCATCTGCGGTGCTGCTGACTTCCTCTGACCCAAGAGGCGGTGCAGAGTTGCAACCGGTGACCATGACAAACATCAGGCACAAACACATCCGCCAAACTGTGACACATCGATAAACCAGGAGTCGTGCCTCAGACATCAGAACTCTCCCGTGATTTCACCGCTGGCTCGAGTACACAACGCAGCCCATGTGAATCCATCCATGTACTGGGAAAAAAAACGGACAGATCCATCGGCAAGGAGGCAATGACAGCCACCCGCGTGATCAGACTCCAGTTGATCCGGATGCTGTGCAGGATGGTTCGGCTGATGAATAATAACCTGCGGATGATCGTGCAGATCCGGACCACTGTGCCCCTGTACCAGGGCACCGCCGCTGTCGCAATCATTGGTAACAACTCCATTCTGCTTCTTGCAGGTAACGGAATACGGCACGACACCAACCCAGGTTTTGTCGCTCAGCCGCGAAGTATGCTCGCCGATAAGGACAGTGTTCGAAGTTCCATCCGTGATGTCTGCGATGCGAACTCGACTGTTTCGGAAGAAAGCCCCATCGATGTTGGCTGAGCCTGCTGATGGAATGGGTTCCGGAACTGAAAAGTCTGTCGACCAGGCCGTGGGTCGAGCCCATGGTCCCTGAGTTCCCGCCATGGTCACGTAATGCGAATGCGATAGCGTCAAGGCCGGAGAATAAGGCTGCGGATTGCCTGGAGACTCGTTGTCTCCGGACGTGTAACGTCGCAATGCAAAACCGTCGCTGCCCCCGACAGCACTCGGACACAGAAACGTTGTGACCTTTGCTCGCAATGCTGCCGATTGCTGAGGCGTCCACAACGGTATGGTCGGATCAAACTGCTGATAGAGTGCCGATTGTTCGAGGTAGGGCAGGATCATTACGCCCCAGCCCAGCCCCGATGGCCCATTGCGATTGTCGTCGGGAAAACTGATACCGAACGCAGTCCCACTGGCAACCGGGCCGCCCACATAAGCTGGCGGAAGTACGCGATGCACATCGTGATAATTGTGCAGAGCCAGGCCGATCTGCTTCAGATGATTTCGACATTGCGTCCGACGAGCCGATTCGCGGGCCTGCTGAACTGCAGGCAGCAAGAGTGAAATCAGGATCGCGATGATGGAGATAACAACTAATAGTTCGATGAGTGTGAAGCCATGATGGCACATCTTTCTCTGTCGCGCTACAGACGAAGAATCAAACGCCATCAAGTTCTCCACGTTGCTGTCGACTGTGGCTGCCTCTGAAGTTTTGCGAGGCTGATGAGGCAGCAGGCTCAGCCCCGATGGCAATGTCTGCGGCAGTATTGTAGCCAAGGCTACATTCTTCAAGGTCGAAAACAGGATTTTTCGGAAGTAGACTGCATTGAGGTATGGCTGCGTTGCTCCTGATTCGCGACGGTGTTCTTCTCGAACGACGGCTGCTCTGTGTTCCGTAACGTTTGCGTTGAGAATGTCGCAGTGCCAGTGAACGGAATTGCAGCGTTCCATGAACGCACAGAATTCTCCGGGCGGAGTCCGCCGTAGGGGCATGGTCTCGACCGTGGGGCGTCCGAAGGCAAATCCTTGATCATCGACTCTAACTTTTGCGTTAGAGTTTTGGCTTCAGGTTTAGTTTGTGTAGGATGCAGCCTCCTGAGTCTCCACAAGAACGGGAACTAAACGATGCTTTTCATACTTCTGACCGGGCTTTTGATTGACGACACGCTGCCGGGCATTCAATCGGTGACGCAAACGGCGTCTCTCGCTGAAACTTCAGTGAGTTCCAACGAATCCGTGTCTCCGTCTCCAGGTTTTTCCGCGCCAGAGAAAGCCGATATACCAGCATCTGGTCCGGAGCAACTGCGGCAGTTTGAGACCGATGTCCGTCCGATTCTTGAAGAGCATTGTCTGAAGTGTCATGGCAGTGCGAAGCAATGGGCCGGGTTGCGACTTGATTCGCGCGAAGCAATTCTGAAAGGCGGAGATTCCGGGCCGGCGGCAGTCGCTGGACAGCCCGACGCCAGCCTGCTGATCCGTGCGGTGCGTCATGATGATGAGAATCTGAAAATGCCGCAGGATGACAGGCTGACTGATAAACAGGTCGAAATCCTTACCGACTGGGTCAGGTCCGGTCTGCCATTTCCGGCCACTGCGACCACATCCAAACGACATCGCGATCCGAGTCACTGGGCGTTCATTCCACCGACTGAAGTGGCAATTCCCGCCGTGCAGAAATCCGCGTGGCCCCGATCTGATCTGGATCGATTTATTCTGTCCCAACTTGAAGCATCCGCTTTAGCACCGGCGCCGAAGGCGGACAAGCGAGCATTGATTCGGCGAGTGACCTTTGATCTGACGGGACTTCCGCCAACACCGGATGAGATTTCTGCTTTCGTCAACGACGAACGTTCTGAAGCGTATTCCGACCTGATTGAGAGGCTGCTCAGTTCCCCGGCTTATGGCGAACGCTGGGGACGTCATTGGCTGGATGTGGCGCGGTATGCGGATTCGAATGGGCTTGATGAGAATATCGCTCATGGAAACGCCTGGCGATATCGTGATTATGTGGTTCGATCCATGAACGCTGATAAACCTTTTGATCAGTTTATTTACGAGCAGCTGGCAGGAGACCTTCTGGAAGCCTCATCAGATGACGCGCGAAATGAACTTCTGACCGCCACGGGATTTCTTTCGATCGGCCCCAAGGTACTGGCGGAAGTCAACATGCCCAAGATGCGAATGGATATTGTTGATGAACAGATTGATACCGTGGGCCGAGTCTTTCTGGGGATGACGTTTGGCTGTGCCAGGTGTCATGATCATAAGTTCGATCCGATCGACACGGCCGATTATTATGGGCTTGCGGGAATCTTCAAAAGCACTCGCACAATGGATACCTATACCAAGGTTGCGAAGTGGCATGAGCATCCGCTGAAATCTGCCGAAGCGGCTCAGATGCAGGCCGACTATGATGCTCAGCTTGCCGCGAAAAGGACGGCCATTGAGTCGACGATTAAGTCAGCCGATGAATCCTTGCGGGCTTCCCTGCCCGATGGAGAAACGCTGCCGGAATTGAAGGAAGCTCAGTATCCGGAAACAACGCGAGCAGAGCTTGCAAAGTTACGGGAGGAGCTAACCGCTCTGGAGAAAGCTCCGCCGGAATTGCCGTCATGCATGGGTGTCACTGAAGACGAGATTATCAACGTGCCCATTCATGTACGCGGCAATCCGTCTCGACTTGGAGACGTCGTTCCGCGACACGTGCCAGCGGTCATGAAGGGGCCGCAGTTACCTGTATTTTCCGGACAGTATAGTGGCCGACGCGAATTGGCCGAGTGGCTTGTGAGTGATCGTCATCCCCTGACGTCACGAGTTCTTGTCAACCGAATCTGGAGATGGCATTTTGGACGTGGTCTGGTTGCGTCAGCCGACAACTTTGGACTTCTGGGGGAAAAACCGTCTCATCCGGAATTGCTGGACTGGTTGGCACGGGAGTTTGTTCGGCGCAAGTGGTCGTTGAAAGAGATGCATCGCCTGATCCTGTTGTCGAACACTTATCAGCAAAGCACTGTTGTCTCACCGGAAGCCGCGAGTGTTGATCCTGACAATCGACTCTGGAGTCGCTATCCAGTGCGACGTCTGGAGGCAGAGGAGATCCGTGATTCGCTGTTGTTCGTCAGCGGACAGCTCGACACAACGATGGGGGGATCGTTGTTGAAGGTCAGGAACCGCGGCTATTTATTTGATCACACGTCAATTGATACGACCGACTACAACAGTCTTCGCAGGTCACTGTATCTGCCCGTGATTCGGAACAATGTTTTTGAGATGTTTCAGTTGCTGGACTTCCCGGATCCGGCCGTACCCACGGGCGATCGTGCAACCACGACCGTGGCTCCTCAGGCATTGATGATGATGAACAGCGACTTCGTCATGCAGGCTGCTGATGCATTGGCCGGAAAAATTCTCGTCTCGTCATCGAATGACACAGAACGAATCAGACACGTCTACGTCAAGTGTTTGGGGCGAGAACCTGCCGAGGAAGAAGTGAACCGGGATCTTCAATTAATACAGGACACTCTACAGGCGTTCTCAACGGATGCTCGCAGCGAAGCAGATCAGCTGCGAGCGGCGTGGGGTGTCGTGTGTCAGGTTCTTCTGGCTTCGAGTGAGTTTATGTATTTGCAGTGAGACCTGACATGCCGATCAGCGAGACAGCAGCAGCGTGCCTTCGATAGGGTTGCTGCCCTTGCGATAGATCTGACACTTCATGGACGTGGCCTTCTGGATACGGTCCTGTTTGAGGATGTAGCTCAGATTGACCGCGCCGAGCGTTTCAAATCCATCCAGGCCCAGTAGTACGTCACCCTCTTTTACGAACTTTGCCGCGACACTGTCACTCTTCACTTCCGAAATTCGCAGTCCACCGTTGTAGCGAACAGGGCCGCGAGCCCCCGGATAAGTTCGCGAAGTGACTTCCTGCTTTTCAACGTCATTCAGTGGCTCAAGTCGCAATCCCAGCATGGTCCAGGCTCGCTCCATAATCTGAGATTCTGAATTTGCAGCCTGCGGTTGATCTGAAGGAGATGTTGTCGACTGCGAAACGTTGACGGCAGGAACCTGAACGGTTTTCTTTTCAGCAGTCGCTATGGTCACCTCAGCGGTCGGAGCCGTGGGCTGAGCGATCGCTGGGGGTTTGCCGACTCCGACAGTGAACTGCAGAGTCTGTTCCCGGCCTTCTCGCTGAAGTACGAGATCAACAACTTTGCCTCGTGGCATGGCCAGCAGCGATCGTTCAAGATCAGTGCCATCATAGATCCGGATTCCACGGACATTGCAGATGATGTCACCGGATTTGATTCCGCAGAGCTCTGCTGCACTGCCCGGAGCAACCTGGTCGACAACCAGTTTCTTTTCAGTCGCAGTCTTGATGTCAGTCGTTTCAAGTCCGTGAGGCATTCCGTCAAGGCGTTCAACGCTCAAGAGGCGTGCGATGGTGCGACGCGCGTCGTCAATCGGAATCGCAAACCCAATTCGTTGGGCACCCGAGCGAATTGCGACGTTGATGCCGATGACCTCACCATGAACGTTCAGCAATGGGCCGCCGCTGTTGCCTGGATTGATGCTTGCATCAGTCTGAATCAGGTTCTCATAGGACTGTGTTTCATCGACTTCCACATCGCGATGCAAAGCACTGACGATCCCGGCGGTGACTGTGTGTTCATAACCGAAAGCATTGCCGACGGCATAAACCGTTTCAGCCAGCATCAGGTCAGAAGATGTTCCCATCGGCATTACCGTCAGGGATTCCGTTGCGGTGATACGAATGACGGCGAGGTCATGTTTGCGATCGAAAGAAACAGGACGGCCATCGTAGGAGGCACCACCATCAAGCGTAACGGTGATTAAATCCACGTCCTGAATGACGTGGTAGTTCGTAACGATATACCCACGCTCGTCGATGACCACACCGGTGCCCATCCCCGTCACTTTTCGTGACTTAGGTGAGAAAAACCGGGCGTCCTTGTCTTCCACCGCCTTCTTTTCTGTGTGAATATTCACGACAGATTTCCGAGACAACTGCACAGCACGAACCAGAGGTGTTTCGCGCAGATTGCCATCGGCAAAGGAGAAAGAATGAAGCAGGCTGACGAGCATCGTCATCGCCAACAGCGAGCTTCTGGTGAACAATCCTGACATTCAGAACCTGCTCAGTCTTGTCAGAAGTAAACTTCTGGTCCAAAGTACTCCGGGAGCCGATTCCCCGGATTCTCTGTCGTGGATCGACTTCGCAGGTTTTCCCTCTTGAACTCGCTATACGGACGACGCAAACTCTAACCCCATTTAACATTGTTAATCCAGGTAGACTCTGACGTCGTTGAACTCCAACGTTGTCAGAAATAAGTTCATTTTTATTCCCGCCTAAACTCACCCGGAAACACCGGCTCAGAAATAGTCAATGCAGTGTTGACCCACCCGGACCGATCGGCTGTACACTGATGATCCATCCACCGGGCATCTGCTGGAATTGCCGGTCGTTGAAATTCTGTTTCGAAGTTCTCCTACCACGCCTCGGGAAGATTGAATCTTCCAGGTAAAAGTGAGCAGCAACCATGACTCAGCAGACATCAGGCGACAGTTTCCTCAAACTCAGTCGGGATCTGTTTAGGGAAAAGAGATTTGCGGAAGCTGCGGAGATCCTGCAAATCATGCTGGAGCAGGATCCCAAAGACGAGGTAGCGCTGGAAATGTTGGGGATGGCTCGGTTCTATAACAAGGAACTGCAGGCTGCCCGGGAGGTTTTCGAACGCCATACAAAAGTGAATTCCGGCCATACTCAGGCGTGGGTAAATCTGGGAGCGGTCCTGAATCGTCTGGGAGAATTTCGCAAAGCTGTGGAAGCCCTTCGTCGCGCTTTGCAGAAAGATCGCAAATGTGCGGAAGCGTACTACAACATGGGGATTGCTCAACGAGGACAGAATCTGAATACAATGGCCATTTCGGCTTACAAAGAGGCGATTAAGCTGAAACCGGATCTGATAGAGGCCCATCTGAATCTGGGCAATATTTACGTTGACATGAAAAACATGGGATTGGCTTTGCAGTGTTTTCAGGCTGCGGTTCGGCTTGATCCCAACTCAAAAAAGGCACGTTCATCGCTGGAGAAGGCTCAGATGACCCAGCAGAACGCTCGGCGTGTTGTGTCGCCGTTTGGGCGTTTAGTCGATGTCAAGGAACTGGATCGCCAGAACGTGGACACCGGTCCGCGTGAGCTGGATGCTGCGAGCCGAAAAGCGGAGCGAGAACTCGTTCAGGAAGTGACTCGGAAAGTTCGGGCCGGCGGAAAAGAAATGCTGCCTTTGCTTGAAGAAACACTTCACGCTCAGTTGCATCGACTTGAGCGAATCGTGGTCCAGACTGAAAATCGATTCTCCTCTGCAGAGAACGTCGAGTCATTCAGCCAGACATTGGGCGATCTGCAGCGGCTCCGGTCCGTAATAAAAGAAGGTCTGGCCGAGATTCGCGAACATCTTACATAGCGTTTCAAATGGTGTTTTCTCCAGACTCTGGTGATTCCATCAGGGCAGACGCGGATATTCCTCGAAGTTTTGAGCGAAGAGTCGGGCGGCTTAGTCCCAGAATCTCTGCTGCTCGTGACTGCATTCCGTTCGCCAGATTCATTGCCTGCATAACGACAAGTTGATCAAATCGCTGAATTGCACGTCGGTAAGCATCGGGCTGCTGCTGAGCCAGTGTCTGGGCGACGAATCGGCCAAGATCCTGCCACGCATCCGTTGTCGGCGCCATAGGCATCGACGCCGGGACTAGTTCATCCGGCGCTTCGGGGCGGGTTTCGAGTGGAAGAAACTCTGGCAGCAGGATTGGTCCAGTCGAAACAATCAGAGCTTCTCGAATCACACTCTGGAGTTCTCTGACGTTTCCCGGCCAGCGATGCGACTGGAGTTTTTCCAGCGCTTCGGGGGCGATGGATTGAACAGAAGTCTGCAGCTGCTGGTTAAAGCGAAACATCAGGTAGTGAGCGAGTTCCGGGATGTCCTCGGAACGTTCTCGCAATGGCGGCAGGTTAATGGTGACGCCCCGCAATCGATAATACAAATCCTGACGAAAACGTCCGTCCGTGATCATCGTCTCGACATTCTGGTTGGTTGCGGCAATCACTCGCACATCGACCGTCAGAGTTTCGTTTCCGCCAACGCGCTGGAATTGACCATCCTGCAGCAGTCGCAGGATGCGAGCCTGAGTTGCCAGCGGCATGTCTCCGACTTCATCCAGCAGAATAGTGCCTCGATGGCACTGTTCGAATTTTCCAATCCGACGATGATCGGCTCCCGTAAACGCGCCTTTTTCGTGTCCGAATAATTCGCTCTCCAGCAACGTCTCCGGAATGGCCGCGCAGTTGATCGCAAGGAACGGAGCCTGACTGCGGCGGCTATGCTGATAGACGGCCCGTGCAATTAATTCCTTGCCGGTACCGCTCTCGCCAAGGATCAACACATTCACGTCCTGCGGAGCCACACGGCCAATCTGTTTGCAGACTGACTGCATCGCCGCGCTGCTGCCGATCAACCGGTCTGAGCCGGAGTCATCCGGAGTCGGTATGTTGATGGCGGCCGGAGCATACATTTGTCGACAGATCTTGCGGGCCTGTTCCACGGTCGCGGAAAGTTCATCCAGATCCAGTGGTTTCACGAGATAGTCGTAGGCCCCGAGCTTCATCGTCTCGATAGCTGTCTCGGTCGTGCCGTGGCCCGTAATGAAGATGACGAGCACCCTGGGATTGACCTGTCGGAGTTGTTCGAAGATGTCGAGACCGGATTCAGATCCCAGTCGAATGTCCAGCATCACGATCGGAGGACATTCCTTTTTCATCAGGAACAGGCCTTCGGCCGCATCAGCCGCCACAAAGACCTGTAATTCTTCTGATTGCAGAATCGACTGAATGGTGGAACGAATCCCTGGTTCATCGTCGATCAACAGCAGTTTTTCCATAGCAATTCAGACCTTCATTGTTCAGGGGCAGGCGAGCAAAGTGGCAACTCGACGACCAGCATCGCGCCTCGTTCGGGAAGATTCTCAGCCGTGATTGTTCCGTGATGATCCGTCACGATGCGGCGCGAAACAGCAAGACCAAGACCAGTACCGCGTTCTTTTGTTGTGGCGAAGGGTTCAAAGAGTCGGGGCAAAACATCGGGAGAAATTCCGTCGCCGGTGTCACAGACAACAATTCGGCCAATATTGTTCGTGGCACCGAATTCCGCAGTGACATCCAGTTGCCCGCCAACAGGCATGGCTTCTACTGAGTTGAGGAGAAGGTTGACAAACACCTGATTCAACTGTTCTGCGTCGCCATCGATCCAGAGTGCTGCTGGGGCAATCACACGCCGGAGTAGGATATTGTTTTGCTTTAGACGGCCGTCGACCAGATTGAGGCTTCTCTGTAACGTTTCGCGAAGGTCATGTTTGGTCCGATTCATCACCGGAGTTCTGGAGAAATCCAGCAGGCCCTGAATGGTGCCCTCCATGCGGCCAACTTCATCGAGGATAAGCTGCAGCTGAGAGTCCTCGATGCGGAATCCATTCGCTTTTTTCGAAACATGTTGCAGCAGCAATTTGACGGACGTCAGGGGGTTCCGCAGTTCATGTGCAACCCCGGCCGCGAGTTCCCCCACGGCTGCCAGGCGCTCCGATTGGATCACCTCTTTACGTGCAACCTGTAGCTCTTTGGCGACTTGGCGCAGACGTTCCACAACGCGTTCGGCCTGTTTCCGGACGTCCTCGATGGAACTTTCCCGAG
Source organism: Planctomycetaceae bacterium (assembly GCA_046349735.1). GTDB lineage: Bacteria > Planctomycetota > Planctomycetia > Planctomycetales > Planctomycetaceae > SXXK01. The sequence goes on from JAXMBU010000025.1 coordinate 12,651, forward strand.
TAATACTGAACCGCAATTCCTGTGGCTCATCGCCCATCACTGACTCATTTAACGTCACGGCGATTTCAGTGACCGAACTCTGAAGTCGGCGAGCAACGCCCCACCCGAGATAAATTCCCAGCAGTGGTCCGATGAGCAGCATCACCATTCGCATAAAGAGGACTCGCGAATGAGTCCCCGCAAGCTGAGCTCGAGCAGAGGCAATCAGTTCATCATTGATGATGCGAAGTCGCTCCGTGCTGAGTGATAGTTTTCTAGCATGTTCGCGAATCCGCTGAGCACTCTCATGGCTGCGCTGACTACTCTCCAGACTGGTGCGAAGTTCCTCAGAAACGATGGTTTCGAAATGGACGGCTGCAGACTGAAGCTCTTCTTCGCTCTGTTTTTCCTCGGGCGTATGAGCATTAAGGCTCGTCTGCATAAGGTATTCCCGGAGCTTCAGCTGATCAGCCTCCCATTGAGCCTGTAACCTGCGGGTCTCCAGAGACTCGTCACTCCATTCGGTCAACGTTCTCCAACCAATCGTCTCCACGGCATGAGCGGCTTCGATCGACGTCAGGTTCTCCGAGAAAACTCGTTCGTAGGCCGCCTCAACCCACCACAGATAAATCGTCGTCCCCAGACTCATCACGACCCACAAGCCGACAACAACCAGGACCGGCGCAAGCACCTGCAGTCGCCAGTGTGGCATTCTTTTGAGGATTCGCTGAAGTAGTTCGGACGCACTCACGTGAGCATAGTTCCTGACAATTGAGCCGGGTTTGACAGTGCTTCTGTCGCAATTTGAGTGCCACCGATGTTCACCAAAATAACGCAGTTTCGGCCTGTTTCAGGACTTCCGAGACGCCCCCGCCGGACTTTTGTCTTGTCAAACTGAAACCCAATTTCCAGAGGAGTGAAAGATTCTTTCCACGTGACCCGGGTTTTCAAATCCTGCTTTTAGACGGACTTCTATGTAACTCTATTGGGCTTTTTGAGTTACTTCGATTCAGCGATCGTGGCGCATCGATTGCATCTCTGGCAAACACGGCACTTCGGTACGATTTTACGAAAGTCGGAGTTCTCCAATGCGCCCGGTGGTGCTGGTAGGAAGTTTATCACAGCCCCGCCTGATTCATTATCAGGGCGCGCTCGAAAATTACGGGATGAACGTCGAACCTATTTCGAAAGACGAGGATTATTTTCAGGAGCTGTCTCGGTACTCGTGGGGCTTTCTGCTGCTGGAGTGTTCCATGATCTGGGGTAAAACTGGATTGGACGATTCAGATGGCGACAATCAAAAAAGCTGGCGCAAGACTCCACTTGTTTTGTTTGGAAGTACCCGTCGATTGGCACGCCCAGCGGAGGATGTCCGAGTGCCTGTTCTTGGCCTTTTCGAACATTTTCCGTCCCGAAATGAACTGATGACTGCGATCAACAGTTTCTGGAAATCTGAGAGTGCATTAGTTGTTGATGTTCCAGATCTTCAGCATGAGTCCTGTCATGCAGAAAGATCATAACTCACTGCAGGAGAACGCCGTCGAGTATCCACGCTGTCATAATCGATCGCTGTACGTCTCCTCCCGATCGAGTCTTTGACATTCATCAACCTCGATGGCGTTCTCCCTGCATGCGACCCAACACCTGCGAATTGAGCCAGTCAGTATGATGCAGCGAATGATTGCAGACTCTTTCTCAATGGATGTTTACTGTGCCAGCCTGAATTATGAGGATTCAGGTGACCAACTCAGTGATGGCGAAAGGATTCGCTGTATGATCCCGGAATCGTCAGGAATGCGAGCTTCCTCTGTCTCGCGTGCACAGTCCCGCCCCAGCCGCAGTCCTGGTTATGTCATCCCCAGGTTGTTCTGGACTGCAGTGGCCCCGGGGATCATGATGACGCTGTCGGTGCTCAAGTTGGAGTCGCATTCCAGTGAGACAGGTATCTTCGACGCATGTTTTATGGCCGTCGTCGCCGCCGTGCTGATTGTACGATGGTGCACATGGATCGCGGGAGACAGGTGCGATTCGTTTGGAGGCAAGGCAACTCTGGGCAGAATTCTGGGCTTCACCGGAATCGTCCTTGGTCTCGCAGGTTCATTCTGGTTGCTGATCAGCCTGGTTGCGGACTTTCCATTGTCCGCGTGAACCAGCCAGCGGTGATTCAGCCCCGGCACCATTTCTGTATCACATCAGCCCAAAGTGCCGACGCCTCCGTTACTGACGGCCTGCTGATTCTTCGTGCTTGAACGGTGCTTTCTATACTAACCCGAAGCGCCAGCGAGGAATCATTCCGTTTTATCCCACTGCCGCTTCCGGTCTATCTCGATCTGCACACTGCTAATGTCCTCAGTCTGTCACGACCGGTTTTCCGGCTACCAAATCCGACGACGTATGCGACTTCCTGCCGGTGCACTAAAATTCAAACCTGGCCAGCAGACTTCAGCCGTACGAATCGCATGGTTTCTGCCGTACCGTTGCCTCAATGCCAGCTGAAATCTCTGTCCGTAGACCGATAAGTGTTTCTGCGGTTTTCCTCATGTGTACGCGAGTGCTACCCAATGCAACACAGAGCGTTACACTTTGGAGCCCTGCACCGTCAGCTTGTTTTGAGGCCGCAGGATCAATCGGCTGAATACGAATCCATCTCGGTAATCTTCGGACATCCATGGCACTCAAAAAATCTGAACTGTACTCCTCGCTGTGGGCGAGTTGTGATGAACTTCGCGGCGGCATGGACGCCAGTCAGTACAAGGACTATGTGCTTGTGCTGCTGTTCGTTAAATACGTCAGCGACAAGTACGCCGGGCAACCGTTTGCACCGATCACAATTCCGGACGGAGCCAGCTTTGCCGACATGGCGGCCCTGAAAGGCAAGACGGACATCGGCGACCAGATCAATAAGAAGATTCTGGGACCGCTCGCCAAGGCCAATCAACTGTCCGACATGCCGGACTTTAATGATGCGACCAAGCTCGGCGACGGCAAAGAGAAGGTCGATCGGCTCACGAATCTGATCGCTATCTTTGAAAACCCGGCCCTGGACTTCTCAAAGAACCGAGCTGACGGCGATGACATTCTCGGCGACGCCTACGAATACCTGATGCGGCACTTTGCCACCGAAAGCGGCAAGAGCAAAGGCCAGTTCTACACGCCAGCGGAAGTCAGCCGCATCCTTGCCCAGATCGTCGGCATCCGCCATGCGAAGACGACCAATGAAACGTCAGTCATCGACTTCACCTGCGGTTCGGGATCTTTGTTGCTGAAAGTTGGGGATGAGGCCAGTCACGACAACGACGTGAAAGTCACGCTCTACGGTCAGGAGAAAGATTCCACGACCGCCGGTCTGGCTCGCATGAACATGATCCTGCACGATCAGGCCACCGCACTGATTGTTCAGGGAAACTCACTCACCGATCCCAAATTCCTGGACGGCGAAACGCTCAAGACCTTTGACTTCGGCGTTATCAATCCGCCGTTCAGTGACAAACGCTGGAGCACTGGACTTGATCCGGAAAACGACTCGTACGAACGCTTCAAGCACTTCGGAATCCCGCCAGGGAAACAGGGCGACTACGCCTATCTGCTGCATTTGGTTCGCGTGCTGAAGCCAACGGGCAAGGGAGCCTGCATTCTACCGCACGGGGTTCTATTCCGAGGCAACGCGGAAGCCGTTATTCGAAAGAACCTGGTCGAGCGCGGTTACATCAAGGCCATTATCGGGCTACCGGCGAATCTGTTCTACGGCACTGGAATTCCGGCCTGTGTGCTTGTGATCGACAAAGAAGACGCGGCTGATCGCAAGGGCATCTTTATGATCGATGCCAGCAAAGGCTTCATGAAAGACGGCAACAAGAGCCGTCTCCGGGCGGAGCATTCATCGCATCGTGGATACCTATAACCGGAAGGCCGATGTGCCTCGGTACCCGCATGGTGCCACTGGCCGAGATCAGTGATGCGAAAAACGACTTCAACCTGAATCTGCCGCGATACATCGACGGCACAGAACCGGAAGACATTCAGGATATCAACGGGCATCTGCGAGGCGGCATTCCGGAACGCGACATCGACGCCCTGGAACGCTACTGGCAGGTCTTTCCCGGCGTCCGAGCTGCTTTGTTTCAGCCTGCGGACTGGAACGGCTACAACTGCTGATCCCATCATCAGAGATCAAGACGACCATCTTCTCGCACCCGGAATTCACGGCCTTCAACGAGACCATCACCAAGCTGTTCCGCAAGTGGATCAAAACCAGCACGCCCATCCTCACCACACCACCGAAGCGCCCGGCGAGGAATCTTCCATACCAACCCGAAGCGCCGGCGAGGTCCCCAGCACTTCCCTCCGAAACGCCAGTAAAACCGCATCGCCCGCAGCTCATTCAGAGGTGAAAGCCTCGCTGGCGCTTCGGGTTAGTATGAAGCCGAAGGCGCTGTTGAATTGCTGTCAGAGAACCTGCTGGACACCTTCGAGAAAGCTCGCCTGATCGATCCCTATGACATCTATCAGCATCTGATGGACTATTGGGAAGCCACGATGCAGGACGACGTGTATCAGATCGTCGGCGATGGCTGGGAAGAATCCGCAAAGCTAAAGTTGATCGTCGAAGAACGTGGCACCCGCAGCAGAGAGAAAGCGAATCTGATCGTCGGTCGCAAGAAGTACAAGGCCGAACTGATTCCGCCCGAGCTGATGATTGCTCGATACTTCGCCGCCGATCAGGCAAAGATCGAACAACTGGAAGCTGACGCTGCGGCTGTTGGTCAATCGATGGAAGAACTGGCCGAAGAGCACAGCGGCGAAGAAGGTCTGCTGGAAGAAGCGAAGACCGACACCGGCAAGCTGACAAAGGTTTCCGTCAATGCGCTGCGAGATATCAAAGGCGACAAAGAAGCCGACGAAGAACACAAAGTGCTGTGCGAGTATCTCGACCTGATCAGAAAAGAAAGCGAACTGACACGAAGTCGAAGAAAGCTCAGGAAGCCATGCTGACCAAAGTCGTCGCGAAATACACGAGAAGCTGACCGAAGCCGAGATCCGCACACCGTCATCGAAGACAAATGGCTCGCCACACTGTCAGCTGCAGTTCAGAGCGAACTCGATCGAGTTTCTGACCCTGACGACTTCGCATTCGACAGCTTGCCGATCGATACACCGTCCGTTGCCGCAGATCGTTGATGAAGTGGAAACCCTGAGCCGCCGCGTTGATGAGCATCTGAAGAAAATGGGTGCTGTATGGATGTGAAGCCGGGGTACAAGAAGACCGAGACGGGAATTATCCCCGATGACTGGGAGGTATTTGCCCGTTCGCGAGGTCAAGTACTCACCGGAAAAGCCCTTGCCGCTAATGCTCCAGGAAGAAACGCACTTACCTTCGAACGAAGAGAATGTCTTTGATAGCAGGATCGAAGTAGACGATGTCCTAACGATGCCAATGACAGACGCTCAATTTGAGCAGTTTCGAGTTCAGCGTGGGGACGTTCTGTTGCAGATAGAGAGCGAACTTAGAGACTTGTCGGTCGTTGCCGCGTGTACAACGACAAATACTCTGAACCCTGTGCCATGCAGAATGCTCTATTGCGATTTCGAGCCGGCGAAGGCACCGACGCAGCGTACGCCACACTATTTGTTTCGCCACTGTCAACAAACCGGCGTGTTTGCCAGAATCGCGTTACAGACCACGTCTGTGGCTCATCTCGGCAGTTCCCGATTTGAACGGTTGAGATTGCCATGGCCCTTGCTGAAGCGTGAACGGCAGGCGATCGCGACAGCGTTGAGTGATGTAGATGCATTGCTGGGGGCGTTGGAGCGGCTGATCGCCAAGAAACGCGACCTCAAACAAGCCACCATGCAGCAACTCCTCACCGGCCAAACCCGCCTCCCGGGCTTCGGATCATCGCCTCCGGCAACTGCCTGACCGATGTGGGGGTCCTTCCTGAAGACTGGGAGGTAGAAAAGGTCCGAAACCTCGCATTGATCGGCACCGGCTCACGGAACACGCAAGACCGAATCGAAGATGGTGCGTATCCATTTTTCGTTCGCTCTGCGACCGTCGAGAGGATCAACACGCGTTCTCATTCGACGGGGAAGCAGTGCTCACTGCTGGAGATGGCGTCGGTACGGGCAAGGTCTTCCACTACATCAACGGCAAGGCGAACTGGCATCAGCGAGTTTACAAGATCAGCGACTTTAGCGGTCGCCTCACTGGGCGGTTCTTCTATCTCGTATTCAGTACACGGTTCTACGACCGAATCATGTCGATGACGGCAAAGTCTTCCGTCGATTCCGTTCGAATGGAAATGATCGCAGATATGCTGATTCCGCTTCCGTCAGCCGCCGAGCAAACCGCCATCGCATCAGTGCTGTCTGACATGGACGCCGAACTCTCCGCCCTCGAACAACGCCTCGCCAAAACCCGAGCCCTCAAACAAGGCATGATGCAGGAACTATTAACCGGAAAGACGCGACTCATATGAACCCGAAGCGCGAGCGAGGCTTTCCTGCGTTGCTTGTTGCCTCTGGGCACATCCTGTCGTTCTGTCTCGGGATTCTGACGGTGAGCCGAGAGCCTCGCTTGCGCTTCGGGTTGGTGTGAGGAGACCTCGCTTGCGCTCCGGGTTCGTATGGTCAGGTCTTTGCTGGCGGATTGTTCATTGAATAATGAATTTGATGTGAGCCGATATGAACCCGACGCGAGGCGAGGCTCTGCTGGGATTTCCTGTTGCTGCTGCGTTTATCCTGCGTTCAGTCGCGAGCTGAGAGTTTAGAGCCTCGCTGGCGCTTCGGGTTTGTGTTATACTGGTGTGTCTATTATTAGACTGAGGGGTGGTTTCGGTCATATTGTAGTGTGGAGAGAGAACCCATGAATCGTGCACGTCCGCACGAAGCTCCGATGCCTGATCCGTTGGCATTCTTTCTGACCTGGCCGACTTATGGGACGTGGCTTCCCGGTGATGATCGCGGTTGGGTGCTCTATTCTGTCGGTCGGCAGTCTCCCGACGAATTTCGTCAACGAGTTGCCAGGATGCGAATGACTGAACAGGCCTGTCGACTCGATTCTGAGCAGCGAAAGCTCGTCGAAGATACGATTGCTCGCCACTGCGAGATTCGGGGCTGGGAACTTTACGAAGTCAACTGCCGCTCGAATCATCTGCATGTCGTTTTCGCCGGCGATCGACATCCTGATGTGATGAGAACACAGTTTAAGGCATGGTGTACACGACGACTGAAAGAACGAGACCTTGCTCTCGGTATTAGGCCAGCCGATCTGCGAGAAAACTGGTGGGCAGAACGTGGTAGCCGTCGATACATTAATGATCACGAAAGCCTTGAGGCTGCTCGACTCTATGTCCGAGACGCACAGGATCTCCCACACCAACGAAGCGCTGGCAGGGAATTCTGCGTTTTTTGCCTCGCTGACGCTTTTTTTGAAGTTGCCGTTTGCGGACTACGGGAGATCAAAGGGGGCGAAAACACAGGGGATTATCATAACCCGAAGCGCCCAGCGAGGATTTTCCCGAACACTGCCTAAAACGCAAAAGCACGATCCCTCGCTGACGCAGAGGGTTGGGATAGTCGCAAACCGCAGCTTCAAAAAGCGCCAGCGAGGCTACAGCTGGGAGTTCCTCGCTGGCGGCATTCGGGTTGGTATGGAAGCAGTCTTCAGGAGACGTTTGCTGACGAAGTTCGAAAAGGAGAGTGGCTTTGCCTCCGAACTGCCATTTTCCGTCTTCCGGCTCGTAATGCATTACCAGTCGACTCCGGCTCCAGCGTCCGCTTCAGCCAGGATGTCTGCATGGTCCAGTAGAGGCGTGTCCATCCAGGGATCATCTTCAACGATCTGCTGCATGGCGATACGCATATTGATTGGGCTGGGTTTGCCTGTCCGTCGGTAAGTGGCCCATGCCAACTGCCAGCCAGGGTTCTCATGAGAGAATTCCGACGCCTGTGCTGACGTCTTTGGAGCAAACCAATTTGTCACTGCTGAAACGAGTGTCATCGCATCAGCGTCGAGGAATTGGATATGGTTTGGACTGGATTCCAGCAGAACAGGTTTTGAACCATCCCACTCGCTGATCTGTTTGGCAATACCGCGACTTTCCAGTTGGCCGACCAGACGCTTCTGGTATTTTGCAATCACCGGTCCTTGCTGGATGCCGAGGAACGTGTTGCCGGTAATCGTCATGGCTCGATCGCGAAGCGAAGCCAAATCCAGATAGAACAACACTTTGTTCAGAACCACGACGTTCAGCCGATGCGATGGAGCAGCATTCAAGACTGCAGCCGCAGCCTCGACAAGCCGTTCCATTTTCTCAGGACCTTCCATCGCACACCCCTGGCATATACATTAACCCGTGCACGATTCTACGGCGTTCTCCTCAGCGAGGCAATTCGCCATAGCGTCGTGCCGGTTGATTTCTGACACTCATCTCCCCGGCATCCCCAAAAATTTGCTGGGGAAAAGCAGCCTTCTGCATGAACAACAGCGGACGACCAGAACGAGAAACGCAGAACCGGGTGATTCGGCTGTTTCGCGAGGAACTCGGCTACCGGTATCTCGGCGACTGGACGGACCGAATCGGAAACAGCAACATTGAGGAATCGTTGTTGACTACCTGGCTTCAGCAACGAGGCTACTCGTCTGTGCAGATCAGCCGGGCGATTTACTTGCTGAAGACCGAAGCCGATAACCCGAGCCGCCGCCTATATGACAACAATGCAGAGGTTTACAGCAAACTGCGTTACGGCGTGGACGTTAAGACCGAAGCGGGCAAGGTGACTGAGACGGTTCATCTGATCGACTGGGATCATCCCGAAAACAACGATTTCTGCGTAGCCGAAGAGGTCACTCTGAAGGGCGGTCACGAACGCCGACCAGATCTGGTGCTGTACGTCAACGGCATTGCGATCGGTGTGATTGAGTTGAAGAACAGTCGCACCTCGATTGGTCATGGCATCCGACAGTTGCTGTCGAACCAGGAGCCGGAATTCAACCAATGGTTCTTCTCAACAGTGCAATTGGTCTTCGCCGGAAGTGATTCGGAAGGCCTGCAGTACGGCACTATCAAGACGGAAGAGAAGTTCTTTCTGAAGTGGAAGGAAGATGAGGCCGACAACAGCCGCTATGCGCTGGACAAATACCTGCTGAAGATGTGCAACAAGCAGCGACTGATTGAGTTGATGCATGACTTCATTCTGTTCGACGGAGGACAAAAGAAAGTCCCGCGAGTCCATCAGTACTTCGGGATCAAGGCGGCTCAGGAACATGTGAATCGCCGCGAAGGCGGCATCATTTGGCATACTCAAGGCAGCGGCAAAAGCATCGTGATGGTCCTTTTGGCGAAATGGATTCTGGAAAACCGTCCGAATGCTCGTGTTGTTGTCGTGACTGATCGAGATGAGCTGGATAAACAGATCGAACGAGTCTTTCGCGACGCCGGAGAAAAAATCCATCGCACAAGCAGCGGTGCGGACCTGATGACGCAGCTTGCCATGGCCAAGCCCCGACTGCTGTGTTCGCTGATTCGCAAGTTTGGCAAAAAGGGAGCTACAGATTTTGATGCGTTCATTCGTGAACTGCAGTCGAGGCCGAGCCAGGCGGTTGGCGAACTGTTCATCTTTGTAGATGAAGCTCACAGAACACAAAGTGGCAAGCTGCATCGCACGATGAAGGCATTGCTGCCGAAAGCCGTGTTTGTCGGCTTCACAGGGACGCCATTGCTTAAAGCGGACAAAGAGACGAGTCGCGAAGTCTTCGGGGGCTACATTCACACTTACAAATTTGGCGAGGCCGTAAAAGATCAGGTTGTTCTCGATCTTGTCTATGAAGCTCGCGATATCGATCAGATGCTGGGTTCACAGGATCGCATTGACGCCTGGTTCGACTCACGCACACAGGGCCTCAATGAATGGCAGAAAGCCACTCTACGAGAACACTGGGGCACCATGCAGAAGGTGCTGAGTTCGCGATCTCGGAAAGAGCGAGTGGTCGAAGATGTCATTTTCGATTTCAGTACTCGACCACGACTCAGTGACGGTAAGGGCACTGCCATCCTTGTCGCCGCATCCATCTACGACGCCTGCAAGTACTTCGAACTGTTCCAGAAGGCCGAAACCGGATTCCGCGGAAAATGTGCAGTTGTCACCTCGTACAATCCTCACGCACAAGACGTCACCGAAGAAGAAACAGGGGCCAACACGTCAACAGAGAAGCAGTTCATCTATGACACGTACATTGAGTTGCTGAAGGATGTTCAGCCGGTTCCTCACAAGACGAAAACGGAAGTCTATGAGGACCGAGCGAAGACACTGTTTCGTGAACAACCGGCCAATATGAAGTTGCTGATCGTCGTCGACAAGCTGTTGACGGGCTTCGATGCCCCCAGTTGCACGTATCTCTACATCGACAAGTCCATGAAAGACCACGGGCTATTCCAGGCCATCTGCCGGACAAACCGACTCGATGGTCCCGGAAAACAGTTCGGCTACATCGTCGACTACAAGGATCTCTTCAAAAACCTCGTCAACGACAAAGGTACTGGCGCTCTTCAGGTCTACAGCTCTGAACTCGATGACAGCAAAGAGGGCGGCGATCCAAATATCCTCATGCAGGATCGCCTAACAAAAGGTCGCGAAAAGCTGGACAATGCCATCGAACAGCTTGAGTTGCTTTGCGAGCCTGTTCAGCCACCGCGTGCAGATTTGCAGTTCATTCAATACTTCTGCGGCAATGTCGAGATTCCAGAGGAACTTGAAGAACGTGGACCGCAACGTGTTTCGCTCTACAAGGGCGTTGCGTCGCTGCTGCGATCTTATGCCAGTATCGCCGATGACCTGGCGGCAGCGGGCTATAGCGGCGCTCAGGCGAGTAGACTGAAGCAGGATGTCGAACATTACGTGAAAGTCCGCGAGACCATTCGAATGGCCAGCGGCGAAACGCTCGACCTAAAAGCTTATGAAGCCGATATGCGTCACCTGATCGACACATACATCGAAGCCAGTACACCTCGCAAGGTTTCGGCCTTTGATGACATGGGGCTGCTGGATTTGATCGAGCGATTGGGAATGGACGCAGCGATTGCGACTCTGCCGGATGGTGTCCGAGGAAATCAGGACGCCATTGCAGAAACGATCATGAACAACGTGAGAAGCAAGATCGTCAAGGAGCATCTGAACGACCCGGCTTACTATGACCGAATGTCTGCTCTGTTGAAGGAGATCATTGACGATCTGCGGGCCAAACGGATCAGCTACGCTGAGTTCCTGAAACGCGTTGCCGACGCCGCAAAGAAGGTCAACGCCGGGCAGGATGAAGCTATTCCTGAACCGCTCAAACGCAGTCCTGCTCTCCGAGCTTTGTACAATAACCTGAAGGATTCAGCGGCAATCAAAGATCTCGCTCTGGCCGAAGTCCCCGAGGCAGCAAACACAATTTACGATCCTGTCATCCAACTGGCTCAGAAACTGGATACCGTCATCCGTCGTGCAAAGCCTGATGATTGGCGCGGTGTGCAGACTCGTGAGCTTGTGATTAAACAGGCCATGCACGGAGTTCTGAAAGACGCTGCCGAAGTGGAACGTCTCTTCCTGATCGTCAAGCAGCAGTCGGAGTACTGATGATGACGCAGCTCAAGCTTGGCGACATCGTCCTGGATGTTGTCCAGAAAGATATTTGCAATGTGCATTTGAGCGTCCATCCGCCGAATGGCCGCGTGACAGTTGCCGCGCCATTGCACATGAAGCCGGATACGATCCGAGTCTTTGCAATTTCAAAGCTGGGCTGGATCAAGCAGCAACAAAAGAAGTTCCGGGAGCAGGAACGAGAAACACCTCGCGAATTTCTCGACCGAGAAAGTCACTATGTCTGGGGCAAACGATACTTGCTTACTCTGAAGGAAACAGAACTACCACCTCGTGTCGAATTGACGCCGCGTCGGCTTGTTATGACCATCCGCCCGGGCACATTGCCTGTAAAGCGAGCTGAGATTCTGGACGCGTGGTATCGAGATCTGCTGCGTGAAGCGATCCCGGACATCATCGCCCGCTGGGAGCCTGTGATCGGTGTCAAGGTGTCACGGTTCTTCATTCAACGCATGAAGACCAAATGGGGCAGTTGCACGCCCGCCAGCCGCAACATTCGTCTCAACACAGACCTTGCCCGCAAGCCTCGCGAGTGCCTGGAATACATTGTCGTTCATGAGATGGTTCATCTTCGCGAGCCGACTCACAACGAGCGATTCGTGTCGCTGATGAATCAGTTCATGCCTGGCTGGAAACAACATCGCCAGCTTTTGAATCAATTGCCGATTCGGCATGCGGGGTATTGATTTCGCTGGGATTCTCCTGAGAAACCCATATTAGCCCGAAGCGCCCGGCGAATTTTGAGGGTTTTGCCTCGCTGGCAGCTTCGGGTTGGTATTGGATCGACGGCCCGCAGGAGTCGTGGGATTATTGAGCTGATCTCAAATCACCAGACGGTCACCCGTGTCATTTTTCAGATTCCGGCGTCCACACCTCGTTATGGAAACTTCATGCGTCTGCCGTTGCCTCGCGCCATTAATGGGACGACTTTATTATAACACCACGACATTCTCACCGGGAGATTTGTCAATATCCATGTGAATCTGTGGTGTGGTTTCAAGGTGTGGTGTAAGCCTGGGAAGGATCAGACTGACGACCAGTTGACCGGCCCTGGGATTAATTCTTGAATCGGCCGCAAGGACCTGAATACGAGTTCCGTCAATCAGAAACAACGGGTGGACTCGGTCACCGTAGTGTGTGCGAAACGCCTCCAGAGTAAAGACTTCACTGAACCGCGTGGCCTTGATGACAGCTCCCTGATCGAGAGCGGTGTCCATAAAATCATACGTGAGCTTTGGATTGAAGAGCGTCCGACCGGTCAGGCGATTCTGCCATGTTGTTTCCAGTCGAGAACTCGCTTCACCTCTGGAAAGCTGCAGTACGTTTTTGGCTCCAAAGATTTCTCGAAATCTTGCAGCCGCCAGAGTATTAATCTGGTCATTGGACGTCATCGCCAGAAATCGTCCCAGTCCACTGAAGTCAACAGCATCCATAACGTACTCAGAGAGAATGCTGGCGAAACAGACATTCAGTCCGGCTTCGCGAGCCTTCGCGACTCGTTGGTAGCGTGTATCCACAAGGACCACGCGAATCCCCTCTTTGCTGATCACTTTGGCAATGGCCCGCGCGGTCTGGCTGGCTCCGGCAATCAGAAGACCCTGAGGATCCGCTGCCGAGAGTCCCAGTTTTCTTGCCAGCGGCGCGGCTGTTAAGCCGTAAACAGCAACCGTCATCAGGATTACAATTAATGTTGCCGGAGCAACGACCGCTCCCGATTCGCCCATTCGCAGCGCGAAGACGGAGGAGACCGCGGCAGCAACGATTCCGCGCGGTGCGAACCATGCAAGAAAGCATCGTTCCCGCCGGGTCAGCCCGCTGCCGATTGTGGACAACCAAACAGAAACAGGGCGTACGATGACAATCAGCGATGCTGCAAAGGCAACGCCTCGCCAGCCTAATTGCTGAACATCGTGCAATGGAACTCGGGCCGCCAGAACGATAAACAGCGCGGCGATCAACAGGATCGTCAGGCTTTCCTTGAACTCAATGATTCGATGCACGTCGACGTGTTTCTGGTTAGCCAGAAGAACGCCCATCACGGTGACGGCGACCAATCCTGCTTCATGATGCAGCAGTTCAGCGCCCGCGAAGGTGGCCACTACGTAAAGGAGTGTCATGGGATTCTGCAGATAGTCGGGAATCCAGAATCGTCGAAAGGACTCGACCAGGAATCTTGAAGCAATCAACCCCATGGCGAGTCCGACAAACGCAGTGCTTGCAAATCCCTGCACGGCATTGATCGTTGCCGAACCATACTCCGCTGCACGAATGGAGGAAATGGCTTCAAACACCAGGACCGCCAGAGTTGCTCCGATCGGGTCGATTGCGATGCCTTCCCATTTTGCGATCGTCCCGACTTTACCCGTCGGCCGAATTTCTCGCAGCAGAGGTCCAATCACCGTTGGGCCAGTCACCGTCAACACTGCGCCGAGCACCATCGCAACCGATGTTGGAATCCCAAGAATCCACCGCGCGGACAGCGATGCGCCGCACCATGTAATCACGACACCAATCGTCAGCAATCCGAGCAGAGATCTCCAGGTGGCCTTGAGTTCACGGAGACGAAGGTTCAAGCCACCCTCAAAAAGAATCAGGCCTACAGAGAGTGAGACGATGGGCTGCAGCAGATCTCCAAACATCTCATCGGGATTAATGAAGCCGGAGATCGATCCCGCTACACAGCCAATTGTCAGCAGCAACAGAATCGCAGGAATTCGTAATCGCCATGCCAGCCATTGGCCGCCGACGCCAAGCACAATGATGGCCGCCAGCATTCTCATCAACTGATCGGAATGTTCCATGGATTTCCTCCCACGCAGAATTGAGCACTGAACCATCGTCCGGCCGCTGTTGGCAGAGCACGTGCAAGGCTAATCCGGCGGTCAAGACCAGACACTGACCTGGCACTTACCGGTTATGAGCCAGCAACACTCGGACGCAGGAGACATTCTGATCTCGAAAGCCTCATGCAATCTGACTTCGGCAATGCGCATCCTGTGCCAAAGCTGATGAAATCATTGATGTGGCACGGGAGTTTGCCCGTCATGCCAGTGTTGCACAAATTCATACTGAACAGACATTGCCTCGCGGAAAATCATTTTCCCTGGCCGGGAAATTTCTTTGTGCGAATCGAGACATTGAAAATACCAGAGAACTCATAACTGGCGACTATGAAACGAGGTATGTCGATTCCGACCGAATGGCTCGCCGCTGCGGAACGACAGTTGCGAGGCTGTTGACATGACAATGAGTACCAGCAACGGATCATGTTGGTCGAGGAACGCACGTGACACGGAGAGTCGTTGTTGAACGTGCAGGTCGTGAGCCACTTACCGAAAGGAAGACTCCATGATTCAGTCCTCCGAAACTCATCGAGACCTCAGTACCGACGCACTCACATTTCGAGTACGTCGTAATGGTCGAAACGTAACCCTGACCTTTGCTCAGTTGTTTGCAGCCGGCCATCGAGTCTGGATCAAAGGTGATTACCGGACTGCAAAGCAGATCTTTCAGGAGTTGGCTGAAGCCAGCGATGGCATTCCTCGTGCGCATATTTTCCTTGCACACTGTCTGGTGATGGAGGACGACTATGCAGGATGCAGTTCGGTACTTCATCGAGCGCTGCCACGGGATGAGTATGGCAACGCGGCCAGTCGGCTGCACGACACTTTTGTTTTGTGGAGAGTGGGCCTGTATGTCGATGCCAAAGAGGGCCTGAAGTCGCTGGCCATGGACTTTTCGGAGTTGCCGACATTCAGCCTGATGCTGGCGGACTTGCTCTATCAAGCGGGTTCCGAATCCTTGTCAGAAAAGTTTCTGCGGCGTGCGATTCAATTGGATGAGGCCGACGGCGGAGTTTCTTTGTCAGCGCAGTCCATGCTGCAGACGATCTCGCAAAATTAGGAACCAACATCCGTCAGGCTGCAGAGGGTGGTTTCCGTTACTCATTACCCGAAGCGTCATTCTGGACGTTGTGCGGTTTCGTCAGGGCTGGAAGCCTGACACATCTGCCCCTGTGTCGACCTTTTGCGCCCGAAAATGCGCAAATTCCAAAGCGTCCGCAAGTACGCTGGGGAAGAACTGCCCGAACGCGAAGCTGCAATCCCTCGCTGACGATTCGGTTGATGAATTAATCAAGACCTCAGTGAAAGCGTTGGTGCTGAGCCAACCTGCCGGGGCAATAGCGGCATAAGATGTATCGCGACGGCACAACAGTCCCGGTAAAGGAACATCGGGCTCGTATTATGAAAACAGCGGAGCAATGATCTGTCCGGCACTGATCTTATGCGGTCGGTCCAGGCGGTCTGTCATCGTGCTTTCAGGATCGATTCCCAAAGCTGTGAAAATGGTGGCTCCGAGATCAGCCGGATACCAGCCTCGAGTCGCCGGATACGCGGCCTGGTCATCGCTGGCTCCGATCACCTGACCGCCACGAACACCGGCACCGGCAAAGACGGCTGAGAATACGCCGGACCAGTGATCACGTCCGCCTCCCGGATTGATCTGTGGCGTGCGGCCAAATTCACCAACAGCGACCACAAGCGTGGTTTCCAGCAAACCGCGTTCGTCAAGATCCGTGAGCAGCGCTGACAACCCCTGATCGAATGGCGGCAGCAGGCGATTCTTCAATTGTCCGAAGTTATCGCCGTGCGTATCCCAGTTGTTCATCGTGCCCATATTCGCCTGGATAATTGGCATCCCGGCCTCAACGAGTCGTCGCGCCAGCAACAGCGATTGGCCGAATGAATGACGACCGTAACGATCCCGCACTTCGGCTGGTTCGCGATTCATATCAAAGACATCACGAAATCTCCCGGCGGCTCCCAGCAACTGATGTGCCTTCTCCACGGAACGACTGAGTGACTGCGACGCAGACGGAATCTGCAGATCACGATGCCGGTCATCTAATGCCGTCAGCAGATTGCGTCGGCTTTCGATACGCTGATTTGTCAGGTCCTGCAGCAACGTCAGTTCATCAATATTAAAGTCAGCCGCATTGGGATCTTTGGTGACGTGCCACGGATCATACTGACTTCCCATGAACCCGCCGGTCTGTCCGGAAAACCCATAGCCGTTGTGGATGTACGTCGGCAGCATGACGCCCGAAGGCAATCCATCTTCGCGCGGACGCACGGCCTGCAGCGTCGCTGAATAACACGGCCAGTCTGCGCGACTCGCCATGTGCGTGGCTCCCGGAGGAACCTGATTCACGCCTGTCAGCACAAAGTGAGTGGCATGTTCGTGACTCGGCAGGCTGTGAGTCATTGAACGAACGATGGCAAACTTGTCGGCAACCATCGCCAGTCGCGGCACATGCGGCCCGATCTGAACTCCCGGAGCAATTGTATCGATCGGCCGAAACTCACCGCGAACTTCCGCCGGGGCGTCTGGCTTCAAATCCCAGATGTCCTGATGCGACGGTGCGCCCGAAAGAAACAGCAGAACCACACTCTTCGCCCGTCCGAATAACGCATTCGATCCCGTGGCCGCCCTGGCCTGACGAGCCGTCGCGAGGTCCGCGAGCCCGAGTCCGAGTGCTCCTGAAAAGCCAACCTGAAGAAATCGATTGCGACTTATCGCTGCCGGTGCATTGATCGGCCGATAGTTTGGCATAGATAGCTCCAGGGAGGAGGCAGGCGGGAAGGTGGGGAAACAGTTCGCGGGAAACGCAGGATACGTTCCGTTTCGGAGGATTCGCAAGGCGTTTGCAGGAATAAGGTGACTGTGCTTCAGTTTTGGACCTTGTTTTTCGCATGGACAGCGTCCGCGAATTTTCCGCCCAGATCGATATATCCAGCAGAATCATAGTGCCACGGATCTGAATAACTGTAGCTATCCGTACTGATCACAATGGCTGCTTTTTCGTCGTGCTTCACAAAATCAGCCTGAGCCTGGCGGACAGTCTCGCCGAATTCCCAAACTCTGCCGTTGGCTTTTGCCTGTTCGTAATCATCTTTGCCCGAATCAGAGATCCGGCCGATCACGACGGGGATATCGTCTTCCCGCAATGCGGCGCGAATAAGATCCATCAACCGTTTGAGATTGGCTTCATAACGCTTGGCTACCTGTTCGCTGCCAGCATCACTTTCTCCCTGCATCCAGATGATGCCTTCCGGGTTCAGTGTGTCGGCTTCACCGTCGCCATCGATATCGACAACTGCAAAGGCATTGCGCAGCGTCGCGAGAAAATGATCGTACTGATTGATGTCGCCCAGAAGCTTGTCCTGATGGAAGTCGGGCTCCCAGCAACCAAAAGTTTTTGCGGCTTCAGCATCGGCAGCAATCGAAGTACCGCCTCGGGAATACTTTATGATCGCGATATTCGATTCCGGATCGAGCTCCCTCAATCGGCGTGCGAATGACAGCTCGACACCGAAGCGATCTGAATATGTGTTCTTCATTCCATCTGAAGTAAAGCCGGTGCCGTTGCCCGGTCGGAGTTCTGCCCACAATCCTCGACCGTCCGTGTGCTGGCCATCCAATGCCTGATTGCCATGAAATATCATCACGCCTTTCACAGGTTCCGCGTTCTGGCCCTGCAGGTCTTTAACGTGGCCAAACCCGTCCATATTCGATTGGCCGCCGAGATAGTACAGTTTGTAATCTTTGGCCTCAGCAGACGAAGCCACAAGACAAGCCAGTGTCAGGAAACAGAATAGCCGTTTTTGGCAACGCTTTTTCATCGGTATCAACCTGCACGTGAGAAAAATGAATTCTTCAGAACGGAAGCGTCCTGTCCTGCTTTCACGCTGTCCAGCGTTCACAAGTGATCTGCTACGTTAACGCATTTGTTGAATCTGAGTGTCTCGTGAACAAGTGGAGCAACGGTACACCATTCTTGCTGCCATTTTGAAACAATGCCACCGTGAGCGATCGCGGATTGCCTGACCGCTTCGATCATGTGCGCCAGCCCAGCCTATTTGTGTCGGCATAGCCCCGGTGCGTCAATTGTCTGAGGATTAATCACCCGAGTCAGGACTCACGATCGCCTGCAGGTATCGAGCAATATCGCGATTCAGCAGCAGCAGGCTTTGAAAGCGTTCCCAGCCAACCTGCATGATGCGTTCGTTGTCGTCATGAGAAGCGGAATCCAGGACTACGTTCTGAAGCTGCTCATGAATGCAGGTCAGCAGATCCGTCAGCTGGGCTCGCTGGATTGTTGTCAATTTCTCTGGCAGAGGCGGACGTTCGCCAAAAAACAGCGGTGTGAACATGTGGTCGGAGTTAACATTGTCCGCCATGCTGAATTCAGCGTCCGGAATTCCACCGGAAACCGGAATGGAACGATTGGGGGGAGCCTGCAACGGAAGCAACGCCGCGACGTTGACTCCTAGTTCTTCAGCCCGAGCCGCAATTTCCTGTTCGCTGCCGAAAAGCAGCGTACATCGCCCCAGCTGAAGATGATCACCGGGGCGAAGAATACGGAGCTGCACCGGATGGCCGTTGACTCGACTGCCGTTGGTACTGTTCAGGTCCGTAAAAATCACACGGCCGGAATCCTCCTGAAGCTTGGCATGCAGGCGACTGATTCGCTCGTCATTAAGCTGCACATCGTTGACCTCCTCGCGCCCGATCGTCACGGGAGTCTGGAGGTTACGATACACATGGCCTCGTTCGAGACCTTCCAATACCGACAAAGTTATCCGAGCCATCACGGGCCATTCATACGCAGTTGAGAAACGGGATATCTCACAGTGTGCACAAAATCCTCTCCGACAGCAAACCTCACCGTGAACTGATCGGCAGTTCCTGCAGATCCAGAGAAGACTCTGAGTACCTTTGCTGTTCCCCAGCGACGTTTAATGAATCGTGCTGCTGCTGATTTCAAAGTCCGGATTGTGGCTCTTGACTTTCTCGAACTTCAGATGGCATGCTCAGCAGTATCATCGCTGAATTCACGTTTCTGAAGTTTCAAGCTTGGGATATTCCCTCGTTTTTGCGCGAGTCCGGCGGCCAGACTGCTGATCAATTGCATCATGGAGGATGCTCTTTATGTTCCTGATCCTTCGTCCACTACGTCTGCTTCTGCAGGCGTTTGTGATGGAATCGACTCCTCGACAAATGTCGCTGGGGTTAGCTTTCGGAGTGCTGGTGGGTCTTGTTCCCAAGGGGAACCTGCTGGCCGTCGTTTTGGGGATGCTGCTCGCCTCAACGCGAGTTAACCTGGCCATTGCGACGCTG
Organism: Planctomycetaceae bacterium; assembly: GCA_046349735.1. Lineage (GTDB taxonomy): Bacteria > Planctomycetota > Planctomycetia > Planctomycetales > Planctomycetaceae > SXXK01. The sequence goes on from JAXMBU010000025.1 coordinate 32,451, forward strand.
GCCATTGTGCTTTGCACATTTCTTGCCACGGTCTGCGATTCGATTTTTGACCAGATTGGTGGCTATATCCTCGCCCAGCCATCACTGCAGGGGCTTTGGACGGAAATGGCCAACATGCCGTTCATGCCCTGGACCAATTTTAACAATACCATCGTAATGGGAAGCTTTGCCACGGGACTTGTGTTGCTGTGGCCGGTCCATCGAATGAGTCGTCCGGTGTTTGAAAAGTATGCTGAGAAGATCGCTCAACGAGCACGTCAATGGCGATGGGCGAAACTGATCCTGGGTGCAGAGTGGGCGGATCGCATTGCGGCGATCAATTGAGTGCCGAAGAGGACGTGGTGAATCTTGTCAGTGACGACTTCGTAGCAAACTGCACGGCGTCGGTTGACTCAAAGTTTTGAATCGAATTCAAGAGGGCTCCATGCGCTGGACCTATCTGATCTCGCGACTTCTGATTGTTGGATCCGTCTGGGCTTTTATTGCCTTCGGGATGGATCCTTTGCTTAGATATAGTTCCATCCAGGCTCTGCAGACGGCCACCGGTGCGCGCGCTGATCTGGGTGAATTGAAGACGTCATTTTTTCCACCATCTGTCTCCGTCAGTAACGTCGCTTTGGCTAGTGCGAGACGGCCAGGCTGGAATCTGGTTGAATTCAAAGAAATGCATCTGGGGCTTGAGCCTTCATCTTTATCGCGGCGACGTTTCGTGATTGAAGAAGGACGACTCGAAGGGCTGCGTTTCGATACTCCTCGCAGTGATGATGGCCAACTGGATTTTGATCCTGAACCTGTCAGCGAAGAACCGTCATGGATGTCGGAAAAATTAACAGAACTGGGATCGGAGTGGCTGACTAACATTACGGAGCAGGTCAAGTCACAGATGGACCCCAATACTCTGGAAACCTATCGCCTGGGTACAGAAGTCTACGAAAAGTGGGACGAACGATTCGTCGAGATGACGGATCGAGCCAAAGCCATGAAGCCGCGAGTTGAACAGTTGCGGGAGCAATTCAAGCGAGCCAAAGAAGGCGACACGCTGCAGCAGATCGAGCAGTATCTTCAGGTCAGTCAGAAAGCCGAAGAGATCATTATCGAAGTTCAGGGGTTTCGCGATGAAATCAAGGACATCGTTCCCGAAGTTCGTGACGATTTTCAGATGCTGAACGCAGCTCGTGAACGTGATCAGGAGAAAGTCAAGCATACGCTTTCGTTACTTAAGCCCGACGCTCGCCGCATATCACAGGCCCTGCTGGGAAAGACGATGTATCGTCAGCTGCAGGAGGTGCTCACCTGGATCGAATTCGCCCGAGATTATCAGAAGGATCTGAAAGAACAGGTTCAGCCGCCTCGCAGTGCCGGACGTGACTTCGAGTTCGTGATGAGGAATCCGGCTCCCGATTTTCTGCTGAAGAAACTTTCACTCACGGGGGTCGTGTCCATTAAGAAGGAACAGGTTCCGTTCAAAGCGATGCTGACCGATGTGACGGAAGACCCCAAACTGCTGGGTCGTCCCTGCGTGATGAGACTGGCTGCGGAAGGCAGTCGGCCTCTGCAGATGAAAGTCACGTACGACGCGACCGGGGAAAAAACGCGAGCCGAGATGCTCGTGGATTATCGAGACACGAATCCACTGCCTCTGGTGGCTGGCAAGCCGGAAAAAGCCAGTGTACATGCCACGCTCAGTGATCTGGCCTGGACGACTCGACTGGCTCTGATTGAAGATGCCATTGAAGGCAATATTGATCTGAAGTCCAACGTCACCAATCTGAGTTTTCAGGCGTCCGAGGACATGCGGAGCGAGATCACCGAAGCCGCGAACGATGCCTTTGCGGGCATTCGCGTGCTGAATGCTTCTGTCAAACTGGGCGGTACCCTGCGTGACCCGGAGCTTGATCTGCAGTCCGATGTTGGTGAGCAGGTTGCTCTTGGTGTTCAGACGGCGTTCACGAATCAGCTGGACAAGGCGAAAGAACGATTGATCTCTGAAGTCAATTCCTACGCCAGCGATCAGATCGAAAAACTCAAGGAACGCTTTACGGGCGAATACGACAAGCTGCGAGACGACAATAAAGAACTTCTGGCCCAGATTAACGAAGTGCGAGAAATCGTAGCGACGCTGCAGTCCGGAAAGCTGGATGCTCAGACCATCATTCGGCAGGTGAAGAGTTCCAAACTGATTCCTCAAAAGGATCAGGAGAAGATCTCTCGAGTGATGGATGAGATCGACAACACTCTGCAGGGGCGTTCGCTGCCTCTCGGTATTCAGGAGAAACTGAACCTTCCGGCTGGCGCAATGGAATTGCCGGGGATTCTGCAGCGATCAAATGGTCAGTTCCCGACAACGACTGACGTCCTTCAGCAAGCTCCGATTTTTGTGCCACAGACTTCACAGCTGTTGCAGCAGACGGAAGGGTTTCTCAACAGAACAGACAGCCTGTTGAATCAGACCGACAGTTTCCTGAGCCAGCCGGTCGGTATCCTGGGACCTGCAATTCAGCCCACAGGAGCAGAGGAAGCGAACTCAGACACTTCAGCCGTAGCCTCAGACGAAACAAAGACTTCATCACCGACAACGGCAACGCAACAGCCTGCGGCCAGCAAGACTCCCGCCAACCGTCTGAATATACCGATTCTTCCGGGAGGTTTGCGTTCGTTGTGGCCAAAGAAAAACGCACAGCGCTGAGTCCTGAATTCACACCTTGATGTCCACCTTGAACTCGTATCGCCACTTTTACGCGGATGATCCTCCGACGAGTATCGTCGCGCGTCTGGCTTGAAGGTCCGGTAAACCTGTGAAAGTACTGATTGTCGACGATGATGAAATGGTTCGGACAGTCTGCAGCGGCATGCTGAGAATCCTTCAGCATGATGTGATCGCAGTTGATAGTGGCGAGATTGCGATTCGAACTCTCCAGTCAGCCGAAGCCCCGTTTGATCTTATATTTCTCGATGAGATCATGCCCGGTATGAGCGGCCCACAGACCATGCAGCAACTGGCTTATCTGGGAATCAGAATTCCGGTCATCCTGTGTTCGGGTCGGGAGATGGCGGTCGAAGAGTTTACAGGTACAGAAGAACTTCGTCCCAACGCAGTGTTAGGCAAGCCGTTTACGATTCAGAGGTTGCAGGAGGCCATTGCCACCGCAACGAAGTTACGCTAAACAGCCGAACGCTGTCTGTAAAGGAACAGGCCCGAGAAGACTCCGTCTGTCTCAATCCGAAACGTCTGTTTTGAAGTTGCGTGTTAATTCAGGACTGGAAGCCCGGCACATCCTCTGCCGTTGACGTGACCGCCTCTTGACTAAATACCAAGCCGAAGCGCCAGCGAGGCACCCCCCATAGAATTCCTCGCTGACGCTTCGGGTTAATATGGGCTTCCCACGAGATTCACGAGTCAATCAACACCCAGTGGCGCCACCCGCATAGGATGTGCCGGGCTTCCGACCTGACCAATAATGGGCAACTTCAAAATGCGTCGGCGAGGGAGCGAATTGTTTTTGCAGAATTTCTCACCGACGTTTCTGGTTGGGATTCCAGTGCATGGAAACCTCTGCAAGGTCATGTTGGAATCTTCCCAGGACTGTTTTCTGAGCGACGTGAGTTGTCGACAAATCAGGTCATCTCTGCCACTGCTGCCGGCGTCCTGTTTGCTGCAGAATTGAGGTCGCCTTGATGTCCAGTCGGTTCTGTTCCTGATTGCTCCGGGGCCATTGTCGTTGTCGGAATCGTTTCGGGGTACAGGGCATGCAGGGCTTCAACGAATTCGTTGTACTGCTTTTGAAAGCCCGTCAGTAAATCCCCATCGCGTAGATTCGCCTGTTTGAGTGTCCCGCTTTTTACGAAATCCTTCATCAGGGATTCGAATCGATACAAAGGCCCTGCAATTCGATTTGTCAGCGAGATGAGATCCCAGATCATGAAGGGAGTCATAATCGCCATGCATAACAACACGGGTATTGCATCGCGCCGGAAGACAAAATAATCCGACGTTACGGGCTCGCCGCTCAGTGATCCCATCAGGCTCCGCATGCCCCATGCCAGCAGAAGCAGCGAGAACAGAGCGATGTTGTATGTCGCCATATGAGCGACAATACGCAGAACAATTGGCCCCTGGACGGTCCAGTTGATGAGCTTTTTGATTCGTGGTGTTTTCTTCATGGTGTTTGCTCCGAAGGTCTCTGTCGGCCACAACATCGATCCGGTATCTGCGAAAGATGTGGCTCGACATTTCCCTGGTTGAGTCTAGTTCGAGCATCGTGCCGGAGTTGCAGAATATTGGTTTCAGAAGCGGCCAGAGGTGGTAAGAAACGCTGCTTCCTTGTGGACTGGTCGTGTTGTAAGGATTGTTTCATCTGGAGAAGTTCGCATTAAATTCAAATGGACATTGTGGTCGTGAAGATCGAATCGATTGATACAACCGCCAGAGTCGACTTCGCAAATCGTTCTGAATCTGATCGATGGACGTGTTTTCGAAACATCATTCGATGCATGACGTAGAGGTTCAATGGTCCCCTTAGTTTTTTATCGTTCGCGAAGAGTTGATTCTCCTCGATGCACCTCAGAGCCTGCACCTTTGTTCGAGTTGGTGGTTATCGTTCGGTTCGCCGCACGATTGTCGCGCTCGGGCTGCGCGAAACGCGCCGCGGGGCCGCCATGGTCGAGTTTGCTCTGACACTCCCACTGCTGCTCATCATTGTGCTGGGAACGATCGAATCGTGTTCCATGCTGCATTTGAAGCAGACGCTGCACATCGCAGCGTATGAAGCCGCACGAGTGGCTCTGGTGCCCAAGACGACGAATGCTCAGGTCACGAATGCGGCTCAGGATATTCTGACGGATCGTCGAGTTCAGGATTCGACGATTTCGATTTCTCCCTCGAGCTTCTCGTCTGCTCCCATCAGTTCGTATATCACAGTCACTGTCACTGCCCCGTCGAACAGTAACTTTGCCGTACCGCTCCTGTTTTACAGGAACAAAACGATTACCGGCACCTGTTCCATGATGAAGGAGTACTGACCGATGCGCAGGACAGAACTTGTCACTTGCAAAAATCGTTTGGGAGCCATCATCGCTCTTGTGGCATTTATGTTGCCGGTGTTGCTGATTCTGGCGGCTTTTGCTGTCAACATGGCCTGGATTGATCTGAGTCGAACACAGGCGTTTATTGCAGCAGATGCTGCGACTCGAGCTGCAGGAAGAACCTATTCGCTCACTGGAGATTTGGCTCAGGCTAAAGCGAAAGCGAACACTGCTGCTTCAATGAATCTGGTTGCTGGTAAAGCTATGACCCTCGTTGATTCCGACTTTACGTTAGGGACGTCAACTCGCTCCAGCACCTTGAATCGCTACTCATTCACTGCCGGTGGTAGTCAGCCCAATGCGCTAAAGGTGCGAATTCAACGAACCGCGTCCAGTACAAACGGTGCCATTCCTTATCTGCTCCCCGGAATTCTGGGGCCTGCTGGATATGAGGTCTCTCGAACATCCGTGTCGACTCGAGTCGAAGTTGACCTCGCATTTGTCGTCGATCGTTCCGGCTCCATGGCCTATGCCTCTAACGAGAAAGCGGTTTATCCTCCTCTTCCCAAAGCCGCACCCGCCGGATGGTTCTTCGGCAATCCAGCTCCTAATCCTTCACGATGGCGAGATCTGGCTTACGCTGCGAACTACTTCATCACGGAGATGGAGAACTCGGTGCTGAGCGAAAAAGTGGCTCTCGTAACTTATGGCGACGGAGCATCGACCGATCGAGCCATGACCTACGACTATGCCACTATTCGATCCGGGATCAGCTATTACACAAACAGCTTCCCCTCCGGTCAGACAAATATCGGTGACGGGCTCAGTGCAGGAGTGAATGCTCTGGCAAGTTCCGGGGCACGCAATTACGCATCCAAGGTCATCATCCTGATGACGGACGGAATTCGAACCCCAGGTCTTGGTGCTGATCCTGTATCCGTTGCGAGCAAAGCCGCCAGCCAGGGCATCATTGTGTTTACCGTTACGTTTTCTGCCGAAGCCGATCAGTCCGGAATGAAAGCGGTCGCCGCCGCCGGTTCCGGCCAACACTTTCATGCTGACAATGCCGCATCCCTTGCGTCCGTCCTTCAGACCATTGTACGCATCCTGCCAACGGTGATTACGGAGTAACCCGTGCAAGTAGTCCTACACAATTCCAGACACGTTGAGCGGTCACGTTCTCCCCGAACTGGTACGCAGACGGTGGAACTCGCGATTGTTCTTCCGATTTTCTTCCTTGTAGTTTTTGCGGGGATTGAGTTCTTTCGACTGTCGATGCTGCGCCAATATGCGGAGAACGTCTCCTATGAAGCAGCCAGAAACATTATTGTGCCGGGTGCCACCGCCAATGAAGCTCAATATGCGGCAGACAAGATGCTGGGCATTCTGGGGATCAAAGGAGCGACTGTTGAGGTAACTCCGGCCGTTATCACGGATTCGACGGGGCATGTCACCGTGAAAGTGACGATCCCGACAACTGCAAATCAATGGATCAGTCCATTCTTTACGTCCAAAGCGCGGGCCGCTGCCGAGACGACTCTGCTGACTGAGCGAGTGCCAACGATCACTGTTGCGGCCGTTCCACCACCGCCGCCACCTCCTGCTCCTCCAGCGCCACCGGCTCCTCCAAAGCCGCCGTCGCCACCTTCGCCACCGAAGCCACCTTCACCACCGAAGCCGCCGAAGCCACCTTCGCCACCGAAGCCACCTTCACCACCGAAGCCACCTTCACCACCGAAGCCACCTTCACCACCGAAGCCACCTTCGCCACCGAAGCCACCTTCACCACCGAAGCCACCTTCACCACCGCCTCCTCCGGGGCTGTAAATTGTCGTAGTCCTTTGGCCGCCTGCTCGGATTCGACCGAGTCAGGCGGCTGAAGTTCATGAATCCATTGACTGCGAAACTTTCCCTTTGGTTCCGCAATCAATTTCTGGTTTGAATTCGAATCAAAAGCGACTTTGCTGGAAGCAGGTCAACCATGAATTCCCCCTCCATTGAACCCGGCAGTCACTGGCTGCGCTGGAAGCAGAGATTGCTGTCCGTTGCCACGATCATCATTTTGTCCATGATCGTCTGGTGCAATCTTCCGGACAGTTTTCACAAGCACGTGTTTGGAATCGCAGATTCGCACCTCTCTCCGTACGGAGCTTATCGGGTTCGATTTGCGGAATGGCTATTTCGCTATACCGCTCACCTGGGCGGATTCGACAGCAAGTGGCAGATGTACGGAGGGCAGAGCCGCTTCAACTGGCGTTATATTATCACCGCAGAATATGGCGACGATGAAAACATCGTTCAGCAGACTCTTCCATTGCCTCGCCAGTCCGATCGCACCGCGTTTCAGCGAAAGTTCGTTGACTTCAAAGAAGCCAAGTTTCTGCTGAACATTTATAACGATCGGCTCGCTCGAGAAACGTACGCACGTTATCTGGCTCGTCAGTATCCCGAGTATCAGGGACTGCCCGTTCGAAGTATAAGCTACACGCTGGCCGTGCAGTACATCCTGCCGCCGATTGTCGCCGTACAGCAGCAGCAGTTGCTGGAGCCCGACGTGCAGAGTGAAGTCATCGATACGTTCGATGTGACTTCCGAACGAACTCATGTCACCGGGACCGTTGCCGGCCTGTTCTGATCCGTTGACTCAATCAGCCGGAACGCGCGACCGTCCGGTTTTCGACGCCTCACATTAACCCGAAGCGCCAGTGAGGAGTTCTGCGATTGTTGCCTTGCTGGCGTTTCAGGTTGGTATTAAATCAACAGACCGCCATCGTTGGGCTGTCCAGAATTCGATATTGCAACTGGTTTTAGTTTAGGCATTTTTGTCCTTTGGATTCACGGCCTGAAAGGCCCAAACAAAACAGCCCAGGGCAACGCCCTGGGAAGACTTTCATTTACGCTTCCTGGGGCGTTGCCCCAGGCTTTCTTGTTGAGCCCCTTTGGGGCAAATCGCACAGGAACAAATCCGTCATCCATGATTTAACAAATGCACGTCAATACCAGGTCTTTGACATCCCAGGCCAGCACGGATGACTGGTACGTCTTCCTCGACACAGTTTTCTCCGGACCGTTTTATGATCATCTCTCGAATTCGTCGCGGCTGGAATCCGTTCTTCTTTACCCCGCTGGATCCTCGTCCACTGGCACTGTTCCGAATTCTTTCCGGACTATTGCTGTGCTGGATCATGGCCGCATCATTCCACAACTGGAATCGATTCTTCGCGGCCGACGGAATCATCTCTCTCCATTCAGAGAACCTGCAGAATGTACGCGTCAACAGTGAGCTTGGCCTGTTCTACTGGACCGAGGGAATAGTTCCCATCGAAGCCTGGTGGTTCGTCGGAATGGGGCTGAGTTTGATGTTCCTCGTGGGCTGGAAAACTCGCTTTGCCACGATCTCACTCTTCTTCTTTATCGAAGCCATGCTGCACCGCAATCCGTATCTGGCGAATGGAGAAGAGCTGGTTCTGCGGGCTTGTCTGCTCTATCTGATGTTCGCAAATTGCGGAGCAGTCTGGTCTGTTGATGCAGCCAAAGCGATCCGCAATGGTCGAACCGAAATGCCCATGCTGCCAGGCTGGCCGATTCGCATGATGCAGATCAACGTCGCCATGATTTACATCATCAGTCTGCCATACAAACTGGCTGAAGATCCAGGCTGGGTCACCGGAGATGCTTTGCACTGGACCGTTGCCAGTGACATGTGGGGGCCGTTCGAGTATCCGTGGCTGACACTGGCGTACGGCGGACTTCTGCGAAAGCTGATGACCTTTGGAACGGTCATCGTGGAGGCGTTCTTTCCGTTGGCCGTGTGGTTCCGACCGACTCGTCGGCTCGCGATCATCTCGATCGCCGGATTGCATCTGGGAATCGCAGTGATGATCCCCAATGTGACTCATTTCACGTTGTCCATGGTTTGCACTTTTGCGTCGTTCCTCGCTGCAGAGGATATCGAAGCGCTGCAAAAGATGATGAGCAACATTCGCTCGTGGCTCAAACGAATGCTATCCGCCAGCACGACAGAAAGTGCCGCTTCCTCTGTTCGCCCCAGCACGACTCATTGATTCTTCCTCAACCGTCTCAAAGGTTGCCGCTTATGTCCACTGCTATGGAACGCGCTGAATCTCTGTTGCACGATGCCGACGAGATTGTCACATCCTCGCATTCGAGAACGATCACGAAGCCCGGAGCTTTCGAATGGTTCTTTGTGATTCTTGGCGGTCAAATCCTGTTCCTGCCGTTTATTCTGTTGGTCGGGGAGCAGGAACTGCAGGCTGAGCAGTACATTCATTGGTATTACTGGCTGAGCGTGATTATCGGTTCGCCTCATGTCTACAGCACTTACGTTCGGCAGCAACGCAAGATTCGCGAAGGCAGGACCAGTCGCTGGTTTGGAGTACCACTCTATCTGGGACTCGTCGGTCTGCTGACTCTGATCCACAAAGCAGGACTGTTTGTCGAAACCATCACACTGGTCAACGTCTGGCAATCGTTTCACTATTTACGTCAGACTTACGGTGTCGGATGTCTTTATGGTGGTCAGGCTCAGTTCGATGAAACTGACCGGCGACTGCGGTGGTGGGCTTATCATCTGGTTTTCCCGTATCTGATCATCGGTCGCTGGGACATGCTGTACGATGCGTGGGGTGGCCAGTCCTATGAACTGATTCCATACAACTTTGATGAGTCTTTCATGAAGTTTCTGGGAGCCATCGCCTGCTGTGGGTTTTACACGCAGCTGGTCGCCGAAGGTCGCCTGATTCGTCGAAATGGTTCCAGCTATCGTCCGACCGGGCTGATCTGTTACGCCGTCTGCATGGGAATCCACTATTACGGGTTCATGCTGGTTGAGCATTTTCAGCGTGGCTTCGAGGCGGTGACGTTCTTTCATGCGATGCAGTACCTGGCTCTCGTCTGGGTTCTGGAACGCAAGCAGCGAGCGGCATCAGGCAATCGCTGGATTGTGGCGGTGCCGAATCTGATCGGCTTCTCCATTTTCTGGCTGACTCTGTACTTGCTGGGATTTGGATGGGAGCAGTATCTCACCACAGCGCTGGAGCACTGGTGGATTATCGCATCGACGATTCTGCTGTCTTCCATCAGCGTGCATCACTACATCGTCGATTCATTCTTGTGGCGTCGCTCGGTTGGTTCATAGCTGCCAAGCGGAAACTACTGAGCACCCGATTTCAGCAGATGAACCCGCGCTTCTGCGGCGAGAAACAGTGAACCTGTGACGCAGATGAGTCCATCATGGCCGGCCAGCTGGCGAGCTTTTGCGATCGCAGTGGGTGGATCATTGGCCTGATGAAACTGAGTGTGGCGGAAGCGTTCTGAGTCGAGTCCATCGACCAGAGCCTGCAACTGTTCGGGCGGCACACTTCGGGGATTGCCGACAAACCGAGTCAGCACGACGTCATCAAAGTTCGGGACGATGATATTCAACATACTCGCCGCATCTTTGTCGGCCGAAGCCGCAAACACCAGAACTCGTCGACGTCCCTGCCATTCCGTTCCATCAAGAACCCCCGCGACAGCCTGCATGGAATCCGGATTGTGCGCGGCGTCCAGAACAATAGTGGGGGCGCCGTCCAGGATCTCAAATCGTAAGGGCCAGTGAGTGGCTTTGATCCCCTGCGTAATCGCGTCGGCCGTAATCTGAGGATAACCAACATCTCGCAATAAGTTGGCCGTCATAACCGCAAGGCTGGCATTGTGAGCCTGATGACGTCCCAACAGAGGCACCGTCAGATTCTCATAGTTGCAGCAGGGTGTCAGCACGAGAATTTTCTGTGATCTCTTCGGTGCGAGCAAGGCGTCATTATGGTCGGCATCATGCCACGCAAAATCTCGCCCACAGACGTACCGAGGACATGCGAGATGTCTGGCTCGCGATTCGACGACCTGATCGGCATCTCCGGGGAGTTGCCCCTGCACGACAGGCACTCCCGCCTTCAGAATGCCGGCCTTCTCCCAGGCAATCTTCGAAATTGTGTCGCCCAGGATATGAGTATGGTCCAGGCCGATACTGGTAATTACCGTCACCAGCGGTCGACAAACATTGGTGCAGTCCAGGCGACCACCAAGTCCAGTTTCCAGCACAGCAATCTGAACCTGCTCTTCATCGAACAGCATCCAGGCCAGCAGAGTGGTGACTTCAAAAAACGTCGGGATCCGATCATTGACGTCCATTTCGGCCTCCTGCAGCACCTGGCACAGGCGAGCCACAAGTCGTGTCAGCTGATCGGCGTTTGGCATATGTCCCGAAACCCGCATTCGCTCTTCAAACTGCTCGATATGCGGCGATGTGAATAGCCCCGTGCGAATTCCGGCCGTCTGAAGAATCGAATCCACCATTGCGGCCGTCGAACCTTTGCCCTTGGTTCCGGCGATATGAACTGCCGGAATCTTTTCATGAGGTGCCCCTATACGCTGCAGCAGGCGTTCAATGCGTTCCAGTCGAAACGGATTGCTATGAGCGGACGGTCGAGTTCGCTCATAGTCAATACGATCGTAGAGCCATCGAATGGCGTCGTCGTAGCATTCAATTCTGGTGGGCAATGGATTCCTCATAAGCCGGGCCAACAGACCAGGATCCCATAAATCTCGATTCTTCCGATTCCGAAATCAAAGGGTGACGAAAGGTATCAGTCGAAGATTTCGGTAGGTCCTCCTTGCCGAGGAGGACTTCGCGGCTTGCCGCGACATGTGTGCACGGGATGAGCCAATCTCGGCTGCCATCCTCAGCGAGTTGCGCACATGGTTCGCCTGACGGCGAAAGTCCTTTCCGGCAGAAAGGACCTACTTTAATTTCCTTTGGCGACTACATATGCTGACGGAAGGTATCAGCAGACACTGTCTCGAGGCAACGCAGGATCATCCGAACTTGGTCGGAAGTCGCGATTCTCAGGGGAGATCGGTGCCCGGATATTTTGTATTGAAACCCGGCCTCGAAAATTCCGCAGTTATTTACGGCCGACGGCCCCCTGCAATCTTCTTCCAGATCGCGGTGCGAGCACCAACCAGCATTCCTGCAACCAGACCAGCGACATGAGCTGTATTGGCGATCGGACCGAAGGCACCTCCGATACATAGCAGCATCCAGAGCATTGACATCACGACTTGTTCCTGAGGCAGTGCGAGTCCCTGGTGTGGTTGAGTCTTACCTCTCATCCAGACAAAGCCAATCAGTCCGAAAACCACTCCTGACATCCCCCCAAACGCAGGACCGCTCCAGATCAACTGTGCGATGTTCGAGACGACAGCAATAAACAAAATCAAAGCAATGAATCGAGGAGTTCCGCGCACAAATTCAATGGCATTGCCCAGCGTGCGCAGCCAGGACATGTTGAACAGAATATGGAGAGCATTGAAATGAATAAAGATTGGCGTCACGTAACGCCAGATTTGCCAGGTCTGCAGGACTTCCGCAGGCGACTTGATCAGCCACGCAGCTGCCGCATTTCCATTCTGGTCCGGCAGCAGAATCGGTTCCTGAATAAAGAGTGAATTCAGAAGAACCGACGTTTCCATATTGCACGTGACCGGAATGACCCGTTGCGACATTTCTAGTTTGGGCCAGTCAGTGGAAACGATCACGACCAGGACGGAAATTGCCACCATGATGCTTGAGGCCGGATGGCATTTCCACCAGACACCTCGCCAGCGATCGCGAAGGTCTTTGCGAAGTCTTTGCCTGGTTTTCTCGGCGTCCAGTTTTTCGGCAAGAATCCGCTTTGCTGCTTTCTCCGCCTCAGCAAACTGCTCTGCATCAGGATTGGCCTGAAACTCCTTCAACAGCTCCCGCGCATTGTCACGGTGATCGTCGTTTTCAATCCAGATGATCCACGATGAGCCTTCCTGTTCGGCATGCGCGGGCATTTGTCGGGACTGAAGAATCGTGACAAACCGGCGAGCAATCTGTTCGTCAGCAAAGGTGTGAAGTTCACGCACAACTGGAAAATTCTGTTGAAAGACGTCAGGGGCGACGGTCGGAAGAAACCGCTATTCTTCTGACCCCACGGCAGTAATAATCTATCACAGCCGGAGCATCCAGTTCGGTCACAACGTCAGCATTTGTCTGACTCGGGCGAAACGGACGTCGGTCGGGGACCGTCATGCCGCTGGTGATCAGTCCGGAAGTCTCGATGTCAACGAAGACGCTCTCGGTGGAGAATTTGGCGGCTCGCGAAGCCACCGCCAGGGCCGCCACGGCTGGCAGAGAAACTTCCTCGCGAGGCAATTTCTGTCGATTCGCTCGGACGGCGTACTGCATCAGCCCGGAAATCATTTCTCCCACGGGCGTTGACGGGATCAGTCCGGTCAGACGATCGATGTCCTCGAATGTCAGGCCGGGATTCTGGCTGACATTTAAGGGAACGAGGATTTTTCCGACTGGAGATCGCATGACCGCTTGAGCCGCCTGCGGATCCGACCACATATTGAACTCGGCCGCCGCCGTCACATCTCCATCATAATGCAGCGCGCCGCCCAGGCAGATCAGTCCGTTGAGCAGAAAGGGAAGCTCCGGATCCAGATCCAATGCCATAGCAACATTGGTCAGCGGACCAAATGAGACGATGCGAACTTCATTGGGATGCTCACGGACAAGATCGACAATCAGCTTGGCCGATTCACGTCGATTGTGCAGGTCCGGAACGAGTGGGTCGACTTCACCAAGGCCAAACCGACCATTTAATGCCTGCGGGTGCGGCATTCCAAGCGGCGTTTGATCGGCCGAGCAAACCGCAACGTCCGACTGACCAACTCGCGGATGTCGTAACGGATCGGCAATTCCGATCAGATAGTGAAGATTGCGAGTCGCCTGGATTCCGGAAACCATTCCCGCGACGGCAGTCAGTCCCAGAACATCCAGCGAAGGATCGGCCAATGCGACCAGAACCGCCAGCGCATCGCCAATGCCCGGGTCGGCATCAATGATGATCTTCTGAGCCAAGGTCGCTGCACTCCTTACAGGTTCGATTGATGACGACAGAGATCAAAAATGAGTTGTTGGTTTCATCGTCGTTCAGCTCTTGGTGCTGGCTTCAGCCAGCATTGGCCATTTGAGCATAGTAGCAATGCCGACTGAGGTCAGCACTACGAACTCGACCAAACCAATTTCAACGCGTTATGTCAGCCCCGTCAGAACTCCGTCTTTACAGAAGTCCGGATTTCCAAACGACTCGATGTGATGACCGAATCCATGAGCCAATGCCACCAGCAGTCGGTTGTGTGGTACGTGCTTGTACTTCAACGATCGCCCCATGTTAAAGTCGAGCCCATTGCCGACCATCACAAACGGGATGTTATCCAGAGTGTGCGAATTGCCCTGGCCAAGCTCATTGCCCCACAGAATCAGCGTGTTATCCAGCAATGATCCATCGCTGCCCGGTTCAGGCGTCTCGGACAAACGGCGAACAAGATAAGCCAGCTGCTCACAGTACCATGTGTTAATCTTTGTCAGCTTCTCATGAGCATCCTTGTTCTCATTCGGCTCATGAGAAAGCTCATGGTGGCCTTCATCAATCCCCAGCCATCGCATCTTGGGCTGACCAACGGAATTTGTAATCTGGAACGTCGCAATCCGGCTGAAGTCATTGACGAAGCTGTTGACCATCAGGTCCAGCTGCATCTTGGAGATCTGAGGAATGTTGTCGTTCTCTTCCTTGATGCCCTGCTCCAGTTCCGGAACCGCATGTCCGGCGTCGCTCGACTGAGCCTGACGCAGTTGCTGCTCCATCGTTCGCACGAACGTTGTGTGTTCTTCCAGCAGATGGCGGTCCTCTTTGGACACACTGCGACTGATCTTCTTTAGATCTTCCTGAACACTGTCCAGGACGCTGGTCAGCACTTCGCGATCTTTCACCTGACCATAGAGCTTGCGAAACATCTGGTAGGGATCGTCAATCGGAGCAATCGGCTTATTGGCACCGGCATAGCTCATGCGAGTCCAGGTGTCGGCACGATCAGGAACCATGACACCAAACTCGAGCGTTCCAAATCGTGTGCGAGTTTCTTCTTTTGACTGCAGGTAATTGGCAATCTCCTGATCGATGGAGATACCACTGGCCCAACCCGCCGGGGTGTCAGATCCACCCTGAATGTTGCCAGGGAAAAGTTCAGTTCCTGTCAGCAGACATCCCATGCCGCGCATGTGATTGTCGCCGTCTCCGCGAACTTTGTCGCAGACACCATGCAGAACTAACGTGCGATTCTGGAAGTCCTTTAAAGGTTCCATGATTCGCTTTAACGTGAACTTGTCACCTTCTTCATCCGGCCAGAAGTCCCACGGCACAGTCCCGTTCGGACTGAACATGACAACAAGTCGCTGCTTGCGAGTTGTTGCCATCAATGTCGACGCAAATGTATTGAGATTGGAAACGAACGGCAGTGCTGCAGCACCAACGCCCAGTTTGCGAAGGAATTGTCGTCGGCTGTTCATAGGAGGGAGGGCCATTCGAAGGCAGAGGTTTAAGGAAGGATGTTTTGGAAGGAGTCCATTCCGCTGCAGGTTTCGTCAGGTCCTGCGGCTTTGTCAGAGCCGCCGCATTTGATCACATTATGGCGAACTCTGCGGCTCGACTGCAACCACGGGTTCAGAACCTGCCGAGGTTGTTTGTAGTGCGGATCGACATGCGATTTCAACCATCAAGTGCTTCATATGGAACTGGTGATTTTCAAAGTACTCGGCCAGCTCCGTGATTGATTCCGGCCCGTACGCCAAAATCGGCTGCTGAACCATATGGTGGAACAATTGCCGAGTGAACGACCGGTGAGTTTCCTCACTGCGAGCCAGAAAGCTGGCCAGGTCGCGGGCTCCGCTGAACCTGACTAACTCGCCATTTCGCTGAAGATACTGGCCGGTCGCGTCTATCGGCTTGGTCTTTTCGCTGTCTCGATATCGACCGACCGCGTCAAAATTCTCCAGTGCGAAGCCGAGGGAGTTGATCAGCCCGTGACAATTCGCGCACATTTCAGCCTGAGTTTGCACGGTCACCCTTTCGCGAGTCGTCAAATCCGGAGCGAGGTCGGGGGCTGTCGGGGCGACAGCGATCGGCGGTGGTTTGACGCCTCGCCCCAGAAGTCCGCGAGAAACGAAAACACCTCGATGAATCGGGGAACTGGTTTCCATATAAGCGAAACCACTCAACAGAAACGGATGCGAAACAATTCCTGCTCTTCGATCTGATTCAAACTTCACTTCCTGAAAGTCTGCATTCTCTGGCAATGAGGCTCCGTAGAATTTTGCCAGCCGCCCGTTCATATAGATCGAATCGCTCAACAGCAGTCTTCGGAAGTCGCTGTTTTCCGCATCAACGGTCTGCTCCATCAGCAGTTCCAGTGACACTTTCAGGTCCGCCGCAATCTGTGGCGTGAAGTCAGGGTACGCGGCGGTGTTCTTATTGATCTCCTGCAAACGCTCAAGGTTCATCCAGCTTCGCAGAAACTCCAGCAGGCGAGATCGGCTGCGATAATCGTTGACCAGTCGCCAGGCCTGATCACGAACCTGTTTGTCCGTTTGCAGTTGCCCGTTCTTCGCCGCTTCCAATAGTTGTTTGTCGGGAATCGAATTGATCAATGCAAACGACAATCGAGACGCCCGGTCGAACTGATCTTCGGCTTCCGCATGTTCACGATACAGGAATCGTGGCGACATCAGAGTCACCAGGATCACTCGTCGCAATCCTTCTTCCGGAGTCTTTGCCGCTGCGAACTGCTGATCAACAAAGGTGGCTTTCAATTCATCCGACAATGGGCGTCTGAAAGCACGTTCGGCAAACAGTCCGGCAAAATCACGAATGCGAGCGGTGTTGTCTTCACCACGTTTGAGATCTGTAAACTCACGCAGTCTTGCAACAAGTTTGTCGGCGACTTCAATCGCCGCATTGGTTACGGCGTCTTCCCATTCCTGTGACACACTGGTGCCGCGTTCGTAGCCGGAGCTGCGATCGTCCGGTGGGAACGGCGTTTCCACCAGCAGAACAGCCGGCGACCACTCCGGCATCAGATTGGCGGCAGGGATGATTTCTTCAACGCTATTGGGCGTCTTCCACAGCAATGCGACAGAGGCTGAAGCCTCATTGAACTTAAACCAATCCAGCCGGATGCGATATGTTCGGCCAGCCAGCAGGTAGCGAGAACCACGGAACTCCTTGTCGCTGCCGGATCGGACCCACGCATCGATAAATGGCGAGTCGTCATCATTCAAAAATAATCGCGCGCCGTTCTCGGTGCGAATTGTGAATTCATACCAGCCGGATTCACGAGGAATAACCGAGCCGCTCCAGACCATCGAGAATTCTTCGTCTGGAATTTTTTCGCCGTCCGGACTGAAGGCTCCGAAGTTGAAGTCAACCTTGCTGTCAATCTTATCGTAGACCTTGCGATCACCTCGATGATTGCGGCTGGCAAAATACTGTGCCTTTAAGCCTCGTTCCGGCTTCGGCGGGCTGAACCAGCGAAAGCTCGCGCCGAGATCAGCGATCGCATTGCGATACTGTGAAACCGTCAGTCGACTGAGTTCAACACGCGGCGGATTCAGTCGAGCCTGCGCTTCGGGAGAGTAGAAGGCGGACTGCATCCATTCGGCGACCGCTCGAGCATCATCGCCCACGCAATCGCCAACGGCGTCTTCCGGCATCGTACGAGAAATCAGATCGGCCAAATCAGAAGTTGGCCGGTCGCCGAAGATCGCCGCCGGAACCTCTTTCGTCCCTGTGCCATTCGGGCCGTGACAACGAATGCATCGCTCTTCATAGATCTGGCGACCCAGTTCCATCGCGGCATCGGCCGAAGCGGAGACAAGTCGCACTGCGGCAAGATTTTGGACGGCCTGATTTGTGTTGGCCGTTGAGGCGCCAACCTGAGCCATCACCGGGGCCGACTTTGAAACGCAAATCAAAGCTACAAATACCAGAGCCACTGGCAAAACGCTTGTGCGTCTCATGATTTGCTCCGGACACATTCAAAGAGGTGGGAAAGCTCTGGCGGGTTTTCTGTCAGTGAAGTCGTGCAGGTTTCAGGTTGCCCGCATCGACTACGCTGCTGACAGTATACGCATGCTCAAAATCGAGCCGCAATTGGCTGCCCGACCTGCGGAGTTCGCTTTATCACCTCTGGGGATGCTTATCCCGATTTTGCCACGTTACCGCGAGCCAAAGTAGAACAGCATCATTCCGAGCGCGACTCGGTGAGCCATCGCCGGCAAAAAATCGGGCATATCGAACAGTTCCGGAATGCCGGCAATCCCGACCGCCAGTAGGACCACGATCGCCTTAAAATCTCCCCACGCCGACGATGGGCGCCGGCCGGTGCGACTGCCAAACCACGCTCCAACCCCGCGAAACATCGCGCCAAGGACATAGGCGGCGACGATTCCCAGCAACGAAACGGCACGTGGTTCCCAAATGCGTTGCTGCTTATAAAGGAATACGCCGAGTCCGATAAACGCCGCGAGAATCAACAGGCGAATACTGTGGCGTGGAAGAAACAGAGGATGTTGTTCCTTCTCGATCAACCCTTCTTCCTGAATCCTTTTCAGGACTTCCGGCGGCAGAGATACGAATCGTCGTGAGGTAAAGTAATGTGCCAGGGCGATCAGCAGAGTCTCCGTCCAGATTAAATCCAGATCGTGGCCGCGAGCCACACTGACTGTCACGATTGCGACAACAAAGAGTGTCAACATGGCTCTGACACTGCCCACGGGAAGTCCCAGTGGCGGCCAGTACTTTGGCGATCCTTCAGGTTCCAGTGTAGACATCGTTCACTCTCGCAGTTTCTATGTGACACCGTCACTCTTGTTGACATCATCACGTTAACCACGCTAACGCAAGACCCATCAGGAAGGATCAGGGCTTCTTTGCAATTCGCAGCAGTACACTCTGACCATCGCGCCCGGGCGTTGACCACGCTGCGATTTGCTCGACAGTATGTTTCTTCAGAAGTCCATCGGCTGAGGCTAAGTTACGTTCCTCAATCCATTTCGGCCCTTTGATTAGAAGCAGCTTTCCGGCGGCTCCCCAAAAAGGAATAAACCAGCCAATCATTTTTGCGATCGAAGCTACTGCTCGCGCGGTGACGAAGTGAAAACGATTTTTCTTCAGAATCGATTCAGCTCGATCGGCGTGAACAGGGACAGTGAGCCCCAGCGACTTCACCATGTCCTGCAAAGCCATCGCTTTCTTGCCAACGGAGTCACACAACGTCACGCTGATGTCCGGCCGAAGAATGGCTAAAGGAATTCCTGGAACTCCTCCACCAGAACCAACATCCATGATTTTGGCTTTGGGCGGAATGTGTTTGGAAAGTTCCAGAGTATCCAGCAGATCCCGAGTCACGAACATTTCCCAGTCGGTATGTCGTGTCAGGTTCAGTCGGCCGTTCCAGTCCCACAGCAGGCGACAATACTTTGCAAGCAAAACGACCTGATCGTCAGGAATGACTAGACCATGAGTCTGTAACACCGACTGCAGCTGTTGCAGATCAGCTTCGGGATTCGAGGATTCAACGACTTCGGGCACAGGAGATTCGGTCAACCGAGTTCACTCGCTAAGTTAAAGAAACAAGTTGTCACTAAAGCGTAACGGCGCGAGCCGTCTGATGAGTCGGGAA
Organism: Planctomycetaceae bacterium; assembly: GCA_046349735.1. Lineage (GTDB taxonomy): Bacteria > Planctomycetota > Planctomycetia > Planctomycetales > Planctomycetaceae > SXXK01. The sequence continues at coordinate 52,086 of JAXMBU010000025.1, forward strand.
CGCTGCCAACACATTGTTTAACGGCAAGCCGCAGGCGACGGCGTAAGCTGAAACCGACACCTGCGGCTTGCCGTTAAACGAGTTGAGAAATGCGTGGCAACGTCAACTAGTGTATTGTCTCTCAGATCCCCTCGTTTAACCCGTGGCCGACAGGCCAGGTGTTCTCTGCTCCTGGCCTGTCGGCCACGGGTTAAACAAAACAAAAACACTGGGTTCTAAGAAATCCCATCTACGTGAGACACTACACTAGCGGTTCACGCTCTGCTAAATCAATGAATCAGCCAACACCAAGCCAAACACCGAATCCATTTCGCCGGCGATACGTTTCAGTTCCGCAGCATCGCCACCGCCGACTTCCGCAGCACACCATCCATAGAAGTTAATCTCTATCAAAGCCTTTCGCACATCCGCGTAATCAATATCGCCCTCGGAGATGCGGGCCCACTTGTCTTCGGCCCTGTTGTAACCCTTGATATCCAGCTTGAAGACTCGCTTGCCCAACTGACGAATCCAGTCACCCATGCTGCCGTACTTCCAGTGGTTGCCGATGTCGAACTGCATCCCTACCCACGGTGAATTCAGCTCATCGACAAACTTCACATACTTGTCCGCCGTCTGAGTATGATCGCCTTCGTGATTGTAATGAAAATGGTTCCACACGTTTTCAATCACGATCTGAATGCCCCACTGTGCAGCGACCGGAACAGCCTGAGCAATATTGTCGATGGACCGCTTCCAGATTTCCTCTTCCTTGCCATCTTTACCGTGGCCAACAACAAGTAAAACCGAGTGGCCGCCGACAGCATGAGTATCTCGAATCGCCGTCTTCAGAGATTCCAAAGCCTTTGCACGCACTTCCGGATTCGGGTCGGTGTGGCGAACATCCCAGTGGGTTGAATTGACTGTTCCGTCGACCGGCAAACCGCTCTCGGCAATCGCCTTTTTGGTTTCTTCGACATCCATGCCCGGAGCATTCATTTCGATGCCCTCAAAGCCCGCGTCTTTTGCGGCCTTGAACTTGTCGGTCAATGATCCTGGCACATTGACCATGCCGATTTTCAGTGTCTTCCAAAGACGTCCCTTAAGTCCATTTTCGGCCACGGCCAATGAAGCAGAAATCGGCTGTGCGAACGCTGAAGCAGCTCCGTTAACAACCGATCCCGCTGCAACGGCGACGGCTGAGCACTGCAGAAAATTTCGGCGGGAAAACAAGTCAGCATTCATGGCGAGGTCCTTCAAAGAGGAGGGCAGATCGGGCTGGGAGATTAGTGAAAACCTGGTTGGCGGGTCTCGGTGTTTTGTTTTGATCAGCCGGAGTGCAGTAGCACCCGGTTCATAAAAGGATTCAAAAACCGGACGCTAACGCGTTCCGGCTGATCATCCAAAAAAACGACAATACGTATTTTCGAACTTGGCGCTGTTCTGATACAAGGTTCGAATCTGAGAGTTGCCTCCACGGAGAGAGTCCATGCTAGCCTCAATCGCCTGAAGTCGGTAGAGTCGAGACCATTGTTTCCGAAGCTCGTGGACATTTCCTCCGAGAACCGTCCGGTCGCTGCGGAAAATTCGTCCTGATTCTGAATTCTGCAGAACGATTCGGCATCAATTCCGGTTTGACAGTCGGAGGACTCCCATGCACTTCTTTCCCGACATCGAAACTCGACGACAATTCCTCACCCAATCCGGACTCGGGCTGGGAAGTCTCGCATTGGCCGACATGCTGTCGCCACGAACCGTTTCGGCGGAAGTGAAGGACCGCGGAGTTCTCGGCGAACCTCATTTTGCTCCCAAAGCCAGACGCATCATTTACCTGTTCATGTCAGGCGCGCCGTCTCAGCTGGACCTTCTGGATTATAAACCGGTGCTCAACCAGCGCAATGGTGAGCAGTTGCCGGATTCTGTCCGGGGCGGACAGCGGTTAACGGGGATGTCAGGGAATCAGTCGTCAATTCCGCTGGTCGGATCGCCCTTCAAGTTTACTCAACACGGTCAGGCCGGTGCCTGGTTTAGTGATCAGCTTCCCTACACGGCAGCGATCGCGGACGATTTGTGTGTGGTGAATTCCATGTACACCGAAGCCATCAATCATGGCCCTGGTGTCACATTTCTGCAGACCGGAACTCAGATTGCCGGTCGCCCCAGTATGGGCGCGTGGCTGAGCTATGGTCTGGGGCAGGACAACGCGAATTTGCCATCTTTCGTGGTGCTGATCACGAAGGACAAAAGTGGGCAGCCGTTGGGTTCACATTTGTGGGGCAGTGGCTTCCTGCCATCGCGACATCAGGGCGTTCAGTTTCGAGCGGCCAAGGACCCTGTCTTGTATCTTGGCAATCCGGCCGGTGTGAGTAACGAGAGTCGACGACTGCTGCTGGACCGCTTAAAGGAGCTGCACGAGCATCAGCTTTCGAAAACACCAGACTCAGAAATTCAAAATCGCATCGACCACTATGAGATGGCCTATGCGATGCAATCCAGTGTTCCCGAAGCGACAGACATCACCAGTGAACCGAAGTCTGTGCTGGATGAGTACGGCCCGGACGTCACGACACCGGGATCATTCGCCGCCAACTGCTTGCAGGCGCGCCGACTGGCAGAACGAGGCGTCCGATTTATTCAGCTCTATCATCAGGACTGGGATCATCACGGAGGCCTTCCCGGCGCGTTGCCGAAACTGTGCAAGGAAACGGATCAGCCAGCTGCGGCTCTGGTGAAAGATCTCAAGCGTTGCGGAATGCTGGAAGATACGCTCGTGGTCTGGGGCGGCGAGTTCGGGCGGACCAATTATTGCCAGGGCAAGTTGTCCCCCAATTTCGGCCGCGACCATCATCCTCGTTGCTTCAGCATCTGGCTGGCAGGTGGGGGAGTCAAAGCCGGATCTGTTTACGGAGAAACCTGCGAGTTCGGCTACAACATTGCCTCCGACGGCCTGCATATCCACGATCTGCACGCCACGATCATGCATCTGCTTGGTATCGATCACGAGCGACTGACCTACAAGTTCCAGGGCCGCCGTTACCGTCTGACTGACGTTCATGGACATGTCGTACCCGGCATTTTGGCTTAGTGCAGGAGCAATCGCGGACGCAGTAACCTATCGCCGCCGGTTGCTTTCGATGTGGCGAAAGAACGCACTTGCGTCGAGGCCTGATCCTGTCACCTTCCGAATCATCTCCTCTGCAGCCATGCGATATCCCGTTTGATGCACGTGACTTCTCAGCCAGGCCAACAGATGCTGAAACTCGCTGCCATCCAGATCGCCCTTCAGCCCATGCGCGGCCTGATAAGCGTCCGTCAACTGCGCGGCGTAGAGACTTCCGATCGTGTACGACGGAAAATAACCAAACATTCCGGCAGCCCAATGAGAATCCTGAAGCACTCCTTCGCGATCATTCTCAGGCACAATTCCCAGCAGCGTTCGACAACGCTCGTTCCACGCCGCAGGCAAATCAGACACACTGAGTTCGCCTGAAATTAGTGCCAATTCCAGCTCGTAGCGCAGCAGAATATGCAGATGATACGAGACTTCATCGGAGTTCACTCGGACAGACTCCCGCCGCACGGCATTCACGACGCGGAAGAATGTTTCGCCCGTCAGTCCGGCGGTTGCGTCAGGAAAGATGGCTTCGATGGTCGGAAACCACCGATCCCAGAACGCTCGACTTCGCCCCACATGATTTTCCCAGAGCCGTGATTGCGATTCATGCAGCCCCATGCTGGGCGCCTCACCCAGAAACGAATCGCGATCGGTCGGCATAAAACCCTGATCGTAAAGACCATGGCCACCTTCATGCAGCGCAGTGAGTACAGCGCTGGGGAGATCCGACTCGCGCAGGCGAACCGTCAGACGAACATCGTGAATGCCCATTTGCGATGTAAATGGATGAGTCGATCGGTCCATTCGTCCGCGTTCGAAATCGAAACCAATCGCCGTTAAGATTCGACGACACAGATCCCACTGGCCGCTTTCACCAAATGTTCGCCCATCCAGCAGACTGTGATCATTGGCCGTTTCAGCCGACCATTTCTCGACCAGCGGAACCAGCTTCAGTTTCAGATCCGCCAGCACAGGTTCCAGACGTGAACGACTCATGCCGGGTTCGTGTTCTTCCAGCATCGCATCATACGGATCGGCACCGCGAGACAACGTGACGGCTCGTTCCCGAACCAGCGTCAACAGCTTTTCGAATGATGGCGCAAACAAAGAAAAATCGGCCTGTGCGTACGCATCTTCCCAGGCTCCCAGCGAGCGAGATTTCGCTTTAGCAAGGTCTCGCACAAGCTCTTCGGGAAGTGACAAGGCCTGACGTCGAAGTCGACGAATCAACGCCAGTTCCCGAGTCCAGCGGTCATCGCCATCTCGCTGCTGAGCAACCTCTTCAACCAGATCACCGAGACTATCGGCGGTCAACATGGAATGACGAATGCCTTCCAGAGTCGCCAGCTGCTCGCCGCGCTGAACACGTCCCATCGACGGCATCTTGGTCTCTTCGTCCCAGCCCATCAAACCGATCGTTTGATCCAGATGCAGCAACTCCGAGATCCTCGCGCGAAGTGTCTGCTCAGCGCCTTCCGTGCGAACCGGAGTTCGGCGCGGCATCTTGAGTTCGCGTGGAGGACGAGCGATCAACACCGCTGCCAGCCCGCCGTGTTGTGCCACGTTCACGACCTGCTTCTGGGAGACTCGGCAGAGTATGCCCAAGCCGTTTTCTGTCGAGGCGAATCCCATGACGGAATAGAACGGCTCTTCAAAGACGGTGCCGTTTGGACCAACAATCGGGAACTCATGGACCGGCAGACGAGCCACCGACTGCAGCACCCAGGACTGTTCTGGATGATCGGAATACTTTGCCGCGTCATCGATCAATCGATCCCACTCGGCTTGCTCTGTAGCGGCCCCCAGCGTGACACCCTTGCCGCCGTAGCCACGATTCGGTTTCATCACCAGACGTTCACGATTCTTCTTTGCAAAGTCCAGCAGGTGTCCTTCTTTACCGTGAGGCAGCATCGTGCGCCGATCACCGATGATTCGAGTCCACAACACATGACGTCGGAAAAGACGCCGCTCTTCTGCTGTAAACAAGCGTGATGCGATCGATTCGTCGGTCATCAGTTCCCAGCAGCTCTTATGATCGAAATCACCGACCGCCGAAGAGACCACTCGATTCTGTCGAAACAGCAATCGCATGGCTTCCAGAGGCTTTCCGATTTCCTGTTCGAGAGCGACGAGATCGCGCATTTCGTAGTCTCGATATGCCACGTCGATCTGCACATCTTCGTAGTAAACCTCATCGCCCTCAACACGCAGTTCACGAGGATCGGCATGGACAATTGTCAGTCCGTGCAGTTCCGAAAGATGTTGCCGCAGAATCGACTGTTCATTCGGGCCATCCTGTGAATACTTAGGTTCGACAAGACATAAACGGCAGTTGTTCCGTCCGATGGCTCGAGCATGATCAATCAGCACCTGCAGAAATAATTCTCGCTGATCCCGAGGCAGTTCAACGTCCAGCTCCGGATCCTGCGCCAGCAATGTGGGTACGACATCATGCATCACGAGTTGCTCGGCCAGCGGGGCGTAATGAATGCCTCCAACTCCAGAAAGATTGGGTTCCAGAAACAACAGTGATTCCTGCCAGCCTGCTGACGTAAAGTCGCAGACGGCATCCAGTCGACCGTAAATGGAGTTATGCTGCTGGTGTTGAGGAGTCCAGGTATCTTGCAGCCAATGTTCTTCTTCGGGAGTTATGGCCAGAATCCGGCGAACCTGTTCATCTTTCAGGTAGAGCTCCGGAAGGCGTTTCAACGCTTCGGAAAGCTTCAGACAGACATGGTCGACGTAGCTGAGCTGCTCCGGCATCGCCAGCAGAGGTCGCAGCATGATGCGAACGGGTTCCTCGACGCCGTCTCGTTCGTAGCAAACTGCATTGGCCATTGCATCTGTTCTCAGTCGTTCTGAGATTCTGGCAAGTGCTCCGTCGCCAACTCTCTGCACCGCCTTGCGAACGCGATTATCGAGAGTCGATCCAAACAAACCTACAGATTCGGCCGGGCTGAGCATGATAGGGCGATCGAGTTATCAGCGAGGGAAAAGGTGGCAGAATCTCCTGCCATTCACGACTTCACTTTTGGGTCATGTTCCCGTCGTATAACGATCCGGCTGCCACACGCCAACTGTGCAACGGTGCGCAGCTCTATTTTGTAAGGATGGTGCGTTAGCCGCCTGTTGAATTCATCATCCGGAACGCGTTAGCGTCCGGTTCTGGACTCTGAAACCCAGGAAAAACAACCGGGGCTAACGCCCTGCGGCTGATGAAGCGACTAATAACGTCTAACAAGACCGGGGCTGGGCTCGTGAGGGCTCAGAAACGCCGCCGAATTCTTACGAATCCGGCGACCTGCCTCAGTTTTGTCAGCCACTCTCAATCAACAGGCTTTTAGAATTTTTCGTCAGGATTTGAGATCACGTACAGATCCAGATTGCCCGCAGCGATCGCGAGCTGATTGCCATCCGGTGAGAATCCTAGCCCGGACGTCTCTGGACTATGATTGGAACTGATTTCGACCAGTTCGCGTCCCGCGATAATGTCAACCAGCCGAATGCTGCCTTCGTCACCTGCGACCGCTAGAGTTCTGGAATCCGGATGAAAGCAAGGCAACCTCATCGAAGATGTTGAGACTGCAAAACGTTGAGACAGTTTCCAGTCATCGCAATTCCAGACGATGACCTGCCGCCGTGATCCAGCGGAAACCAGATGCTTAGAATCCGGCGAGAATAAACACGTCTCGTAGGTTGGATCGACATCGTGGAGGACAGCAACCTTTTCAAAAGTGGAGATACTGTAAATCTCATAGCAATCCAACTGTTGCGATCCTGAGGCCAGCCATCGACCATCCGGGGAAAGGCAAATGTACTCCCGATTCGGGAGCCGTAAGCGGATGGTCTTATTCGTCAGGTCAATAACGCACAAATCCGCGGTGTTGGAGCTGCGAGTGATCAGAAGCGTGCCCGAGTCATCGATAGACAACAGATCGCAGGCCAGGTTATCAAAGACCCTGATTTCGTCGATTGTCTTCCCCGCTTCATCCAGTATGAAAACTCGGCCAGTTTGATCAGAACAGAAAATCTGCTTCAACGCTTCACAGTATTTCATGCAAGTGAGGTCGCGATCACTGGGACTAAACCGTAAGGTCCTGTGATTCGCGAGGTCTAAGGACTCGATGTGATCGGGTGACAACCGATAGATCATCTGATTGTTCTTCCATTGCAGCGACGCACGCTCGGTATGAAATTGGTGTTCGCCTGAGTAGGAAAAAATATCAGGGGCAACTGTTCTTCCGGTGAGCCAATGAGCCTGCAATTCGGCGCGATCAAAAGAAACAACATCAATCCGATGCCGTTGCTCGATTGGTTCGGGTAAACGTACGATCGAAGAGATCTTTGTTGAATGTCCCTGCCATTGACGCAGCGGACGCCAGTGAGGAGCCGTATCTTCCAGCGAAAGCTCCGTCAGCAACCCCAACTCATTTCCACAGACGACTCTTGAATTATCCACCGCAAGCGCATGGATGCGGTCGAGACCATCCCAGCGTCGCAGGATGGCGCCCGTTTTGGAATCAAGAACGATGACACTTTTCTTGCGAGCAGCGACAACCACATACTTTTGATCCGGGGTAAAACGAACAATGGAAATGAATCCACTGGGAATGCCGGAGATCGTCTGTTCCCACAGGACGGATCCTGTCTGAATATCCTGACAGCAGACTTTTCCGTCATAATCCCAACTGCCCGTCACAAGACATGATGCATCGGGTGCGACCGCAAGATGCTCGATTTCTTCCGTGTGAGGCGTCGTGAATTCTCCGGTCTTCTGACCGGTTTCAGCGTCCCAGACCTGCAGTGTGGCGGAGCCGACATTCACGAATAAATTTGTCGTCTCCGGCTGGAAAGACATGGAGAAAAGTCTTTTCCCCGGGGAAACCTCAAGAGTTCGCTCCAGTGTCAGATCAGCGGTATGACAGATCCTGATGGTGCCATCGTCGCCAGCGACAGCAAGAATGGGACGGGTGTCGCACCACGACAGGCTATTGAATTCGGTCTCCGCGATTTTCTTCTCGACGATTGTTTGTAAGCCGTTTGCCGGATCCATGATTCGAATGATGCCACGATTCCCGGTCACAGCCAGCTTTGATTGATCAGGCGATAATTGACTATCCCAGATAATCTGGCCTGAACTCTGAGGCGGAATCCCGGACCGAGTCGTTTGCCGCATCAGGTATCGCCAGGAAAAGCTTTCAGGCCCATCGATTTCAGTGGGTCCAGCCTTTTGTGAATCGCTGTCTGCGCCGCGGTACCTGAGCAGAACACCTTGAGCTCCGAAGATGTCACCGGAACGGATCAGAGATTCCGCAAGTTTCAAGTCGGCCGCAAAGACCTGTTCATCAGCGATTCTGCGGTTCTTATCTGCTTCCTCCTCGTGTTTATTTGAGGTGTCAATCGCTCGATTCAATTCTTCAACGTGTCTGGAGAGTTCATCATTTGTGACGGACAGATTCGCCTGCAGTGTCCTCAGCGAAGTCGTGTAATGGATTGCAAAAACAATCAGCGCCATTGTCAGAATCAATGTCACGCCAAGCAGCGAGGCAACTCCGGGTCTTCGACGACACCATTTCTGCAGACGGACCGCAGGAGGGGTAGGCGATGCAAATACAGGTCGCCCTGCAAGGTATCGTTCAAGATCAGCGACCAGATCCAATGCGGTTTGATACCGAGCTTCCGGATTTTTCTGAAGACACTTCATACAGACGAGACTCAGGTCACGTCCGATTGACGGGTCAAGTGTCTGCGGCGGAACTGGCTCGTCATCACTGATTTGCCGAATGGTCTCAGCGGCCGTTGCTGAACCAAAGGGTGGCCGCCCGGCAATGAGACAGTACAGCAGAGCTCCAAGGGCGTAGATGTCCGGAGTCAGAGCATCAGGTCGGCCTCGTCCCTGAATCACCTCCGGAGCCATGAATCGAGGCGTCCCCAGCAGTTGACTGGTCACCGTGTCCAGTTCACCGGATTCCAGCACTTTCGCGAGTCCGAAATCGCTGAGCCGAGGAATGAACCGAAACTCTTCCGCCGCACGCGATGCATCCGGAAACAGAAGCACATTCCCTGGCTTGATGTCTCGATGAAGAATGCCGCGTTCGTGACTGAAGTGAACGGCATTGGCCAGGTCGCGAACAATTTCTGCGGCAATCCTTGCCTTCACAGGCCCCGTTCTGGACGACATCCACTCGGCAAGTGTCGGGCCATCACAGTAAGCGCAGGCGATATAGGGCAAATCGCGATCCTCGCCGGCTTCATAAACCGGGACAATGTTGGGATGATCCAGTTTCGCGGCCGCCTGAGCTTCGGTGACAAAGCGACGTCGAAGTTCTGCCTTGATTAATGCATGAGGGCGAGGAATCTTCAGGGCCACGTTGCGATTCAACGCCGGGTCGAAGGCCAGATAGACGACAGCGAACCCGCCCGAGCCCAGCACAGACTGTATCCGGAATCGACCGATCGTTTCCGGCGCCCACGATGGCATGACTGAGATGTGCCGTGGAATCGCAGCTTCAAGCTCAAGAATAGCCGCCTGACCGAGTTCGAGGTTTTCCTGCAAGTCCGCATCAACAGGGATGCCACAAGTCTTGATTTGTCCTCTGCTTCGCAGTGATTCGTCAAACTGCAGCAGCGAATTCAGCAAGTTGCTGTCGATCGTGGAGTTTTCCGAAGTCATATTTCCGACGCTTTACACGCCCCCTGCAAGGCTCTGCTGCCATCCTGCAATTTGGGGAAGAATTACCTTCAATATGAATGGATTAGCGGAGCGACTTCAGCTTTTCACCCAGTGCCAGAATTGCTCTGCCCCATAACATGCGTACGGCATCCGGCGTTCGCCGCATCTGCTCGGAAATCTCGACAAACGAAAGATCAAGTTGCTGTCGAAGCAGAATCACGGTTCGGTAATCTTCCGCCAATTCATTGACAGCACGCTGAACAATCTCTTTGGCTTCCGTTTTTCGGACTTCTTCACTGGCCGATGCGATTGTCTCTGCAACATACGAAACCGGGAACGCAACTTCATTCCCTACATCTCGCTGCTGTCGAGCGTGATGTTTGACGCGATCGCGGATCTGGTTCCGCAACGTTTCTCGCAGCCATGATTCCAGCTCCTTCTCCGTCGATCCCCGAAACTGATCCGCCTGACTGGTCGCTCTCAGCAGGGTCTCCTGAACAAAGTCAGAATCGTCTTCGCGAGACTTCAAATGTTCCGGAAACTCGGCCGCCGCGATGGCTTTCAGAAACGGCCTGTACCTGACAACCATCGCAGCAACGTCGAATGTCTGAACCTGACAATTCGCCATCGGCTCCTGCGATGCAGCCACAGCAGACGACAGCATTTCATCGGGCTCACCAGGCAAAGACGACATCGCGCATCCAGACCGAATGAAGATTTTGAGAGCAGGCGGGGAATTTGTGCAGAGTCTTTGGAAGTGGACTACGAGTTTCCGGTTCTGGCCGTCTCAAAGTCAAGCAATCCATCGTCTGGTTAACGAGAATTTCTCCGAGCCACACCTTGCCGCAGATACCTCCCGTTTTCTCCCCCGTTGTGCACTTGTTGTGCGCGGGTCTCCTGACCCCGCACACCGCCTTCGACCGAAGGTCTCCCTCATTCCGCCTCTCCAAACTCGCACCGCTTAACGCGGAGACCGTGCCGGTCAATCGTGAGTGGCTCGGTCAGGAGACCGGCCACAACACGATGACCGGCCGCAACGAAAATTATGCGCGGGTTTCCTGCCTGTTGTGCGCGGGTCTCCTGACCCCGCACCGCTTTCGACCGAAGGTCGTTGTTCTGCGCGGGTTTCCTGACCCCGGACAAGAAGCTATTGCACGACGGCACAAAAGTAACAAAATGCCACCCACGCATAGGGGTGTATTACTAACCCTCATAATTCATCGACAACCCAGTCATAGAGATCATTCATTGTGGAACGCTATCGAATCACGCCGGACGCTGCCGTCTACTACGTTACCTACAGCGTCGTCGAGTGGTTGCCAGTTTTCACATCAGAATCTGCGTTTCGCATCATCACCGACAGTTTCAACTTCTGTCATCAGGAGAAAGGTCTGAGAATCAATGCCTTTGTGATCATGCCTACGCACCTTCACGCGATCGTGTTTTCGGTCGGTTTTCGTTCCGAGCCGCTCGCAGCAGCCCTGAACGATTTCCGCAAGTTTACGGGTCGACGCCTAAGCGATTACTGTCAGCAATCGATGCCGTCCTGCTTCCACGAAACACTGCGAGCCTCATCAGGCGAGGATCGTGAGCGTCGATTCTGGCAACCCAGTCGCCATCCGATTGCCCTACACGCGGAAAAATTCTGGCGACAAAAGCTGGACTACCTTCATGAGAATCCAGTGAGAAAAGGACTCGTCCGACGTTCACGCGAATGGCGATACTCATCCGCACTCTGGTACGACACCGATGCGGAGCAAGCTTGTGATGTGCATTTAACGGGAATCAACTGGACCTGAAAGACAGCCGTCTTGTGTCCATCTGTGAGCAGTTTTCTCAGTTGTGCGCGGGTCACATGCTGTGCGGGGGTCACATGCTGTGCGCGGGTCTCCTGACCCCGCACGCGTTTTGACCGCAGGTCTCCGCGCTCTGTCGTAAGGGTTGCGCGCGTCTGGAGACCTTGCCGGTCGAACATCAGTGGCTCGGTCAGGAGACCGGCCACAACGCTGTTGTGCAGCGGTCTCCTGACCCCGCACACGTTTGACCCGCCACGTCATGAACAAAAGCCCATTATTTTCCTGTGTCCCCAAAACTTGCCACCTTTTTGTAATTCCTGCATTCGCTTCGGGGCGTCCTTGTCGTCTTGGCAAATGGTACACGCAACAGCAGTTCCTGATCGAGGGCAGATTCGGCGATTTCGGTTTCAAGTCACGTCTCTGAAACGTGACACACAGACAGCACAGGCGACCAAACTTATGACAGGCTTTTCCCGACGACTCCGGAATCTGTTTACAGGCTCCAATGACAATATTTCTAAGTGCTCTTTTCGCCGCCGTTCCTCCCGGTGTCTTCCGGAAACTCTGGAGACTCGAGTGCTCCTGGCGGGTGATCTGGATGTTTCATTCGGAACGGCCGGGAAAGTACTGACAGACTTTGGAACGGATTCGGACGAAGGGGCAGCGGTCGTTGTTGATGCCAGCAACCGAATCCTTGTCGCCGGGACCGTCCTGACCGGAGCTGGCGACACGGATTTCGCTTTAGCCAGGTACACATCCGCAGGCGTTCTGGATACGACATTCGGAACTGGCGGAAAAGTCACCACATCGTTCAACACATTCTTCCAGCGAGTTTATGACATTGCTGTTCAGTCAGACGGCAAAATTGTCGTCGCCGGTTCGACGTATGGTGGTGCCAATTACGATTTTGGGCTCGCACGTTACAACAGCAACGGAACGCTCGATAACACCTTTGATGATAACGGCTTGCAGACCGTGAACTTTGGAGGAGACGACGTTGCTCATGCGTTAACGATCCAATCTGACGGAAAAATCGTGGTTGTTGGGGAAACGCTGGTTTCTGGCCAAAAGGAAATTGCGATCGCTCGGCTCAATCCAGCGGACGGACAACTGGACACAGCCTTTGGGTCGGTCGGGAAGGTGACGACTGCGATCAGCACCGGGGACGACTTTGCCAACGATGTTGCACTCCAGGGCGACGGTAAGATTGTCATCGCAGGAACCTCGTGGAATGGGACCAGTCAGTCGGCGCTTGTCGGCCGCTACACGACGACCGGGGCGCTTGACACAACGTTTGACGAGAATGGTCTGCAGGCGATCACTGCGCTTTCGGGCAACGCTGTTCTGAACAGCGTCCTGATTCAGCCCGACGGCAAGATCGTGGCAGCTGGAACTTCTTCCGGCGCGTCGGACGATATCCTGCTCACGCGAGTGCTCGGTACGACTGGCGCGTTTGATACGTCATTCAACTCAAACGGCTACGTCGTGACGTCCCTGGGATCGGGACATGATCGCGGAGCAACGATTTTGCGAAGTTCTGATGGATCACTCATCGTCGCTGGAACATCAGCCAACGCAGGCAACGATGATTTCGCATGGGCGCGGTACTCATCGAGCGGCGTTCTGGACACCTCGTTCGCAAAAACCGGTTTCTTTCGGCAGTCGGTCGGTTCTGGCAACGATGTCGCCCAGGGAGCCGTCATGCTGTCGTCAGGGCAGTTCCTTGCCGCTGGCTACGCGGCCGATGGCCTTGGTCGCTCGGATTTTGCCCTGGTGCGAGTCAATACGACCAATACGGCTCCAAGTGGTGTGAGTTTGAGCCCGTCGAGCGTCGCGGAAAATCTCACGTCCGGGGCGACTGTCGGGACACTTTCCACGACCGATTTCGACAGCACAACCTTTACGTATTCGTTGGTGAGCGGCACCGGGAGCACCGACAATTCGAGCTTTACGCTCACGGGAAGCACGATCAAAACATCAGCAACGTTCGATTTTGAAGCAAAGTCGAGCTATTCAATCCGTGTTCGCTCGACGGATTCCAGTGGACTGTCTTTCGAACAGGTTTTGGGAATCAGCATCAACGATGTCAATGACCCTGCCCCAGCGGTCATCACCAGCAGTTTCGAAGATTCCGGCACCGTCCTGGCAGGTGCCACCAATCTGATGGTGACATTTTCGGAACCTGTGTCCTTCAGTCTGGGAAGTCAGCAACGCCCGGCAGCGTCGGCCCAACAGATCAAGGCTGCTAATCCATCTGCGGCTGATGGCATCTACTGGATCGACCCTGACGGTGCCGGTGCGATTGCTCCTTTTCAAGTTTACTGTGACATGACCACCGATGGCGGAGGATGGATGTTGGCCGTCAATAGTGTTATTGGTGCAGAGCCGGCATCCAACGACATCGTTTCTAATACCGGGACCGTGGGATTGACAACGGCACACACGCGAAATTTGAACTCTTACTTTGCCGGGACTGCCACGGCGGAAATCCGACACGACATCGACGGAAGCAACGTCGGTCAGGGGCGATTTCATGGTAAGTACACAGCAGACAGCTATCAGTCCGTATTCACGTCGGTCACGACTCTGGCAGGACATTCGAATTCGGCACTGCTTCAGGGCAGCTTCGGCGCGTCATTTGGAGGAAACCCCGGAGGACTGTCTTGGTTTTACAATGGAAATCCCCAGACAACGATTCCGGCGTCACCACTAATCGGAAGTCCCGGCCCGTTCTTCCTGCAGTTCGGCCTGACGCTGAATTCGCAAAGAATCTGGATCCGCGGCGGAGCTTCTGTCACCGGTCCTTCCGCGGGTGGCGCAGAGCTGGCGAGCAACTACGAACTCCGTCGAGCCGGTGCGGACGGACTGCTGGGGAATACTGATGATCCGATCGTCAACATTTCATCAGTGACGATGTCTGGCAACACCGCGACCCTGAACTTCGCCGGATTGCCGGAAGATGTTTATCGACTCACCGTTAAAGACACGATCACGAACGCTGCGGGCAATGCGTTGGATGGAGACGACAATGGCACCGCCGGCGGAAATTGGCGGAAAGATTTTGTGGTCGGTGCACTCACGACGTCGTTGACATCGCCAAATGGATTTGTGTTTGATCCAGAGTTTGGTGGTTATGGCGCCGGGCAGTTGGTACAGGGGACAGAGAATGCGTTTGACGGCGTCAATCGGCTGCAGATTGCGGGTGCAGGGTTTGCAGCAGATCCCAGTCCTAAAGTCAACGTTTCAGAGTCATTTGCAAATGTCCCACAGACGCAGATCGCGTCTGGTTTCGCCACCCTGAGTGGACTATCTACCACAATCACGACCAGCGGTGCTAATCCTGTTCGATTGTCGTCGTCATTTAATTTGTATGTCTTTGGTTCCACAAACTGGGCAAATGTAGAATTACGCTTTGTGGTTGATGGAACTCCCCTTCCGGTTGCCGCCACGATCCTGACCCCCCAGTTATCATCGGGAAATCCGCAGGTCATACCAGTTGTTGTCGAAGATTATGCGACATTGGGGGCTGGGCCTCATATCGTCACAATTCAGGCACGGCAGATCAATGATCCTGCCGTGGGTGGAGCGCCCAGCAGCTTTCCGATCATTGTTGATGATGGTGCAACAGCCTCAATCAGAGCGATCGAGTTCGCATCTCAACCAAATCTCAGCGATGCCGGGAGAACGATTTCCACAGATAATCAGCTAATGTCGGGTTTGGACATACATCGTGAAGTGACCATAACTTCGACAGGACTCCGCGATTTTGCACAAGCCATTGATGTCTACGGAAATCAATCGGCTACAGATATAACGATTCCCGTTCGTATGGTGGGAAATCTCGGCTCCGACGCTGCCACAACCGTCTTCGCCACATCCGACGGTGACCTCCTTGTCGAACCAACAGATCTCTGGTTTGGCACGGACGATGCCGATGGCACTGGCACTCCGGCAATCATTCACTTGCTGCATGGTCCTTATGGGTTGCAGCCGACAAGCGTGAATGTGATCGAGGATAATGTTGAGTGGACTTACAATCTCACCGTTGCAGCCGGTGAGACGAAACGGTTGGCAAACTTTACTGTTCTGGGGACGACTCGAACCGAAGCCATTGCAGCGGCGAATGCTCTGGTGACGACAAATGGCTTCGGTGGCGAGGCGGCTGCGTTTCTGACGACTCAGGAATTGGCCTCCCTGGCGAACTTCCAGTTTAACACAGCGCCGACGGACATCACGATTTCCAGCAATGCCATCGCAGAGAATGCCGGTACCAACGCGGTCCTCGGGACACTCAGCTTTTCAGACTCTAACCCGGGTGATACCGGCGTGTTGAGTTTGCCATCAGGTTTGACCAACAACGGTCTGTTCAATATTGCTCCGGACGGTGTGACGCTGCGAGCCAACAATAGCTTTAACTTTGAAGCGACAAATGCCTACAGCGTGACCGTTCGAGTAACCGATGCCGGCGGGTTGACTTTCGACAAGGTCATTGCGGTCGATGTCACGAATGTCAACGAAGCACCCACAGAGATCGCTCTTTCGGCATCAGTCGTCGCCGAGAATCAGCCGAGTGGAACCACCGTTGGCACGTTCTCGACCAGTGATCCCGACGCGGGAAATACGTTTACCTATACTCTGGTGCCCATCCCCGGGAACTCCGACGATACTCGTTTCACGATCGTCGGCAATACACTCGAAACCAATGCAAGCTTCAACTTCGAAGGTCAGCCGAGTTACACCATTCGCGTTCGCTCTGCGGATCAGAACGGCCTGTTCACCGAGTCGGACTTCACGATTCAGGTGACCGACATTGAAGAGATACCACCGACCGTTACTTCCACTAGCTTTCTGGCATCAGGCACACTCGCCGCCAATGCCACATCGCTGACAGTGACATTCAGCGAATCGACCATCGGGGCGACAACCGCATCAAACTACGAACTCCGTCGAGCCGGTGCGGATGGTTTGCTCGGGAATACTGACGATCCAATCGTGACCATTTCCTCAGTCACGATGTCTGGCAACACCGCCACACTGAACTTTGGAGCACTGCCGGAAGATGTTTACCGACTTACGGTGAAAGACACCATCACTGACGCTGCGGGGAATGCGTTGGATGGAGATGGCAACGGGGCATCCGGCGGAAATTGGCGGAAGGATTTTGTGGTTGGTGCCCTCACAACGTCTTTGACTTCACCGAACGGATTTGTGTTTGACCCAGAGTTTGGTGGGGTTGGGGCTGGACAGTTAGTGCAGGGCTCTCAGAATTCGTGGGATGGGAACGGCAGATTGTCCGTCAACGGGACAATCTTTGCGCCGTCAGCCTCAATTGTTAGTCATCAAACGTACGAGGTAAATGGAACCGCTCAGCGCGCCTCATCTCTTGGCAACTCGGCCAGTCTTTTGACATCGACAGCCAAAGTGATGCCCGGGCTGACGCAGTCGGTCACATTAACCGAAGCAAAACAGGTTCGCCTGAGTGCAGTCGTTCCGCTTGTGAATCAGTTTTTCAACAGCACTCCAGGAGCATCCTCGGATCTTCCGGTCGAACTGGCTTTCCGAATTGACGGCGTGGTAATTGAGTTTCGTTCGTATTTGTTGAGAAATGGAACCCAGTTTTTAGGACAGGTGAATGCGGTCAGTCTGGAGGACTATGTCAATCTCTCCGCCGGAACTCATACGGTCGAAGTGGTTGGACGCGACCCGTTTAATTCAGGGTTTGTGAAATACAGCGGTGCTATGGACGGGAATGACTGGAATCTGCCTGTTGCAGTGCCCGCCTCTAATCTCAAGGTCATCGCGTTCGCACCATACGCGAAATCACTGCTTGATGACGCTGGCAGAACGATCGTGACGACGCAGCAGGCGATTTCTGGGATTATTGTGTCCCGCGATGTCACCGTTCCCGCAACCGGCTCGCAGTACTTCGCCCGCACGATCGACACGTTCACGAACTCAACAGCTTCGCTGATCGAAGTTCCTGTGCGAGTCAATGGCAATTTAGGCTCCGACGCGGCGACCACTGTCTTCGCCACATCAGACGGCGACCTCCTTGTCGAACCCACCGATCTCTGGTTTGGCACCGACGATGCCGATGGCACTGGGACTCCGGCGATCATTCACTTGTTGCATGGGCCGTTTGGGTTGCAGCCGACCAGCGTGAATGTGATCGAGGATAATGTCGAGTGGACTTACAATCTCACCGTTGCAGCCGGTGAGACAAAACGGTTGGCAAGCTTTACTGTCCTGGGAACGACACGAGCCGAAGCCATTGCAGCGGCGAATGCTTTGGTGACGACCAATGGCTTTGGCGGCGAAGCGGCTGCGTTTCTAACGACTGATGAACTGGCTTCGCTGGCGAATTTTCAGTTCAACACGGCTCCGACGGACATTGCACTGTCCGCAACTTCCGCCGCGGAGAACAACGTCGTTGGGGCGGTTGTGGGGACCTTCTCTTCGACCGACCCAAATCTGGCGGATGGCGACACGTTTTCTTATAGCCTCGTGGCTGGAACAGGCAGCGAGGATAACTCCGCCTTCATCATTGTCGGCAATCAGCTTCAGGCGAACTCGGTCTTTGATTTCGAAACGAAGAGTACTTACAGCATCCGAGTTCGCTCCACGGATGCGGGCGGATTGTCGTTCGAACGAACGTTCACGATTACAGTGACGAATGTTGAGGAAGATGTTACCGCACCGGTCAGTTCGATTAGCGTTCTGCCTTCCTCGTCGAGTTCTCTTTCGATTCCAATCTCAGTGACGGGCAGCGATCCGGGAGCTAATTCCTCGGGGATCAAAGAATACGACCTGTATTACTCAACTGGCGGGGCGTTCATTAAGTTTGCGACCGTGCTGGCGGCGTCTCCTACGACGACGTTTACTGGTTCGGCCAATACGACGTACTGGTTCCGCAGTCTGGGGCGAGACAATGCAGGGAATGTCGAAACCAAAACGACTTCTGACACCTACACACGCATTGGCGATGTCGTGGCTCCCGCGACACAGGTGACATCGGCCGTGCCAAACTCCAGCGGACTCTTCAACGTTCAGATGACAGGAACGAAAGTCAGTGGGACGGCTCTGACGGTGTTCGATGTGTATGTATCGATCGACAGTAATGCACCCGTGTTAGTGGGCTCCGCCAACGGCGTATTGCTGGGATCTGGCAACTACTCGGGTCAGATTCTGTTTCAGGGAGTGCTGGACGGGACCAGTCACACATACCGCTTCTACAGTCGCGGACGTGACGGTGCCGGAAATGTGGAAGCGGCTCCGGTCAGTGGAGACGTTTCAGTTACGTACTCTTTTGCCGCGGCTGGTCTGGCAGCGACGGCGATTGACGTTCAGAACGGTCTCCGGCAACGTTCGTACGTTCGATATCTTGATGTGCTGTTCAGCTCCGCGACAGGTGTTGACGCGATGCTGAACGCAGGCCGAGTGAAGGTCGAACGATTTGCGATTGATGCGGCATCCGTCACTCCCGAAACCGGTGTGAATGTGCCCGGAGCAGTATTGGCTCAAAACGGGAATCGTCTGCGTCTGGATTTCGGCTCGACAGGACTGGGTGGTCTTCGTCAGGCAGGGAATGGCTTCTATCGTATCCTGTTGGATATGGATGGAAATGGTTCGTTTGCTGATGCGGGTGACAACGCATTTGAGTTTCATCGATTGTTCGGAGATGCGAACGGTGACGCCAAAGTCGATATCGCTGACACCGATCTGGTGACGAGCCAGATTGGACGCACGGGCAGCAATCTGGACGGCGATCTGGATGGCAACAATGCGGTCAACTCGACGGACCGACTTTATACGACTCAACAACGCGGCAAGAAACTGCTGGATCCGCTGTTGGGCTGGCTGGATGACTGAAGGTGGCGCGGTCAGGAGACCGGCGCAGCTTGAGTGGCTCGGTCAGGAGACCGGCCACAACGACGGACCGGCCACAACGACGGACCGGCCACAACGTGGAGCTCGGGTGGCTGGGTCAGAGACCAGCCACAACGGTGGTCAGGAGACCGGCCACAACGGAGGACTACGTTGTGCGAGGGTCTCCCGACCCCGCACTGGTTTCGACCGCAAGTCTCATGATTTTTTGGGTGCAGGTAAGTGTGTTGGGAGACCTTGCGATCTGGCGGTGTGGCACGGTCAGAGACCGGCCACAACGCGGAGTGCTCGGGTGGCTCGGTCAGGAGACCGGCCACAACGACAAAGGAGGCTCGGTCAGGAGGCCGACCATAACGCAGGGAATCGTTTTCACGTACGGAGTCTAAAATTCTTTCGTCTTTGATTAAGTGTTACACTATGCGTCAAGCTCTTCTGTGTCTTTGTGCTTTGTTGTTAGTGCCTGCGGCTGCATTTGGTGACATCATCGTGGATGTTCAGGACGCATCGATTTCTGCCGGGGGAACTGGATTTATCGATGTCCTGGTCAGCTCCACTGGAACTGATAATCTCTACCTGACCGGATATCACTTTGAGATCACCGGTTCCGTTGCCAACGGAGCATTGCAATTTCAGCCCAACGCTTTTCAGACAAACGCCCAGCAGTTTGTCTTGGCTCCTGTGCCGTATGTATTTGCTGGTGACACGGATGCAGGCAACTTTTTCGCGAATCGACAGGATCCAACTTTGACACAGATCATCGGGGGAGATTTTACTCTGTCGGGAACGGGGATTTCTTTGACTTCCACTCAGGCTTTGCTGGCCAGACTGCAGGTGGAGCACATTACGGGGACTCCGCTCACCGCTGTGGGCGACACTTTTACTGTGAAGCTGATCAACGACGACAACGGCACTCCGGTCGACTTCACTGATGATTCAACGCAGTTTCTGGACGACTCCCTGAACAACCTGACGATCGACCCTCTGTCCTATTCCGGCAGTGGCACGATCACAATTACGTCGGCAGCTGTTCCGGAGCCATCGACGCTTGCAGTTCTGACGATTGCGTCGGCAACATTCATTGGCCGAAGATGGCGACGCCGGAAGGCCTGATCAGAGGACTCGGTCGGGAGACCGGTCACAACGAGGGGAAGGTGAGTGGCTCGGTCGGAGACCGGCCACAACTGCGTACCGTACACCCGTCGCTCCGTCGACGGGATTCTTGTCGGCGGAGCGTCAAGTCTACGGTAACATACATCCGGCTGAGCAGATCTTGCACTTGGTTTGAGCAAGCGGCGTTGTGGCTCGGTCAGGAGACCGGCCACAACTGCGTGCAGCTACTTCTTCACGCTCGCCAGTTCGAGCATGAAGTTTTGCAGGCGGGCGGCCATCTCGTTGCCGTTGGGAGCGAGTCCTGCCATGATCATGGCGTTGGCGTGCAGCTGCTGACCGCAGTCCTGAATGAAGCGATGGTTGTCTGAGTTTGATGCCAGCTCAGCCAGTCGTTTCACCAGTGATGCATTCGGGTTCAGCTCCAGAATCATTTTCTGCATTTCAAAGTCCGGCGTGTTCATTCGCAGAACTTTCTGCAGCGTGGTGCTCATAGAACCTTGTGCGTTTACGAGGCAGCAGGCTGATTCGGTCAGGCGTTCCGAGCGACGAACTTCCTGAACCTGGTCGCCGAGAGCTTCTTTGATCAGGCGAAGCACTGTGTCGAAGTTTTCCGGGACGCTCTGAGCAGCCTTTTCGGCTTCTGCTTTTTCTTCTTCAGACTTCGCAGGATCATCAGCCTTTGGTGGCAGCTTAAGATCGGCCGAGTCGACCGAGACGATTTCCTTCTTGTCGAATTCACGCAGGTGCGACAGGATGAATTCGTCGGCAGGATCCGTCAGGATCAGCACTTCCAGATTGCGTGATCGGAAGACTTCGAGGTTTGGATCTCGCAGTACGGCATCCGGATCCGTTCCGCAGGCAAAATAGATCTGCTCCTGACCTTCCTGCAGGCGACCACAGTAGTCAGCCAGGGGGATCAGTTCGCTGGTGCCCATCGAATGAGTTGACCCGAACCGAAGCAGCTTGGCCAGACGATCGCGATTTTCGAAGTCTGACGTAATGCCTTCGCGAAGAGTTGAGCCGAATTCTTTGTAGAACTTCAGGTAGGCTTCTTTGTTCTCTTCGGCGAAGGTATCCAGATAATCCAGAACCTTCTTCGTGATCACTTTCTGCATCTTGCGGAAGACGGTGTTGTCCTGCAACGCCTCGCGTGAGACATTCAGTGGCAGGTCTGCGGAATCAACGATTCCTCGCAGGAATCTCAGATAGTCCGGCAGCAGGTCGCGGTTATCGTTCTGGACAAGAATCCGCTTCGCACAAAGATGCAGGCCGTGGTCAGTGCGGCCGAAGCCCATCTTCTCAAGGTTCGCGTCCGGGCAATACAGGATGCTGTGGAACTGGAACGGAGAATCTGCGGACAGGTGCAGGTGCCACAACGGTTTCTGACCGGGATAATGAGTCAG
This sequence comes from Planctomycetaceae bacterium, assembly GCA_046349735.1. Classification (GTDB taxonomy): domain Bacteria; phylum Planctomycetota; class Planctomycetia; order Planctomycetales; family Planctomycetaceae; genus SXXK01. The sequence goes on from JAXMBU010000025.1 coordinate 74,046, forward strand.
GTACTCGAAGAAGTTCAGGTACTGCTCTTCAGTCACCGTGTTCTTCGGCTCAACCCAAATCGGCGGTTGGTTATTGATGTGTTCTGCTTCGAGGTAAATCGAATGTGGCACAAACGTGGAGTACTTGCGAAGGATGTACTTCAATCGTACTGGCTCGGTGAATTCATCCAGCCCGTCCTTCAAGTGCAGGCGAATGCTGGTGCCGCGTTCGACGGGCTCGGTCACTTCGCTGATGGTGTAATTGCCGTCACCGGTTGACTCCCATCGCCAGCCGTTTTCTTCGGTGTAGCTGCGAGTCACCACTTCAACACGATCAGCCAGCATAAAGGCCGAATAGAACCCGACGCCGAACTGACCAATCAAGGACAGATCGACGCCCTTGTCTTTGTCGCCAGCTTTCTGAGCCTTCTTCAGAAACTCCAGCGAACCGCTGCGAGCGATCGTGCCGAGGTTGTTGACCAGTTCATCGCGAGTCATCCCGACACCGTTGTCACGGATCGCAAGGACCTTCGCTTCTTTATCTGGATCGATCGTGATTCTTAAATCTTCGGCGGCTTGCTTTTGACCACTGGTCAGGCTCACATAGCGAAATTTGTCCAGCGCGTCGGAAGCGTTGGACACGAGCTCTCGAATCGTGATTTCGCGATTCTGATAGAGCGAATGAGACAACAATTGCAGAAGCTGACTGATCTCAGCCTGAAACGAATACTGTTGCTTCTCAGCTTGTGCGGTCATGGAAGTCCCCAAAAAGGAAATACGGATGATGAGCAGGTTTGTGTATTCTGCCGGGTTTCTCTACAGCCGCTGACGGCGCGAAATTGACTTCCTGGCGACTGATAATGAAAACGTCGCAGCATTGAGCCCTGCTCCGGATAACTTTGCCGCGACTGTCAATTTCATTTTGGCAGTCGCGGAGTGCAAATCGCATTCCCGCCGCAACGGCAGGCTGGATTTGTTCCTCAACGCGAGGCCGAGGCGAACGTCAGTCGTTTTAGCGGCATAGCGCACGCTGTCCGGTGATTGAGTCAGCCAAGAGGAGCTATCGGCGTGTTGATTTAGACGTGAATGAGCGTCAAATACCAGACTGACCCGAAGCACCAGTGAGGAATTCAGGGGCTTTATGCCTCGCTGGCGATTCGGGTTGGTATTGAATCACCAGCCCGTAATGATTTCGGTGGATCAAGTTCTGGCCTGCTGAGGGCGGGAAAAACGCTGATTTATCTCGTCGGATCACGGTTTTCTTCGTCTGGGGTGCGGGTGGGCTGAAGCCCACGCTACGGAGGCTACGGGGGCGGGCAAGTTGGGCTTGGGAAAATGAATGATTCCGGTCAGACTGCCAGGAATGAGAGAATCTGCTAACATCCCGCGGCCAAAGGCTTTGCCACTGGAAATTTCGGCTTAGAAAAGGGGTCAGGAACCAATAGTGCGCAGCACCCTCCGGGCCATTTGGCTATTGGTTCCTGACCCCTTTTCTCTGAGCCACCGGGGCAAAACCTTCTTCGCTGCGCGGGATGTTTGCGGGGCGAAAATACCAGAAAACACAACATCGGTGAACAAATCTGCCGCCGGGCCTGAATGTGCGGGGCAGTTGTTCGACCGTACCTAACTTCACTCGACCAACTTTGAAACAGGTGCCTGAATGGCCAACGACCCGTACTCAATGTGCCCTTGTGGCAGTGGCAAGAAGCTGAAATTCTGCTGCGGAGAAATCCTGCCAGACCTGCAGCGAGCCTTTCGAATTCGCGAAAACCAGCCTGAGGCGGCCGTCAAGATCTTCAATGATCTCCTGAAGAAGAATCCTGACAAAGATGTCGTTGCTCGCGAACTGACATCGACACTGTATGAAATGGGTCAGACTGCGGAAGCTCGCAAGGTCGCTGCTGATTTCCTTAAGAGTCATCCGGATCATCCGGGCATCCTGTTGTCACTGGCTGAGATCAGCCTGAAGGAAGATGGCTTCGAAGCGTCCCGCCGAATCCTTCACCGCACCTTCCAGTTGTGCGCGAAGACTCAGCCGCTGGGAATTGCCTATCTCGCTGCGATGATTGCTTCGGGTATGGCCAAGGCCGGTTGTCTCCTGTCAGCTCGTGAGCATCTCGCGCTGGCCGTTCGCATGTCGACTGGCGAGCGTCAGAAACAGCTTGTACTTCAGCTGGTCAGTTTTGAGTCCGAATCATCATTACCGTTCCATTTTCGTAGTGCTTATCAACTGCTGCCGATTACCTGCAGCGAAGAAGCCAGCCAGCAGGATATGCGAGCACGCAAGTTGAGTGTGCTGGGCTGCTGGGAACCTGCCGCGATTCTCTATAATCGTCTGGCTGATTCTTACCCGACTGAAGGCGCGATCTGGTACAACATGGGACTGTGCCAGGCATGGGACGGTCGCATCGCGGAAGCTGCTGCGTCATTGCACCATGCCGCAACATTATTGCAGGATTATGATCAGGCGATTGAAGCCGAAGCTCTGGCTCAGCAGATTGACATCACGCTGTCGACCGAGCGATACAGCACTGTCGCCGTGCGGTTGAACGTCCGATCGATGTCGGAATTCGTGACTCGTCTGGAAAGCGATCCTGCGTTCAAACGCAACGATACTCATGACCATGAGCACTGTCATCACCCGAATGGCACGGGCCATGCCGCGATGATGGTTCTGCTTTCCAGCGTCGTAACTGCGGAAGAAGTGACCGACGCTTCAAAGCTGCCTGAATCGATCGCCGATTTGGATCTTTACGACATAATCGATGCTGACGCTGCAGCATCCGCTTCGATCACAGATCCGTTTCTGGTTGTTACGGCAACAGAGAATCAGATTGATTCAGCGATCGTTAAACTCCGGGCGACTGCCGGAGATCTGATCCTGACATCGGCAGATGAAGAGAAGAAGTCGGTGACGGATTATGAGCGTGCAGAAGCTCGTCCGTTTGATCGTCGCTTCTATTGCCCGACTGGTCTGACGCAGAAGCGTTTCAAATCGCTCGTGCGGTCCGTCGAACCTCAGGCGATCGAGCAGTGGCTCAACCTGCCTTTGGCTACGCTTGGCGGCAAATCAGCTCTTGAGGCATCGAAGGATGATTCACTCAAAACCAAGCTGGGAGCCAGTCTGCTGGTCATGCAGTCTGTGGCCGCCAACTACGATCAGGCACCAGACCTGAAGGCGTTGCGTGAGCGATTGAACCTGCCTGCTCGGCAGGGCAAGGAGATTCCTGCCAACGCAGCGATGGCCGCTGTTCCAGCAATGCAGTACGAACGTCTGGATGTGACCAAACTCGCAGACAATCAACTGTCCGAGTTCACAAATCGCTGTTCAGTGCTCGGGCTTCGCAACGAAGTTCGCAGCGGTCTCGATGAAATCCTTCGTCGGCCGGCCGCTCTGAAAGAATTCGGTGCTCGTCGTGCATGGTTGATGCGTGCCGCAATTGCTCGCGTCGAAGAAAGTGATGAGTTCACTTTCACCTGCCTGGAGAATGCTCGTCAGGCCATCGAACCCGGCGGCGATGCGTTCCGGGTTCATCTGGAACTCGACATCCGCGAACTGGCTTTCCGTCTTGAAGATCCAGCCGATCCTCAGCTGAAGCCGCTGCTCCATAAATTCCGCGATCGATATCTCCACAAGATCCCGGAGATCGAAAGTGTGATCATCGAACAATTGGAGAACGCTGGCTGTCCGGAACTCGCGTCAGAACTTGAAGGCGGGCTTTACGCTGTGGGTTCATCGTCCGGTGGCCTGTGGACTCCGGGGGCAGAAAATGCTCCGGCGGCAGGCGGTGGACAGCTCTGGCTGCCAGGACAGTAAGTCAGAATATATCGTAGAAAATGTCAGCCTTTGAATTCCATCTCGATGCGACCGATCCCAACACGTCCGGCCGCGCCGGGCGATGGGTGACGCCGCACGGAGTTGTCGACACACCGGTCTTCATGCCGGTGGGAACGCTCGCGACGGTCAAAGGGCTGCTGCCTGCTCAGTTGCGCGAGGCTGGTGCTCAGATGGTGCTGGCCAACACGTACCATCTGGCTCTGCGCCCCGGTTCCGAAATCGTCGCCGAGATGGGTGGTCTGCATCGTTTCATGGACTGGCAAGGACCGATCCTGACCGACAGCGGAGGCTTTCAGGTCTTCAGTCTGGCTCAGATGCGGAAGATGACAGACGAAAAAGTTGTCTTCAAATCGCATATCGACGGTAGTACTCTGGAACTTTCACCGGAGCGAGCGGTGGAGATTCAGGAGCAGCTGGGTGCTGATGTGATGATGTGCCTGGATGAGTGTCCGCCGTCTGGCGAATCGATCGAGAAGATTCGAGTCGCTGTAGATCGGACAACTCGCTGGGCCTGGCGATGCCGGGATGCTCAGAAACGATCGGACCAGGCTCTGTTCGGAATTGTGCAGGGCGGAATTCACCCGGCCATGCGTCAGAGATCGGCCGAAGCTTTGCTGCCCATTGATTTTCCGGGCTATGCCGTAGGCGGCCTGAGTGTCGGTGAAGCACCGGAGCTCATGTATCAGACGCTCGACTGTACGGTTCCCATTTTGCCGGTGAACAAGCCTCGGTATTTGATGGGAGTTGGCCGGCCTGAAGACATCGTTGAAGCCGTCACACGAGGCATCGACATGTTTGATTGCGTCATGCCAACTCGAAACGGTCGCAACGCAATGGCCTTCACCAGCACGGGACCAGTCCGGTTACGAAACGCCGTTCATCAGCGTGATGAGAGCCCTCTGGATGCCGAGTGTGACTGCACCGCTTGTACTCGGTTCTCTCGAGCCTACCTGAGACATCTGTTCGTCGCCAAAGAAATGCTCGGGCCGATTCTGTTGTCGTTACATAACGTCGCCTTTTATCAGCGATTGGTTCGTGGACTACGCAAAGCCATCGTCGCCGGAAACCTGGCGGAACATCGAGCCGCATTATTGGCTCGCTGGGGATCCGCCGTTTGAGGTATGTTCAAGAGGTTCTTTCGTCGTTGAAGCTGTAGCGAGTAGCCGCGAGAATTCGGAAACGACATGACACTTCAAAAGCCTGACTTCGCAGATATTCCATCGCCTCGATTCCTCTACGGAACCGCGTGGAAAGAAAATGAGACGCAGCGTCTGACCGAGCTGGCACTGCGTCAGGGGTTTCGTGGAATCGACACCGCAAACCAGCGAAAGCATTATCACGAAGCAGCGGTCGGAGAAGCCATCAAGGCCGCGATTGCGAGCCGATTGGTCGTCCGGGAGGATCTGTTTCTGCAAACAAAGTTCACCTTCCGAAGCGGTCAGGATCATCGTCTGCCATACGATGCCGCCGCCTCGATCGCAACACAGGTGGAACAATCGTTTGCCTTATCGCTCGAACATCTGGGCACTGAGTTTATCGATTCCTACGTGCTGCACGGCCCTACTCAGCGAGTCGGTCTTGCGTCAGACGATTGGGCCGCCTGGCGTGCCATGGAGGAAATCTACGATAGCGGTCGAGTACGAGTGCTTGGCGTCAGCAATGTGACGCTGGAACAACTCAAGTCATTGTCTCACGGAGCACGCGTTCGCCCTGGATTCGTCCAGAACCGATGTTATGCAGCCCGTGAGTGGGATCGCCTCATCCGCGAGTTCTGCGCCGCGAACGACATGATTTACCAGGGCTTTTCCTTATTGACTGGCAATCGAGACATCATGGTGCGCCCTGAGCTTGTTCAGATCGCCAAACGCTACGGTCGGACCGTTAGCCAGATCATTTTTCGATTTGCGCTCGATGTGGGGATGCTGCCGCTGACCGGAACCACCAACACCGAGCATATGCGATCAGACCTCGATCTCTTCGACTTCCATCTGGAGCCCGCTGAACTGCACACGATTGAACGTCTGGCTTTAGCGTGAACAGACGAGCCTGCTTCGGCAATTCTGTTCCCGCCACCACCAGTGGTACTCAACTTCGCCGTCCGCATCAATGCCCTGAATCATTTGCTGTCTGGAGAAGTCAACATAAAGGCCGTGGAGTGTGTTGGCGAATGCGAGGCGACATGACCTACGAACGTCTGCAATCTTTCGGTTTAAGTTAAGAGCACCTATTCAGGAATGTGCCAGCAACGAATTTTTCCGTTGTGCAACGCGGCACAAAGCTGGCTGCCATCTGGTGAGAATTGAATCTGATTCACGGCCGCTTCGTTTTCAAATCGTACGATTTCGCGTTGAGTCGATACCTGAAAAAACGCACGCTTCCGTCGCCATTGCCCGTCACCAGAGTCTTACCATCGTGCGAAAAAGTCAAGCATCGGACTTCAGTATCCGGGGATCGTATTTCGGACAGCACACGGTTTGTGGGTAAATGCAGGAAGCGAATCGTTCCATGCCGTGTTCCAATGACAAGCAATTCTTCCCTGGGTGATGTCGAGACCAGAGAGTCGGTTTTGTTGTCCGGGAGTGAGAGTTCGGAAACGAAACGAACCCCTGCCGGAGCAAACTCCAATGCGTGAACGCCATCGGCCTCATCCTTCTTTGCGACGATCTGCCCAGCTGAGTTCCACATGAGAATCTGCTCATTACTATCACTGGAAACCAGGTTCCCATTTGCCATCCAACGAAGTGTACGGATCGTGTCAGTATGTCCTTCCAGCACTTTGATGGGGGTCAGATCCGGGACGTTCCATAATCGAATTGTGCGATCACGTCCGGCAGTGGCCAGTCGATGTCCGTCGGAAGAGAACGCAAGAGTCCTGATATCGTGAGTGTGGCCAGCCGATTGAGAGATCAGTTCAAGATCCGAAACTCTGAACAGTCTGACTTGTTCATCATACCCTCCCGTCGCTACGTACTGACCGTTCGGCGAGACAGCAACGCAGGAAACCAATGTCGTCCCTGCGTTAACAGCACGCTTTTCACTGAAGGCGGAAACATCCCACGCTCGCAATTGATGATCATCGCCGACAGAAAACAGTGACTCTCCGTCAGTCGCCCACGCGAGCCCCCAGCATTCTCTTGGATGATGTCCGTTCAATGATTCGAACGGTCGCACATTCTGTGGTTGCCAGAGATGAAGTGAGCCCTGAAGGTCACCGACAAGCCAGCCATGACCGTACTTTTCCGGCAGCATCCTGAGAAAGCTGATTTCCTCTTTCGATGGCAACGGAAGAAAATCAGAACCCTGTGAATTCAGGTTCCATATACGCAGTCCATTATTGCCCGCTGGCTTTGATGTCCTGGAGGGAAGGTGCTTCCACAATGGCTGTTGCTGACTCCGTTCCAGAGATGACGCCGGTACATAATTGTGGTGCATTGCGATCGAATGCAATTGAAGCTGGAGTCTCAGCTCCTTTTACGAGATGTTTCACCGAAACGCCATTCGCCAGAGTCCACAAGTCAACCCGATTGGGATGCTCCAGCAGAACAGCCACATGTCCCCCTGCTGAAAAGACCTGCAGGTCATTGGGAATTCCATGGGCAGGTACACCAAGGTACTCCACGGGAGAAAAGTGTCGAGCTTCTGTCGACGATTGATTGTTCCACTCTGCGTTGAGGGACAGATTTGAATATCGAAGCAATTGATACTTGAATAACGGCGCTCCCTGGAGCGCAACCGACATTACGAGATGATGACCATCGGGCGAAAACTGAACACTTCTGACGGCCTGATATTGAAGCCCAGGCTCCAGAACGGTCAGATTGTTCAGGTCAAAGGCGTTGGGAATGACCTCGTTGGAATCCGGTAGCCAAAGTTCAACCAGGAGTGAATGTTCGGGCTCTTCTCCCGAGTTCTGGAGTTTTCCAGTCAGGACAGCCATATGACCGTCCGGAGACAATGCGACAAAACTCAATGAGTCAAATGCATACTCACGTCTCATGATCGCGCGGTCGGACTCGATATCCCAGAGTATGGCCTCCTGCACGTTTCTGGCCTCGATCGTCCGAACAACAACGGCCCGAGTCGCATTGCGATTGAAGCTGCGCGAGTATTGCGAACAGTACTATTGGCCCCCAACGACCAAGCGGCTTCTTCCTGAAATGTCGTCGTGTTCCATTGTCGCAATGTGTCGTCATCCGCGATCGAATACAGTCGAGACCGATCAGCTGAAAACTCGGCGGCAGCAGGAATGCCGGCGTGACCTGGCATCGATCGGAATGTGCTCCCCTGATGCCAGAGATAATGCCACTCGAAGCCACGAGGATTCAGGACTTTGGTGCGATGGAACCGCTTGAGCAGATCGTTCATCGGCCCGATTTCGCCTCGACGAAACAACTCCGACGCTCGAATCATTTCCGATGAATATTCGCCGTGTTCCGCGAGCCACGCAAGTTCAGAGGCTCGCGCACTTTCACGAGCGGCTTGGAGACTATTCAATTGTGCGAGTTCCGATTGCCTCTGACGCTCTGCAGACAATGAGACTAACTTCCGGTTGAAATCAGACAGCTGCTTGAGATGCCAGGAGCCCACACTGACGAGCGCGAAGACGAGAATGAGGCAACAGCCGATCATTGCCGCCAGACCGGGTCTCCTTTTCGCCCACTTTTTCAGTTGTTCATCCCACGGCCACGGCCTGGTCGTCACTTGTTCACCACGAGTCATGTGCCGCGGAGATCAGCGAGTTCACGAGCAGAGCCATACCGCTCAGAGATCGTCGGCCGCAGGCACTTCGAAATAATGGCAGTAAGGTCGGGCCCAAAGTCGGTTTGTCCATTCAGCCCGGCGTCACCAGGAGGCCACTGAACTGCAGCCGACGCGTTCTGTTTTTCCGTGATGAACGGCAATCGCTGACCGCACAAAAGTTCTGCCAGAATCAAGCCCAGTGCGTAAACATCTGTTGCTGCGCAAAGATCCTCTGTACGTCCCTCTCTCTGTTCTGGAGCCATGTAACTGAACGTTCCCGCGACGGTGGTTTCGGGCGTTGCCGGTTCATAATCTTTGCCCTGCCGAGTCGATTCTTCAGGGGGCTGAAGTCCCGATAACACGCAAGGCCAAAGTCCGCCACCATGGGGCGAAACATCGAACATAACTGATTCAGGCAATCAACGTGTAGCTGCCCATCCGCCGGAATCGACTTACCGGAATCCACATCAGAGGTTTTCAGATCTCGATCCGTTTCGAACCACTCGTCTCTGAACCTGTTTTGCATTGAATACTGACCGTGTCCAACTCGGCATTTCGGATTGGATGCAAAAGAATGTTGGCCGGCTTGAGATCGCGGTGCAGAATTCCATGTTGATGGCATGATGAACGCCGTCCGTGATCTGGATCATAAGTTCAATTGCAACCGACTCCGGCAGAGGGACTGGTCTGAAAGTCGTTTGTGTCTCTTGCAGCTTTTGCAAAAGCTCGGCCAGATTTCCGCCCGAGCAATACCCGTTACATGATAGGTCAAGAGCCCTTTCTGCCCTACTTCAAAAACAGGACCAGATTTGATGAGTCAACTGCGCGGCGAGTTGTGATTCGCGAACAAATCGCCTTTGAACTTCAGCGGAAACAATGCGTTCCGGCCGGAGAATCTTGGCCGCCACACGTCGCTGCAACAAAGGATCCTCCGCGAGAAACACGATCCCGAATCCACCTTGCCCAGCGGCTGGATGATTCGGAAACGCCCAATCTGCGATCCACCTCTGATTTCAGGTTCATTGGTCGAACCGGGCCCCGTCCCAAGATCGTGGTTCTCTAATGGGGGGCTGGCAGTCGCAACACCATTTGTATTCCCTGCTTCAGATCTTCCGGAAAGCTTCCGCAGGTTGCTGCAGAGCTTTCCGCTGTCATCCGTCGTCGATCAAGTTCCAGGAGCCACAGGCAATTCGCGGCCTGAGCGATTCTGCTGTCGTCCAATGATCGCGAACGCAATTCATTTTCTGTAGTCGTACTTCTGCGTGCGAGCTGTCGCACCAGCTGGACGCCAACTCAGGGAATTCGGAAGCCGACGGGAGCAGAGCGTCTATCGTTTCCAGAATGCGGACAAACGCAGGTTCGATGTCAGGTTGATCCATTCCTTCTTTCCAGTTCCCGCTGGAGTACTTCGATACCCCGCGCCCACAGTTTTCGCACGGCATCAAGGGAGCGATGCATTCGCAATGCAATTTCTTCGAACGGGAGCCTCTGATAGTTGTGCAGAGTGATCACCTGCTGAAAGTGCTCCGGAAGGCTCTGTATCGCCAGCCGAACTGCATCCAGTTCCTCATCGCGAATAAAAGCATTACCGGGAGCGGCCGTCGTTCCGGATGCCACATGCTGATGAAGCAACGGGATTTCTTTCGATATGTCACGTTTTGCAGTATGGCGAAATCCTCGAACCACGTTTGCCAGGTTATTCAAAAACACTCGACGCAGCCACAGCCTGAAGTCATCCGACGTTGTCCCCGGAAATCGATTGAAGTCCCGACACGCTTCCATACATGATTCCTGGACCAGGTCCGAAGCACTGACTTTCGCTTTCAGGTCAGAGCCAAGCTCGACATCGGCAATGACAGTCAGGTAATCCCGAAACGACTGCAACAATTCACCCAGAGCATCCGCAGAACCTGCTTTGGCGTCCTGAAACAGCCTCTCGATGGGACCAGAATTCGAGGCCGAATCGTTGTCGGCAATTGACATTCGATCTCGCCTCCATCAAAGCACGGACATCGTGAAATCCTGGACAACCAAATCGGCGAAAATCTTTGAATCACGCCAAAATGTTTACAGCAGGAAAAGCATAAAAGGCCATCAGGAAGTTGAGTCACTTGGTCCGGAAGAAAGAGTCGTCGAGTGAAAGCGAAAACAGGCCGCTCACGCTGGCGATGAGGCTCTCCTCGCCACAGCGAATAGCCTGCAGCGTCATCTTTGCGACCCTGACGATCTGAGTAACGGTCCTCAAAGTGTAACCACGCAATCGTCCGTCGCGTACTGTTTCATGCTGGGCACCGGGAATTATCAACGGTTCAGAGAATCTTTACGAATTTCCTGTCCAAAGCAACAGAATTTGGTGCTTGGTTCGCGTGTCGAGTTCATTACAAAACAAGGACTCGCTTCGTTCGTCAGGTAGGCCGGCTAAGGGGATTTTCATGCTGTTTTCGTTTCTCAAACCCCGCCCACGACGTCGTTCTCGTTCGGTGGGTCCCGGAGTTCAGCAGCTTGAAACACGTGCGCTCCTGGCCCTTTCTAAGTTTCCATTTCAGACCGCGATTCTTCATACGGAAACGGGGCTGGCGGGTACAGGCAGCAATTTCGTTTTCGATATGGGAGATTGGGATCGAAATAATTTCTCTGACATGTTTGCCATCAAGAAATCCGCAACAGGCTCCGGCCATACGGAAGTTTTTGTCTTTCTTGGCGATACGACAAATTACGCACGCTTCAGTGCCGCGATTCCCACTGCTTTACCGGAGACGAACGGCAACTGGACCTTTAAGGTTATCGACTGGGACAAAGGCACAAAGCCCGACCTGATGGCGATCAATCAGCAGGGGTCGGCCGGGTCCGTCGAGGTAAAAATCCTGACGGGCGAAAGCAACTTTCAAAACGTGCAGACTTTCAAAACCATTCAGCCGAATTCTCAGAGTGACATTGTCTATGATGTTGCCGATTGGAACCACGATAACACGCCGGATTTGATTACGGTTATTAAGAACTCCGCCACCAGCAATGCGACGGAAGTGCATGTTATTTCTGGCTCGCCGAATGCCAACGGACTTCGATTCCAGTCTTTCCTTGATCATCTGGTGACCGGCCTGCACGGGGTGGAGAAATTTGATCCCAACTGGGAATTTGAAGTGGCGGACATGGACCAGAATGGATCACAAGATCTGGTCGTTGTGAAGAAGGCGAACACGGATTCCGGCAAGACAGAAGTTCATGTTCTTAATGGGGACGGTCCCAAAAAACTATCGAGCTTCTCGTCACATATCGCGACCTCCCAGAATGCCACGAATCAGGATTACCAATTTGTTGTTCTCCCATTCGTGCATCCCAATGCGACTTCTCGCGCCCCCGAACCGGACCTGGTAATCTTCCAGAAAAACGGTAATGGTGTCGGCCTTCACACAGAGATTCACGTATTCACGGGTGATCCACTTCCCGCGAAAGACGGATCTCACCATCCATTTACAAGCGGCTCAAATACCTTTGGCATTGACTTCAGTGGACCTCATTATGCTGACGGCCCAGCTACTGGCGAGTCCGCTTACATTGGGTACATGAATTCCAATGCTCAAATGTATGCGACCGGTAACCTTGCCGCTTACAATCAATGGCAGATGCAGCAGCTGAATGCACAAAGTGCCAATTTGCAGACGACAGCTACCGCCAACATAAATGCCCCCATCAATTCGATCGACAGCACGTTGGGCGGCCAGGGAACGATGGGTGATACAACGGCCTCAAACACCGTCATCGCACCGAATCAATTATCGTTGCAATTCAATAGTGCAAGTCTGGCTGCTGCAATAAGCACGCAAACGGCCACAACGACAGCCTTGCTCACCTTCAATTCACTCACAGCCGACAGCAGAAGTACTTTACAGATTGATCTAGCTGGATCAACTGCGGTATCTGGTTACGATCAGATCAAGATTCAGAAAACCGTCGCACTCAACGGAATGCATTTGGCTCTCACGCCGACAAATGTGCCTTCTGCCGGCGGAGAGTTTACAATCGTTCGTAATGACGGCTCCGCTCCGGTCGGCGGGATATTCTCCCTCCCCAATGGCACTCCGTTGCCTGAAGGGGCGATCGTTGCTGCTAACTTTGGCGGCAGCGGTAAAGCAGCCCGCATTAGCTACCTCGGCGGTGATGGAAACGATGTCACCATCGTCGTGGATGGCGATTACACTTTTCAAACGCCTGCCAGCGGTTCTCGATCTTACTCTCTGAATTATAAACTCAACAGGTATCAGCTTATTGATGTGCAATCAAACCAAGTACTGCAATCTCGTATTGCGACAGGCTTGTCCAAAGTGATTATCAGTGGTGTCTCTGGGCAGGCTGAGACTGTAAGTGTGGACATCTCGGGCGGTTTTAATCCTGTAGGCGGCGTTTGGCTGAAAATGACATCCGAAGACAGCGTTCGCTTGGATTCGAAAGGTAGTGCGGACACCGTCTCGTACCGTATTTCCGCCAATGGGGGGGGGGCCCTCAGTATCGCAAAGCTCACGGGATCAATCTTTTTTAGCCCGGGAGGCACACTGCAGGACAATCTTGCAACTCCATTGAGGACTCTGACGCTTTCGAACGAAGCCGACTTCGGTTCGATTTCGACATCGACGTCCGGCACTTCCCTCTTCAGCCTCAAGAAAAGTTCCGGCGAGGTTTTAAAGAACATCCGTATCCCTAATCCCAGTGTTGCCAGGGATGAACTCAAGTTTGATCTCGGTGCGGGGAACGATCAGTTCAGCCTTGCTGGAATACAACTTAATGGGAAGGACACGAAAATCAGTTTCGTCGGTGGCCTGGGGAGTGATGTGGTCGAAGTCTCCGGTCCCGTCGTCAACGCTCTCCATGTCAATGTGGATTGCGAAACGCTCAATATGAAGGGCGGCAGTCTGTCTGCCGATTCGCTCCCGTGTTCGTGGGGTGTGGGCCAGACGTTGCAGGGTTACGGAAAGATCACGGGGAACACCAAACTGGCATTCACTGGAGGTGTGTTGCACCCGACTGGTCTGCTGGAACTGCCGAGCATTTCATTGGACAACGTCTCCAAGGTCGTGATTGATTTAGGCGTCAGCAAGCTGCAGGTGACAGGGACGGTGAACCTCAACCAGCCATCACTGGAGGTCGCTGCAGGTAAGGGGTTCGTTTCCTCCTCCAGCGTCGATCGTGTGATCCTGCAAAATGATGGCTCGGACGCCGTCGTTGGATCGTTCAGGAATCTGCCACACGGTAGTGAGTTCCATTTGGGCGAACTGCAGTTTTTCCGCATGCATTATCGCAATGAAACCTCAGCATTAAATAACGAGATCTTTGCTCGGCCATTGGAGCTGAAATCGTGGGGAACATCGGTCACAGTCACATCGTTAGACAGCGACCCAAACTTTGCCACAAATTCGCGAGGGGATTCGGTGTTCGCGTGGCAAGACAGCATCGGAAATCTCTATTTTCAGACGGTTAACGCCTCGGGGACGCCAACTGGTCAAAAGACGCTGATCGCGAAATCCGGCAATTTGGCATGGGCAGCACCGCTCCTGTCGATGAATCGAAATGGCGACTTTGTGGTCGGCTACAACGTGCCAAGTACAAACGATTGGTATCTGCAGCGATATGGGGCGACAGGGAAACTCGTCGATGACCCGATTGTGTGGCATAACCCGAATGATGGAATTGGAAACGGTTTCTATTTTGACAATGTCGCCCTCGCGGATAACGGCACGATCCTGATTGCTGGCTTTGGCGATTACGACACCGCAGGAAATCGTCCCGTCTATGTGAAACTCGTTGACACAACGGGAAAATTCATCACTCCTGCTCCAGTATTGATCGGTGCGTATCCAGCCTCAAGCGTTCTGGGCATTGCGACGGATGCTTCGAGCAACTTCTATCTCTTATGGCAAGGGCAATCAAATCCCGAAGGCGCGGGACAGGGATATCAGGCGTTCATACAAAAGATCAGTCACACTGGTGCAAAGCTTTTTACCGTGATGCCGCGTATCGATATTGATTTGGGTCCAGTGGAGCATCCAGGATATTATATCGCCGCCAATCGCACGGGGAATTTTGTCGTCGCGTCTGATAACATTGGCGGGACAATCAGGTGGTTTAATACCGATGGGTCGCTTCGAACCAGCATCTCCAATCCCATCAGCTGGATTGAGGATATCTCATTGGACGACGCGGGCAACCTCTGCGAAATCGGCCTCTACAACTATACGAATGCTCCATCCGTTGAAGCAGCACTTCTTCTCGATCGCAATGGAACTCAGAAGTACAGTACGACGCTCACATTACCGGATCCAACATCGGGATGGCTGCGTTATAGTCATCGGGGCTCTTTGGCGGACGATGGCTCGCTCTCATTACTGAAGTATTCCTACGACACGACTGTCAAGCTTTACCCAACCTTCCGCAGTGAAGCTCCCGATCTCGTGAACAAATCGCTGGTCAAAACAGATACCAGTCTCACGCTGAACTATGAAATTGACTTTGGAATCGTCAATCCATTTGACGTAGCCTTTTATATCTCCAGCGATCGCGTTCTGGACAGCGGCGATAAGCGTTCGACAACACTCAGAGTTTCTGCGTCTGCCGATCTTTCGAGTGGCTCCCACACCAAAACCTTTACACTGGGGACGGCCGTCGGACAGGTTCCCGCACCGGGGCGAGGCCTGGCGGCTGCGACTGGTGATTATTATGTGATTGCAGTACTCGATCCTGATGACATGATGTACGAGAGCGACACTCAGCCGCTCAGCGAAGACAATACGGCCTTAGTGCTTTACCCTGTCAACGATATTCCTGTGCTTACGATCGCCGGAGCATCTGCTTACAAAGAAAACGGTGCCGCGTTGCTGATTGCTGGCTCGTCCACTGTGCAGGATGTTGACAGCCCGAAACTGGACAAAGGGAAACTGACAATCGCAATCACTAAGAATGCTCAAAGCACAGACCGCCTTGCAGTTCGGCATCAGGGGACGGCAGCGGGACAGGTCGGCCTCTCGGGACTAAACGTCACGTATGGCGGCGTCACCATTGGAACGTTTGCGGGAGGAAGTGGTACGACTCCGCTGGTCATAACGTTCAACTCCGGGGCGAGCATTGCAGCGACGCAAGCTGTTCTTCGCAACATAACGTACTTATCCGTCAGCGATAATCCCAGTACCCTGGACCGTACAGTCTCATTCCAGCTGACCGATGGCGATGGTGGCACCAGCCTTCTTAGGTCGATCGTGCTGACCGTCGCGGCGGTGAATGATCTACCGGTGATCAACGGTTTTGGAGCCGACATAACCTATGTCGAGAACAGTGTAAACCCCGTCCTGATTTCAGGCAGTACAGTTGCATTTGCGGATTCAGATTCTGCTGACTTCCGGGCTGGAGGGCTCATCGTAAGAATAAGCTCCGGCGGCACGAGTTCAGATCGATTGGTGATCCGCTCTACGGGCTCTGTTGCAACGAACTCCAGCAGCCGAGTTCTTTTTAACGGAGCAGTCGTCGGAGCGTTCAGTGGCGGCACGGGCACAACACCTTTAGTCATCACGTGGACAGCAGCTGTCTCACCCGGAATGGCTGCGGCCGTTTTAAGGAGTATTGCGTACAGCACGACAAGTGATAATCCTGCCGCGAAGCGGACCGTCTCTGTTCAGATCACGGATGGCGATGGTGGCACCAGTGCGGCGGTCACGAAGCTGATCAACGTGACTCCTGTCAATGACAAGCCGGTGATCACGGGTTTTGGCGGACCCGTGTCCTATACAGAAGACAGCGTACCAGTGGGAATAGCCGGCTCAACGGCCACAATCAGTGATGTCGATTCGCTTGGCCTGAATGGGGGTGTTCTGACCGCAAAAATCATTGCTGGCGCACTTATGGAAGATTCGCTGCTCATCCGCAGCAATTCCATCATAACCACTGACGCCAAACGTCAGGTCTTTCACAGTGGTGTGATGATTGGCACTTTTGTTGGTGGTGTAGGTTCGACGCCGCTGGTAGTGACCCTGAATGCTCAGGCAACGCCTGAACGGGCTACGGCTTTACTTCGTAGTCTTGGCTATCGAAACACATCACAGAACCCGAACACTGCAGTCCGCACGCTGCTTGTGCAGGTGACTGATGGCAAGGGTGGAGTCAGTGTTGCGGTCACGAAAACGCTGTCAGTGCTGCCTGTCAATGACTCGCCCTGACTCACCGGCATCGGAACAACACCGCTGCCGTATCGGCTCAACTCTGCCAGCGGCGTACTGCGCACGAATACCGCACACCATGAAGACGTAGACAGCATCGATCTTGCAGGTGGCCAGCTTAACGTGGAGATCACCAGCGGGAAAGACACTGGCAACGTGCTCTCATTGAGCGGATCCGCCAACAGACTGAGCGGTACCACGGTTGTGCGCAATGGCGTTTCGATCGGCACTCTTACTTCGAACGGCCATGGACTAAACCGCTTTACGATTTCGATCAATGTCAGTGCACTGTCGCGCCACATCACATCGTTGCTTCGCAGCATTGTTGTCTCGACCGTGGGCAGCTCTTTGGTGAGTCACCGCGGGATTTCATTCACCATCGCGGACGGTGATGGCGGAAGCAGTGGTGCATCTTCGCGTACTGTGAACCGAGGCCACGTTGTGCATGGTCGGAAACTGCTCCGGTCACATCGACGAATGGCACATAGTTATCGCTTCTTCGTTTGAGCAGTT
Source organism: Planctomycetaceae bacterium (assembly GCA_046349735.1). Classification (GTDB taxonomy): domain Bacteria; phylum Planctomycetota; class Planctomycetia; order Planctomycetales; family Planctomycetaceae; genus SXXK01. Next base: position 91,314 of record JAXMBU010000025.1, read on the forward strand.
CACGCCTGGCCTCATGCCGTGGCTTCATAAGCATAGTTGCTCTTGTGGGATTTTTTTCTTGCACGCGGTTCGAAGCGATCGGGTCGATCGGCAACGCGATGCACGACAATCGCCTCAAGCAACTGTTGATACAGCATATCCCGGTGGTCGGAGCCACGACCGTCGTGGTAAGCGATCAGAGGTTGAAATGCCGCCAGTGTTTGGAGGGTTCCTTTGAAACTGATGGAGCGGGTCGGGATCTTATGCGTGTCGGCCGCCTGAGCCATGATCGTGCGAATGAGATTGTAAGCCAGAATGTGAGTCCAGATTTCTTTGAGAACGAGCTCTGGTGTTTTGCATCGCAGGATGTCCATCTGGATGGGTGACCTTGATATCGCGAAGATCGAGATCAATGTTTCACCTTTCGCGGTATATGGTTGCTAAATCACTCACGCTGAACTCTTCGGGATCAAGCAACGTTGTGACAACGATGACTCTCCTCGTACGGAACCCTGGCTGTTCGACTCGCACCTGGATTTCTCTGACAGTCAGATAATCCGGAAGTGATCTGTAGATCTCTGAGTCGATTGAGCGCGGTTTCGTTGGTTTGGGGCACTGAACGATATGATCATCTTTACCAAGACGTTTTCCTCGTCGAAAGTCGGCTGTCCGCCGTGCTTTGTTCAGCCGCGTCACGGAATCAACGCCTCTCTGCTTCAGCATCGCGAGGTCTACTCACGCTGAGAGCAGGTAATCGGTCAGCAGCACGTCACCGGGACGAAACAGATCCCACATTTGACGCAGCAGACTGACTTCCCCCTGTCCTTTTCCGGCATAGCGGCAAATCCCCATGCTGAGGATCGCGTCACAGGAGAGCGAAATCATGGCGGCAATTCGGGCAATCGGAAAACCAAGGCCCGGCTTCTGATTGTAAACCTGCGGATACTCTCTTTGGTTCTCCTGCGTGTCCGGCATGGAAACGGTCGATCCATCAAACATGCAGACGCGACGACCTTTCCACAGCCAACCGGCATCAATGTTCGAGTCCAGATTTCGTCCAACCTCACAGGCGACAGTCGAAAAGAACTTTTCCGGCAATCGCTTTCTGGCCTGACAGTAGGCTCCGGTTTCTGGACAACAAGGGCTGTCTCCCTGCGACACCAGATGCGCGATCAGCCGAGCAAC